>NZ_MVKV01000022.1:0-69700 GCF_002009645.1 Gordonia sp. IITR100 | reverse complement strand
CCGAGGGTGAAGGAGCCGAAGTTCCCGTCCTTGACGTACTGGGCCATGCTCTTCTCGCCGTAACCCGACGACCCGGGAATCGTGTACGAACGCAGGCCCAGCCGAACGGCCATGTCGACCGCGGGCTTCACGCCCACCTGCTGGAGCAGCTTCACAAACGCCGTGTTCGGCGACTGCGCGAGAGCGTTGGTCACCGACAACGAGGCCGGGTATCGGCCGGAGTTCTTGACGCAATAGGCGTTGACGGGACATCCGTTGGCCCCACCGCTGCTTCCCATGCCTTGCACCGTCACCGAATTGGGTACTGGCAGAGCGGTGTTGATCCCTATCCCCTTTTCCATCGCGGCGGCGACGGTGAAGATCTTGAACACCGAGCCGGCGCCGTCACCGACCATGGAGAACGGCTGGGGTTGCATCGTCTCGCCGCGATCGAGGTCGAGGCCGTAATCGCGGCTCGACGCCATCGACAGCACGTCGTGCGACTTCTTGCCGGGGCGCAGCGTGCTCATCACGTCGGCGACACCGTCGGCGGTCGGGCTGGCCTGCGCCTTGACCGCGCGCACGGTGGAACGCTGGACCTCGGGGTCGAGCGTGGTCTGGATGATGTAGCCGCCGCGCAGGACCGAGTTGCGGGACATGCCGTTCTCGGCCAGGAACTGCAGGGCGTAGTCACAGAAGAAGCCGTTGTTGTCCGCCGCGATGCATCCCTGCGTCGGGGTCTGCGGACGCGGCAGCACGCCGAGCGGCTTCTCCTTGGCCGCGATCAGCTCGTCACGCCGTTCCGGGAAGTTCTCGATCATCGTTTCCAGCACGACGTTCCGGCGGGCGAGGGAGGCCTCGGGGTTGGAGTACGGGTTCAGCGCGGAGCTGGACTGGACCATGCCGGCGAGCAGCGCGGCCTGCTCGACCCTGAGGTCCTTGGCGGGGATGCCGAAGTAGGTCTGCGCGGCGGCCTCGATGCCGTAGGCGTTGTTGCCGAACGGCACCACGTTCAGGTACCGGGTGACGATCTGCTTCTTCGCCTCCTGCTTGGCAGCGGCGTCGTCGAGTCCCTTGTCGCGCTTGGCCTGATCGATGAGCGTCTGTTCGAGGGTCAGCGCCATCCGCACCTCGCGGAGCTTGCGCGCGGGCGTGGTCTCCACCGCGGCCTGGCGATCGGCCTCGGTCCGGGCGAGCACGAGGAGCTGGTAGTTCTTGATGTACTGCTGATCGAGGGTCGACGCACCCTGTTGGACCTCGCCCGACGACGAGTTCTTCAGAGCGGCACGGATGGTGCCCTTCCAGTCGACGCCGTCGTGTTCGAGGAACCGTCGGTCCTCGACCGAGATGATCGCGCGGATCATGTCGGGCGAGATGTCGTTGTAGCCCACCTGATAGCGGTACTGGTCGAACAGCACCGCGATCGGCTTTCCGTCGACATCGGTCATCGTCGAGACTTCCGGCAGGGTGCCCTCGAGGAGTTCTGACGAGACATTTCCTACTGCGGCCGCCGCTCGGTTGGAGACGACGCCGATTCCGCTGGCCACGGGGTAGAGCAGGCCGGCGACGAGAACTCCGGCCAGCACGCAACAGCCAAGCAGGCGCACGATGGCGCCAACTGAGTTTGACACAGCGGTGGTCTTCATCAGTGCCATCTCGATGTCACTTGCCCGAGTCCGATCCGGAGATGAGTGGGTCTGGCTGCCTGTATTCGGCGAGCAGGAAACTGCCCGTTCTGATGGGGACATGACCGCCCTGTTGCACAGGATGTTCAGTGAAGCGCAGTTCGATATACATGTCGGGATCGGCGCCATCGAACGGCGCAAGACAGATCATGCACCGGCGACCGTAGGGATCTGTGATGTAGCCGCGGAGCCCGCCGAAGTCGGCGAGCATGGCTTTGACTGTTCGGTTGTGACAGTGCGAGGTGTTGGGACCTGGCCTACGGCGCAGCTCACCAATCACCCTTATCAGGCCAGTCATATCTGAAACCTCTCGACCGATGGCACGCCATGCGCGCCCGGAAAGTATGTGTGTGGGGGGCGGAAAGTCCGCTGTGTGCGATAGCGCATCACGGTGCGCTCGCCCGGAGGTTGCCTCACTAGTCGGTGGAGTCCTTGCTAAACCCGTACACGCTGTGCTGAGCGAGACGGTTTCGGATCTCCAATAGACAGTGCGGATTGTTCGGTGCGTGACGCGCCGCCACAGCTTCTGCAGGCAGCTGGATTCTGGACAACGTTGGGCTTTCAATGGGGCACGGAAAGGCCACAGTGAACCACCCAGTACTGCGATGAGATCGATCACGGCTAGGCCGGATCAACCGAGCATGCCTGAGGCTGCCCACGAGACGACTGCGTCACACGCGGCAGGATCTGCGAGAGAGAATGCCCAACATATGGGCGAACATTCGTCCCGACCGACCGATGTCAGGCAGAGGTGGCCATGGCGCCCCACGCCGGGGGGCCACGTCGCGGACTGGTGGAGATGTGCGCGCGACCGACCATCGGAACAACACGCACGTCACTCACCCGCACAGAAATGCAGTCCGCCGACGCGGGGATGGGAATACGCATCAGCGCCGCTGTCAGCCAAAGTGCCGACGGCACAGCTGCCGCCTGCATCCACACAGTCTGCGCGCTGGTGACCAACGCAATCACCGCTGCGGTCAGTGCGATGTGCACACCCGAAACCGTTGACGCCTGTTCCGCTCCAGACGTCGACGGCACAACCTCAAGCGAGGCATGGAGCACAGGCTGGATCGCAATTGCCGCATTAAGAACGGAGAAGAAGCTGTTATGTGTACCGGAACAGGTCATACGCAGTGCTGCGACGGTCGCGACGACTAGCGTGAGGGTGACAATGTGAAGCGGCCGAGCGCCAGCGACAACATCGGCTCCAATGGTGATTCCGATTGTGAGCACCGAGGCGAAAAACGCCGCGGCGCGGCGCACCGACCCGGCCGAGCGGGTGTCGATGGTGCGAGGCCTCATAGTCGCGAGCATAGCGATCACAACCCGGTTGGTCGATTCCCTACCGAACAGCCCAGCCCCAGGTTGGTGTTTCGATCCGCTGCTCGCCGCCTATGCTGAGCCAATGCAGGCGAAGTTCGAGCGGGCAGCAGTCTGCGGCTACGCCACTTCGTTGACCGCCGCGGCTGCAACAGCGGTGCACGGAGTTCTCGGTGGACATTTGCCCAGTGCGCTCGAACTCAGTGGGTTGTGCGTGATCTCCCTGCTTGTCGGAGCGAGCGCGGCTGGCGGAGTCGGTGTCCGCTGTCCGGCAGCGGCAGTAATCGTTGGACAAATCGGCGGATTTCTCCTGACCGCCGAGTCCTACTCGGTCACTTACACTCTCTCGCCAGCTCACGCGGCCCTAGTGATCGCGACGGGCATCGCCGTGTTCTACGCAATAGTCGGATGTGCATCGGCCATCCACCAGTTCATTTCTGCGCTGTCGCGTCAACTACATACGCTCGCAACGATTGGTTTGCCGCAGAAGGTCGAGGCAGACCAAGCCGGCTACGGGGACTCCTTGGCGCACGCGCAGCAGGCGGACATCGGCTGTGCACCCACTCGCGCTCCTCCGCAACGAGCCGATCTTCGCTGATCACGATCACGACTCCCCTCCCCGTCTCCCCACCATGGTGAGGCGAAGCACGGTACGTGCACGCAACGCTTGAACCCGTGCTCTCGAAAGGTGCCCTCATGCTTGTCCGACTGATCGGAACTCTCATCCTCTCCGCTGCACTACTACTCCCCTCGGCCCCCAGTGCCCAAGCACATGCGGCGCTTTCCTCAAGCACGCCGGCTGATGGCGCCCGCATCGAGAGCGCCCCGACGGAGGTGTCGCTGACGTTTAACCAAGACATCCAACCTCGGTACTTCACACTGGCGGTCATCGGTCCAGACGAGA
Organism: Gordonia sp. IITR100; assembly: GCF_002009645.1. Classification (NCBI taxonomy): domain Bacteria; kingdom Bacillati; phylum Actinomycetota; class Actinomycetes; order Mycobacteriales; family Gordoniaceae; genus Gordonia; species Gordonia sp. IITR100. The sequence goes on along the minus strand of NZ_MVKV01000022.1, from coordinate 65,809 downwards.
AGGACTACGGAGTCGGACCGGCACGAGTGCAGAACAACACCATGTCTGTATCCCTGAACGGACTCGGACCGGCCGGAAGCTACACCGTCGGATTCCGCGTCGTTTCTGCAGATGGGCATCCCATCGAGGGGCTGTACCGATTTGAGCTCACGCGTCCCTCCACAGGCGTGGGAAAACTCGTGGCAGAACCCGTCGCCACCTCGGGTGACTCTAGTATCCCCTTCTGGCTCATCGCACTTGGCGCATTCGCGGTGCTGGTCATAGGCGGTGCTGTCGTGCTGGTGATTGCGCGCCTCCGCAATCGCTGAGCACCCTGCGCCAGCACACGCACATGTTGCGTGCGCACATGCGCACCTATACGCTGATCTGCGTCCGCGTCTGCTGCGAACGGAGAATGTGCTGTGTGGGATGTGTTGCGTCACCCGACATATCGACGATTGTTCATCGCCCAGGTCGTTGCGCTGGTCGGCACGGGACTGCTTACGATCGCGCTGGGGTTGCTCGCCTACGATATCGCTGGCAGTGATGCCGGGGCCGTGTTGGGTACCGCGCTGGCCATCAAGATGGTCGCGTACGTGGGCGTCGCGCCGGTCGTCACTGCGCTGACCGAGCGATTCTCACGCAAGCGAGTCATGGTCAGCGCTGATCTCATCCGCGGTTCGATCGCCGTCCTGCTGCCCTTTGTCAGTGACGTGTGGCACATCTACGTCCTGATCTTCCTTCTGCAAGCTGCATCGGCAACGTTCACCCCCACTTTTCAAGCGGTGATACCTGTCGTGCTCGAGCGTAAGGACGACTACACCAAAGGCCTGTCGCTGTCGCGGCTCGCCTACGATCTCGAGTCGGTAACCAGCCCAATACTCGCCGCGGCGCTGCTGACCGTTGTCAGCTACAACCAGGTGTTTCTCGCGACGTCGGTCGGATTCGCACTTTCGGCGATCCTGGTCATGAGTTCCCGACTCCCCCGCCCCTCCTTGCATGATCAGCCACGACAGTCACTAGTGGAGCGGATCACCAAGGGGGCCCGTGTGATGCTGCAGCGCCCACAGTTGAGAGGTCTGCTCGCGTTGAACCTGGTGGTTGCCGCGGCCACCGGTGTCGTCGTGGTGAACACCGTGGTCTACGTCCGCGGCATGCTCGGCGGTTCCGAGGCAGGTGTGGCGATCGCCCTGGCCACCTACGGGGCGGGATCGATGATCGTTGCTCTGGCGATGCCCAGGCTGCTCACTATCGGCACCGATCGGCGCGTGATGATCTCGGGTGCCGCCGTCGTGCCCATCGGGATCGCCTTATTGTGCGTGCTCATCGCAACCGACCCTGCGCCTGGCCTCGGCTGGGTATTGCTGATCCTCACCTGGGCGACCCTGGGCGCTGCGACCTCGCTGATCAACACCCCCTCCGCGAGGCTGCTCCGCGAATTCTCTTCCGACAGCAACCGCCCGGCGGTCTTCACCGCCCAGTTCTCCCTCTCACATGCCTGTTTCCTGCTCACCTATCCCATCGCCGGATGGGTAGGAGCGGGCCTCGGTCAGCTCACTGCCGCGCTCGTTCTGGCCTGCCTGGCTACACTCGCAGCCATCACAGCCGCCACGCTGTGGCCGGCACACACCGAGTCCGACGTGCTGGCGGAGGCTGAAAGGTGAGCGTCATCAGTACCCGAGACCAGCACCGAGACCACTACACAGATCCAGCGTCGAGCCTGGCCCACCTCAACGAACCCGACGACACCCGCCTGGCGGTGGCCACCGAGACCTTCCGCATGCTCGCCGACCCCACCCGCCTGCACATCCTGTGGCTACTCGCCCAAGCAGAAGCCGACGTCACCACCCTCACCGAGGCCTGCCACACCTCACGCACCGCCGTCAGCCAACACCTGGCCAAACTCCGATTCACCGGTCTCGTCGCCAGCCGCCGCGACGGCCGCCGCGTCATCTACACCCTCGCCGACGGCCACCTCGCCCGCCTCGTCCGCGAAGCCCTCAACCACGCAGACCACCAAGTCACCGGCGAAGCCCCCCACGACTGACCCCCCCGGCCTGAGCCGGGACATCCCGGCTCGTCGTCACTCGCTCACTACAAACGCGCGCGAGCTCTGTGCGGCCCTGCCGTGCCGCCCTCTCCGCATTGATCCCCGAAGATCGGGGGCGGGTGGTGAAATCGCACCCTGTCTCCTGTCTCCAGATCCCCCGCGATCCCTCTGTAGTCAGGAGGGGTCTCGCCCAGTCAGTGCCTTCTGGCGGAAGTACTCGTACACGCCGTCGAAGACCACATCAGAGACCGCAAGGGTGTGCTCGTCGTCGCCGATGAGAGACAGGCCCCGCAGAACCACATCGAGTCCGGGCGCTTCCGGCGCGTCGTAGCGGTCGTCTTCGATGTCGGCTTCGTGAACGATCGCGCCGATGGTCCACAGGACTGGGTCGGTGAGTTCGTAGCGTTTGAGGATGGTCTCGAACGTGCAATCACCATCGTGGTGGGTGAGGTCCACGCCGCGCATGTCGAACGCTGTGGCATCAGAAGGGACGTGGGCAGGATCGGTGACGAACACGAACTCGGGGCCGGAGTCGAGGTAGCGGCGGATCAACCACGCACACGCCGCGCGATCGATATGGACCCCGGCGCGAGTTGCCCACTTCATGACTGCCGGGCCGGCGACGCGGCCAGCGTATCGGCGAGAGACCGCACTGCCTGATCGGCGCGGTCTCGCGAGTCGGTCGGGAAATGATCGCGCCGGGTCACCTCGCGCAGTCTGCGCCGCAGGGTCTTCAACGCCTTGTCCGGGTCAGGTTCACCGAGCGCCGATCCGGCGGCGTCGACGATCTGGCCGTACTCCTCGCCGCGTGCGGACTGCAGCTCGTCGCGGATCCGCTCGAACTCGGCCAGGCTGGTCGGCGCGGCCGTCCACACCTCGGCATGCCCGCCCGCGGACACGACGTCCTCAGCCACCCACTCCAACTGCTCCTGCGTCCGAGGGCTGGCGGGCAACAACACCACTCCATCGGTCAGTTGAAACACGCCGTACTTGCGCAACTTGCGCCAGATCGCGATGCGCGGGGTCGAGGGCTCTCGCGGTACCCGGTACACCAGCATCACCCACGCCTCCGCCACTCGTGCCACCTCCACGTCGTTCACCTCCATCACACCACGAGCTCGCCCGTCGACGCAGCAAGTGACATCGCGCACCCACCACCTCAGGACGGTAGACAAAACAAATGTAACCGTGGTTGCATCTCAGTGTCGAGGAATGCACCAACCTTGAGGAGGCTCAACGATGACCCCCGCCGAGATCACCACCGCTGCATCAACCGGGCACGACGCCGGATTTCCCTTATGGATAGTCCTTTTCGTTCTCGGGGTCCTCGCAGTCAGCGCCCTCATCGCCTGGGATGACTACGTGTACACCCAGAGCAACCGACCACTGGACGTCGATGAGTTCCTTCGCGAACTCGACCGATTCCCTGGCTGACCACAGATCCACCACCACCGCAGGAGTAGCGCAGACGATGACGTCGGACACCCCGAACACCCCGCCAGGATCGGTCCCCGCCAGTCCGGAACACCTAACCAGCGACCCGTCTGCGGGAGTATCGCTACGCACCGCGACGTGGGCATGGTTCCTGATCTCGCTGCAGACCTTCGGAGGCCCCGCGGGCCAGATCGCGGTGATGCAGCGCGCGCTGGTGGACGACCGACGCTGGATCGGTCAGCGACGCTTCCTCCACGCCCTGAACTACTGCATGCTGCTGCCCGGCCCCGAGGCGCAACAGCTCGCCATCTACGTCGGCTGGCTACTCAACGGCACCGCCGGGGGCCTGATCGCCGGCATCCTGTTCGTCGTCCCGGGCGCGATCGCCATCCTCGGACTGTCGGCGATCTACGTCGCCTTCGGCGCGACCACCATCGTGGCCGCGCTGTTCGCCGGTATCGGCCCGGCCGTACTGGCCGTCGTCGCGCAGGCCGTCACGAGAGTCTCTAAACGGGCACTACATGGCCCGATACACATCGGGATCGCGGTCGCGGCGTTCATCGCCCTGGCGGTCTTCGCCGTCCCGTTCCCGATCGTCATCGCCGTAGCCGGCGTCATCGGCTGGCTGACCGGCCGCCGCTTCGTCACCGCCCAGAAAGAGATCGCCGACACCGGGCCTGCACCCATCATCGCCGACGACGCCATCCACACCGCCTCACCCAGTTGGCGCCGAGCACTCTCGGTACTGGCAGTAGGCGGGCTGGCCTGGATCGTGCCCATGGGCATCATCGTGGCCACCACCGGCGCCGACAGCGTGTTCACCCAACAGGGCACCTTCTTCACCTGGACCGCCCTCATCACCTTCGGCGGTGCCTACGCAGTCCTGGCCTACATCGCCCAACAAGCAGTCGACGTCTACGGATGGGTCACCCCCGGCGAAATGGTGCGCGGCCTCGGCCTTGCCGAGACCACACCTGGACCGCTCATCATGGTCGTCCAGTTCGTCGCGTTCCTCGGCGCCTACCGCAACCCCGGTGGCCTCGACCCCTGGGTCGCCGCCACCATCGGCGCCCTGTTGACCACCTGGGTCACCTTCGTTCCCAGTTTCGTGTTCATCTTCCTCGGCGCCCCGTTCATCGAAAAGCTCCGCAACAACAAACATCTCACCTCCGCGCTGAACGGAGTCACCGCCGCAGTCGTCGGCGTCATCGCCAACCTCGCCCTCTACTTCGCCATCCACACACTGTTCCGCGGCACCACACTGATCACCGCCGGCCCGCTGCACCTGGCACTCCCCCAACTCGACACCCTGCGACCCCTCGCCCTAGCCATCGCCGCAGTCGCCTTCGCCCTTGTCTACCCGCTCAAACAGTCCGTACTTCGCACGCTCGGAATCTGCGCCGCCCTCGGACTCCTCGCAGCCGTCATCGGGCTACCCCTCACCTAACAGCGCGGACGTCTATCGGCGCAAACGTCATAACGTAAATTATCGGCACTTGAATGGCGCTGGGGGAGAACGACTCTCAGAGGTTGGTGACGTAAGCTTGTTCGGTCACGAACCGAGGAGGCTCCGGTGGCGATGGCGGTGCAGGGCTGCACGAATGGTGCGGCCTGGGCCGAGCTCTAAGCCAACTTCTCACGAAGGTCCGACAAGTCTCGCTGGATCAGTCAGGCAGTAGGTGCGAGGCAGGGATGCCGAAGTGATCGGCCATTCGGTAGAGCGTTCCGATGGTGATGTTTTCGCGCCCGGCCTCGATCGCCGACAGGTGGGTTCGGTGCACGCCAACAGCTTTGGCTACCTCGGCCTGCGTCTGACCGCAGCTGTTTCGCGCGTCGCGCACACGCTTGCCCAGCTCCTGAAGTCTCTCCACGGTGTTGACTATATCCCACACGTATGTAGACTAAAACCATCACCGACGCCTACCGCGACAACCTGCTCGACCGCATCACCACACTCATCGCCGAGGCCGGCGCACGCCGCATCCCACCGGTCCGGGCGCTGGTCGCAGAAGCTGCTCAGCGGCAACTCAACACGGCAGTCTGTCGGCCGCAGCTGCAACAATGACCCAAATTGAACGACACCGACCTACGAAAGGGGTCAGCCGTGTGGTCCTTCCTGTATTTCGCCGTCGCCTTGCAATTGGCCGGAGTCCTCGCCCTGGCTGTCGCCAACTCGGCATACCCACACCGTCGCCGAGGGGTGCGTCTGCTCGCGGCCGCGCTCCCGGCGGCCTCAACCGTCACCCTTGTGACCGGCGCGGCCCTCACGATCGCCTCCGGCCAGTACCAAGCCGGCGACGTAACCCTGATCACCCTCATGGCGATCTTCTGCACCGTCGTCAACGTCTTGATTCTCGGGCTATTCGGATTCTGGGCCGAGCTACGCCGCGCCCTGAGCAACCGCCGGCGGCCCTCCGGCCCGCCCGACATCGAATCCATTCCCTGACGGCAGACCCGACTCCATGACGGGCAAGCTCCGCGGTGCCGGCGCCGTTGCTTTGCCCACTGTCGGCGATGGGGCGGCCGTGCCGCGGGGAATGTGCACCTGGCCGCTATCGCCGACCAGCTCGGTGCACAACTCGGAGCGGCCTACGCCGCACAGAACCAACCTCTCTGACCAAAATTCGGTGAAAGTAGTTCTGTCACATGACCACTCGCACCAATATTCGCACCCAGTTCCTCACCGACATCTACGTCTGCGCCCTCGAAGGCGGCATCGGCTACTGGTCGACCTGCATCGAATACCGGTGGAGCACCACCCAACGCGCCGTCATCGAAGACCTCGAAGACGCAGTACACGAGATCACCCTCGACACGATCGCCCGCGGAATCAACGCCGTCGCCGACGGCTCGGCAGCGGTCTCCGACTACCTACGGAACCTCATCCGAGCGGCCAACCGCAGCAACGACGCCGGCGACGTCGACGCCAACGCCGCCGACGTCATCGCCCAAGCCGGCATCTACGGCGAGGTGACCTACGGATAACCCCTCCACCTTCCGCGGGGATCGAGACGGACCAACACGTGCGCTCGTAGACTGTGACGATGGAGCGACCTGAAAGGGACTGGGTGCATCGACGGTGGTTGCGATGGATGCCTGCCTCCTCATACAGCATCGCTGTTGCCAGCGGGACCATCGACGAGGTCGTATCGTCGGGGTCGGTTGCCACCACCGGCGACGTCCAGCGGTACGCGGTCGATGATGTGGGCACCGAACTCGGCCGAGTGCTTCACAACGATGTCGAGGGCCCGAACGACGTCGGCGTCGTAGCGATGGTGACCGCCCACAATGGCGGCACTATCCTCACCGATGTCCACGGGCTGTGTGCGGTGGGATCGTTCCTCCTCCAACTGCCCAGCGAAAACGTAGCCAGTATCTACCTGCCGCCACGGAACATGACTGCGCGTGTGCAGTGGTTTAAACACGGCCAGTTAACTGGCACCGTTCACCAAGGGGTCACCTACGTTGGGGACGGATTGCAGCCCGACAGCGGGGACGAGCGATCGGCCCAACTAGTCGACGCGATACAACGCTCAACCCGCGAGCAATTCATCTATCCAGCACTCGCGCTAGCAGCCCACCTCACGGGCATCGAACTGGCAGAGAAGGACTTTGGATCGGCGTCCATGGCTCTCGTCTCCTGTCGCACACCCCTGGCACGCGTCTAGGGCGAGCCGCAACCGGCTCGCCCTAGACCAACTGCGCTGCGCTCAGCTCGTCGTGATCTTGAACTGGCCCACCACTGTGGACCCATCCGAGCTGTACACGTCGATGACGCGCGAGTTGCCGGCCCTGTCCCCCGCGCTGGTAGACGACAGATCATCGGACTTCACGTATCCCGGCTTGCCATTGGTCGCCCACGCCTTGACCAGGTCGGGAAGATCTGAGTCGGACTTGGATTCCGCGGCCGATCCCAACGACTGGCCCCGGGCATTCGTGGCCGGCCCCGAAGGGGCCGCAAGTGCCGCGGTGCTCGTGAACAACACCGGATCGGTCGGGAAGGTCACGTACTCCGAGACCGTCCCGGCATTGTTGACCGCCACGAACCCGTGGCTGTTGTAGTAGCCGGTACCGCAATCGCGCGCCACCGCAACCGATTGCGAGTTCTTGGGCAGGGTGTTGTACACATAGTCTGTGGCCGAACACAGGCTCCCTTCCTTGAACAGCCGCGCCTTCGCGCCCATGACTCCGGCCGGCGCGAGTGTGCCGAACGAGGTGTAGATCATCGACGACGCGGTCGGCCGCGGGACGTTGTTGATCGTCGAACTGTGCAGGTACACCGTTCCTGCAACGGGCGGGGTGCCAACCCCGACGGGCAACCGATGACCGCTGACGTCCAAACCGCCCGCGACCATGACGTCGCCCTGGCCTATCGCGCCCAGGAATAGCTACGCATCGACGCCGCCACCGAGCAACAGCTCGCGATCCAAGCTGGTCAGCAGGAGAAGCCCGGACAGACCTGCTGGCTGTGCGAGGAACGCCGAAAGTGCGCCCTCATCAACCAGCGGTGGGAATGCCGAACCTGCCGCACGACCACCAGCTGACCGACCAGCCCGAGGGGCACAGCGGAGCGACCTGACGGCCGCACAGCGTTGTCCCGGCCCGGTGGCTCCGCTGCGCTGCGCCACCGACCCGGGGAGATTCCCAGTCAGGTGGGTGGTCACCATTTTGCGCGCGCACGTCGACCGAGTGTGACCGACCGGGGGCCCGAACTGTCAACCCACACCAGGCGGCTACCGCCCGTTCTCCGCTGCGCTCCGCCCGTGCGCTCCAACCACTTTCGGTAACCCGCGCTCGCTGCGCTCGCAACCGAAAGTGGCTTCCGGCGCGCCTGCCTCTTCGGGGTTGACAGCCCACCCTCGTCCGGTCAGCACAGGTCTTCGACGTCCGCCACACCGGCCGGACCACAACGAAGGGACCTCCTCATGGATTACATCGCTCACACCGTCGGCACCGCCGCCGCCATCGGCAGCGTCGCCGATCTGCTCTGGGCCGCCGCCGACCTCGTCGCCACCAACCCCGAGACCGCCGACCCCATCCACGACGCCGGCCTGCACCTCATCGCCGCCGGCCGAACCACAGCCCGCCGGGCCGGGGCAGCCCGCGAGCTCGCCACGATGATCGCCGAGAGCCGCCACCCCGACCTGGCCGCCACCATCACCGGCGACGACACCGACTGGGCCGCCTGGCAGCAGGTACTCACCGAGCCCTGGCCCATCCTCGCCGATGCCGCCGCCTTCGCCGCCAAGCTCGGCGGACTCGAAACCCACATCACACCGGGACGCTGGATCGCCTAACCAGGCACCGGGTCGGGGCCGCCACCACGGCGGCCCCGGCTCGACGTCTGTGCCACTACTCGACTACGACAGAACAGCGGGGCGGCTGCGCCGCACGTCATCTCTGGCACGGCCTACCCCGGGGCTACGCCCCCGGGCTCTTCGCGCCCAGGGCCGTCGTCCCCCTCAGCGCCATTCTCCTTCGCTACGTCCGCCCATTTCGCCGCATTCTGGACCTCTGCCTGAGCCAACGCCGAATCCAACGCCTTCCGGCCTTCTGGAGTCAGGACCAGCCGTATAGACAACTCACCATTAGGGCCCTTAATGTCCGCACGTTCAAAAACGCCCATATCGATAAGTCTGCCAAAGACAGAAGAGGCGTAGGTGGTCTCGTGTAGATCCAATTTGCCGAGCAAAGAAAGGGCTTGTATATACGCCCGCGAGAAATGCGCCGAAATCTCCGCTGCCGCCCGGTCAACATTTAACGACTTGCGTTCCTCCTGGACTGCAAACATGGCACCGATGGCACCTAAAACTGTGCCGAGCCCTGCGAGTGCCGATGCCCACAAGCCAACCTTGGAGCCCCAGCCGGCAAATACGAATAGCACAGTTGGCAACGCCACGCCGATCACACCGGCCGCGACAAGGGCAGCCTTCTGTCGCTGGATCTGCGCTAATCGTTCCTTTATGCCAGCCCAAAAGCCTCGCTGATCAGCCGCCAGTCGGCGATCGAAGTCGACGAGCTCTCGTGCTATTGCGCCTTCCACGACTTTTCTACCGTCCAGGGAATCGGGCATATTCTTGTGAATATCCACCAAGTTCTTTAGACGTTCGTGCGGTGTCTTCTTGGCATTTCGAGTCGCAATGACGGCCGTAACTCCGGCAACAACAAGAGGTATCATTACAAACCGAAGCCAATCTTCCCAGGTCATGCGGAGAGTATGACGAACACAAACAGCAACTACTAGTGCTACCGCGACACCAAGCCCTCCCGGACCCGCGTCGCTCCCGCACAATCCCCTTCCCTGCCACGTGCGTCCGGTGTGGTCGCGTCGAGCCTGGCCGCTGGCAGTACGGCAGTACAGCACGAGGCTGCCGGCTGCGCCGTCACCTGGACGGAGCGGCTATGCCGCACGGTAGGCCCTTCGGGCTGAGTTGGTTTGCGTTGCCCTGCCGCATTCTCTTACCTCCACTCGCGGCCCGCAAGGGCGTGAAAAACTAACCCGCCCTACGGGTTTGCAGCCCTTCGGGCCGGATGACTTTTTCACTTCCTCCCTTGCAGTCCACTCCGTCCGGCAAAGAGATGGCCAGTGCACACGCAAACCAGCACTCACAACGGGAAGGGGTCACCAATGACCGTCAGCTACAGCACCAAAGAGACCGCCGCCATCATGCGCAAGTCCCTGCGGGCGAGCTGGCCCGGCGTGAAGTTCTCCGTCCGCCAGGGCCGAGGCACCGGGTCGGCATGGATCGGCGTCTCCTGGACCGACGGACCCCGCGAATCCGAGGTCAAAGCCGCGGTCGACGGCTTCCGGTCCGCCTCGTTCAACGGCATGACCGACAGCTACGACACCCTGCCCGACCGGCTCGTCGCCATCACCACCGACCAACTACCCGAAGTGGTCCGCTACGGCTGCGACGGCGTGAACGTCGAACGCCACTACTCCCCCGCCGCCGTCCAGCACGTCACCCGCGAGCTCCTGGCCGACAACGAGCACCTGCGCGAGCTCCTGGCCGCCGTCGACGTCGACACCCTCGACTACAACCGCCTGCACAGCGGCCAGTTCTTCCTACTGGCCCTGCCCGAGGATCGCGGCCTGATCCACCGAGGCGAACACATCCCCACCTACCGCATCAACGACGCCGGAACCGCCATCGCCGCAGCCCTGCGCCTGGCCGACCTCACCACCCACACCACCGCCTAACCCCTCCCCGACCGCACACCCGAAGGAGACACCCACGCCATGACCGAGATCACGATCACTCACACCGCCGCCGACGGCACCCTCGCCGACGGCATGGTTCGAGGTGACGGCACTTACGAACTGTTGAAGGCGAACGGGTTTCGCTGGTTCCGCAGCCTGGGACTGATGGGTATTCAGTCCAGCCGTGACCGCCAGCCCAACGAATACAAGATCACCCGCGCCGCCCGCGCCCTCGAAGAGGCCGGCCACACCGTCACCGTCGAGATTGACCGCACCCACCGCGACCCCGCCCAGGTCGAAGCCGACCGAGCCGCCCGCCAAGCCGACCGGGTCGCCGCACTCGAGAACAAAGCCGCCCGCCGCGCCGCCGACGCCGACGCCGCATGGACCGCCGAGCAGCGCGCCACCGCAGCACTCCCACCAGGAGGAGAGCCGGTCAAGGTCGGCCATCACAGCGAAGGCCGGCACCGTCGCGCAATCGACCGCGCCCACAACGCGCTCAGTAAAGCCGTGGCCGCCGACCGCGACGCCAACCACGCCGCCAACCGTGCCGAATCCGCCGCCCGCACGACCGAACTCCGATACAGCCCGGTGACCGTGGCGAACCGCATCGACAAATTCGAAGCAGAGCAGCGCGCCGATCAACGCGCCCTCGACGGGCACACCCGAACCCTGTTCACCGACGGCCGAGGCGTCAAACACACCGAGAAGACCACCGCCGCGACCGGCGAGTACCGCGAACGCCTCATCGACCGCATGGCCGAACGCGCCGACCAGATCACCTACTGGCAGGGCATCCGCGACAAGCAGATCGCCGACGGCACCGCCGGCGACTACAGCCCCGACACCATCACCGCCGGTGACCTGGTCAACATCCGCTTCCATGGCTGGACGCCCGTGCTGCGCACCAACACCAAGACCGTCAGCGTCGAAACGCCGGCACCCTTCGGCGGCCGCATGATCCGCCACACCGTGCCCTACCCCGAACTCCGAGGCCACCGCCCCCAGAGCGAGACCACCGGCACCGCCGAGGACGCGGCCACGGCCTGACTACCGAGCACCGGCCCACCCCGCGCAGGCGGGGCGGGTCCGGTGTTTCGGGCATCGAACCCGAAACACCGCAGGGCGCTACGCGCCCCGCATACCGGCAGGTCGGCAGGCTGGCAGCCGCGCGTCACGCCCAGCACACACCACCCGCACCGATGAGTAGATCGCAAACCCAATGTTTGCTATCGTGGCCGAGCATTCATTCTCGTGGTTGTCACACCGAGAGATGAGGCTCCCCCGGAGGGGAGACGTGGCCCGGCCCCAAACCCTGTTCACCGTCTCCCCTCCACCTCACAGCCGCGCCATGTCCTGCCCGCTGTTGGCTCGTAATCCGGACTGCACCAACCACTCTCGCACTGGGATGCGTTGCGCCGCCTTTCTCACCTCGCGGGGCTTTGCCTGACCTGCCGAATTGTCATGGCGCCCAACCGGACCGCGTCAACTCCGCTTCGGCAACAACTCGCCACGCGCTCTGCCTCGCTCCCGCTCGGCGCCGCCTATTTCGCGGCGACTTCTTCCCTGCACTCCATTGACACCCCCCGGCCGGGCGAATGGGCGGCAGATATCTCCGAAAAGCACCACCACCAGACACCCTGAAAAGAGTCTGTGAACAGCGAAAACAGTTGCACGACAAAGCAATACGAGATACAATGGACGCACAGACAAGCACTCGCGACGACACCAGAGAAGGGCCGACACCATGAGCGAGAACACCACGATCACCGTCTACACCAAGCCCGCGTGCGTGCAGTGTCACGCCACCTACAAAGCCCTCGACAAGCAGGGACTCGATTACCGGGTGGTCGACATCAGCACCGACGACGCCGCACGTGACTACGTGATGAGCCTGGGCTACCTGCAAGCACCCGTCGTGGTCGCCGGCAGTGAGCACTGGTCCGGATTCCGCCCCGATCGGGTCAAGGCACTCGCCGCCGCTGCGTGAAGAGAACGGGAGCCCTCGCCATGACCAACACCACCGACTATGCGCAGCGCGCCGTGGCCTACTGGGCCAAGTCCGAACGGGCCTACGCCGACGGCGATCCCCGCTACGGCGACGAGCTCGCCGACCTGGCCGCCCAATGCGAACAGTGGGCACACGAAGACCTCGCCGGCGTCCGCAGCGACGTCGCCTAAACCGCCGACCGATACGAACAAGGAGACAGCAGGTGATCGCCATGGCCGACAAACCCGAAGTCGCACCCTCTGATGCGCCGCAGCCGCCGGCCACCGCGATCGAACCGCTGCCCGAACTGGAAACCGTCACCGCCGGAGACGACCTCACCCTCACCGGCACCATCGGTGACGACACCGCCGAGGTCGACAACACCCTCGCCCTGGAACTGGACATGCTCACCGCGCTGTTGTGGGCGCCGCCGGCCCGGGCCCGCCAGGTCGTCGAGGCGCTGATCGGCTCACGCGCCGACCGCGACGCCGGCACCACCACCACCGTGCTTCCCGCCGGCAGTGTGGTGTTCCTCAGCGCCGTTCATCAGGACGTGTTCGACACCGTCGTGGCGTTGCTCGACGAAGGTAGCCCCGCCACACCCGTTCTGGTCAATGCGCGTTTTGCCGATCGAGGACTCACCACCCGCACCCGCAGCGTCATGCTCGAAATCGCCTCCCCGCGCCACGGCCGCCCCGTCGCCGACAGCGCCGACCTGCCCCACCTCGCCGCCGCGCTGGTCGACGGCTGGTACCGCCGCGGCTACCGCGCACTGCTGGCCCGCATGACCCAAGCCACCGCCGAGCGCCCCACCGCCGAACTCGCCGGCCACTGGACCGCTCTCACCGCACATCAGCAGGCCGCCGAAACCCGGTGGCTGGCCATCCGCGACACCCTCGCCCGCATCTGACGCACTACCGACTGCCCACCGCAGAAGGAGAGAGAACACCTATGGAATGGACAGCCACCATCCTCATCGCGGTCGGGGCCGTCACGATCCTCGCCTCAGGGATAGTGCGGCAGCGCGTTGACCACTTCCGGCCTCGCCACCGCGAGACCGCAGCGGCCGCTGTCGCCCGTGCACGGCAACTCCAACTGGCCGCGACGGCCTTGGCCGTGATCGCCGTCGTCTGCGGTGCCACCGCAGCCGCCCTCAACAACGGCAGCACCACGATGTGGGTGTGCGGCACTGTGGTGCTCGTTGCGGGAGCGGCCCAGTGCTCCCTCACTGCGCGGGTTCGCATCCCCGATGTTCAACACCTTCGCGACCTCGGCTTCGACAAAGGGAAAGACGCGCCGTGATGACTGACGACGATCCCGAGGCCCAGGATCGAGAGATTCAGGACCTCGCTGCCGACATGCGCGAGCACGGCCGCAGCTGGACCGACATCGCCCACGAACTCGCGATCCCCGTCGCCACAGCACAGCTCGCCGCCGACCAAGCCCACCACCGTGCCGCCGAACTCGCCGGCCGCGACCAAATCGCCCTGTTCTGACCACACCTCTCGAGGTCGGGAGAACCGACCCCACCATGGGAAGGGCCGATGATCGGTAAACTGAGCACGACGAGACATCCAGGAAAGGTAGGTGCGGCGATGATCGAGTCACGATGGATCACCCGTTGGCCGGAGTTGTTCGCCGGCCTCACCGACACCCAGGTCCGTGGTGTCGTGCAGGCAATCGACAACAACGTCCTCGAGGGGTGGGACCCGCAACGCGCCGACATCGACCTGCTCACCCGCTCGGCACGCGGCGAACTGACCGACGCCGAAGTGATCGCCGAAGCCGTCGCCATGGCGACAAGCTCACGAGCGGCACACGCCCTCGGCTGACCGCCCACACAACCGTGTAGCTGTTCACGACGGCACCGCCTCGTCGAGGTGGTGCCGTCGTCGTGTCTGAAAGGTGAGCGCGAGTGACCGCACAGGATGACTGGGACGCCACGTTCATCCCCGGCACCACCGTGTTGGCCAACAAACTCGGCATCACCGATCCCGATGCGCTCGCCGCGGCCGAATACACCATCACCGCGCACCGCGAAGCGATGATCGCCGACGGCCGTATCCCGATCGACCGCACCTACGACGCCGAGCACCTGCACACCATCCACGCCGCGCTGTTCTCCCCGATCTACGAATGGGCCGGTGTTCCACGCACCTATCCGCTGAGCAAAGACGGCCTGCCGTTCGCTGACCCGAACCAGATCGGCCGCTACCTCGACCACGCCCGCGACCACATCGCCGCCGTCGACTGGACTGACCTGGACCACGGCGGGTTCGCTGTCGAGGCCGCCACCGTCTACGCCTCGATCAACATGGGCCACCCCTACCGCGAGGGCAACGGCCGCGCGGCCAAGGTGTTCATGTCCCAGTTCGCCGCCGACGCCGGCTACCGCCTCGACTACGCTCGCGTCACACCGCAAGAGTGGGTCAACGCCGCCATGCTCTCCCACCCCGACCGCGACACGTTCGAGCCCGTACCCGACAGCATGATTCCGGTGTTCGCGCGGATCGCCGAACCGGTCTCGCCGCCGCAACCCAGCGCGACCGAGCGCGCCGCGGCACGGGAGACCGACGCCCAACGCGCGGCACGGATCGCTAGCCGCGGCACCTCCCGACGCTCCCCAACCTTGGGATCGCGTTCGGCGTCGAGCGGTGCTCACCGTCGGCGTGGGACCGGGTATGACCGCGGGCCCGAGGGCCGCGACCGATGACCGGGGTAGGCGCGCTCGCGTCTCGGGCTTCAGCCCGACTGTCTCTAGTCTGCTCGGAACTGACGGGTTCCGTCGGCACCCCTGACTGCTGCTGGCTGGAACTGCCTGCGGCGGGATAGCGACGCTGCTGCTACTAGTTGGTCACCAGGTGATGTCTGTTGGATACAGCCGCTCCGACACCAACCTGTTCACTCCGGCGAGGAACATCTCCGCGGGTGTCTGCATTGACTTGAAGCACGCCTGCTCCAACCAGACCAGTTCCCCATTCGCCCTGCTTCGGACGTAGTGGTGTAGCTGCACATAGCCCTGCTCGCCATCGGTGAGAGGTTCGACGCGGATTTCCAGCCTGTCGCCCATCTCCCGCTGTATGCCCTGTCCCGCTAGGTGGATGGCTTGATGTAGCACCATCGCCGCAGCCATCTCCCGGAGCTGGTCCTCGTTCTTCTTTTCCATCTCTGTCATCTCATCGCCCTTCTCTGACCGCGCCGAACGACACCCCGTCCGGCAGGCGAGCGCCGCGTACGCCCGGAGTCAAGTGCACGGCGAACGCCAAGGGATGTGCGGATCGTCGAAGGCCGACGGATCACTCACGGTCATGGCCTAGCACTCTACGAGCGCCCGGCCCCTGCTCGACGTAAGACGGCCCGGCGAACTCACCCACTGACTTACTCCCGCTGTCCCCAGCCAACGTTTCGTCACCAGCCTCCGCCCGGTGGGCCGCTGTTCCAGCGCGGAAATCGACCACGCTGCGCGTGGGCCTCGACCACCCCGCGCGCACGCGCGCTCACATCGAAAAGCACCCGCCCTGCAGGAGCAAGTTATCGTTTAGGTGCCCTAAACCTTGCTCACCGTCCCTGTCGTCGGTACGGTGAGAGCACAGACCGAGGAGGTCTGCGCGGTAATCCCCACAGGGGTCGCTGCGCTGGGCTGAGGCGGCCAGGGCCGGAAACGACGCACGGAAAGGACGCAGCGATGACGGAGTCGGAGAACACTCATCGCGCGTTCGGTCGTCGACGTCGCCGCAACCATCCGGGCGGGCGGGATGCGCGGATCGTGGTCAAGGTGAGCCCGGCCGAGGACGTCGAGCTCCGCAACCGCGCCGAGGACGCCGGTATGACGGTCCAACGGTTGTTGGTCACCGGTGCCCTGTCCCCTGCCGGTGGTGTGCCGGTCAATCACGCCGAGAAGGTCGCGGCGTGGAAGGAGGCCACCGACATCCGCAATCTGCTGTCGGGGATCGCGGTGAACATGAACCAGATCGCTCGGCACGCCAACAGTGAGCGGGAGGTGCCGGCCGATTTCGAGGCCGCCGTCGACGCGGCGCACCGGGCGTCGGCTCGGGTACGAGATGCGTTCGGTGAGGTGTTCGCGGTGTCGTTTCCCGCGACCAAGAAGGCCGACACCGACGGTGAGCGCGGCGCGTCGAGTGGTCCGATCACCGCTGCCGAGGGGGAAGGCTGGTCGGTGTAGATGCCGATGATTCCGGCTATCTCTTCGGGCGCCCGGATGCAGGGTTTGGTGATCTATCTGGCGGGTCCGGGCAAGGCCAATGAGCACACCAATCCGCATGTGGTCGCTGCGTCCTCGCGGGCGGTGTTCGCTGCCGGCGGTGCCGGCGCGGAGATGCAACGCGAGCATGCGTACGAGCTGGGTCATGCACTCGATGAGGCGCGGGTGGTGTTCGGTACCGAGGTCACCCGACGCGACACCGCCGCCCTCAAAGCCGCCCAGGAACGCGGCGTCACAGGCAAAGCTGCGATCGCCGAGGCGACCCGCGATGAGAACGTGTGGCACTGCTCGCTGTCGCTGCCGCCAGATGCTGCGGCGCTCGACGACGCAACGTGGTCGGCGATCGCGCACGACTTCATGCAGGGCATGGGTTTCGACGACCCGGACGCCGCCGACGCACGCTGGGTCGCCATCCGCCACGGGGTGACCAAGAACGGCGGCGACCACATCCACATCGCCGCATCCCGTGTCCGCGATGACGGCAGCGTGGTCGCCAAGTGGCGACCGCACCCGACCCGCGGCGGCAACGAAGGCGACTACGCCCGTGCACAACGCATCGCCCGGGATCTGGAAGCCAAGTACGGCATGGAAGTGCTGTCGAGCTACACCAAGAACATGGCCGCACGCGGCCGCTCGCACGCCCAAGACGCCGCCACCCGCGGTGTCGACGGCGCCGAGCCGCGCATCGCTGAGGCACCGTCGGTGATCCTCGCGCGCCGTGTCCGGGTCGCGGCGGCGGCCGCGGAAAGCGAAGCCGAGTTCGTGCGTCTCGTGCGCGCCGACGGACTGGTGATCCGTTCGGCCCGCTACGACAAAACAGATCCGAGCGCGGTCACCGGATTCAGCGTCGGGCTGCCTGCATCGGAGTACGCCAACAAACACGGCCAGCCGGTCATGCACGGCGGCAAGAAACTTGCCGAAGACCTCTCCCTCCCCCGCCTACGGGAGGGCTGGATCGACGACGACAAGTCCCGCGCCGATGCGCGCTCGGCGTGGGACCACGCCGACGAACGCGCCCCCGGTGCACGCACCCGCCGCGACGCCGATACCCGCGCGAATGGGCAGGAACGCACCGCCGACACGGCGACCACTGAAAGCGGCGCAGCCGCTCCCGGCGACGACGTCGACGTGTCCGCGCGGCTGCGCGACCTCCTCTCCCCGATCGCACGCACGGCGGCGACCGAAGCCGACTACGCGGCTGCGCTGCGCGCCCACCCCGAGCTGCTGACGCGCCCACGCTTCGCCAAAGGCTCCACCACCGAAGTCACCGGCTACGTTGTCGCGCTGCGCCCGAGCATCGCCGCTGACGCTGACGGGAAACCGATCTGGCGCAACGCCAGCTACCTCGGCGACGGCCTCGCCCTGAAAGACTTGCGCGGCCGATGGCCCGACAGCGAGAGCCATCGACAGCTGGCGGCCGCGGCCTGGGCACGCACACGCAACGACACCGCAAGCACGCAGCAGCCCGACCCGGATGCTGCGCGCGGTGCGCACGAGGATGCGCGCCGATGGGAACGCACCGTGACCGGTGTCAGCGACAAGACCTCACGCGGCTGGCACTCCGCGGCCGCCGACACCGCCGCTGCGGTCGGCGCCGCTGCGCGCACCGCCAACCCCGCCGATGCCGCGCACCTCAACCGACTCGCGGACTCGCTGAGTTCGGTGTCGGGGCACCGCCGCCCGACCCGCCCACCCGCTGCGCGCAGCCGCACCTCCGCGCGCCGGGTCGCGGCAACCATGCTGGCCGCTGGCCGCGACGACACCACCCTGCTGTGGCTCGCCGTGATGAAACAAGTCCTGGCCGCCAGCGCGGCCATCAGCGACGCCATGACCGCGCAAGGCCACGCCCGCCAGGCCGCACAGATCCGCGCTGCGATCGGCGCCACCGAACGCCACTACGCCGGCCGCGCCTACACCCCGGCGCGCGAGCCGGCGACCGCTGCGCGGACCAGCACCGGGCGCCCGACCGTGGCACGCGCGCGGCCCCGGGCCCATGGTGAGGCCCGCGGACCCGAACGCAGCTGACGATGTTAGGTGCCGTGAGTACCTCAGATACCACCCTGACAAACGGCATGCAGCGCCACCGCAGACGCAACACCAGCAACCCCGTGCGGTGATCGGCCAGCCCGCTGCGCCGAGGAGCCCTCACCGTTTCGCCGGCGAGGGCAATCAACCGACCGATTGGTACACGTTCTGGAGGCGCCGTATGTGCTCGCGGACCTCGTAGAGTTCCCGTCGCGCCGTCTGTAGAGCTTTCTCGCCACCAGTACCAGTGTGCAGTCTCTCGACCAGGGTGTCTGCGACTCGTTCAAGCTCGTCGATCAGCACGCGGGCCTGCGCCTGCGAGACAGGATCGACGGATCGTCGCGATGGAACCATGCATGTCATCGTAGGTTCCCCGATCATTAACCGCTGAGGCGCACGATCGCTGTATGGGGGATGTTAGAGGACGCGATGCGATGCAAGCTGCGCTCCTTCTGAGGGAACTGGAACGGCACGCGCAGTTCCTCGCGCTCAGGATCGAGCAGGAGGGGCGACGCAGTCGCGATATCGCAGGGGAGATCGCAGAGCTGAAGAACGCCTACACCACGATGGTGGCTCTCGCAGCTCACTACGGCCTTCCGTACACAACCGCGACCCTGATCGTCCTTGGCCATCCGGGCCGGTTTGGAGGGAACGTCTTCACTGAGTATTCATCCGGTGGGTCCTGCTCGGCAGACGAGCCAACCGATAGCGTCGGACCCGCCGAAGGACCCAGCTCCCCCCGGCCGGGTTCCCGAGGAGGCAGCCACGCCCGGTAGACCCTCTCCACACCCCGGGATCATTCCGAGGATGGCGCCGACACCCGACTCGCCCCAGCGCGCGCAGGCGGCTGGGGCGACTCGGGGCAAGATCGAGCGCAGGTACCGGGTGAGTGAACGATTGGTGAATCCATCCACAGTCGACGATCTATCAACGCTGCCTCGGACGATGATCAACTGTGTGGGTGCGAATAATGACGAACTGCGCCAGATCAGTGAGGTTCGCGACCGCCTGATCGGCCTCTACTCGCATCGGCCACCCGAAGAGGTGTCGGCCGCAGTGGACAACGCGTACCAGCACTTCGACGGAACCGAGGTACGCGATTTCGTCCCGCTGCTCGTAGAGCGCCGCGCCAACAAGGCCCTCGGCGGCGCCGACGCGATGGCCGACCCCGCTCAAGTTCCGCCGCACATCGGCCAGTGACGTTGTCCGTCTGATTGGCCGGCGTGTCCATACTGGACCGAAGAAGAATGTGGGTCGGCGCTCGTTGCAATCGACGAAAACACAGGGATGATCAGACGTATGGCCACTCACTCCACGCCGCCCCCCGGGCCTGCGCGGCTGCACAAGACGTCCTGCTCCTGGAGCTCGTCGACACGCTGCTGCGTCTGGACCCCGAACCTCTAGAGGCGTTCGACCGGGACCTCAACACATTCGACACAGTGGGCGCTGCGCCCGGCGACTTCGCGGAGATGATGTTCGACCCGGCCAGTGAGCGCTCCCAGCTCGTGCGCGAGCAACCACGGCTACGCATGTTGCTGGCCATCCTGCGCGGTGCGCTAACCGCCGCCCGGACTCCGGTACCGGGCGAGCACTCCGTCGAGCACTACTTCCGGCGTGCGGCCGCTCTCGTCACCGCGGCAGAGGTCGGCGCCCGCCGCTACGCGCAGCTCCGACAACTGGCCGGCGGCCAGCCGTAGCTTTCGCCAGGCTGTTGCCGGGAAGCGTCGTCGGACACTGACGCGCACAACACAAGGCCGGTGTCACTCGAACGGGTGACACCGGCCTTAAGTTGCGACCCGCTGCCGAAGTCGACGGCGAGCGGGTCGGGTCAGGCGCCCTGGCCGCCGTAGTACCAGCGGCCCTTGTCCGGCCAGCAGATGGTCAGGTCTGCGAGCGCGTTTGGCCCGTTTCGCGCTGTCTCACACTGCTCCTTGGTGTCGAACGGACCGAGGATGTAACCGGGATAGGTGCGGTGGCGGGTGTCGGCGGCCGAGGCCGGCGCTTCGGTGAGGGTGGCGCCCCCCGCGGCGAGCGCCGCTGCGGCCAGGCTGCCGGCGAGGACTCGGCGGGCAGTGGTGGTGAGTTTCATGGTGTCTCCTGTCGTGGGTGGGTTGTGGTGTCCTTGGGTCAGCTGGCCATGGACACCGGCGCTGGCGTCTGCTCGCTCCCTTCCTGCGTGGGCTCGGCGGGCTTCGCCGCGGCGGCCGTGGTCCGGCGTGCGCGAGGCTTGGACGCTCCGGACCGGCCCCGGCCGCTGCGGGCCTGGGCGGTCAGCGGCGCGAAGTCGAACTGGTCGAGCTTGGCCGCGGGTGCGCCGTTCCTCTTGGCTTCCTTCACCAACTTCGCCAGCCGGTTCAGCCGTTGGCGGTCCTCGGCGAGGAAGTGTTCACGGGCGGTCGCAATCTCAGCAGCCAGCCGCGCCGCCGGTTCGAGCGCTTCCCGCCGCCGACGCTGCCGCTCGGCCAACGCCTGCGCCTCGGCGGCGTCATCGGCCTCGATCTCGGCGAGCAAGTTACTGGGATCGAACTGAGTCATTGCACTGTCCTTTCGGTCTGGGTCGGTGGTTAGAGGCCGCGGCCGCGTTGGCGGTCGGCGGTGAGGGTGCTGGACCGCCGGGCGGTGGGTTGTTTCTGGCCGGTGCTGGCGGCGGCCCTGCGCGGGTTGGTGGGGTGGTCGCGGGCGGCGGTCGTGGCGGCTTTGCCGCTCTCGGATGTGCTCACCGCGGCCACGCGGTCTGCCCGGGACTGCCCGGCCTGTTCGCCAACCTCGGTTGTGGTGGCGGCGTCGGCGCGTTCGGTGGCCAGGTCTGACAGCTCGGCGGCCTGTTCGGCGTCGAGGTCGGCGGCTTGGGCTTGGGTCAGCAGCGCGGCCACGTGCACGCCGTCGCGGTCGGTGGCGTCGCGGCCATCGGCGCTCAGTGCTGGCGGCTGCCCGGGTGCCCAGTGTTCGGCGCGGGATTGGGTGTAGCGTTCGGCGGCCTCGTGAGGTGAGCTGCGCATCAGCTCGACGGGGTCGAGGCCGTAGTCGCGGATCAGGTCACCGATGTTGTCGCGGACTGCGGCCGCGGTTGCGCTCTGCTCGGCGTAGCGATCGGCCATGGCGTAAAGGTCGACGACGTTGCGGCCGTCGGCGCGTTCTGCCCAGTGTCGGTCATGGGTGCGCTCCCCCAGCCGGGCGGGTTCGATGCCGTAGTCCTCTCGGATCTTGCGGGCGAGCTCGTCGGGGCTGGCGTGTTTCCAGTAGTCGGCATTGGGTTGGGCGACCGCGAGTTCGGCGCGCACCTGCCGCTGGGTGTCGGCAGCGTCGGCGGCGAGGTTGGTGTACACCTCGTTCGGCGCCTGCGGGGCAGTGTCCGCGGTGTTCTCGCGGGCTTTGTTCGCCGCGCGCCGCGCCCACGCTTCGATCAGTGCCGAGGTGTGGGCGATGGCCACGGCCAACGCCCGTTCCATGCCTTGTTCGAGTTCGCGGGTTTCCTGCTCGTGCTCATTCATCGGCGGTGTCCTGTTCGTCGGTGGCGCTCATCGCGGCGCGTAGGGCGCGGTCGGTCAGTTGCTCGGTGGGAAGCGGTCTCGGCGGCCGGTTGTGGCCTCGGTCGGCGCTGCATCCCTCGAACGGGCCGTCGGCCGACATCAGGACCGTCATGTGGTGGTCGGCGTGATCGCGCCACCACACACTCATCCCGGTCGCGGGGTCCAGGCGCAACGATTCATAGGCGCGCCACAGCGCTTCCAGTCGTGAGACGGCCTCGGCGTGGTCGAACCAGCGCGGACACCACAGCCGCCCGGGCTTGGTCTCGACGTGGCGGGCGTAGAGCAGCACGAGGTGGTCGTCGACGAACTCATAGACCGAGTCAAACTCGGTGTCCGGGGACGCCGCTGCCTCGTACCCCACGTCGTTGTCGGACTCGGCGAAATCGTCGAAGTCGTCATCAATCAGCAGGTCGGTCATGCCGCGTCTCCTTCGTCAGCGGTGTCGATGGTCGCGGCGGGTGTGGCCACGTCGTCCTGCTTCTGTGGGCCGTATTCGGCCAGTGATTGGCGGATCAGTGGTGCGTAGGGTTTGTCCATCCACGGGATCGGTTGCAGGATCGTCGGCGGGTTGCCGGCGGAGAACAGCAGCATCCGGCCCCGGGGCCAGGAAGCGAGGTCACGGATGGTGAAGATGTTCTCGCGGGTGGTGTGCTCCGACACCGACTGTGAACCAGAGCTTTTGCCCGCTCCGCTGGACCGCGACACGTTGAGCGCGCGGCGTTCGTACTGGCCGGCGAGCTTGGTCAGGCTTTCCAGGTAGGTGGTCTCGCGGACGTTGCCGCCGTAGATGTAGATGTTCGACGACGATTCGAGCAGTTTCATCGGCCGTTCCCCGAACACCCCGATCCCTTGGGACCACGATTGCAGGATGGTCATGATGATGATTCCGCGGGACCCGTAGTGCGAGTACAGCTTCGGAAGATCGGGCCAGCGCACGACGTTGGCGGCCTCATCGAGGGCGCACAGCAGCGGCACCGGTAGCCGCCCGCCTGGGGAGGCGGTGGCGATCGCCTCGGCGGTTTTGGTGGTGGCCATGGTCAACGCCGCGACCAGCGGGCCGACCGACCCCACACCTTCACGCGAGAGGCAGTACAGCGTTTCCCCGCGCCGGATGTAGCTGGCGAGGTCGAGGTGCGGACGATGGTCGTCGGGGCCAGTGCGCGACACCCACGCCCGCACATTGCGTCCGCGAAGGCATTTGGCCATCTTGATGGCGGTGCCCCATATGCCGTCGGCCTGCTTGTCGGTGAGGTTCAGGCGGGCATTGAGCGCGTGGGCGACCATTGGGTAGTCGTGCTCGCGCAGGATCGCGACCGCGTCGTGGCCGTCGGCTCGCACCACCAGCCGCTCGAACACCGTGGTGATCGGTTCCCCCGCCAGGGCGGAGGCCAGAATGAGGTTGGCCAGGAGATCTTCGCCCTCGGGCTCGAAGTAGGGGTCCTTCTTGGCGTCCTGGCCGTCGTCTCCGGCGGCGAAGAGTTGGGCGAGTTCTTCGGCGCGGGTCTCGTCGGTGACGTAGCTCAGCGGATCCCAGAACCACCACGGCTCCTCATTGGCCACCGATTGCGGGTCGAACACCCACACCTGCCGGGTCGGGGCGCCGGTAGCGTCGCGGAACTCCCGGACCAGGCGGGTGTGATCGAGGTTGCCGCGCTTGTTCTCCGTGGCCAACACCGCCCCGGGGGCCTCGCAGATCGCCGGAATGATCCTCGAGGTGGACTTGCCCTGCCGGGGTCCCCAGATGTCGAGGTGCATGTCCTCAAACGATCCGTAGATCGGGGTGCCCGACAGGGTCTTTCCTAGTGGCACACCGATGGTGCTGGAGAACCCGGCCGGGGCCGCGTCCTGGTCGACGCCGAGGTCCCTGGCCTTGGCGGCGACCGACTTCTCGGTCACCGACGCGATGTCGGCGCCGCTGCCCAAGTGCTGCTGGGCGGTGTCGACGCGCGAGCGCTTCGGCCGGCGCCGCCAGCGCAGCACCGCATATCCGGCGGCCGCGGCGACCGGCAGCAGGATAACGATCAGCCACACCGTGGCCGCGGTCGGCCACCGCAGGTCACCGGTGACGAGCGCGATCGGCGCGGCGAACGGGTTGGCCGGCACCGTCTGCCCGCCGGCCAGATGCAATGCCGCCCAGCACAGCAGCGACACCACCACGACCACACCGACACCGGCGAACAGGACTTTGTCGGAGTGGTTGCGGGTGGGTTCGGTGGAGGTGCCCGGTGTGGCGGCCATCAGGCGACCTCACCCTCATCCTGGGCGGCCGTGGGCTCGGCGGCGTCGAGGAGGTCGGTCAGTGACACCTCACGCCAGGTGCGGAAGCCGGGCATCCGACAGACCTCCAGCGCCGGGTTGTCCTCGCCGTTGTCGACGACCTCAACGGTGACGAACACACTGTGCTTGAGGATGTCTCGCTGCAATGCCCGGGTGGTCACCCGGTGGTTGGACACCACCAGTCGCAACCCGATCAGGTCGAGCTTCTTGTCCTCGCGGGCCTGGCCGGCGAGGTAGATCGCCTTACGGGCGGCTTCGAGGTCGGCGCTGTTCTGATCGTCGACCCGGTCGTTGTCGTGGAACTCCCCGTACCAGGGATCTTCACCGTGCTCGGAGCACACTGCGAACGAGTTGACCTCGCTGTCGCCGGCGGCATACAACATCACCTGCGGTGCGGCCTCGGCCGCGGCGTCCATCTCGGCCAGGCGGGCGTCGAACGCCTTTTGCCGCAGGTCGTCGTAGTCGACGTGGAGCTGTTTGCGCAGCTCGGTCTTCCACTTGCGGAACAGCGAGCCGGTGTCGATGCCGTGCTCTTTGGCCCAGCTGAACAGCTCGGAGTGGCTGGTCATCGCTGTCAGCGTGTCAGCGTTGTCGCGCACGGAGTCTCGGGCGGTGTCCCAGTCCTTGACGTCGGAGGCGCTGTTCTTCTTCTTCGTGGTGGTGCTCATCGCAGTTCCTTTCCGGTTGTGGCGGTTGATGTTCGAGGGCGGATGGTGGGTGCTAGCGCGGCGATAGCGGCACCGGCCGCGGCGACGATGACCGTGGAGGCCACCCAGGTCGCGGCGTCGTGGTTGCTGGCCATTGCGATGACCAGACACGCCCCGACCAGGGCCAGCAGCAGCCGGAACATGCCGGCCCCGCCGGGGGTGTAGACGGTCATCACGACTATCGCGGCGATCCCGGCGACCGCGAGTGCGGCGGCGGTGATCGCGGCGCTGGCCGGGCTCGGCGTCACCGGCGGCGTGCTGGCGAGGTGTTCCCACACCTCGTCCGGGGTGCGGGCGGTCAGATACCGCAGCAGCCACACCACCAGGGCGGTCACGGTGGCCGTGACGGCCACGGTCACCAGGCTTCCGCCGATCAGGCCGTTGACGCTCTCACGAGCCGTCGGCGGCCGCGGTGGTGCCGGTGAGCGGTGTCCGGTGCGGTCGTGTCCGGTGCGGTCATAGCCGTAGCGGTTGAACCCGGCACGGTCGTAGCCGTCGATGTCGTAACCGGACTCGTTGTATCCGTCGAGGTAGAACCCGTCGCGGTCGCGGCCCAGGCGGTCACGTCCGGCCCGGCCGAACCCGTAGCGGTCGTATCCGAGTGCGTCGTAGCCGTCGCGGTCGAAACCTGCCGAGTCGTAGCCGTGGGCGTCGTACCCGTCGTCGTAGGGGTTGTTCGGGTCGTAGGGGACGCTCACTGTGCTGCTCCTAACGTCGTGGTGTCGATCAGGTCCATGCGCCACATCCGCCAGCGCTGGTCGTCATCACGGGAGAGCGCGAGGGTGAAGGTCATCAGCCGCCACGGCGTGGAGGTGCCGTCGGCGTGCATGACGTCCTGGGTGACCACGGCGCGGCGCTCGACGTCGAGGGCGCCGGGCGGGTCGGCGCGCGCGGTGACTTTCACCGCCGCGGTGACGATGTCGTGGTTGGTGCGCCACTGCTGCCACTCGGGCAGCGCCCGCACCGTGTCGTCGCCGCCGCGGGTGGCCACGGTGCGTAGTGCCCCGGACAGCCACGGCACCGCGCGGCGCATCCCGTCGCCGGAATCGTCGTCGGTGGCCGGTTCCCAGCTGTAGATGCGTTGCAGCGCTTCGGTTGCCGACTCGTCCGGACTGGCGCCGGCTTGCGGACCGTCGCCGGTCGGAAGCTCGTGGCCGCTGGCGTGGCTGTCGGGTTGCGGGTCCGGGCTGTCGCCGCCGCACGCGCTGAGCGCGAGCGCCACCACCAGCGCGATGCAGCCGAGTACGGCCACCCGAACGCCGGTGTGCAGGGATCGGTGCATGGTGGGGCTCCTATCGAGGGTCGGGCAGCGAGTCGCGATACTTCGGCTCGTTGCGGATGATGATTTCGGCGTAGGGGCGGGTCTCGGAGAAGTGCCGCGGCACCTGGTTGGGGAATCCGCCGGAGGACTGCACCGCACCGGGGCCGGCGTTGTAGGCGGCCAGGTACAGGTCGCGGCGGTCCTTGTTCGGGCCGCTGCGCTCCTCGACGGCACCCGAGGCGATCCACCCGTCGACCTGTGTGGCGATGTCGCACATGAAGTGGCCCTGGGCCATGATTCCGTCGCCGACCGAGTACGGGTCGACACGGCGGTCGCGGTCGTAGTCCTTGCCGTAGGTCGCCCACGTGCCCGGGATGAACTGACCCGGTCCCATCGCCTGATCCGGTGAGGTCACCTGCGCTTTGAAGCCGCCGGTCTCCTGATGGCCTTGGGAGGCCAACAGAGAGGAGGTGATCTGGGGGCAGATCTTGCCGGCCTCGTTGTACCAGCGCGCCCAGTCCGCCGGCACGGTCCCGACCTTGACGGTGCCGCCCCCGCCACCGCCAGGGGTGCCTTCGGGTTCGCAGTCGTCTGATCCGGCGCTGCTGCCGCCGGCATCGCCGCCGCGATCGCGGATCCGGCCGAGGTCTTCGCCGTTGTAGAGCGGGGAACGGTCGACGGTGACGTGTACGTGGTCGAAGTGATTCGCTGTCCAGCCGCCGCGGTCGGGCATGACGTTGCCGGGGCCGCGGGCGGGCTGATAGTACTGCCGCCAGATGGTGTATTCGACGTGAAAGACGTCTTTGTTGTCCATCACGTAGCGCTGGATGCGGTTGCCCAGCTCGACGTTCGCGGGGTCGCGGCCGTCGTTGGGGATCATGATGTCGGCGGCGCGGCCGTCGGGGTGGTCGCTGAATCCGCCGCCGTCGGCGCGCCATCCGCCGATCGTTTTTAGTTGTGGGAACCGTTGGGCGACAGCGCGGACCAGTCGCACGGTGTTGGTTTGGAAGTGCGCTTCTGACCCCAGGCGGGACGCCATTGGCTTGGAGATGTCGAGTTCGCCGCTGCTGTCGGTGACCGCGCCCAGTGTCTCCGCACGCGGTGCGCCTGCTGCCGGTGGTGCGGGTGGTGGTGCGCGGGCGGGTGCGCTGTCGACGAAGGTGCCCTCCGGGGCGGGTTTCTTGCTGCGGACCCCGGCCTTGCGGGAGGTCACCGGCCAGGCGTCCCAGCCCTGGCCCTGCAACGTCTTGTTGGCGATTTCCATCTGCTCACCCGGGGTGGCCTTGTCGGCGGTGGGGGCGTACTTCGCTCCCCCGTACCCGGTCCAGGTGCTCGCCGAGAACTGCAAGCCGCCGTAGTAGCCGTTGCCGGTGTTGATGGCCCAGTTGCCGCCGGATTCGTGCTCGGCGACCTTGTTCCAGTCGGCCACCGTCACCACATCCGCGTCGGCTCCCCCACCCGGGGCGGGGGCCGCCGGTGGTGGGGTGCTGCCCGGTTCGCGGGCACCTTTGAGCCACGGCATTGGGTCGATCGCCCGTTGCCCCCAGCCGCCTTCCCACACCTCGAAATGCAGGTGCGTGCCACCCGGGCCGGGTGGGGAGACTTCGCCGTTGTAGCCGGCTCTGGAGATCTGCTGCCCGGCGGTGACTTTCTGGCCGGCTTTGACCATGAGGTCCTGGGGGAACACGTGCCCGTAGACGGTGTCGACGCGTTTACCGTCGATGTTGTGCGACAGCACAATCCATTGCCCGAAACCGCTGGCCGGCCCCGACTTGGAGACGGTGCCGTCGAACGCGGCGTAGATCGGCACCCCGGGCTGGGAACCGAAGTCCACGCCCTGATGCATGGTGCCGCCACGCGGACCGAACCCCGAGGTCAGGCTGTAGGTGCCCTTCTTCATCGGCATGGTCCGCTGCCCAGGATTACCACCACCGCCCGACTCCGCCCCCGAACCGGGGGTCTCGCAGTCGGTCACCACGGTGCTGAGCATCGTGACGACAATCAGCGGAATCGCCACGATCAGCGCCAATGCTGCGGCCAGACCCCCCTTGGCCCCGTCATTCATGGCCGCGTCCGGTCCTGCCGGTCCTTGAGTGCCGCGACGAGATCGGCGTTGAGTTGCTGCAAGGCGCGCAGCTGCTCACGTGCTGCGGCCAGTTCCAGGTTGCTGCCGGCCTGCGGCGCGGTGTCCTCGGCGGCGATCGCCTTCTGGTACCAGTTCTTGATCGTGTTCGGGTGCACCGAGAACTGCTGGGACACTTTGTTGCACGCCGCCCACAACGACCGCACATGCGGCAACACCTCGCGCACCGCGGCCACGGCCAGATCGCGGATTTCGGGGTCGATCCACCCGTAGCGGCGATCGAACTCTGCGCTCATGCGGCGTCCCCGGACCGGGTGCTGACGCCGGTAAACCGGCCGCTGGTGTTGTGCACGCCGCCGTCGGCTTCGATCGGGGTGAAGTTGAGCCGGAACGGGGTACCGGGCCGGTCGTCCTCACCGCTTTTGAGCAGGAACACGCCCTGGCCGTGCGGGCGCGGGCGGTCCGCCGAGGTCGTCGAGGCGTCATCCCCGGCCCGCATGCGGGCACGCAATTTGCGCAGCACCGACTCCGACGGCGGCGGTGTGGACGCCGCGGAGGTGACCAGTGCCCGTTCGGCGCGGTTGAAGTGGGTGACCGTGGAGAGTCGGTCGAGTTCTTCGGTGCCGACCGGACCGATGAACTTCAGTCGCGCTTTCTCGAGGAACCCGATCGCCTTGTTCGCATCTGCTTGGGACTCGAACGCCGACAGGTCGGCCACCGAGTGGGTGATCATGATCAGCGACACCGCATCCGATCGGTTCAAGCGGACGAGCGCGTCGACGCGGTCGACGATCCCGGCACCCGAGCCGATGACCTGCCACAGCTCGTCAATGATGACTTGGAAGGTGCGTCGCGGACCCATCCCGGCATCGGCGAGGACGTGGGCGGCCTCGACCGCACCGAACCCGTCCGACCAGCACACCAGCAGTAGCGCAGCTTTGAGTTTCTTGTCGCCCTTGGGAACCCGGGACACATCGACACACACCGCAGGTGCGTTGACGTTGATCGGCTCGGTCGTCTGGCCGTTGAGGACCCGACCCAAACGGCCCGACACCAACGCCCGCAACGACCGCAGCAGGTTCGACGTCGCCGCAACATACGCCTCGGGTGTCTCGACCGCGGCGTCCTCGTACAAGCTCGGCCCACCGGCTTTGACCACGGCGTAGAGGTCTTCCAGGATCGGCGGGTTGCTACCGGTGAACCCTTTTCCCGCGTCCTCGACGGGGGTGTAGAGGATGTCGAGGGCCGAGCCCAGCAGGGTGTCTTCGTAGTCCTCGACCGCACGGCCGCGGTTGATTTCTACCAGACCAGCCACGGTAGCGACCTGCCGCGACCGCAGGTCCGCACTGACCTGGGTGATCTGCTCGCGCAGCTTGTCCAGGCCACGCCGGCTGGCCTGCGGGTCGGCCTCCATCGCCGCGGCTCGCTCGCGCAGCTGGTCCAGGACCTCACCGAGCGCGCCCGCGGCGAGCGGGTTGATCTGTTGATGCCCGTAGCCGCCGGTGATGACCTGGCCGTCGTTGGCGCGGGTCAGGTCGGCGTAGTCGGGTTTGATGTCGCCGAGGAACAACGAGGTGTGGCCTTGGGCCATGTTGCCCTCCGCCAGGCGCCGCACCAGCGACGACTTACCGAACCCGTTGAGCGCGAGCACGAACGCGATCGGCGCGGTGATCAGCCCGGCGAGGAACCAGGTCAGCGGATCGCAGCCGAAGTCCTGGCCGGTCTGCAAATGCGCGCCGAGCGGGGTGCCCAACAGCGGCGACGACGCGCCGATGGAGAACGGCCAGAACCCGCCGGCCACCTGCGCGGTCGTGGTGCGCCACTCCAGCATCCGAACCACGATCGAGGTACGCCCGCCGCCAGGCTTCGCCGTCCCCCGATGCCCGGGATCGGGGCTTTCGATATCGAACCCACCCTGCTCGACCGCCCGAGTGATGGCGCGTTCGCGACGCCGATTCTCGGCCGCCAGCCTGCGCTGAGCGCGGCGAGTCGCCCACCGCCCGCCGGTGTCGTCGGCCGCTGCCATCTTGAGCGCTTCGTAGCGCATGGCGGTCATCACCAGCACCCCGCCGATGCGTACGGTGTCGGGGATCTGATCGTGAGGGGCTGTGTCGTCGATGGCTGTGCCGCGCTGGCCGGGACGAGTGCTCAGTAACGTCATCGCACCGGTCCCCTCACGCGCTCAGACGCTTGTTGACGGTGGCGTATTCGGGCAGCAGAATGCCCAAGCCCAGCGACCCGGCGAACGCCGAATCCTGCCCGCCGTACACCCGCTGCACCCCGATCCGGGCCGCCGAGGTCATGCCTTCGAGTTCAGCGGCCAACTGCGGATGATCGGCGTCGCGCGGAGCGGTCAGCGTGATCAACATGCCGAACCGGGTCAGTCCCGCGCCGCGGGCCTGTTCGATCCGAGCCGCGCGAGTGTTATCCACGCGGATCGACGCCTCGGCCGAGCCGATACCGGTCTTGGCCTGCTCAGCAGACAGCGCGTTCTTGAAGTCGGTGTCGACGAGCTTCACCGCTTCGGCCTCGTTGTGAATGCGGTACACGATCGCCACCCGCTTACGCGGCACATCCATGCGAGGCACCAGCAGCGGCCGCAACGCCTCATGAGTCACGGTGCCCGCCGGGGCGTCGGTCATCTCCCAGGTCACCGACCGGAACCCGTTATGCACGTAGTGATCCCACTCAGCCTTCGCCCCGGCACACCCGGTCTGGTCCCACCGCAACTCGTCCTGCTCGTCGCGGGAGAGCATCACCTCCAACTCGCGGTCAAGCTCCGGGCGGAACGCGCGGGTGGCCACCGCGCACAACTCGCCCGCGGTCATCGGCGTGGCATCCAGGCCCGCCGTCGCGGCGCGGCCCACGATCGTCGAGAGCAGACGCCCGATCGCCGCACCCTGATCGGCGACCTCGGTGCTGTCGGCTTCGCGCTGGCGGCGGAAGGTGATCGACACCCGCACCTCGTTGCGGACCTTCGCCGACATCCGGTGCAACGCCGTCTGCGCCATCACCTCACGGGAGAACTCCGGACCGTGCGTGGAGGTGATCGAGCGGACCTCGGCGGCAATCCGAGTGCCGTTGTCGGGCAGCGTCTCCACCACCACCATGGCCCCGGCCACGTTGTGGGTCTTACCCAGCCCGGACAGGAAGTCGTCCCACCCGCGTACCCAGTTGTTGATCTGGGATTGCTCGACGAGCTCCTGGCCTTGGGGCTGAGTCGAGAGCACCACCGTGTAGTGGTCCTTCGCCCGCGCGTGGATCAGCCCGAACCGGTGGCCCGAACTCAACTCGTACTCATACAACCGGGTATCCCCGGCGATACCGGGCATCTGGCACCGTCCCGGCACCACCCCGAACACGCCACCGCGGAATGTGGTGTGTCCCTTGCGCTTGGCGTTCCAGAACGCAAACCTCACGATCATCAACTCCCAACCAGTACGGCCGCGGCGTTTCTGCACCAGCGGCACCAACACGACTGCGCCGAACAAAAGCACGACGCCGGTCATCGCCAACGACCGGAAAACCATGAACTGCAACACCCCGACGATCAGCACGCCACCGGCGAACAGCGTGGCGCCCCAAGACATCCCGAACAGACCCGGTGACTGCGGCTTCTCCCACCGCCCATACAGCAGGACCGCGTCGGCCTCCGACGAACTCATCAGCCCTGACCCCCTGCCGCTGCTCCGCCGTCTCTAATTGGCTGGGCGGTTCCGGTCGGGTCAGCAGTGTTGTGGGTGGTCATCGGTATTGGCCTCCTTCACCAGCGAGGGATGCGGATTCGTAGTTGTCGTCGAAGAGGGTTTCCGAGGCGCTCATGGCTGAGGAGGCGGCTTGACTGACGTCGCCGACCCCGACTGATCCGGTGCCACTGCTGCCCGCGCCGGGTGATGCGGAGGGTTGGGGTCCGCTGCCCGCGCCGGCGGCGGTGCCGGCGTCTCCGGGGTTGCCCGAGCCGGTGCCACCGCCGTGGCGGCCGACGTGTCCGGACGAGCCGGTGCCGCCGCGGCTGCTGCCCGATCCCCCGCCGCCAGAGTTTGAGGGTCCGCCGGATGATCCCGTGCCCCCGGACAGTCCGCCGGAACTGGGTCCGGTGGGTCCGCCCATCGGACCCAGCGAGGCACCCGACATGGATGCGGTCGACCCGCCCGCTGATCCGGCGCCGGCCGCGGCCGATGCGCCGCCGGTGGCGACCATGGTGCCCGCCGCGGCGACAGCCCCGGCGGCCATCGTTCCGGCCTGCAACCCCGATCCGCCCGACATCGCCGCGCCGGCCGAGATCAGTTTGGTGAGCATCGGCAGGACCAGCACGGTCAGCGACAGCAGGATCAACCCCATGAGCGCCATCTGGGCGTCCTTGAGGGACCCGACGTCGTGGCCGGCGAGTTTGAACGCCACCCAATACACCAGCGCGGCTACTGGTTTCCACAGCAGCAGGGCGATCGTCCACTGAATGAGGCGGGAGAACGCCATCTTGCCGATGGTGGTTCCGCCGAAGCTGCCCACCACCGGGATCATCGCGACGACCACGGCGAGCATCGCTTGGCGGCCGATGAGGAGCACCGCCTGCAAGATCCCGCCGAGGATGCCACACACTGCGACGATGAGAATCAGTCCCGAGCCGAGGGTCAGCAGGTTGGCCGCGGCGAGGTTGGTGATGAGGTTTTCGTTGTCCTTGGTGCCCTGCTCAAGCAGCCAGTTCGACAGGGCGTCACTACTGGCGGTGCACGCGGTGAGCACCCCGCCGAACATCCACGCGCCGAACACCGTTTTCGCCAGCCCCATGAAGGATTCCTGGGCTTCGTTCATCACCGCCTGGCGGCGCGCCATGACCAACCGCCAGGACCCGATCAGGATCGACGCCACCAGCCCGTAAAGCTGAATTTGCACGGTGGCCTTCTGGATGTCCTGGATGACCGAGTCCGAGGCGTATTGCGGTGTGGGGAGTTTGATGAACCACGCCAAGGTGAGCTGGAGGATCTTCACCCAGCCCCCGGCCATGGATTTGACCATTGATTTGAAGCCTTCGCCTGCGGCGTCTTTGACTGCCCCGGTGGCCGACTTGACGCCCGCGCACGCCAGCGGGCCGGTGAGCAGACCCAGCGGGCTCGACGCGCACTCTTTGATGTTGTCGACCACGCCGGGGGCGGCCGCGGCGACCGGGACCATCTGCGCGCCGGGGTCCTCGGCCGCGCTGCCGCCGAACGGCACTCGCAGTACGAGCACGGCAGCGAGGACGGCCGCGATGAGCAGGCGTCGTGGCCAGCGGGTGTGAGTCAGAACCATGTCGACCACGCTGGGTTGTCGATGTACTCCATAAGGCCCTGGTCGGTGGAGAGCATCTGTTCGGTGATGCGCAGTTTCCATCGGCCGTCGTCCCACACGACCGGCATGTAGCCGCCGCCGTAGACGGTGCCGTTGGTCGTCGGGAACTCTGCGGGCGCGGGGAACGGCCCGAATGCCCAGCGGATCGTCGCGGCGTTCTCGGTGTAGCGGTCCGGGGTGATCTGCACTGCGGCCGGCATCGTCTGGTACTGCGGGTCATTGGTGACCGCGAGCATCTGCTGTTTGAGGTCGGCGGGGCCGATCACAGAACTGTCGACGACCGCTTGGCGCACCTTCTGTGGGCCGAAGGTGGCGCGCAGCAGGATTTGCAAGCTGGCCAGCGCCGCGCCTTGGGGGGTGCGACTGAACCCCGAGGGCACGCCGTCGGCACGGATCGCGGTCGGTCCGTCGCTCGTGCTGAACGGCATCGGCACCCCGTAGACCTTCTGCCACTCCAAGCCCTGCGGAGCGCGCACCGGACTGGTCAGTTGCTTCGGTGAGGTTGCCGGACCTGGGTCGAGGACATGCCCGTTCGGGTCGGCGGGGATGCGCATACCCCGGCCCAACACGTCGACGTCGTTGCCGAGGTAGTCCTGACCGGGATCACCGCTCGGCACGCTCGGAGTGTTGATCGGTGGTGGCGGCGGTGGTGGTGCCGCGTCGTCGGAATTATCCAGGCGCGAAGCGGCGAAGCCGACCGCGGCCACGATCGCCACACCCACCACAGCCAGGGCGATCCACACGATAGGGCGGTTCCACCGTCGCTTCGTCGTGGCAGTGGTCTCGTTGTCGGTGCTGCTCATGCCCGCTCACCGCCATGCCCGACCGGGTCATCGGTCGTGGCGTAGAAGCTGAGGATGAATGCGCACGTGAAGAGGACGACTCCCCCCAGAGGGATGCCGAACCACGTGATCATCGGCAGCCCGCCCGACATCGCCAGCATCACTGCGCCCAGACCCGCACCGATCATCCCGATGACCTGGAGCCGCGCTCCGAGCATGCTCGGCGCCCAGGGCGGCGACGTCGGTTCACCACGCACGAGAAACGATGCGCCCGCGGCGATCATGAACCCGACACCGAGGGCGATGACAGCGAGTGCGCCGACAGTCTCGCTGTCGGTCCACAATGCGACTTGACTGAGCAGGGCACCGGCCACGCCGTGACCAGCACTGGCCATCAGGATCATGCCCAGCTCGTGAGGCATATCGTCGAGGCTTAGCCCGAGGGGATAACGCATGTGCTGACTCCTTCTGCGGTGCAGCGTGTTTGACGTGGTTAGGAAGGTTCCGGGAGGTCGATCATGTTCGCGGGCAGCGTGGGGATGGCGTGCACGCGGGTGGTGGTGTTGTCGGTGGCGGGGAGCTCGAGGAGCCAGTCACCGGTGACCGACCACACGACGGTGGCGGTGGTGCGGGTCAGCGACTTATCGGGTTGGCGGGTGATGATGCCGACCGTCGCCTTCTGCGGGGTGTAGGAGTCGATGGTGTAGCCCTCGACCACTGGCGCTTGGTCTTTATCGACTGGGTGCCCGATCGAGATGCGTACCCGGTTGATCGACCACTGATCCCGCGCCACCGACGGTGCGACGAGTGCGCCAACGACTTTCGGCCACACCACGTCGTCGGCGATCGACATGCGGATGGTCGCCGAGATCGCGGCTAAGGCCGCCCCGGCGCCGGTGTGGTCGTAGCCGGTCGGGGCCGACCCGTAGCAGTCTTTCGGGCCTTGGTCGGCGCACGGCACCTGCACGCCGCTGAACGTCGTCCATGCCACGTCGGTGGGTGGTGCGGTCGGTGGCGGGGTCGTCGACGAGTGCGCGGCGGGGTCGGCGTCGCCGCCGCAGCCGGTGAGCATGCTCACCACGACAGCCAGCGGGGCCAGGGTTGCCAGGGCCCGGGTTAGAAGGACACCAAGGCCCCGGCGATCCCCGCTGCTGACGATCCGATGATCAGGCCGACGATCACCCCAAGCGGGGTGTCGGGTGGCTCGGCGTGCGGGTTGTGGTGGGCGTGACCCATCTGCCCGCCGATCCAAAACAACCGACCGACCCCGGCCAGGCAGATCAACCAGAACATCCAGCCCAAGAGCTGTTCGAACGGCTGGGTGACCGCGTCGGGCAGGTCGGCGGCCAGCTGCATCACCAGCATGCGTGGTCTCCTTCATCAGGCTGTGAGAGCCCCGACGAGACCGCCGGCGATCGCGATGATGACGCAGCCCACGCAGGTCTTGGCGACCTTGGTAGCCGCTTCGCTGTCGGCGGTGCCCTGGTGGCGATCGAAGCCGAACTTGCCGCCGGCGATCAGCAGCGCGGCGACCGCGGCCAGGCAGGCGCCCCACCCGATCCACGACACCAGCGTCATGAACTTCTCCGACCCCGGCGGGGCTTGCGGCGGAATGTCGTATCCCGGGTTGGCGGCGAGCAGGTGGACCTCGGTGGCGAGGAGCTGCACCTGGCCGTATGCGGTGGTGACGATTCCCATGGTGATTCTTTCCTTTGTGTTAGGCGACCGTGGAGGACGGTTCGCTGTGTGCGGCAGCCCGATCGGCTGCCAAGTCGTCGCAAATCTGCTGTCCCACTGCGGCGATCGCGCTGGGCACTGAGGCCAGCACGCCATCGGAGCTGGCGCGGGTGGCCTTGACACCGTCGGCGGGCCGCCAGGTCGGTAACTGCCGGTGCAGCAACGGGATCAGCGCTTTGACCCACGGAACGCGGTAGGAGTGCGGGGCCAGCTCGGCAACGGTGCGGGCGTAGCGCAGGACGTCTTTGCTCGCCCGGCCCGGTTCGGCGGCCACCGTGATCAGTCCGCACACCTGCACCCCGGGTGGTGCGGTGTCCTCGTGGGCGGCACGCAGCACGTCGGCGGCCGCGGCGATCCCACTCATGTGTTCACGCGCGACCACCAGCACGCGGCGGGTGGTGCGTGGCGAGGTTGGCCAGCAGCGGCCGGTGTCGGCGGCCGGCGCCCACATCGTCGCCAGCGTGCTCACCCCCGCTCCGCCGTGAGCGCCCATGAGTGCGAACAGCGGCGGGAATTCACCGGTGACCGGGAGCGGTTCGGTACGCACCGACAACCGGGCGATTCCATGGGGCAGCGCAGTCACCGCGACACCGCCTGCTCGCCGGTGCCCGCCTGGCCGTCGCGGGTCAACTCCGCCAGCGCCCCAACGGCATCCCAGGTGCGCGGGGACAGTCGTTCGAAGGAGTCGCGGTCGAGGGCGGTGCCCGACCCCAACACGGGGTCGTAGTCGAACGCGACGACCGCAGCCACGTGGCCGGTCATCGCATCGTGGAGCATGTCGGTCAGCGCTGCGTGATTGAGCGTCGGGATCTGGCAACAGATCACCAACACGGTGTGTTCGAGCACGCCGACGCCCTCCCAGTGGGAGAACACCCGCCGTGCGCGGTTGATCAGATCGGGGCGCGGCCCCAGCACGAGAACCGGTGTCGCTGCTCCGGTCTGGCGATAGTCACCAACCGCGGCGGCCGCGAGCCGTGTGCGGGCGCCGGCATCGACTACCGGAACCGCAACCCCGGTGGCCGACACCTCAAGCGCGGTGGCAATCGAGGACCCCTCGGTCGGCGACCACATCGTGGTCCCCCGCCCCGATTGCCACCAACCTGCCTCTCCCAGCTCGTCGGCGCCCAGGCGCTCGACCATGTCGCTGTCGGTGCACGACAAGTCCACCCACCACGAACGCTCCCCCAGCTCGGCAGCCCGGTAGTCGGCCAGCAACGCTGACACCACCGAGGTGCCCACACCTCCGCTGGTCCCGCACACGATGACCGGCCGTTCGAGCATCACCTTCTGCGCGGGCTCGGGTGCGCGCCCCCCGACCCCGATCAGGGGACGGTGTCCGGTCTCGGTCAACCACGACGCCGATGACGTTGGTTCGCTCATGATGGGTGTTCCTTTCACTCTTCGAGGGGGAAGCTGCCGCGGCTCAGCGGTGAGCGGGCTTCTTCTGCTGGCCAGGCCAGGCGACGTGCAGACCGGGCACGGCTGCGCTCAGCTGATCGGTGGCCTGTTCGGTCCACTGCCGCACCGTCTCCTGCGCTTTGGCGCCGCCGGCGCCGAGCACGTTGTACGGGGCGCGGGCCTGCTCGCCCGACCAACCGGCGCGCACGGTCTGACCGGCCACGTCCACCGCCGCCGACACATCACCGCGCACGTTGACCTGGTAGTCCACCGCCGGCAGCCCCGCCCGAGCGGCGTCGGGTGCGGCTAGGTGCACCTCGAACTGGTTGGGGCCGGTCGGCGGTGCCTGCTCGGGTGTGGTGCGGGGCCGGGGTTCGGGCTGGCCGGGGAGTCTCGGCTGGGCCGGGTCGGCGCCCGGGTCCCCGGCGCCGAGGGCATGCGCGAGCAGACCGCCGACGGTGCCGCCCGCGACACCGCCGATGACGGCGGCCGGGATGCCCAGTGCCGCAGCGCCAATCGCTGCGCCAGCCCCCGCGCCGATGAGTGCGCCGGGTCCGGTGTTGGCGCCGGGGGCCGGCACCACCAGGGTCGAGCCGATGATGGCGCCGGTGACACCACCGATCAGGCCGCCGCCGACCGCGCCGGTGACCGCGGCTGGAACACCGAGGGCGAGCGCACCGGCGGTGCCGCCGCCCATCACACCGATGATGGTCGCTGCGGCCTGACGTGACGCCTCGTCCTCGGGCACCCCCACGCTGATCAGGCCCTGGGCGATCTTTGCTTCGCCGTAGGCCGACCAGGCGTTGATCGAGTTGATTTGCTCCTGGGTGATACCAGGGAACTGCTTCTTGACGTCCTCCACGGGCCGGACGTGATTGCCGATACGCACCATCTCGGGTGGCGGGGCGATCGGCTTCACCGGCGGCGCCGGACGGGGCGCGGTGTAGGGCCGCGAGGGGGCTGGAGTGTAGGGCCGCTCATAGATGGGTTCGCTGTAGGTCTGCGGTGCGACGTAGGGCTGGTACGGCGCCTCTTGCGGCGGGGCGGGGATGAACCCTCGGCCCGGCGGCGTGACCGCCGGCGGAGGTGTGGAGGTGCCGCCCTGCTCCGGGGGCTGCGGAGTCGTCGGGGTGGTGCCGCCCTGTTCGGGGGTGCTCTGCCCGGTGCCGCCCTGTTCGGGCTCAGCCAGCGCCGCTCCCGCGCCGAACCCGGTGGCCAGGGTGCTCGCCACCACGGCCGCGGCGATCATGCGGTGCCGGGTGTAGGTGTGTCCCTCGCGTGGGCGATGTTTGGCGGTCATTGTGATCAGTTCCTTTCGATTGAAATGCGCTGTGTACCAACAGGTATGTCGGTACACACGGTCAGGATTCGTCCTTGGAAATGGAGGCGATCCAGGTCTTTCCGTTGGCCTGAACGGTCTGGATGAGCTGGCGATACACCGTCGGTTGGGCCTGGTCGGGTTGGGTTTCGGTGAGCGTCACCGCGTACAGGCCGGTGCCGCGGTCAGTGATCCGTAAGCAGTGGCTCGTCCCGGCCGGACGTGCGTCGATGCTCTTCTGTAAATCGGCGGTGGTTCCCACCCCGTTCGGGGTGGCCACCGCACGGGCGGCCTCACCGGATCGGCGGACGTAATAGGCGTAGTCAAACGCCTTGATCACTCCGGGACCCGACGTTTGATCGCCCTCGTCGTTACCGACTGTCACCGGCCCGTCGATCTGTTCCGGGCACTCATCAGCAGGCGGTGCCGGTGCCGAGGACGTGGCGCCCAGCACCGCGACCGGATCACGCGGCTGCGGGTCCTCACTCGCCCCGCCCAGCAGACTGCCCACCACAGCCGCCAGGACACCGGCCACCACCACCACCGCGGCCACGCCCGCCACAACCACCCGCACCCGACGGCCCGGCAGCGTCACGCGCCGCCGAGGCCGGGCGGCGGGTTCCGGCCCCGCAGCGGCGGCGGGAAGGTCGTCGACGGTGGGTTCGACCACCCGACCAGCGGCAGGGACAGGCGCAGCAGGCTCGGCGGCCACCGCCTCCTCGGCTGGGCGCGGTGCGGGGTCGTCGGCCGTATCGGGTGCGTCGGTGGTGGCCAGCCACCCCCACTCATCTGCCACCTCGACCGGTGGAGCCGGCTGCACAAACCCTGCCGCGGTCAAGCCTGCGGCCAGCTCGCGCGCCGGTGTGTCACCGGTCGACGCCCATGCCGGCACAGTGCCGAACCACCTCCGGCCGTCGATGTTGTCTGTTTCGTCAGAGTTGTTGGTTGTCAACAAAATTCCCCTAACCCCTTTCGGGATTCGGATGTTGATGCGTAGGAGAAGAAGGGTCAGCCCGCGGCCGGCACCGGTGCCGACGACGAATCGGGACTCTCGGTAGAGAACTGACCCGACCCCGGGGAGGCTGAACTAGGCGCCGCCGCTTCACTACTGGGCGATGCCGACGACGGTGTCGACAGCGACGCTGAGGGGGTGGTCGACGAACTCGACGAAGAACCTGCGGTCACCGTCGTGACCTCGGGCAGCGTCGGGACCACCGCCGCCGACGGCGGCGAGCTGGTGTCTGGAGCGAAAAACCCGTCCCCGCCCTCGGACGGGGTCAAGGTCTTACCTGCCAGGTCTGCGGCCAACGCGGCAAACCAGGTGGCGGTGTAGACCGTTGCCGATAGCCCTGCCGCGGTCGAGCCGTTGCTGGTGTAGCTGCCGTGCTGTTGCGCGGTCTGCCAGTAGCGCACCAGGTTCGACACGTCGAGCAGTTCGGAGTTGTCGGAGATGTTCTGTTTGACCGCAGTGAACGCCTCATTGGCCCACCGGTTCACCGTCGTCGGTGGAACCAGCTTCACCGTCGCTTCCAGTGCTTTCGCTCCGAGCATCGCCAGCGCCGCAGGAGGATTCGCCAGACCAGTGGTTGCTAGAGCGGTGATCGTCGCGGGGGTCAGGACTTCCTTCGCGACCGTGACCGCCGCATTCAGGCCGATCGTGCCGACCTTGACCAACGCGCTGAGCGCATCGCCGGCCGACGGCAACGGCGTGCGCGGATCGGACGCCACGGCCAACCGCTGTGAAATTGACTGACTCGGCTGATACGACAACTCATCCAGGGTTTCGCCCTGGACATCCTCGTTGATCAGCGGGACCGCGGTCTTCACCGATGTCAGCGCCAACGCCTCAGCCAACGACGACAGGGTTTGCACCGGGTCGTCCTGATCAAGCTTGCTCTGCCCGACGATGTTGGTCACCAGATGCGTGACCGGGGCATCGCTCGGTGCGTCACACGCCAAATCGCCGGTCGCGCAATGCGACGCGACCCGGCCAGTCAAATCGCCGTAGTCGCTTGCCGAGTCCGCGACCGGGCCGATACCGCCGCCCTCCGGGGTCGGCTGGCTCAACGCCGGCACCGTCTCCAACGACGCCCCAGACGTACCCGGGGCCGGATCGGGACGGGTGGCGCCGTCGCGGCCCGGGAACAACGGCGAAGCCTTCGGCCGCGTCGGATCACCGAACAGCGACACCCCCGCCACCCGATCCGCCGGCACCGGACCCCTGCCCTGACCGATGTCGCGGGCGACCCGCCCGAGAGCGAACGCTCCCTGCGAGTACCCCGTCAACGCGAAATCAGTGTCCTCACAGCGATCAGCAATCTGCTTGATCATCGAGTTCGTGCGTTTCATCGCCTCGGTGACCGACTCGTCGAACTCCATGTCCGATCCGGCCGTCGCACCGCCGAAACCAGCTGGATACGGCACATAGGCGCGCTGCACTAGCGACCCGGCCATCGTCAACAGCGGCTTCATCACCGCCGACAACATGCCCGAATCCGTTGTCGGACTCGCATCCGACGACGACTGACCAGTGCCCTGAACCCCCAGCACATACAGCTTCGGGCACACACCCGCAGCCTCGGCCGGCGAAGCCGCCACCGAAGTGGCTCCCCCAGCAGTGGCCGCCATCGTGGCCGCCGCCACAAAT
Source organism: Gordonia sp. IITR100 (assembly GCF_002009645.1). NCBI lineage: Bacteria > Bacillati > Actinomycetota > Actinomycetes > Mycobacteriales > Gordoniaceae > Gordonia > Gordonia sp. IITR100. Next base: position 23,840 of record NZ_MVKV01000022.1, on the reverse strand, counting down.
GCAATTGCCCGATTGCGTGCTGCACGACCCCTCATCGCGCACCACCCATCCCGAGCGGGTATGCCGTGTGCCACGCCCGACGCCACGCACTCAGGTCATCCTCCGGGCCAGCAGGGACCATCAGATGTCCTACCGCACAACGGGTTCCCGCACCAAGTAGTGTGTCGGGGCTGGCATCCGAACCGACGACGCACACCATTCCCGGACGGCGGGCGGAACACTCGAACGATGTTCGGCCCAGTGGTTCTACCCCGGGGATCGTGGAGAGGTCGGCCTCGCGCCGACTCTGGGTAACGCATACAACATGTGTCATGTCGCGTCCTCGCTGTCCGAGTAAGGCAGCAGCAGGAACGACCAGCTTGACGTTTCACGACCCGCACCGGCGGTAGACTGTGAAACGCCAGGCTCACTGCCGCTCCAACGGCAACCGAGCTAGGTATCCAAATTGCTGGTGGGTCGGGCGAGGTTATAGACGGCTAATCTGGGCCTCACCCGGCCTACCGGTATGTTCTTTCGCCAATCAATTCATGTGACGAAACACCCTCCGTCCGTGACCTCAAAATAACACACCGAACTATAGTTACATAGTGTGACACCAAGAAGACGGGCCGACAAGATCGAACGTCGTGATCTATCGCCGCTATCGCCGCAGCACAAGGTCCGACGGTTGAGTCGGAAGGTAATTAGGGGCTTCGATCCGAAGGCTCTGACTGACTTGCGGCGGTCACGTGGTCTCAGCGCTGGCGAACTCGGCAGAGTGGCAGGAGTCAGTGAAAACGCCATCCGATACTGGGAATCGTCAACATCCTCCCCCCAGATCGACAAGCTGGTGGCCGTGCTCAGGGTGCTCGAAGCTCCTGTCTCAGCGGTTGTAGCGATCGACCGGTCTGATGCGCTGCTGTCGGATCTACGAATTCTCGCCGGATTGACGCAGCCGGAACTGGCGGCCGCCGCGGGTATACCCACCTCAACTCTTGCAGCGCTCGAACGCGGGCATCGCCCTCTGCCCGAGAGTTCTGCCGGCGCATTGGCTGTCGCGTTGGGAGTTGCCGGTGATGACGTCCGGGCTGCATATGAACGCACACGCACGCAGCCGCCTCGAATCACGAGGTCCTGAGCGCGCATTGCGGCTCGCTTCACAAGCCTCAGCTGTGGTTGCCGCCCGCCAGATTTGCAGACGCTTCGTTTCGGCACACGTCTGCGGGAGGGATCGCGGCGGAAGGTAGTGCGCTCTGTCGACAGGTACGAGTAACTTACGCATAACATCGCCGTACATTACCTTTAGATGCGTTAATCCGCTACGCTAACGTGACCAAAGCGTAAGAATGTCCGGCCAAGAGACGGGGTTTGGTGACAAGCGCGACCTCGTTGCGAAGACGCCGCACAAAACCGCATAGGGTGCGAGGCGTGGCCAACAACCAGCGCTTCGGACGGCTCGTCGAGGCTCGACGCCGAGAACTCGGCATGTCCCAGTCTGCCGTCCGCGAGGCTGGCGGCCCAAGCGCCCTGACGGTGCGGAGGCTCGAGCACGGTGACATAGCGCAGCCGGACTTCGTGACCTTCGGAAAGCTTGATCAAGCGCTGCAGTGGATGCCCGGCAGCGCGGGCAGGGCTTTCCAGGGCGGAGAGCCGACCCCAATCTCAGAGGATGACGGTCCTATCGCTACCGCGGCCGCACGAGAAGAGATGGCCCACAATCGAGCCAGGCCAGCTCAGCCGGTTACGGCCTTCGAACACGGTGTTGTTCTGCGTACCGATGCGCTAGCCGAGCTCACCCGGAACGGTCGCGCGCTCGACGCGCTGCCCGACGATCTGCCTGACGACGTCCAAGCGGGCATCTCCGAACTGAGGTACACAATCGACCGGCTCACCCGAGCCTGGATTATCCGCCTTGCCGAAAGCTTTCGGAAAGAAGGCAACCTCGCCGATCTCGTGATCGCCCTAGATGATCACCTCCGGTCGAATCCCAGTCAGGGAACCGCCGAGGATATTGACGACCTTCGGTACCTTCGGTGGCTGGCCGGCTACTACCAGAACCCCTCAGACGAAGAGCGTGAGCGGTACGAACGCCGATTTGCGCGCAGTCAGTGAAGGCAGGAAATATGATCCCACCTCTGAACGAGCGCATCAGCAGGCTTGTCACTTTTGGGCATAGCAGGCATGAACCGCCGCTCACCGACCGTCAGATAGCGGACAAGGTATCGACGACCGTGAACGCTCCAGTGCCCGAAGACCTAATCCGCGGACTACGGGAAGGTTCGGAGAAGGTCGTGCCCACCGACTTAGTCGCGCCACTGGCGGCCGTGTTTGGCCTCTTCGACATCGCTTACCTTGCCCCAGAACATGCCTCGCTCACCTCCGACGAGGTAGACCGGATTCTGCTCATGCACGAGAGACTCGAACTTCTCAGTGAAGCTCGCGATCTGGGTGTTCAGCACATAGCGACACGGGACGTCGATCAGGATCCGCAGCTCATCTCTAAGCTCAAAGCCGCCCTAAACGCTATGACGAAAAAGAACTCACCCGACGCCAATTAGGCGAGTGGCAGGCCGCTGGGCGGCCCAGGCATTCGCAACGGCCTCAAGCTCTGCATCATCGGTAGCCCAACTGGGCCGCGCCGCTGGTACCAACATCCTCGATTCCGGGGAAGAGCCGCCGCCAGCGGTCGTCTGATGCTCCGCGAACTCCCGGCACGCTTCGCCTAAGACATGGGCGCGTCCGTCGGGAGTGTCCGGCCACGCGGTACCTGGCGGTAAGTACCGAGAGACCGCAAAGATGATTTCCTCCAGCTCAATACGCATCCTGAATTCGCGTTCAGCCTCACTGGGTAAGCCGTCGTCAGGTCCGAGTTCGGCGAGACGATACGCGGGCGCGACAGCGGTCAGGTCGCTCCATAAGGGCCGCAGCTGAGCCATTCGATCCGCGGGACCACGGTTCAATCCGAGCCTACGACGGATGTCCACCACCACCGCCGGGATACCGACTGGTATCCACGGCAAAAGCGTCGGATACAGCGCAAGGTCGTTGCGCACCATGGAGCGGGGCTCGGTGAGCGGACCATCGACGCCAGCACTCATTAGCCAGCCTGCTCCCATCACGAGGAGCAGATTGAAGGCGCTAAACGCAATCGCCAGGGACAGCAACGTCACCAACAGGCGGCGCGCGCTGGTCGTCGATTTCGCCATCTGCCAGAGGGTTGCAACAACCACGAGCTCAGCTGGAATGAACAGGAAGCTGTGCAGAGTGAGATAGGCCCCGGTGCGCCAGGAGCCATCCAGCTCTTCGACGGCTAGGCCGGTCTTACGGACCGGCTCGTGGATGATCAGCAAAGCGATGCAGACCATGGTGACCCCCGCGACTAAAGCCGGGCGCACCCACTTTCGGACGTCGCCGGTCCGTGATCGCCAGCACAGGCCAAGAAGAAGAAGCGCAGCAGCCGAACACACCTGGAGCATCGCTCCGATGAGCCGGACATCGCCCAGCGTTATGTGCAGATGGGCAATGACCCAATCGTGGACAACTCCGATCCGAAGGGCGGCGTAGACACCAATGAACAGCGCATACCAGTGTGCTGCGGTCGTCGTCGGTCGGCGGTCGCGGATGACGAGCATTCTGTACGCGATAAGTAGCAGCCCGAAACCAACTCCAGTACCGACTATCTCAAGCGGGACAGCGGTCGTGGTCTGGTCAATGAGGGTCTGGCTCGGAGTCATCGCTTTACAGGCTCGAAGAACGCACTAGCGATCCGATCGAACCGACCGTCACCGCGTTGCATCCGACTGAGCACTGCCAAGCGCGTACCGACGAGTTCAGCGGCGATCTCCTCGGCCGAGTCAAACACGCTGCGGTGTAGTACGCGCTCGACCATCGCGAGGTCGAGGCCTTCGGCCAAACCCTTCATGGCCTCGGGGTTCCATGAGTCGCCGCGGTGGTCGCACAGAATGTGCCCGATCTCGTGGAAGATCTGCTGTCGCTGATGCCGTTCGCTGCGTGTGTCGTCGTAGTTAATAATGAACGCGTCTCGAGTGACCCAGAGCAATCCGCATGAACCCGGTTCGCCGGCCTCAGGAGCCTCGGTTTGCCAAGGCGACAACTTGATCTCGCGGTCGTAGCGTTCCTCTACCCAGGCGCAGAACTCGTCGACCGTCCACGGTGGGATCAATGGAATCTGGGCCAGCACCTGCTCGATGTGGTCGGACGACGCGGCAGCGCCACGTCGCCGCAAGAAAGTTCCGGTCATAGCTTCATACCCCTAGACCCGCTATCGACCATTACACACAACGTCTGACAGTCTGGGGTGCGCTTACCCCGCCAGAGGCCCCCGTTCGGAGAGGACCCAAACACCAGTGCATACCTTCACCTCGGATTCACTGACGCTACAGGTTACCGAACACGGCTCTGAGGACGGCGAGCCGATAGTGCTGCTGCACGGCTTCCCACAGGATTCGACCTCGTGGACGGCTGTCGCTGAGATCCTGGCCGAAGCCGGCTTCCGTGTGCTTGCCCCGAATCTGCGCGGTTATTCTCCAGGCGCCCGTCCGTCGGGCCTGGCGGCGTACGGCTCCAACCAGTTGGTGAGCGATGTCGTGGCTCTCCTCGATGCGAGAGGCCTGGATACGGCCCACGTCGTTGGTCATGACTGGGGTGGGGCGCTCCTGTGGACACTGCGCAAAACCCATCCTCACCGGATCGCCTCGGCAACTGTGATCTCCACTCCCCACCCGGCCGCCCTTGCCTGGTCATTCACGCATTCCACTCAGGCGCTACGGAGCTGGTACATCGCTGCGATCGCGCTTCCTGCGGTTCCCGAGCTTTTCCTTCGCCATCGACTTGCCCAATTCATTGGATCAACGGGCCTACCCGCCGACAGAGCGCAGTACTACCAGAACCGAATGCAAGAGCCAGGCGCTGCTACCGCCACGCTTAACTGGTACCGGCAGATGATGATCGAGCAGATACGTCCACCGCAGCGGCCGGTTCGGGTAGGTAAGACAGCACCGCCCCCTACTGCTTACGTGTGGGGAAGTAGCGACGCCTTCTATACGCGCGCGGTTGCCGAACGCACGTCGCATGTAGTCCGTGATCTCACGTTCTCCGAAGAGATCGAGGGCGGGCACTGGCTTCCTGAGACTCACCCGGCTGAGGTAGCTGCAGCCATCCGTCGACAAGTCGAGTCCACCGCTTCGCGATAGCCCTTCGCCCGTGAGCGAGGTTTAAGCGAGGTTTGCCGTAGGGTTAGCGATATGTCGCACACCTACGGCGTGTCGATCCCGCGATTTCCATTTCTGCGCGGAAGAATGGCCGTCATGGCCGGCCGACCGCGTAAAGACCCCTCGGGCAAGTCCTTGGTGACTTTGAGTCTGTCTCCGACAGAGGCATTGAAGACAACGATCCAGTCGGCCGCGAAGGCCCGCGGGATGCATGTTGTCGACTACCTAGGCGCCCTCGTTGCGAACGATCTAGGCCAACCCATTCCCGGCGTACCACCTTTGAAGGAGGTTTTACCGCTGCGTGATAGCGCATAACTGAAACGACGAACGCCCCCGGCGGGAACCGAGGGCGTTCGTGAAGTTTGTGAGTGTGAGCCGGGAATCTCGCACTCAATGACCCCGAAGGGACAGTCTGTGTCGGACTGGTCTCAGGGTAGCGCGTACCCATTTGTTCGCGCTAGTTCTGATGAACGCGTGTCGGATCACGACTCGGTTACTGAGTCGCGGTGGTCCGAGGTGTACCGGCTGCTGCCCGCACCCGGTGGTGAGGCGTTCGCGTTGGCGGGCACTGCGACGGCGAACAAGGCTCGCCGGGAGCGCAGCGGCAACCCGATTGAGCTGATCACCGAGGCTGAGCGGGCCGGCGGTGGCAAGGCGATCTGGGCGGTTGTGGCCCCGATCCGCAGCGATTTGCTGGTGATTGACCTCGACCGCTGCGCTGAGCAGGTGTGGCCACGGCTGCGCGATGTGCTTGGCGACTACTCAGCGACTACCGCTTACCTGGCCCGGTCCGGTAGTCCGGACTCGCTGCACGTGATCCTCGCGTGCCCCTCCCCTGCGTCTGAGCAGGGCATTCGCGAGTTTCTTGCGGATCTGCGCCGCCACCTCAACCTATCGGCTCGCCGCATCGACGTGCTGAGCGCAGGACATCTGCTCCGTCTGCCGGGCAGCGCCTCGCTGAAACCCGGCGGCCGCCACTGCACACCGGTCAACAGCGACCTCGAACCCATCACCGCGGTGGAGACGGCCAAATGCCTGCGCGCGGCCCTCGGCAGTGATGAACCAGGACCGGTGCAGGCGACGTTCGCCCGCCATGACGACGGGTGGTGCGTGCAGCTCGATGCCGAGGTGTACCGCTCCGGACTCGAGGTAGAGGTCCACCGCCGCGACGGACTGGTCAAGAAGGTGCGTATCGGCGCGGTCGTCGCCCATGCCGGCGACCGGGTCCGCGCCGCCATCACTGACGACCACACCCCCCACTCCCCCACCCCGGGTCCTACGGTCGCGCTGTCCGCGGCCGCGCAGATGCACGAACTCGCCCCGGACGCTGACGGTGCGGAGAAGTTTCAGTGGCAGGCCCCGAGAGCCTGGCGGCGGCGCACGCCCATCTCGGCGCAGCAGTGGCGCATCCTCAACGACACAGGAGGCGAGGACCGCTCCGCGGCGGCGACGGCCGCGGCGTGGGTGTTGTGGGATGTCGGGTTACGTTCGTTTGCCGCGGTGCGCTGGTTCTACGCGCACTGTCCAGCCTTTGCGAAGTTCCGCGACCGCGACGGTGACCGCCGGCGCGCCCGCTCAGCGTGTGCAGCGCACTGGCAGAGCATAACTGCGCGTGCCAGTACCCATCGGCCGCCGCTGAATCCCGCCGACCAAGCACTCGTCGACGACGCGCTGGCCGAGATCGCCACCTGGGACGAACCCGACCTCGTCGCGGCCGCGGTCGCCGTCATCACCCACCGGTTCACCGACGGCCACGGCCTCGTCGATCGCCCGATCGCCAAACGGTGCCTCGCGACCTGGATGTCGGTGTGCGATAGCCGCGCGTATGTCCACCTCCAACGCCTCCAGGAGCGTGGCCTACTCGTTCGGACCCGTGATTGGCGCGATGGGCCAGCCAACGAGGCTGCCCTCTACTCGCTGCGAGTGCCCGATGGGTTTTACCGGGGAAATGGTGACCATGACGTCACAGACCCCCTACGGCTCCACCCCCTCTGGGGACAACTAGGGCACCACGCTCACACCCTGTGGTCCCTGCTGTCGACTGCCGACACAGCGATCCCCACGACCGCGGTAGCGGCCAAGTCCCCCCTCCTCCCCACTGGTGGCAGCGGCTGGGGGGTACTCGGCCTGCTGCATACGCTTGGCTCGCTGGGCCTAGTCACCCGGCTGGGTACGGGGAAGGGAACTCTCTGGACAGTCACCCCTGACCAGGCAGACCAGGTAGCTGTGGACTCCGCGGCCATGTCCACCGGTGCGTTCGAGCGGGCAAAGCAACTCCGAGCGCGGATTATCGGTGAACGTAAGGCCTATCACGCAGAAGGACCAGGTGAGCGGGCTCGCATGCGCGCCGGCCTGAAGGTCCTTCGGAGCAGGCTCACACACACCGACGTGGCTGGTCGGGAGCAAGGCAGTCTTTTCTCAACGCTTGCCGCGCTGGACAGTCCGAGCGCCGGCGCTCCTAGAGCGCATCAGGCAAGGGAGCATCCGTAGCGTCCGGAAGAAAGCAGCAACAAGACGCTAGGCCAGCTAGAAGTGCTAGAGAAGTGCATGAGCTATGCCAGCTATCGCTGCTATGTGAGCTAGCAGCGATAGGATGGGCCCTGCCGGGCGAGGCCCTGTGCCCTACTCGAACGACCCGTAAAGGCCGGTGTCGAGCGCGGCGGTTCTGAGTTTGATCCCTCGGCCTAAGCCCCGCATTCGCGTCCCGGGGGCGTGCAAGCCCTGCCAGGACTTCTGTTGAAACGCACTCGCGGAGATGGAGTAGCAGCACTAGGTAGCGAAGCGGCACTAGCGATACAAGCATGCCTAGTGAGCATCGCTGTGCGAGCTGCAGAAGTTATCGCAGCTGCGCGTGTTGCACAAGCTTCGCTAGCGATTGTAGCTACACTAGCGACGCTAGCTTGCTAGCAACGAAGCCGTCATAGAGGAGGGAGCTGAGATGCAGCCGCGCAGAATCGCGATAGCGAATCAGAAGGGGGGTGTCGGAAAGACTGCAACTGTTCTCGGTCTGGCATCTGCTCTCAGCAACAGGGGGCAGAACGTTCTGGTGGTCGATATGGACCCTCAGGGCAATGCCACCACCGGACTCGGTGTCGAAGTCACCGACGACGCGGTCACTTCCTACGACCTCATGGCTCAAACCAGGGAAGGAACAGCCGGCGACGCGGTGGTCGCGACGCCGTGGGATCTGGTCGACCTCATTCCGGCGAGCGTGTCACTAGCCAACATCGAGGCAGATGGCGCGAACGACCTGATCTTTCGGCTGGACGTCGCGTTCGAGCGCGTGGACTTATCCCCCTACGCGGTGGTTCTGTTCGATTGCCCGCCTTCGCTGGGCAAACTCCTCTTTGCAGTGCTCTGCGCCGCAGACGGGGTAATTGCCGTCACCGAGCCCACGATCGACAGTGTGGGAGGGGTCAGCAATCTCGAGGACACGATCCGGAGCGTCACCCGTCGACCGAACCCTCAGCTGTCTTTCGACAAGGTCATCATCAGTCGCAAGCGAAACACAGGCGAACACACCTTCCGGGAGCAGGAACTTCGCGCGGCCTACGGTGACCTGGTCGCTTCGACCTCGATCCCTGAGCTCGCCGCGCGCCAAGATGCGCACAGTGCTCACACGCCGATACATAAGTACCGCGGCGGCAAATCGCTTGCCCTGCAACTGGCGTACTCCGACCTCATCGACGAACTCAACCTCACTGCGAAGGAGGCAGCATCATGAGCGGTGTCAATCGAGCCCCAGCAATTCGCCGACACCACCCAGCTGACGACCTGCCCGAGAGGCCGCCACGGCCGGCGGCAGCCACCCCGACGCCCTCACCTGCCCAACCTGCGGAAGGGCCGCCACCTCTGGGTGCTCCGGACGTACGGCAGGCCGGGGGAGAGGTCGAAAAGATGACGGAACAGCACAACGTGCGGATCCGCCCGAGCGTCAAGGCGCGCGCAGTCCGGGCAGTGGGCAAGCTGCGGTACGAGACAGGCAACAAAGACGTCTCGCTGCAATCCATCACCGACGCAGCCTTGGATGAATATCTGCGCAAACACGGTTGCTAGCTTATCTAGCTAGGGAAGCTAGCACTGCTAGTTCTGAGAGGTCCTGGTGGTGATTGGAGCACCACCAGGACCGACGACCAACAGAAATGGAGCTGTTGATCTATGTCCGACCCTACCCACGCCCGTAACACCACCAAGGCCGCGTCAAACACCAACACCACCAAGGCCGCGTCAAACACCGCCAGCGTGGCCACCGCAGTCGTCTTGAGCCTTATCGTCGTTGCGGCCTCATTCACTTTGAGCTTCACAGCATTGAGCGACCTCGCCCGCATGTCCGGGGCTATCCCAGACCGCCTGACCTGGCTCCTGCCCGTGGTGATCGACGTCTTCATTCTGCAAGCCACGTGGTGTGTCTATGTTGCGACCAGACGCCGCGACGACGCCGGCAAGCGGTACCACTTCGCGATGCTGGCGATTTCGAGCACCGTCAGTGTCGCTGGCAATGCCGGCCACGCATTCCTTGCTAGCGACCAGGGTGTCATGCACGGCCTGATGGCCGTGGCCATTGCTATCGTTGCGCCCCTGGCCCTGCTGGCGAGCATCCACGGCCTGGTCATGCACGTCTGGGCCGGCGGGGGAGTAACAGCGCACGGCCCGATGCCGGACGTCGAGCACGACCCTATGGACAGTGCGTCCCATGCACACTCGCAGGTCAGCGCACCGACAGAACCGCACACGCGGCCCGACAGTGCACAAGACGACGCGGACACCTCGCCCCTGAACCTGGCAGACCTCGACGCACAGATCACCGACGCCGACCTCGACCTGGCCCGCCTCGTGTGCAGTCGAGGCCGACTGCGCAACGACGACCGGATGGTCGCGCGCGTACTCGTCGCCGAACGACTCCGCGTCCACCGCGAGCAGACCGCCGATCTCACCGGCGTGCACAGAACCACGATCGGCCGGTGGCGCGACCTCGCGGCCGAGTGCACCGCCGATATGTCGTCGCACAGCGAGCGTGTGCACATAGCGGAACAGCCCGCGCTCGTCGACGCTCACTGAGCACGCCAGCCCATATCTAGCGGGTACGCCGGGGGAGTTCGCGAGCTGCGCACGCATAGTCGGGCCGTAGCTGCCTCCGCACCCGTGAGTGCAGGAGTGGGCGGGGGTGCGTGCGGTCCCGGACTTCCCGTTCCAGGCACACCCCCACCTCTCGAACAGGCTACACGCTACATCGAACACTCGTTCGAGTGCGGGGGCTAGACTCTGTGCATGTTCGACGATTGGCCCGACACCCGAACATTGCGCGTGTTCGACCCACCCAGGCCCGTGCTGATCGACATGGCGATCGCGGACCCCTCGTGCGGACGCTCCTATGCGGCCGGCGGGGGAGTGTCACTGCGAGTCCGTGCATCCGGCGCCCGGATCGAGCCGACCATGCCCGCGCTGCTTTTAGCGTGGCTCCAAATCTCAAACGGCCTCTGGCGCGGGATATGTCAGATACCGGTCGAGAGCGCCAATCACGTTTCGTCGGCCACGATCACCATGTGGGTGCCGCCCGAGGCACTGCAACCGCGAGAGGACCCTGCGCCGCAATGACCGAGAACAACGACGCTGGGGGCAGGTCCCACCAACCGCGTCGCGCCCAAATGAGGTCGCGTAGAACTGCCCGACCTGACGCTGATCGTGCGACCACCCGGTAGTCCCGCCAGCATCCGCACGTACACCGCCGACGAACTCGACGAGGCCCAGGCTTACAGCCGTAACTGCGGTCCGTCACGCCAGGTTGGTGTTGGTGGCGCGTGGGAGTTTTCTGTTAGGGCGTGGGTCGAGCGTTCCCGACCGCGGTGATCCGACTGACTCCTGCACACCAGTCACGTGCCTGCGGCGACATGTACCCAAGAACCTGAAGGCAGTCTGTCTGGCGTGCGGTGATGTTCACATCCAGCAGCGGTTCCATGTGCGCGACGCGGTTCCGCAACTTCACCAAGCGGCCGAGACGGTCATGGACCAGCTTGACCGCCGGTACTGCCAATACCTGGTTGGCGCTGTTCCCAGCCGCTTGCGGGAAGGCGTCGACGAGTGCGGCCGACCACAGGTTCGGTGTTCCCGACAACGCCTTGGCCGGCGAGGGGAGCAGTTTGGGCCAGAGACTGAAAGACAGTTGAGCGACGAGATCGTCGTGCGTGATCGGGGCGGCCTTGCGCTGATGCCCAGGATGGCGATTGTCTCGTGCCCTCTTCGCGTGCACATGTGCCTGCTCGACGGCGCGCTTCACCAGGCCCCGCAGGGGCGGGGCAGGGTTCATCGTCCAGTCCGCCGGGTACGGTTGGCGTGTTGTCGGATCGGACCCGCGGCTGGGGTTCCAGATCTTGAGTTGGGCGTCGATCGCGTTGCGGACGCTGACCTCGACGAAGCCAAGTACCTCCTGAAATGCGGCGGCCAGCTGCATATTCCACTGGTAGAGCGCGAGCGCCTCATCGAGGTCGTGGTTGGCTGCCTTGAGGTACGGAGCGAGGCGTGCGTCGCCGATGAGCCGCGCGGCCTCCCCCGCCGTCGTCCGGGTCACTGGTCGGCGCCCTCGCTTTCCAACTATCTCGAGCATGTGTAGGATGTTTGCTGATACGGGAAACAAGAGTTCCCGCTCATACATGAGGAAGCCCCGGGCACGTGCTCGGGGCTTTTCTCGTGTTCCAGCAGTTTATCGCGCGCAGAGGCCTGCAAGCGCCATCTCGGGCCTGCGTACCAGGAGTTGGGAGTAGTGGGGTTACTTGCCGGTGGGTCGATGCGCGAACCCTAGCGACACCCGGCCAGGGGAGCTGAACCGGTTACGCGACGTCCAACGTGATGATGGCCCGACCTTAAGCTCCGGCGTTATTGGCGCGCGACAGCGACCCAGCCGCAATCTGGCCCAGGACGCTGAGGCTTCTTTGCTGTCGCCACACCACGACGATCAGCAGTCTTAACCGGAGGCGCGCATGGCATCTCGGCGCAGCACTGCGGCTAGGTCGGTGTTGTCGGTGTGCTCGGCTGCGGTGGTCAGGATGCGCGCGATACGGGCCAAAAGAGCAGGTGGGACCGGCACCGGCCCACTACCGGAGGCGTCGGCCTGGATGAGCCCGGTCACCGAGAGCAGCGTCAACGCTTCGTGAGTGCGTCGCGTGCGGTCGTTGACCGGCAGGGCAGGGGCGGGGTCGGTATAGAGCAGGGCGACTTCGGCTAGCCCTGCGATCAGACGCCCGAGGGCGCCGACGGTGATCGTGGCGGTTCGGGGTTCGGCGCACAGGTCAGCACCGGGCGCCTCAGCGGCAAGGGTCTCGACCATGCTGTCGACCACGCCGGCCAACGCCTCGTCGGTCAGGTAGGTCTGAGCTTGCCTCACCCCGATGCGCATGAGTTCGGCCACGGACTGCACACGGTCGGTGAGAAGCTGTTGTGCCGCTTGGTCGGTCATGGTCAAACCGCGATCGTTGACCATCTCCATCAAACGCTCAGCACGTTCTTCCAACCAGGCACGGCCAGGACGAGTTGACGGGCTCACCCTCTCACTATCGCAAGGGCTGTCGGGCCGCGTACACCTTCCCTCGGATACGGCCCCTAGCGAGGGAGGACAGCCTGTCAGAGGTGTGTGGCATCGTCGGCGGGCAGTAGTGATGTCCCAACTCGACCAGCAGAGGGGAGCCCAATCGTGGGTGAGAGCTTTTGGCAGCGGCGACAGACACGGCAATGGGGGTTCCTCGAGAACTATCCCTTCGTCGCCCTGATTGACGCTGGCCTGGGCTGGCAAGTCACCAGCACCGATACGCTCAGGCGCAGACCCCATCAGGCCGAACCGATCCGGGTCGTGCACATGAAAGACAATTTCGGGCGGTTCCTCACTTTCGACGTCACCGACACCACGAATCGGATGCGCGATCACGCCACCTTCGCACGCGCGGCCGACGACGCGGTGTTGATCGCCACGACAAGCCGCGCGGCAGCCGCCCTCGGCACCAGCGACCCCGACGCCGCGTTCGACACTCTGCTCAGCCTGCCCAACGTCCGACTGATCAAGAATTCTCCGGACCGCTAGCTGCCCGCGCCGGCGCCGTATCGACCGTTCGAGGTAGTCCGCAAGGGGGGGGGGCACCCGCGGCCTTCGATTGAGGCTTCGTCGATGGGGGTACCGGTCTCGTCGCTGTGTGAGGAAGCGGTTGCTTGCTTCGGCTAGCCCGGCGGGAGGGGGTGCCGTCCTGTCTTAGCGGGTTGGTCGGCTCCGGGATCGGTGTCGCCGTCGACGTCCGGGCGTTCGGAAGCTGGTGGTTTGCCGTTCCTGTCCGGGGTGTCAGTCGAGTGTGAGGGCGTCGTTCCAACGGCGGACCGCGCTCACCGAACGATGTGCGGCGATCGCGAGCTTCTGAGACCTCACTGAGAGCTCGATCTGAAACCGAACCCTATCGGTCGGTTGTCTCCTCCGTCGCCGACTGGATCGGCCACGTTGTTGTCCTTGAACAGAGCAGCTCGCTCATCCTCTGGCATGAAGAAGATGTCCGAAATCCTGCGAACCGCCTCGGCAATTGCGAAGCCCCGCAGCGGGGGTGCCTCTCGTTCGAGAACGCCCGCATCTTGCAACTCTCGGATGGTGTCCAAAATCCTGCCGGGCAAGGGTTCGGCGTTGCCGACCGCGATGCCGTCGTATCTAGGTGACGGTCGGGTGACCCGGAACGGGGCGTGGTAGACGGCGCGGTGAAGCCGCGTGAAGCCGTCGTGTGCAAGATGAACCGTTACACTGTTCTCCGCACGTCTCCGTTCATCATCATCGCCATCCAGCCAGTCTTCATCCCACGGCCGGCTGATAATCATGGAGATCGACCACAGGCGCTTTTCGAGGATGTCGGCGGCAAAACGAACGTCTGGATCAGGGTGTCCATGGACCAGGGTGTGCAAGCGAGGGACCACAGTGGAGCGCCACGTCTGTTCGAGGGCGTCGGAGACTTCTTTTGAATCCCGTTCGTCCTCCGGCGAATACCCACCGAGCACTGCAATCCGCATAGTGTCTCCGCGCCACCAGGATTCAGCTTCAAGGACCGTGTTGACGGTCTCTTGGTGCAGTGATCGGATGAACGACCGGTATTCAGCGTCGAGCTCGGGATCGGAGTTAGCCATGACTGTCAATCTAGACAACGACTGGCCGAGAGCTGCTGGGCGTGTTCCTCACTGTGGGACCGTCGGCCGACCCTGCAGACGTCAACCCGCGCCGAACTGCGCAAATGTCATAATATCTACTATCGGCACATGAAAAATGCTGGGGGACAGGCCTTTATCGAGCCAGGAAGACATAATCATCGGCGCTGACGGGCGCCGGGTTGAGTTGTGCGGACCTGTTCTGCGGCGTCACAGGCCGAGCTGCTGGCGCAGCGTGGCGAGGTCCTGTTGAGCGACGTCGAGGATCTCGGCGGCCGCCGGCGGGCAGTATCTGATCGCCTTGTCGTTTTCCGTGATGACGAGGTGGGTGTCTCCAGCCAGGATGAAGTGGGCCTTCTTGCCATTGCGGTGGGCGGCGCACGGACGCTCGTGATTCGTGCGGGGCGTCTCGACACGGACGTGGCGCAGGATCGCTTTGGTGGTGGGCATGCCGACTCCTTTGGGGCACGGTACGGGTGAGGTTTTACCCGCGTTGGGACAGTTGGGATCTCAACGTGTCGCGGACGGTGTCGGCGATCTCGTCGATGCGTTCGAAGATGGTGGTCAACTGCTCGCCCGACCACTCGCCGCGGGTGCCGTTGGGCATGCCCACCGCCTCGTTGATCGCCGCGGCCAGACGGCGGATCGCGATGACCGTGTTGTGCTGACGCGGGCCGCCCGTGACGGCCATCAGCTGGTGACCCCGCGGCGGGAGGTCGAGGTCGGCCAGAATTCGGTTGGCGACCGCCTTGGTGCGCTGGTTGACTCGGGTCTTGGCCGATTGTCGTGCTCGCTGCGGGGAGACCGGGATCGGCTGCGGCGCAGGGGGTGCGGCTGCCGCCTGCTGCGCCAGCAGGCGTTGGCGTAGCTGCTCGCGGTCAACGACGTCGCCGACCCGAATGCCGGGGGCGACTTCGCGGTTCAAGATCTCGTCGAGGACCCGGTCGTCGGTGGGATCGAGGTAGGTCTGCTCGACGAAGTCGGTGAGGATCTCGTTGTCGACGAGCATGCCCTCGTCGAATCGGCGGGCACGCGGTTCGCCATCACCGTTGCCATCGCCGTCATCGTCGGTGGTGCCGGCAACCCATCCGTGCACCAAGGCTTGGTCATCGAGGTCGAGTTCGCGGAATTCCGACCAGCGGGCGTCGTTGTTGAGTCCGACGTGGGACACGATGTGGGCCTGGTTGTCAGGGTGCTCGGGGGCGGCCTCCTGCACCACGCGCATCACCCGGCCGACGAACTGGATGTAGGGCGCCAGGCTGCGGAAGGGCCGGAAGATCGCCGCGACACTCAGGCGCGGGTGGTCGAAGCCCTCACCGAGCATCTGCACCTGCACGATGCAGTCGAGCTGCCCTTGGCGCAGCCGCGCGATGACGGCATCCTGGTCGTTTTCGTCCATGTCGGAATGGATCTCGGCCGCGCGGTATCCGCATTCGTTGTAGATCGCGGCGACCTGGCGGGCATGGTCGACCGAGCAGGCCGCAGCGATGATCTGGTGCTGGATACCGGTCTGGGCGCGCATTCGGTCACACGCCTGGATGCTGGCCTCCACGATGTGGCGGTTGCACTCGGTGCTCAGCGCCACGCCGCGGCGGAACCAGGCCTCCTCGCGCAGTTCCAGGACTTCGTCGAGGGTGTGGCGGCGGGTGTCGTCACGGTAGGTGAAGTACAGCTCGGCGGGGGCGACGTTGCGGGAGTGGATCTGCTTGATGTAGCCGGTGATCATCGCCCGGGTGAACGGGTATCGGTAGACGATCTCGCCGTGCAGCTGCTGCTGGTCGGAGCGAAACGGGGTGGCTGTCAGGCTGACGACTTTGGCATTGGGGAAGCGCCGGAACACCTTCTGCCAGCTTTCGGCGGCAGCGTGGTGGCCCTCATCGACCAGGATCATGTCGAAAAAGTCCTCGGGGAACTGCGGAAGCCACCGGTCGGCCTGGCTGGCCAGCTGCTGGATGTTGCAGACCACGAAGTCACTTTCGATCGCGTCGTGGATGTTGGCGTTCGGCCCGTCCAGAACGGCCATCCACGGCCCTGCGGTGAAATCCGACAGCACCCGACACTTGGTCCAGAAACACTGCGGGCTGGTGATGTCCACGGCATCGGCGACCCCTTTACGGATCGTCAAGTTCGGCGTGATCACCAACGTGCGACCACGGGCGATGCCGAAGGGCAGAGTCGCCATGATGCCGGTCTTGCCGCACCCGACTGGGATCTGCACGATCGCCGGGGCGGCGCTCTCGGCGAAGTGCTCGCGCACAGCAAGGTGGGCCTCGCGCTGTGGCTCCCGCAACGCCGCATTGGCCTCGACGTCCGCGTTGGCGGTGGCGAACACACTGCTGTCGGCGCCAGCCGCGGCGGCCTCCTGGGCACGGCGATACTCCAGCCGGAACGGCTCCAGGTCGGCGCGTCGGTAATACCGGTAATCACTGCCGGGCCGCCGCAGCGCAGGCAAGGTGCCGTCACGATCCCATCGCCGCAGCGTCTGGGCGGACACCCCGAGATAAGCAGCCGCCTCCGCTACTCGCAGGAAACCTTGTTCAGCCATGATGCACACCATACAACATTATCCAACTCTAACAAGGTTATATTTCATATCCTGATGAGGCAATGTCAGGACTACTGGTAACGCTGCATATTCGGTCGTTGCATTTCCCGGCCCGTAACGCCCTTAAGAGGGGTGCGAACGTGGTTCTGGGTTTCATCAGATGCAATACGCAGTGGTTTACTTGACATAAGGTAGATTATCGGCGAATCGTTTTGTGCGCCATTGTGTTTCGTCACCAGTGACGAAAGTATGCGGGAATAGCAAGATGGCTGACCGACGTGTCGATGCAGTGCTGAACGGATGGTCATTGCTGCGGGACGCGTGTCGACGTAGCTTCGCCGATGGGGCACTGACGCCTGCGGTTGGTGGGTACCGGCATTTAGACGGCGGTTGCTCCGTCAAGGTGACGGTTGCAGGCGGGTCAATGCTTGCTCGAGTGGGCCGCGGCCAATGAGCAATGCCCAGGCGGTGCAGGCGGTGATGATGCCGACAGTCATCGGCCAGAAAGGTTGTAGGGTACGGAAGGCTGTGAGGTCGTGGGGGTTGTCGAGGATGGAGTGTGCGACGAGAAACCACACCACGAGCTGGAGGACGTAGGCAGTCAGAGGCATGCTGCCTACCGCCCGAAGTGGCAGGAGAATTGCCGCTGCACGAGTCCGTGTGATGAGCCCGCAGAGTCCGATGACCGCGACTGCGACGCCACCGGAGCCGACCACTTCGAGTATTCCGCCGGAGTGGGGCTGAGCTGATAGTGCGTCCGCCCAGATGCTGTCGGCGTTGGGAATGCGCGTCCGTGTGAGCGATGCGGCCAGGCCGTATCCGAGGCCGGCGAGTAGCGTTCCGATACCGACCGCGGCAACCTGGACGTGGAGTTGGGTAACCCCGCAGCGCGCGATGACCAATCCGCTGACGATAAAGGCGATCCACACGAGGAATGGGTAGGGCCAGCCCACCAACACCGAGACCGCGGCACCGGCATTGCCGTCCCACCACGGTGCGGCGTTGATCCATACGTACATCACCGGTGTGATCACGACGACGACCGAGACGGTCCCTGTCAGCAGGAACCGAGTCGCGGTGAGCAGAGGGATTGCTAGGAGGAACAGGATCGCGTACGCGGGCAATATGATGTACACAGGCAGGCCGAGCGCGCTCATGGCGATCCCGATCGCCCAGATGAATAAGGCTCGGATGGCGATCTGCAGCCGAGTGCGGCGCAACACGGTGGATGATCCTGGAATGGGTTGCGTGCCACCGGTGAACAGTCCCAGCGAGACGCCTGCAAGAGTGGCGAAGAGGATCGACGAGCGGCCTTGCACGACTGCGACCCAACTGGCCGGTTCACCCCAATGCAGCGCCGGGATGACAAGCAGATGTGCGGCGAGCATCCCGACCAATGCGATGCCCCGGGCCAGATCGACTCCCTGAGCACGGTCTGCACTGCACAGCCTCCGGTAGCGGGAGGTGACTCGTTGGTTGATTCCGCTGTGTTGCCATCCCCGCGGTCGCTGTGTGGACGTGCCGGGCCCGTCGTGTAGTGGCTGTTCGGTCATTGAGGTTCGTCGATACCGATGTGGATGTGGTCCTGGTGCACCGGATCGGTGAAGAATTCCGGCCCGGAGATGGGGATCGGACCACCGACTTCTGTGGATCCAAGTCGTCGCGCGGCAAGCATGAACTCGGCCAACAGCGGGTCCGTCTGGGCGATGTCGACGACGTTGCGGCCGTTGACTGCCCGGATGTCCACTGCCAAGCCCCGGGCATGGTTGGACGTGCGAGGGGTCGGGAAGACGGTGCCGGGGTGGCCGGTCCGCGCGACTTGAACCGTGAGGTGATACTTGCCGCTCATACCGGTGAGTAGCCGTAGGATTCGGTCATCTATGACCCGAGCCGCGATCTCGGCCCGTGTCGGATCAGACATAGCTATTCGCGGGTTGGCGAGCACGGTTGACGCAGCCGTCGACGGGTCGGTCGAACGCAGCGCTGGCCGATCAGCCACCGACGGGGATGGGATAATCGTCCATAGGCCTGCGCGTTTGCGGAGCCGAACGTCGATGAGTACATCGCGGTGTTCGCGGCCGCCGTCGAGGAACTGAACTGCGGAGACGACGACGCTCGCTTCGCTGTCGGTTAGTCCACCGAGCTGTGGATACCGCACCCGGGTCACGGCCGCCGGTGAAGTGGCATCGAGAAGACCGGCGTCTGGAACCAGATTGCGGGCGTAGCCGCGGGCGGCGAGCCTCTGCGCCAATGTGGTCGAGTCAGCGATACTCCGCTTAGCGCCGGCGATGGGAGGAGGCGCTGACCGAGCTGTACTCGGTCGCCAGGTCCCGACAGATTCGACGAATGTCGCCGCCGCGATCTTGACTGGCCCAGCGGGCTCGTCGCTGCCGGGTCGCCACGGCGGCAACAGCGTCGAAGGTGTCGAGGCGCTGTCGGCCGGAGGCGGGGCGACGTGCGTGATCGCTTCCCCCAACGCTTGCGGTCTGTCGGGCTCTCGTGTGAACGGGTGTGCTAGCTGCAGGATCGTGTGCGCACCGGCAACCGTGGCCAGCAGAGCGAAAAGTGCGATGAGTGCCCGGCCAGGCCTTGAAATCCGTCGATGTGAGGGTTGGTGCATGGTGGCTTAAACCTTCGTGAGCGCGCAAGGGCGGGCGAACAGCGCGACTGGGGCGCCGTCACTCGTGACCGTTGTACTGGTCTGCTCCCATCCGGTGCGGCGGTAGAAACTCACCGCTTCGGTGGTCGCCGGGGCGACAAGCTCGATCCGTACGGCACCCCCAGTTTCACAGGCGTGCACGAAAAGTTCGACCAGGTGCGCGCCGAGGCCGAGTCGCCGCGCTGCAGGTGAAACCGCCAGCACGTCGAGTTCTGCTACCTGCGTCGAACACCTCGTACTTGCCGAAACAGTCTTGCGGCGCGTATGCGCTGCGAGTGCGAATCGACGGGCGTAACGAACGAGCCGGGTCCGCAGAAACTGCACCAGCGTGACGGGCCGCAGCGCCAACGCGACGGCGGCGTGAAGCACGATCGGCCAGCTGCGGAAGCTGATTAAGTCGCTGCGTGACGCGTCGCGGTCGGTGGTCCCGAGCAGGAAGCCGAGAAGCACCTCTCGTCCCTCGGTATCGCGGGTGGTCGCGACGATCCCGACACCGCCTGGGGCGGTCAGAAACGTCGTGTGCCATCGCTGCACGAAGCGACGTCCAAGGCGAGGGAACAACCCCAGCCGCAGATGAGCGACGTGCAGCGTGGAGGTGGCTGTGAGGTCTGCGACGCTTGCAGCGCGAACTGTGACGACGCCCAGCTCGGCGGGTTGGTCGTGGTCAGTCTGCGTGATGGACATCTGCGTGGGTCCGCGCAGTGCCGTTGGCGCGTTGGAGCGTGCGCCGTACCGGGTGGCCATGCTGAATCGAGACGGTCCAGGGACAGGCAAGGAATGAAGGATCGACATAAGAGGTCTCCATGACAGGAAAGAGGGGTGTGCCCCAGTCACGTTGGGGGGCATCGAAATCGGCTACTGGATGTGGCCTACTTGCCCCTCACGCCCCAGTCAGGTGAGAGGATCGCGATCTCGCACTGCGGCGAACTGCGAGCTCAACTACTCAACGGCGGGTCAGCTGCTGGCTGTGCGCGACCCGCGCCCGGCGTGGGTCAGACCGAGAAGGCAAGGCCGGTAGGCTTTGGTGGTCCGCGCAACGGTTCTGAGACCGCAAAGCCGTCACACAGCGGCACATTCGGTGCTGGCGCGGGCGCCATCGGCGCAGCGGGTATCGGCTGCCCTCTAGAGATCGTCAGCCACACCAATGCCAACGTGATCCGGCTCACCGACACAACGAGCTCGAGTAGCACCTGCGCGCAGGCGACGGCGGCAGCCATTACGGCGGCAAACATCACGTGAACCGCGCTGACCGAGGCTTGCGTCGCGTGTTCGCTCGTTTCTGGAAACAGCTTTGTGGACGCATGCACAGCCGGCTGGCACACGACAACACCACTCAGAACGGCAGCACACCCCCGTAGGCGGCCGGAGGCGAACACACGCACCGCGGCCACCGCGGTCGCCGCCAGCCCTAACGTCACCATGTGAATCGGATGCTCACCGGCCACAACATCCATCACGACAGCCGTCAGCACCGTCAGGGCAGCAGCGACGTACACGGCCCAGCCGTCGGCGAGTGTTGGACCGACAACTCTCGCCGACACGTCTGCTTGCCGTGACCGCCACCGCGGCCCGACGTCTCTCGGCACTGAATCCTGCATCACACTCAGGGTGCCGGTCGTCGTGTAGATGAAATCATTGTTCCGCTGGTCCTTTGGTGTTCAGGAGTTCCTGTCTGGCTCGGCCGTCCGCTGCAACGTCGCCACCAAGTTGCTGGCAACGCAAGCGAAGCCGGTTTTCAGCCGGAGTGGTTCGGGCTCAGAAGGGATTGACCGAGATAGTCACCCTCGTCGATGCCAGGGGGTATGGCGAACACAGCCGAACCGATGGGGGTTACCCACTCGTTGAGCAGATCGACCTCGGCGAGGCGTCGCTGGACCGGCACGAACTGTGTGTCGATGTCGTATTGGAAAGCAGTGAAGATGAGACCAGAGGTGATGACGCCAGGCTGGCCGGCAGGCGAGGTGTCTTCGAAGTTGTAGGCGCGCCTGAGGAATCGCTCGCGCGGATCGACTGAGCTCGCGCGTGCAATGTGGGATTCGGTGGGTATGACCGGAAGCCCAGCTGTGGTAGCCGCGAAATCAGGTTTGTCGGTCTCGTGGTTTCCGGTTAGGGGTGCGCCGGTGTCCTGACGTCGTCCGATTACTCGTGCTCGGGCATGGGTGTCGAGTTCGTCCCAGGTATCCATCTCAGCCTGAATTCGCCGCAGTACCATCGTCGTTCCGTCGCGGAACCATGGCTGGTCCGCACCGTCGGCCCATACCAGTGAGGGCAGATCCGTCGGCTGCGGGTTGGCGGTCCCGTCGAGATGGCCCATGACATTGCGCATGGTCAGTCCATCTGGGCGAGAACCACGCGCTGAGCGGAACCCATTCTGAACCCAACGAATTCTGGTCAGGGATCGCACATTCTTCGTCAGGACTCGGACGGCGTGTGATGTAGCGGAGGGGTCATCGGATGCAATCTGTAGAAGAAGTTGTCCGCCGCACCAGCGGGGTTGAAGACGATCAATGCTGAATGCGGGTAGCGAACGGACCGAGGAGGGGCGGCGCTCGGC
The DNA here is from genome assembly GCF_002009645.1 of Gordonia sp. IITR100. Taxonomy (NCBI): domain Bacteria; kingdom Bacillati; phylum Actinomycetota; class Actinomycetes; order Mycobacteriales; family Gordoniaceae; genus Gordonia; species Gordonia sp. IITR100. The sequence goes on along the minus strand of NZ_MVKV01000022.1, from coordinate 1,713 downwards.
CAATCCGATACGGTCGAACAGCTCCGGTCCGAATCCGACGGTGATACTCAGGCGGGCCGGGAGTGCGGCGAGTTCGGGTTCGGTGTCTGCCAGCGCGGGCTTACCGGCGGTGAGGCGAGCGGCATCAGCAGTCCATAGCCGCAGTACTGAGATGAGATCGTCGCGGGTTGCCTGGGGGGTCAAGTCCAACGTGAGGAAGGTGGCCGCCGCCTGTGGCGGTGTCAGGATGCCGGCTTGATGCTGGCCGTAGAAATCGAGGCGTTGCTCGCCGAAGGTCGTGGCCGTGGGGGCGCTGGCCGTGGCCTTGAGTCCGGAGCCTGCGGCTGCGGCTCCGGCGGTAGCAGCCCCCGCTGAGAGAACACCGGTGGCGAGTATTTGTCGTCGAGTCAGCCCCCGAGCTCCGCGGGGTGTCGCGCTATCCATCGCCGGGCTCGGACTCGGGTTGGGTGTGGGGGGCATGCTCGTCGTTGTTGGGCTCGTAGCGTTCGCTCGCGCCAGGGAAGTCTCGGCCCTGCGCGGTGAAGTCGACGCTGGACTCGTCCTCGAACCTCAACGTTACCGTTGTCGATGAGCCGGGAGTGATCGGCTGTCTGAGGTCGAACAGCATCAGGTGGTCATCGCCAGGACCCAGAGTCGTCGTCTGTCGGGCAGGAATGATCAGCCCCTCGGGTTTGATACGCATCGACATGATTCCGCCGTCGGAAACCATCTCGTGCAGTTCGGCTCTGCCCGCTACTGGAGACGATGCAGAGACCACCCGGACATCGCTGTCGCTGTCGTTGGCGATCGTGGCGTACACCGACGTCATTCCCGCCGGCATACCTTTGATCCAACTGTCGGTGATCGCAACCGCCGCCGACTGCGTGGACTCCCTCGCCGGTTCGCTCGAACAGCCAGCAAGCGCAAATAGTGCGCTCAGAACTGCGACGACTGACACGACAGACAGCGATCTATTCCTGTGGTGCACAGGCATTGTAAAACCACCTTTCCGGGGTTGTAATGGCGGCACTGCCGTGTGCCTGGTGCGATCGGCAATGCACTGGTCACGACGCGTGATGACTGGTCATCGCCGTGGGGTTGACGTGAATCGGGCGTCAAGTGGGGGCAGCCGGACCGGACCAAATTTCGTTGCGACCGGGCGTAAAGCCTGAAACCACGTGCGCGCCGGTTCCATACCGCCGTACACATTGCCCTCCGCACACCTCCGCAGCGGAGAAGTGCAGACTCCAGACGGAGTCGGGCCATCGTTGTAGACGTAGGCGGCGCCGGCGATCTGGTTGGTGAAGCCCAAAAAGGCCGAGGAGCGATACGACTCGGTGGTACCGGTTTTGCCTGATGCCGGCAGGTTCCATCCCGTGGAACCTGCTGCAGCGGCAGATGTGCCGCTGCCCTGATCGTCCTTGCTCATCGCGTTGGCGAGGGTGTGCGCGAGTCCCTCGTCCACGACCTGCTCGCACGTCGGGGGCGTGAACGGCACCGACGTGAGTACGGGCTGGTTATCGGGGTCCACCACGGGATTGCCGTACCCGTCGCGTTTGATCCGGCTGATGGCCTTGATCGGATTGGGCGGGCACCATGTGCCGCCCGACGCGAGGGTGGCGGCGACGTTGGCGAGCTCGAGACCGCTGACCGGCGTCGGGCCGAGGGTGAAGGAGCCGAAGTTCCCGTCCTTGACGTACTGGGCCATGCTCTTCTCGCCGTAACCCGACGACC
>NZ_MVKV01000021.1:0-84382 GCF_002009645.1 Gordonia sp. IITR100 | reverse complement strand
ACCGCGCGGTACACGCCAAACTGGCGTGCCCGTAACTGGAAGCGCAACAACCAAGTGCTCTCTGGTATCAGATCTCCGACCGTGGGTGAGTGCGATTGACGGGCTTTGCAGCCGAGGCGCGTGCCGCGCCGTGTGCCGTTGATCGCGACCGCAAGAGTGTTGCGGCTCAATCTTGTGTCTGCGTGAACGCTGGTAGCAGGATCGCACCGATGAACCACGGGGCGTCGTCGGCGTCAAGGCGTCCGGCGCGTACTTCCTCGGCTGCCGCGTTCATCACCACGTGGGTGGTGGTCAGGAGCCACGTCACGGGCAGATCAGTTCGGAACGCATCTTCGCGTTGTCCACCTCGATCGGATTGCTGGTCGCCGGCCCGGTTGTCGGGCTGTGGTTCGTCATCCGCCAGCTGCGCGCTCAACGTCATCATCGGCTGGGTGCTCACTACAGCCGTCGTGGCCGGGGTGAACCGTCTGATCAACCGCTCCTAACCTCGGGTGCGACCTTCGAGATCACCCTCGACCGGCGGAGCCGCTGACGTTACGTCAGAGAATGTTCAAATACATACTCCCCCAACGCCTTTCAAGTGCCGATAATTTACCTTATGTTAAGTGAAGCACTGCATATTGCATCAGATGCATCGCCTCGCCACTCCTCCTGGTCCTGACCGCGCTCACGAACACCATTGTTTCCCAGCGGCATTCGAGAAGGCGACCCAGCTGCGACGCGATGCCGAGCGCTTGAGGCCGGGCCGCCTTGTTACGGAACAACTCGATGACCTGCAGATTGGCATTGATGATGCACTGGATGAATCAATGATGCATCAGATGAGCCGCCTGGCGTGGTGTTAAAGGTTGGCTCCGGCAACCCGGTCCGGCGCATAGTCGTGGCATGCTGAGCTTCTGTACTGATCGTCGACCATATCGACGCTCACCGGGATCGGTTCGGGGTCGTCCCGATCTGCCGCGTGCTCCGCGAGCGCGGAATGCAGCTCGCCCCGTCCACGTACTACGCCCGCAAACACGCAGGCGCGGTCTCGGCCACCGTTGTGGCCGAGGCGTACGACGCTCACGCGTGACCTCGACACCGCCGCGTTGCGGGATGGCCGCCCCCGGGGGCTCACCCAGGCCATCTCCCGCTGGCTCTACGCCCTCACCCACCACGGACAGGCAGCGGTCGACGGGATCGAGTCCGACTCCCGCCACGGCGACCAGCTGCGCATGCGGGCGCTCTACGAACGCGCCGCCGACCCCGACATCAGCCCCCACATCGACGTTGTCGACCACTGCCCCATCGACGCCGCGGATCCACAACTGGCCCGTGCCCTGACCCTCCTCGGACTCGAGTGGACCCCCGCATAAATCGGCCTGAAACAGGCTGTGTCGCAACACTGAACCAGCATGAGCCTTATTCGACCAGCCGTGGTAATGCCTACGATCGTCTCTTCGAGGCCGGGATCGCGCACCTGCACTGCTACACCGTCGCGCATGGTTCCAGGTCGCCGACCCGCGATGCGACGATCGACCGCTCTCTATCGGTTGGTGGGTCGTCAGCCGCCGTGCCGATTACCGGCGGGTTCGGCCGAACGGATCCGCCGCCTCGAGTCCAGATTCCCGGCCAGGACTTCCTCCACAACCCACCGTCGTTCTGACATCGCGCTCACGTCCTACACCGCCACCGCCGGGATGTCGGCCGCATAGCGGATGACCGAACCGACTCGGCCGAAACGGCGTTCGATGATCACGATCGCCTCCGCGAGCTGGTCGGGGTCGTCGACGTCGGCGACGAATGCCGCGGTGTGCCCGTTGTTGCCGAGCATGAACGGCAGGACCGCGGAGTACTCACTGCTGACGACAGCCAGCGGGATGTCGCGACGGAACAGGTCGTACGCGTGGTCGATGGCAGCAGGGTCGTCGAGGACGACGAGCGGGACCGAGGAGATGTGCTTGTTCTTTCTCATGTATCGAGAGTGAACTCGCAGGTTATGAGGGGGTTGACCGATCACTGTGAATTCGCTGGCAGCTACGCGTTGCCCCCCCCCCCCCGCCCGCGAGGTCACCGCACGAGTTGCTCGTCGAGAATGCTGGGGATGACTCCGCCGCGTCGGAGAAGCCGACGATCCAGATCGGTCTCGGCGGCCACCTGCGCGTCGAAACGCCTTTCGGAACCGTCGATCCGCCGGACGACGACCGCCACCGTCCCGCGGTCGACGGCGTCGGCAGTCCCGTTGACGCGCAGTCGGTCTCCGGGCTGCAGGTCCTGCAACCCGCCGTCGACGTCAGCAGGAATCAGCAACGGCAGGACGCCGACACCGATCAGATTGGACCGATGAATCCGCTCGAAACTGCGCGCGAGCACGGCCCGCACTCCGAGCAGACGCACCAGCTTCGCCGCCCAGTCGCGCGAGCTGCCCATGCCGTACCGTTCCCCCGCCACGATCACCACCGCGTCGCCGTCGTCGGCGTACCGGCCCGCGGCCTCCGGAAGAGACACGACCTCGCCGGTGGGCGCATGCACGGTGTGCGCGGGAGCCGCATCCGGTGCGAGCGCGTTGCGGACGTTCTTGTTCTGAAACCCGCCCCGCAACATGGCTTCCCAATTGCCCCGCCGGGAGGCGTAGACGTTCAGGTCGCCCGGTTCCGCACCTCGCTCCACAAGGTATCGACCGGTCGGGCTGTCGGGCTTGATCGCCCCGGCCGGGGAGATGTGGTCGGTGGTGATGTCGTCGCCGAGCACGAGCAGGGGCTGCGCGGTGTACTCCCCGAGCATGGTGTGCGCGTAGCCGTCATCGGCGAAAGGAGGACGCCGCAGGGCCGTCGACGACGGGTCCCAGGGGAACAGCGGCCCATCCGGAACATCGAGTGCGTCCCATGCCGGATTGCGGGACGCGGAGACGAAGTCGTCGACGACATCACGCGGACGCCGCGCTGCATCGGTGAGCGCGTCGATCTCCTCCGGGGCGGGCCACAGTTCAGCGAGCATCACGTCGTGTCCGTCGGCGTCGACGCCGATCGGTTCCGAGGTGGGATCTATCGCCGCATCACCCGCGAGCGCGAAGACGATCACCATCGGCGGCGACATCAGCAGGCCCAGTTCGAGGTCCGGGTGGACGCGGCCGGGGAAGTTGCGGTTGCCGCTGAGTACTGCCACCGGATTTCGTGTGTGCGCCTCGGCCACCGCGGTGATCTCCGCCGGCAGCGGTCCCGAGTTGCCGATGCAGGTGGCACAACCGAATCCGACGATGTCGAAGCCGACCGCGGACAGGTCGTCGGTGAGACCGGCCCGCTCGAGCACGCCGGCGGCAGAGGGCGAACCCGGCGCGAGGGAGGTCTTCACATACTCCGGCACCCGCAGCCCTCGTTCCCGTGCGCGGCGGGCGACCAAACCCGCGGCGATGAGGAGGCGCGGGTCAGAGGTGTTGGTACAGCTCGTGATCGACGCGATGGCGATCGGGAAGGCGGGCATCGGGATGTCGTCGTCACATCGAGAAGGCCCCTCGGCGTCGAAGGTCGCCGGCAACTCGGTCACCGGGACCAGGTCCTGCGGGCGACGCGGACCGGCCACCGACGGGACCACCGCACCCAGGTCGATGTCGATCGTGCGGGTGAAACGCGGCTCGGCATCGGGGTCGAACCACAGTCCGAGCCGTCGTGTCACCGACTCGACGAGCTCGCAGTGTTCTGCGGTACGTCCGGTGTCGGCCAGATATCGGACGGTCTGTGCGTCGACGGGGAAGAACCCGGTGGTGGCACCGTATTCCGGGGCCATGTTGGCGATCACCGCCCGTGCGCCCGCCGTCAGTGCCGATACGCCCGGCCCGTAGAACTCGACGAACTCACCCGTGACCCCGAGCTCGCGCAGACGGTGCGTGACGACCAGCGAGAGATCCGTGGCCAGCACGCCCGCGGAGAGCGTCCCGGTGAGGCGGACTCCCACGACCTCGGGGATCCGCAGTGTGGTCGGCATGCCGAACATCACCGTCTCGGCTTCCAGACCTCCTATGCCCCAGCCCAATACACCGAGCCCGTTGATCATGGGCGTGTGGCTGTCCGTACCGAGCATCATGTCGGGCACCGCGTGGTCGACGCCACCGACCTTCTCCACCGTCACCACGGTGGCGAGCTGTTCGAGGTTGATCGTGTGCATGATCCCGGTACCCGGCGGGTTGATGTGCACGGTGTCCATCGTGGTCGACGCCCAGGCCAGGAAGCGATACCGCTCCGCGTTGCGACGCATGTCGTGGGCGAGATTGGCCGCGGCGGCATCGCGGCGCGCGAACGACTCGACCGCGAGCGAATGGTCCACCGAGACCTCCACCGGAAGGCGGGGACTCAACGCCGTCGGATCCCCACCTCGGGCGGCAACCGCGTCACGCATCGCGGCGATGTCGACGAGGGCGGGCGTGCTGGTGGTGTCGTGCATCAGCAACCGGCCCGGCACATACGGGATCTCGGCGTCGCTGGTGCCGGCGCGAAGCCAGCGGGTCATGTCGTCCAGGGCTCGATCGCGCGTCTCGGCGTCGGCATGGCGAGTCACGTTCTCGGCGAGTAGACGGACCACCGTGGGCCACTGCCGGTACACGTCGGACCCGACCCGCCGCTCGACATCGACGACCGGCAGATCGGGTTGCGCGCGGCGTTCAGCTCCACTCATGCATCCCACCATATGTTATAACCTATAACTTGCACCACCCGTGTTATCATCGCCGCGTCCGGCGCTGCCGCACCCTCGACGTCCCATGACCACTGCCGGGAGGCCCGCCATGACCACACCAGGCGGGATGTTCACCAAGAACGATTACGCATACGCCGAGCTCCAGCGGCGGATTCTGACCGGCGTCCTGCCGGCCGGCGCGGTGATCCCCCAGGCCAAGCTGGCGGCCGAGATCGGCGTCAGCACGACTCCCCTCCGCGAGGCGATCCGCCGGCTGTCCGCCGAGGGCATGGTCGAACTCGAGGCCCACCGAGACGCGCGCGTGACCCCCGTATCGGCCGATGAGGCGCGCCACCTCTACCAGGTACGCGAGAACCTGGACCCGCTCGCGGCGGCGCTCGCCGCGCGGACGCGAACGGCGGCCGACATCGCCGCCATCAGCAATGCCTTCGATCGCCTCTCGCCCATCGCCAGTGCGTCCGATGTCGATGCCCTTGTCCGACACCGGGAATTCCATCGCACGGTGTACCGCGCTTCGGGCAACCCCGTTCTCATCGACATCCTCGAACGACTCTGGGACAAAGCAGATCGTTACCGAGTCATCGGCCTCTCCCACCGGGGCGATTCACCCGACGACCGGTCGCGGGTCACCGCCGAGCACCGGGCGATCATGGATGCCGTCGCCGACGGTGACGCCGAGCGTGCCGACGCGGTGATGCGCGAGCACATCGGCAACAGTCTCGGACGTCGTGCCATCGATGCGCTCACCGAGGACCCCGTCGCCGGCTGACCTGGCCGCTGCCACTTTTCCAACCCCTGTGTCGTGCGTCACCGCCATAGGTTATAATCTATAACTGTGCGACGCCGAGCGCGCGCGAAAAGCGCAAAACGATACTTATGCGCCCAAGCGTGACTGTGACGACGGTTACGCCAACACTTCCGATGTGACCACCGACGTGGTTGTCCTCACATCCGCAGCAGAATCGAGTCAGACGATGTTGGTAGCTCTCGGCCTCGGGACCCGACCCCGAACGAAAACGAGGACCGCATGACCGCACCATCCCCCGGCACCGACGAATCGACAGAGCTGTCCCGCACGTCTCGTCCGCCGAAACGTGTTCCCACGCTCGTCAAAGCACTCGGCGCACTGGTCGCCGCGGCGATCGTCGTCGTCGGCGTCGTCGACGCGGCCGGTAGCGAGGGCGGCGCCGACGCGCGATCGCAATTGACCCTGATCGCGCCCGCGGCCGCCGGTGGTGGTTGGGACGGTGCGGCGCGCGAGATGCAGCAGGCGCTGCGAGCCCAGAACATCGTCAACAACTCGCAGGTCGTCAACATCCCCGGTGCCGGCGGCACGATCGGACTCAGCCAGTTCGCGGGGATGACCGGCGACGCCACCACGATCATGGTCATGGGCATCACGATGCTGGGCGCGATCAACATCAACGGGTCCGACGTGGATCTCGGAGACGTCACCCCCATCGCGCGGCTCGCCGACGATTACGACGTCGTCGTCGTACCGGCTGATTCTCCGATCACGACCATCGAAGAGCTGATGGCCGAATGGAAGAAGGACCCCAAGAACTTCACGTTCGGTGGCGGTTCGCTGGGCAGCGTCGACCAGATGATCATCAGCCAGATGGCTCGGGAGAACGGTATCGACCCCGGCGCGGTCAACTACATCGCCTACTCCGGTGGTGGCGAACTGGCGACCTCACTCATGTCCGGGACGATCAAGGCCTCGGTCAGTGGTTACGAGGATTTCGTCGACCAGATCACCGCCGGAAATCTACGCGCGCTGGCGATCTCGGCCCCCGAGCCGGTCCCGGCCATCGATCTGCCGACCCTGTCCGAACTGGGTTACGACGTCACCCTCACCAACTGGCGCGGGGTGGTCGCACCGCCGGGCATCACCGATGACCAACGCACCGAACTCGAGGCGATCGTCACCGAGGTCGTCGAATCACCCGAGTGGCGAGATGCACTGCAGCGCAACAACTGGTCCGACACGTTCACGCCGGGCACCGGATTCAACCAGGTCATCGACCAGCAATCGGAGTTCGTCCGCGGCATCTGGGCCGACCTCGGGTACTGACTGACCGGCGGTCGCCGAACCTGCACTGCACAACTTCTGCCCCACACGACATCACGGAGAACCCATGCCCATCCTTGTCGCTTTCGCCCACACCCCCGAAGGTCGAGCGGCCTTCGAACACGGCCGGCGCCTCGCGCGCAGCGAGAGCTCTCAACTGATCGTCTTCGACATGGAAACCCCTGCTGTCGACGACGACGGTGGCATTCCCGAGCCCGACTTCGCCCCTATCGAGAACGCCGGCAACGACACCGCGATTCGCTGGCTCGGCCATCGTCGCGAGGATTCCGATCCGGCCGCCGAACTCATCGACGTCTCAGAAGAACTGGCCGCCGATCTCATCGTCGTCGGACTGCGCCGCCGGTCCCGCGTCGGGAAACTCCTGCTCGGCTCGAACGCACAGCGCATCCTCATCGACGCCGAGGTCCCCGTACTGGCAGTGAAGGCAGCCCATCATGACGACTGACAATGCGGCGGTACAGCCCGCCGGCACGACGCTCGACGACGGACACGGATCGGACCGCGCGCGCCGACCGCTCACCGGCCGAAGCGGTCTGGTCGTCGCGGGCCTCATGCTCGCACTTGCCGTCTACCTGACCGCCGGCATCATCGGGATGGACATCCCGGGTAGCGCAGCGACTCCCGGGCCCGCGTTCTTCCCGATCATCCTGACGATCTGCGCCTACCTGATCGCCGGACTCCTGACCGTGCAGACCCTGCGTCACCCCGACGAGCCCGATCCCGACATCGTGCCGCCCGCGACCGGTCAGTGGCGAACGCAGAGTGACTGGCGTGCACTGGGTCTCGTCCTGGCCGGACTCATCGCCTTCACCGTGCTGCTGATCCCGCTGGGTTGGATCCTGTCCGCCGCGCTGCTGTTCTGGATCGTCGCCTACGCCATGGGTTCCACCCGTCCGGTCCTCGACATCGCGGTGTCGCTCGTCGTCTCCTGTGCGGTGCAGGCGTTCTTCTCGGCGGGTCTCGGGCTGAACCTCCCCGCCGGCATCCTGGGAGGGCTGTTCTGATGGACAACGTCTCACTCCTGTTGGAAGGTTTCTCCCAGGCGCTCACCCCGATGAACCTGCTCTGGGTCTTCATCGGCGCGCTGCTCGGCACCGCGGTGGGTGTGCTCCCGGGCCTGGGTTCGGCGATGGCCGTCGCACTGTTGCTGCCGGTGACCTTCACCCTTGACCCCACCGCCGCGTTCATCATGTTCGCCGGCGTGTACTTCGGCGGCCTGTTCGGTGACTCGACCATGGGCATCCTGATGAACACGCCCGGCGGGTCCACCGCCATCGCAACATCATTCGAGGGTCATCGGATGGCCAAACGCGGGCGGGCCGCCCAGGCCCTGGCCACCGCCGCGATCGGCGCCTTCATCGGCGGCATGATCGCGACGACCATCGTCGTGTTCTTCGCACCCAAGCTCGCCGATCTCGCCATCCAATTCGGTCCCGCCGAATACTTCGCCCTCGCCGTCTTCGCCTTCATCGCGATTGCCTCGGTGGTCTCCGACTCCGTCATCAAGGGTCTGACCGGACTCCTCATCGGGCTGATCCTCGCGGTCATCGGGATCGACGGCATCTCGGGCACCCAGCGCTTCACGATGGGCGCGCCCGAGTTGTTCGACGGCATCAGCATCATCGTCATCACCGTCGGCACCCTGGCCCTGGGCGAGGTCCTCTACGTCGCCTCCCGCATCCACCGCACGCGTGCGCCGGACGCGGACGCCGTCGTCGGGCGGCCCTTCCTCAAGCGCGCCGAGTTCCGCGAGGCGCTTCCGGCGTGGTTGCGCGGCACCGGCTTCGGCGTCCCCTTCGGCGTCATCCCGGTCGGCGGCGCAGAGGTGCCGACTTTCCTCGCCTACGGAACCGAGCGTCGTCTCGACCGCAAACGACCCGACCCCCAGTTCGGTCACGGCGCCATCCGCGGTGTCGCCGGTCCGGAGGCAGCGGGCAACGCGACTTCGGGCACCGCGATGGGTGCCCTGCTCGCGATGGGTCTGCCCACCTCCGCCACCGCGGCGATCATGCTGGCCGCATTCCAGCAGTACGGCCTGCAGCCCGGCCCCCTGCTCTTCGAACGCAACGCCGATCTCGTCTGGACGCTCATCGCCAGCCTGTTCATCGGCCTGGTCATGCTGCTGATCCTCAACATGCCGTTCGCCGCCATCTGGGCGAAACTGCTGCTGATCCCCAGGCACTACCTCTACGCGGGGATCGCGGTGTTCTGCGTGCTCGGTGTCTACGCGACCTCGGCCGCGATCACCGACCTCATCCTGGTCATCGCCATCGCCTTCGTCGGATATCTGTTGCGACGCTATGGTTTCCCGCTCGCCCCCGTCATGATCGGCGTCGTCCTCGGCCCCCTTGCCGAGACCAGCCTGCGCAACGCGATGATGTCGAGCGGCGGTGATCCGAGTGTGCTGGTGGGCAGCGCGATCACCTGGGTCCTCTACGGAGTCCTGGCCGTCGTCGTCCTGTTCACCGCGTTCCGCCGCCTGCGGATGCGCACGCGTCAGGACACCTGATGCGACAGCAGTTCCTTCCCCGCTCCTCGCCCGCCCTCACCGAAAGTCAGCCGCCGATGCCCATGCGCACCAGCACCGACCGCGCACTCATCCGCTCCCGCTTCCTCGCTGTCGACGTCGCGAACGTCGCCGACGTCCTCGACGACCTGGGTCACCGTGATCAGGCGCTCAGCACCGACTTCACGTGTGCGGCCGGGCGCGAACGGCTGGCCGGCTGGGCGTTCACCATCTCGGGCGCGATGAGCGACGCCCCGGGACGGGACCCGCTGAAAGCGCAGGCGTGCAGCCAGATCGGCCCGGACGAGGTCTCCGTGTGGCAGGGGAACGGCCGGGGCGTCTGTTACTTCGGTGAACTCGTCGCGATCGGCATGATGCAGCGGGGCTCCGTCGGCGCAGTGGTCGACGGCGGTGTGCGCGACAAGAGATGGCTCCACGAGATCGGCTTCACGACGTTCTCCCGCTATCCGACCTCGGTGCAGACCAGCGGCCGTTGGCGCGTCGAGACGTGGCAGCAACCCGTCACCCTGCCGGGCGCATCCGAGCAACCGGTCGTCATCGAGCCCGGCGACTTCATCCTCGGCGACGACGACGGTGTCATCGTCATCCCCGCTGGGATCGTCGACGTCGTGCTCGAGGCAGCGGAGACCATGACGGAGAAGGAGATCGACGTCCGTGCCGCGATCCGCAACGGCATGACCCTCGCCGACGCGATGGCGGAGTTCGGACGGATCTGATCCCGCACTCGGCGGCAGGCGCGGGAAGAATTCCCTAGTCCGAAAGGAGGACAGAACCATTGCTCCCTGAGGTGCGAGGAGCGCCAGCCGCCGGGCCGAGCAAGCGACGAAGGAGCGCGTCGAGGTCGACGAGCCTCGAAGGGCTGGCGACGCATCTCACCAGGACCCTTCGTGACGGCCTCCGCAAGCTCCGGCCTCCTCAGGGAGCAGAAGTAGACGTCGCCTCCGCAAGCTCCGGCCTCCTCAGGGAGCAGAAGTAGACGTCGCCTCCGTAAGCTCCGGGCGCTCCTCAGGGAGCGGAGGGGTTGCCCTTCGTGGCTCGTCGCTATCGCTCCTCACACCTCAGGGAGCAGGGGTTATGCGCTTGTTTCGGATCGAAGGCCAGGAGTGCTCTTTCGCATCAGGGAGCCGGGGGCTCCGTGCGCTCCCGGACCTCCCGCTCCAGGTAATCGAGGTTCTGCCGCATCTGCGCGATGAGTCGTTCTGCGCCCGACACGGTGTTGTCCGCATCGGGGTCGACGACCGAGTTGACCGCCATGTCGGCCAGCTGGCGCGCGACCTTACGGTCGCTCTCGCTGTCACCCGGGTGATGCCACCAGGCCAGCCAGTTCAGCATGCCGACGATGCCGAGCGCGGAGATCCGTGGATCGGCGGCACGGAACCGGCCCCCGGCGATACCTTCCTCCATGACCGCCACCAACTCCTTGAGCACCCGCCGGCGGCTCTGCCGGTAGGTCTCGGCGAGTGCGGGCGGCAGCTCCGCTTCCGAGCGGATCAGCAGCCGGAACCGATCCAGGGTCTGGGTCTGGTGGAGCGCGATGGACATCGCCATCTCGTGGATCTTCCCGACCGGATCGAGGTCGGTTCGCTGGTTGATCTCGTGGAGCAGGATGGCCGGTTCCTCGGCGATCTCGCTGACCAGCCGGGCGAACAGCTCGTCCTTGTTGGCCACATAGTGGTAGAGCGCCGGACGCGTCAGACCGGTGGCGTCGGCGATGTCCTGAAGGGTGGTGCTCGCCAACCCGCGCTCGGCGAACAACCTGGTGGCCTGCTCCATGATCTCGCGTTCGACCAGCTCACGCCGTGAATTGCTGCGGCCGGTGCGCCCGGCGGCCGGCGACTCCTGGGGCGTCGAGCTGGTCATAGGCGAAGAATAGTGCGTCCGGCCCCCGCGCCGCGCCCGACCTCCGGGACCTCGTCCGGGACGTCGCCGTCGGTCACGGCGACGAGATCGGTGCGCAGGCTCACCAACCCGGCGACGAGATCGTCGTAGGAGCCGGCGGGCGCCTCCACGACGACCAGCGCGTCCGTCTCCTGACGCAGCCGCTCGCCGAGGTCCAGGCGCGTCAGCACCGCGTCCCGGTCGCCGCGGCCGGTCAGCCACACCGCGGACGCGCCCGTAGCTGCAGCGAGAAGAGGTACCGCGGCCTCTCCCCAGGCGGAGTCGATGTCGACCTCGAGCCGGGTGGTTCCCGGGTCGAGCAACAGCTCGGCGGGGGCCTGCCGGGTCGGGAACGTCCAGGGCCCGTGTGACAACGGTTGTCCGACCACCCATGTCGACAATCCGCCGGCGGGGACAGCAGCATCGTCGACGCCCGCATACGCGGCGAGCCCGCGGCGGGCCACCTCGGGCGCCGAGGACGCGAAGCGGTCGAGTCCGACCTTCCCGGCTCGGGTCATGTACGCGATCATCAACTGGTCCACCGGGATTCCGGTGCGGCGGGGGAACGACTCCCACCACTGCTCGCTACGCGCCGCGATCGACTGCAGATACTCGACGTTCGGCCGACGCGCCGACTCGTACGCCGACAGCGCCTCGTCGAGCGTCGTCGCACTCCGGACCGCGTGATCGAGTTCGATCGCATCCTCCATCGCGAGTTTGGTTCCCGAACCGATCGAGTAGTGCGCGGTGTGTGCGGCGTCCCCCAGGAGCACGACGTTCCCGGAGTGCCACCGGGCGCAGGTGACGGTGCGGAACCGCAGCCACCGCGTGCGGTTGCCGATCAGCCGGTGCCCGCCCAGCGTGTCGGCGAAGGCGTCTTGAAGATATGCCAGCGCGGTCTGGTCGCTGTCGGTCATCGGGGTGTTCTCGGTGGAGAGATCGAAACCGGCACGACGCCAGGTGGTCTCGTCGGTCTCGATCAGGAACGTACTCCGGTCGGACGCGTACGGGTAGGCGTGCGCGACGAAGGTGCCATCGGCCGTGGTGACCGGTGTGAAGATCGCGCTCGGGAGGGCGACGTCGGCTCCGCACCACAGATACAGTCCCTCCCCGGTGGAGATGGCCGGCCCGAAATCGTCGGCCATGTCCGTCCGGGTTGCACTGTTGACACCGTCGGCGGCGACGATCAGGTCGGCGTCGAGGTCGGCGACCGTCCGCCGCACACCGAACTCGAGCCGTACCCCGGCGTCCACGGCGTGCTGCTGGAGAACGTCGAGAAGTGTCGTACGCGCGATCGCGAGCAGCTCCCCGTGCGACAGACGGGCGACGTCGTCACCGACCCGCATCGACATCTCGTGCGGATGCGACACCGCGACGATGGCGTCGAGAGACGCGGGGTCCGCCTCGCGCAGGTTGCGTTGGGTACGGGATGCGAGTCCGACGCCGAACCCGAAAGTGGTGTCGGGCGAGCCCTGTTCGTAGACGGTCACCTCGGCGTCGGGATGGCTTCGTTTGAGAAGTCGCGCGGCGTACAGCCCACCCGGACCGCCACCGAGCACGGCGATTCGACTGAGTTTCATGGGTTGTTCCTCACTGGTCGGCGCCCGAGGGCGTGGCGGCAGATCCGACGCGTGCGTCGGCGTCGAGCTTGGCCACGACATCGGCGCGGAGTCGTTTCTTGTCGATCTTCCCGACGTTTGTCTGGGGCAGTTCCGGCACGAGCTCGAGTCGCTCGGGCCATTTGAACTTGGCCACGCCAAGCGATTCCAGGTGGGCCTGGACGCTCTCCATCGACACCTGCCGGTCGTCGGCGGTCACGAGGTACGCGCAGGTCCGCTCTCCCAGACGCGGATCCGGCATCGCGACGACCGCGGCGTTGCGCACCTGCGGATGGGTGACGAGCAGCAGCTCGACCTCCTCGGCGTTGATCTTCTCACCGCCGCGGTTGATGAGGTCCTTGATCCGCCCCTGGATGGACAGGTGGCGCACCCCGTCGATCACCACGACCTTCGCGAGATCCCCGGTCCGGTAGAAGCCCTCGGACGTGAACGCGGTCCGATTGTGTTCGGCCGCATCGAAGTAGCCAGGGATGGTGTACGGGCCTCGGCACGACAATTCGCCGACCTCGCCGTCGGGCAGCTCGGTCTCCGTACCGGGTTCGAGGATGCGGATCTCATCGCCGGCCGCGATCGGGGTACCGACGGTGGTCTGGCGGTCCTCGTCGGACGAGTCGCGTGGGGACACCGTGAACAGGCCTTCGGACATACCGAAGAGCTGTCCGACCCAGCGCTTCTCCCCGCCGGCTCGGTCGAAGAGCTCACGACTCGGCTTCGCCCCGGACAGGATCACGGTGCGCAAGAAGGCGCTCGGTGCGTCGAAGTCCGGACCGGTGACGGCCTGATAATGCCCGTGCCCGATCAGGACGTCCGTCGCCTGTTCACGTGCCATGAGCGGGAACGCCTTCGACACGTCCGCGGTCGCGAGGACGAGGCAACCACCCACCGAGTGTGCGGCGTGCAGGCCGCAGCTGATGCCCGCGTTGTGGATGATCGGGATCAGATGGGCGACCCGGGTCTCCTCGGTCCAACCGAGGCGCCGGGCGTACAGCAGGGCGTTGTCCCAGTACTCGACGTGCAGCCGCGGAATGACCTTCGGCACACCGGTCGTGCCGCCGGACAGCTGGAACGCACACACGTCGAGCGGATCGACGTCGGCCTGGATCGCGGCGATCCGCGCTCGTGCCTCCGCGGGCGCGATTCCGGAGCCGAGCGCCTCCACCCGGTTCACGTCGTCCCCGACGCCGTCGGGCGCCCCGATGGTGAGGATCGTCCGCAGGGTCGGGTGACCCGCTGCCTGCTGCCGGGCGAACTCGACGAGGTCGAAACCGAGCCCCGCCTCGACGACGTGGCCGACCGCCCCGACCGCGCGGGAGATGTGACCGATCTCGTGCGCCCGATGAGCCGCCAGTGTCGCCACCGGGACGAGTCCCGCTTTGAGACATCCGTACCAGATCAACACGGTCTCGATTCGATTCCCCGTCTGGAACAGCACGGGGTCACCCGGCTTCAACCCGAGATCGAGCAACCCGGCGGCCAGCTGATCGGAGCGAACTCCCAACTCGGCGTATGTCATTGATGCCACGTCTGTGACGACGGCGGGGCGGTCGGGGAAACGGTCGACGGTGTCCTGCAACCGGTCGGCCAGTGGGCGATCGGTCCACTCCCCCGCCCGCCGGTAGGCCGCCGCGCGATCCGCGGGATACCCGACCAGGCGATCACCCCACCGGGCCCGACCCGGTGGGGCCGCGCCGTCCGAGGGTCGTCCGGGGATGAAGGTCACCGTCATCGACCCGCCACCGCCGGGATGAGCTGGGCGAGTTCGGCGACGCGGTCGGGATGGTCGACCGGCACGATGCCCGAGTAGATGGCCGTGAAGCACCCGGGACAGCACTGCTGCCGGAAGACGACCTCGGTGTCGACGTACTCGCCCGGATCGGAGGTGACCTGCGGACCGGCGTCGCTCGACGGACCGTCGTAGCGCGCCAGGTCGAGCCGCCCGGACTTGCTGTCGCCCAGCAGTCTTCCGCAGTGGGCGCATCCCACCACGCGGGAATCGCCGATGGTGACCTCGACCAGGTTGTCGTCGAGTCGTCGAGCGGAACTCAGATCGAGGGTCGCCTCTTGTCCGCTGGGGATCTCGGAGCGGGTACGCCGCATCTCCAACAATTCCGCCCGCTTCCGCTCCGTGCCCGAGTCGTCGACCTCGCCGGCGGTGAGCACGACGCCGTACGCGTCTTCGGCACCCGCGGGGGTCACCTTCCCGTTGCGCACATCGGCGGCCACGGCCTCCGGTTCCCGGCGAAGCGGATCGCCGTAACCGCCGCCACCCTGCCAGTGCATGTACAGCACCTCACCGGGGGCGAGGTAACTCTCGTCGTAGCACGCGCCGATCTCCTTCGCACCGGCCAGCTCGTCGAGCGTGCCCGGAATCCGGCCCTGCGCCAACAGTTCCTGTACGCCGGAGTCGCGTGCCAGGATCTCCAGGCCGGTGTTGCCGGGCAGTCCGCCGGCGAGTCCGGCGTTCTGCGCGACGGCCTTGCCCGCCGAGGCGAAGACGAGACCCATCGGCAGACTCGTCCCGTACGGGGTGACCGCCAACGACGCCGACACCCCGCCGCGATGGCGCCCCGGGCCGCCGGAGTCGGGCTCCTCCCGGCGCCACAGCGTGAGCAGCGGGTAGAGGAACTCGGTCATCTCGGTGTCGGGGATGCGCCCCATCGGGATGCAGAAGAGGCCACCGGTGTCCATGCCGTCGGCGACGGGCCGCGCACCGTACCCGCCGGCCATCGGCTCCATCATGATGTTGAGGAACGGCACCGGTTGTTCGCCGCGCTCGTCGAGGCCCGCGACCACCGCGGTGTCCCACGTACCGCAGCACGATGCCTGCACGTTCTTGCCGAACTCGAGGTGGCGATCCAGCATCTGGGCCAGACACTCGGCGATGAGGTTGCCGGTGAGCCACGCCGGGCCGATCGGCCCGCGACTCACCGCCGCCGGGAAGGTGGCGTTGTTGATCGTCCCCTCTTCGGCCACGAGGTCGAAGCACCGCATGAGACCGCCTGCCGACCACGGGATGTCGCCGGCGAGGATGGGGAGCAGCGCCAGCATCACCCCGCCGCGCATGCCCGCATACGTGCAGTTGATGACGCCCGTCTGCGGGTCGGTGCCGGTGAAGTCGAATTCGAGGTGATCGTCGGTCTTGGTCATGGCGACGGTGATCTTGTGGACGCCACGGTCCCCGGCCTGCGACTGGTCCTGATAGCCGGTCGCGTGCCACGTTCCGTCCGGCAGATCGGACAGCTTCGACCGCAGCCGCCCCTCCGCGTCGGACATCATCCGCTTCATGACGGCCTTGACCGTGTCCGCGCCGTACTGCTCGATGACCGCGAGCAACCGGTCACGTCCGACGCTGTTCGCCCCGATCTTGGCGCGCAGGTCGAGTCCGACCAGCATCGGGACCCGGCTGCGCCGCACCCAGACGTCGGCGACGTCCCGCTGCAGTTCGTAGTCGCGGACCACCTTGATCGGCGGCGTCGGAAGTGATTCGGAGAAAACGTCTTTGGCGGCCGGGTCGAACGAACCCAGTCCCGACCCACCGAGGTCGGGTTCGTGACAGATCGCACTTGTCCAGGCGAACAGCTTCCCGTCGTGGAAGACGGGCTGGTAGACGATCACGTCGCTCTGGTGGAGTCCACCGCCGACCCACGGGTCGTTGCAGAGGAACATGTCGCCCTCGGCGATTCCCGGATTGAGCGAGCGATGCTGCAGTGTCCAGTAGATGGCGAGGTCGACGGCGCCGACGAGCATCGTGTTGTACAGCCCGACCTGGACCTCCTGGCCGAGTTCGTCGCTGATCGCGAAGTCGAAGTCGTTGGCATCGGTCACGATCGGTGATCCCGACATCCGCTTGAGGGCTTCGCCCATCTCGTCGGTGACCGACCACAAGCGGTGCCGGATCACCTCGTAGGTGAGCGGGTCGAGTGCGTCGATCTGTTCCTGGGAGACGGTGTGCACCGGCAACGACGGCGGCAGGGATCTGGCCAGCGCGTCGATGTCGGCGGGTCGGCTGGAGAAGACCTCCGAGCCGGGGATGGGTGCGGTCATGAGAGCGACTCCTGTGGTTGCTGCTGGTGATCGATCATGCGGGGTCGACGGTGATGTTCAGGTTGCCGAGGCGGTCGATCTCACCGGTGGTGTCGTGGGGGACGACGACGGTCGTGGTGGGCACCTCGATGACCGCCGGTCCGCGGACGATGTGCCCGGCGCGCAGGCCGGCGTAGTCGTAGATGTCGGTGTCGACGAAGCCGCGCCGGCCGTCGAGACAGACCTTGCGCACGCCCACGTGTGCCAAAGCCGGGTCCGAGGTGTCGGCGGTGGCGAGTTCGGGAAGTTCCGGCGAGAACGGCAGGACTCCCGTGCCGCGGACCCGGTAGGTGATGGCCTGGATGCCCGCCTCGCGGAACCCGCTGTCCTTCCCGTACAGGTCGGCATACTTCTTCTCGAACGCTTCCGCGGCGGCGACGATCTCGGTCGACGTCAGCGAACCATCCGGCAGCGGGGTCGCGACCTCGGCCAGCTGCATGGTGTAGCGCATGTCGATCTCGCGCTCGATCTCGACGGAGGCGAACTGCAGGCCCTGCCGGTCGAGCTGACCACGCACCTGCTCCTCGAGCAGCTTGAAGTTCTCCTCCACCCGGGCCGGGTCGAGTGGCATCGCCGCCGGGTCCGACAGTTCCTTGGCGAGAACGATGTTCGACGACGCGAGGCCGTAAGCCGAGAACGCCGAGGCCACCTGGCCCAGCGGGACGACGACCCTGGACACCCCGATCTCCTGCGCGTACAGCCCGCAATGAGCGGGACCCGAGCCGCCGAAGGCGTAGACGATGAAGTTGCGGGGGTCGTGGCCGGCCTCGACGACGGTCTTGCGCAGGAGATCGCCGGTCTGGGCGTTCTGCACCGCGTAGATGGCCGCGGCGGCGTCCTCGACCGAGAGGCCGAGCGGTTCGGCGATGCGCGTACGGATGGCTTCGCGGGCGAGATTCAGGTCCAAAGCCTTGCGGCCGCCGAGAAGACCGCGCTCAGGCAGGATTCCGAGCACGAGGTTGGCGTCGGTGTTCGTCGGTTCGGTACCGCCCTGTCCGTAGCAGGCCGGGCCCGGAACGGCTTGCGCGCTGTGGGGGCCGATCTGCAGGTTGCCGCCGGCATCGAGCCAGGCGATCGCGCCACCGCCGGCGCCGATCGCGTGGACCTCGAGGGTGGGCACGTTGATCGGATGGTGATTGATGATCGTCGTCGACGATCGCACCGGCTCCCCGTCGACGACGAGCCCGACGAGGAACGTCGTGCCGCCCGCGTCGGTGGCGATGATGTTGTCGTGGCCCAGTTGCCTACCGAGGGACACCGACCCGACCGCGCCGCCGGTGAGCACCGAACCCACCGTCGAGATGGCATTTCCCGGGGCCTCCGATGCGGCCACCGCGCCGCCGTTGCTCTGCATTACGAGCAAGGGGCCGGCCAGCTTGTGCTCGCGCAGTCTGCCCTCGAGCTCGCCGAGATAGTCCCGGAGGCCCGGACCGATCTGGGTGCTCATGACCGTGGTCGCGTTGCGGGCGAACTCACGGATGCGAGGGCTGACCTCGCTCGACAGCGAGACGAAGACGCTCGGATCGATCTCGGCGACGATCTCGCGAATCCGCTGCTCGTGCACGGGGTTGCGGAACGACCACAGCAGCGACACGGCGATCGCGGAGATTCCGTCGTCGAGCAGTTGCCGGACCGTGGTCCGGACCTCGTCCTCGTCGAGTGCGACGACGACACGGCCGTCCCGGTCGATTCGCTCGGTGACCTCGAGCGCATGCCGTTTGTGGATCAATCCATGAGACTTGCTCTGCGCGACCACATTCTGCAGCTGTTCGGGTGACATACCGAGGTAGCGACCCTCGACGTTCATGATGAAGATCGAGTCGCGGTGCCCCTTGGTGGTGATGAATCCGACGTCCGGCACTCGGCCCATGACCAGCGCGTTCAGCGACGACGTGGTGCCGTGCGCGATGTGGTGGGTGTCGGCGAGCATGGCGTCGAGTGGACGGCCCAACTGCTCGGCGAGAACGGTCAGGACATCCATCACCCCGGCCGAGTAATCCGGCGGGGTGGATGGCGCCTTCCCCGCGACGACCAAGCCGTTGCCGTCGTCGAGGACGGCGTCGGTGAACGTCCCCCCGACGTCCACACCTATCACGTATGCCATGGCCAGGTACTCCTTCGTTGTCCGGGCTGCGAGGCCCTTCAGGTCCGTTTACGTTGGCGTTGAGTATTCGACGCAATCGACCACCTGTCAAGCATTTGTTATGAGCTGGATCACCATCGAGTGTCCCCCAGTCACCTATCGCTGCAGGTCAGACCCACCGTGACGAACGCCTTGACGAATCATCATTGGCGTCGAATAATCATCGCTAACGTCAACTTGGCGTGAACGGCCCTCCGCGGGCCGCGATCGAAAGGACCGGACCCATGGGTGTCCATCGCATCGGCCTCGTCGTGCCGAGTTCGAACGTCACGGTCGAGACCGAGATGCCTGCCCTCCTGAACCGGCACCCGACCTCGCAGTTCTCGTTCCACTCGACCCGGATGAGGATGCACACGGTGTCCCCGGAACAGCTCGCCGCGATGAACGCACAACGCGAACGCTGCGTTCTCGAGATCGCCGACGCCTCACCGGAGGTGATCCTCTATGCCTGCCTGGTGGCGCTGATGGTCGGCGGGCCGGGCGAGCACCAGCGCGTCGAGGGTGCCGTCGCGGAACAGCTGGCCACCGGCGGCTCCGACGCGATCATCCGGTCGAGCGCAGGTGCCCTGGTCGAGGCGCTCCGTGCACTGGACGCCCGACGCATTGCCCTCGTGACCCCCTACCTCCGGCCGCTCGCCGAGAAGGTCGTCGAGTACCTGGACGCCGAGGGCTTCGAGGTGATGGACTGGCGGGCCCTCGAAGTCGCGGACAACGCCGAGGTGGGATGTATCCCCGGCGAACGCGTGATGACCGCCGCCCGGTCCCTCGAACTGGACGGTGTCGACGCGCTGGTGTTGTCCTGCTGTGTCCAGATGCCGTCGCTGGATCTGATCGACGACGCCGAGCGTGAGTTCGGTCTGCCCGTGCTGTCGGCTGCCACGGCCGGCGCCTACAGCATTCTGCGCGGACTCGGCCTTCCGGCCTCCATCGAGGGCGCGGGCAGCCTGCTGCGCGCCGACATCGCCACCGTCCCCGCCTGATCCCCGTTCCTCGAATCCTCTGGAGCCCCCCATGAGTTCACTCCCCCACAAGGTCCGCGGCGTCGACCACGTCGCCTACCCCACCTTCGACCCGGCGGCGACGGTCCGCTTCTACCGCGACGTCCTCGGCTTCCCCGTCGTCCACTCGATCTGCGCGGCCGGCTGGGGACCCGACAGGCATCCCGACTTCATCCACTTCTTCTTCGACATCGGCAACGACGACCGGCTCGCGTTCTTCTACTACTTCGGACTGGAGCCGTTCGACGGTGGCCCGCAGGGGGATTCGTACTCACGCTTCGCCGAGGACGTACCGATCTGGTTCATCCGCTCGCGTCACCTGGCCATACACGTCGACGACGAAGCCGATCTGCTGGAGTACCGGCGACGCCTGGATGCCAGCGAGTGGCCGGTCGAGATGCAGATCCAACACGAGACGATCGAGTCGATCTACACCCATGACCCGAACGGATACATGATCGAGATCACGCGTGCGATGCGGGCCGTCACGCCGCAGGAGGACCTCGACGCCAATCTGACCATCGAGGCTCTCATCGACGTGGTGTCGCAACCGAATCCGAGCATGGACGCGCTTCTCATGCGCAAGGCCGAGCGGATCGTCGAACGGGCTGCGGCCTGGCAGGACGAGCAATCCGCCGGCGACGTACTCGCCGCCGAGGAGGCGACCGTCCGATGACCACCCTGTTCGTACTCGACGTCCCGGAGAACAAGGCCGTCGCGGCGGTCGCCGGCGAAGCGCCGGGTGTTTCGGTTGATCATGTCGGACCCTATTTCCGGATCACCGCCGACGACACCATCGTCATCGACCGGCGGGCAACCGGGTGTCGCCATGCCGTCTGGTACAGCAGCGTCGCCGGGCTCCTCGATTCGCGAATAGTGCAGTGGGACAAGGACGCACTGAAGGTCGAACCGCGATGACCGCCCCCACCGCCGCGGGCACGAGCCGACTGGGAGCGGGTCGTTACATCGACGCCGCCGAGCAACCGGCGGACACCACGACCTCCGTGCACGAGCTGACCACCGCCGACGGCGCCAAGGTCACCGGGGTTCTGCGCACCGTCCCCGGCGCGACCGTCGTCGTCGCCCTCATGCATCCGCGGCAGGACCTGACACACCATGTACTCGTCCCCGAACTGCTCGCCCGCGGGTTCGCGGTGTGGACGCAGGGCACGCGTTCGGTCAACAACGACCTCACCCTCGTCCACGAGCAGGCCATCCTCGACGCCGCGGCGGGACAGGTCTTCCTGCGCGAACGTGACTTCGGATCTGTGCTCACATTGGGCCATTCGGGTGGCGGCGCCCTGTTCGCCTTCTACCACGAGCAGGCCGGACTGGCGCCCGGCGATCGGCTGACCACGACTCCCGCCGGCCGACCCGTGGACCTGGCCGGTGCCGACATGCCGGTCCCCGACGGCGCCATCTTCCTCGCGCCTCATCCCGGTCAAGGCGAACTGCTGCTGCGCCTCATCGACCCATCGGTCACCGACGAGGACGATCCGCTCGCTGCCGACCCCTCGCTGAATCCGTTCGAGCCCGCCAACGGTTACGCGGAGCCTCCGGAAAGCTCCTCGTACGCACCGGATTTCGTCGAGCGGTACCGCGCCGCCCAACGCGCCCGGGTCGAACGACTCGACACCGTCGCGCGGGATCTGGTCGCCGAAACCGCGCGCGCACGAGCACGTTTCGCAGAAAGCGACGACCCGGACGACCGTCGGGCCTCGCTCGCCCCGCGCATCATGACTATCTACCGGACCGACGCCGACCTGCGGTTCCTCGATCAGTCCCTGAGCCCCAACGACCGGCCCTACGGGTCGCTGTTCGGTCGGCGTCCCGACCTCACGGATTACGGCCTGGTCGGGTTCGGTCGGCTGGCGACCCCCGACGCGTGGCTGTCCACCTGGTCTGGCCTGTCGAGCAACGCCGGATTCCTCCGATGCGCGCCCGGTGTCCGGGTTCCCGCGCTCTTCGTCGAGCTCACCGGCGACCAAGCGTGCTTCCCCGAGGATGCGGTGGCGATGGTGAACGCCCTCGGCGCGGACGATGTCACGCACGTCCGCGTCGAGGGAACCCACTTCGGCGGTCCGATCCGCCGAGGGGCCCCGACCGGCGCGAGCCTGGCCGCCGCCCAGATCGGGGGGTGGCTCGCGCAACGGTTCTCGTGAGGCCGACCTGCTCCCTGATCCGAAAGAACGACCTGCCCCCTGGTTCCTAGCCCGAGAGGTGCCGTCCCCTCTGCTCCCTGAGGTGCGAGGAGCGCAAGCCGCCGGGCCGAGCAAGCGACGAAGGAGCGCGTCGAGGTCGACGAGCCACGAAGGGCCTGGTGAGACGCCTTGCGAGACCCTTCGTGACGCGCCCTCCGCAAGCTCCGGGCGCTCCTCAGGGAGCACTGGTCAGGTCAATCTTTCGGATTGAGGAGCAAAGGATCACTTCTTCGCGAGAGCCGCCCGGTAACCGAGGAACCCGACGTAGCCGGCCAGCCCGGCCAGGCCCAGCCGGCGGGTCCGCGGCGACACCAGTGCGAGGCCGATGGCGGTCTCGCAGGCACCGTTGCGGTAGGTCCAGGTGGTGGTGTCGTCGGGGAACACCGGCTCGGTGATCGGGGCGAAGATCTCGGGCTTGATGAAGTGCGCAACCCCGGTGGCGGCCAGTCCCCCGCCCAGCAGCGAGACAGCGTCCAGTGATCCCTTGCGAGTGGCCATCAGAGTGTTCCCCTTCGTCGTCGTCGACCCTTTCCGGTGATCGTAGGCGTCGTTCCATTCCGGTTCGACGTCGACGGGCCGCTATCTCGCCGTCGGGACGGTGAGCCCGCGAGCTGCCTCGTCGAGATCGCCGGTGTCGCCGTACTCGTACGCGCGGCGACCGGCGACGAAGACGTACGACATGAAGAGCGTCCACGCCGTCACGCCGATCCCGATCCGGGCCCAGGTCGGCAGCGGGGACGGCGTGACGAACGCTTCGATGACCCCGCACAGCAGCAGCACGACGACCAGACCCAGCGCGACACCGACCGCTGCCCGGCCCTCCTCCCCGAGAGCCGTTGCACGCGTTCGATTCCCCGGGGCCACCCAGGCCCAGAAGATCCGCAGGCCCACGCCCGCAGCGACGAACAAGCAGGTCAGTTCGAGCATTCCGTGCGGCAGGATCAGTCCGAAGAACAGGTCACCACGACCGTGCCGGATCATGATCGACGCCACGACCACCAGATTGAGGATGTTCGTGTAGAGCATCCAGATCACGGGGAACCCGAAGAGCCCTAACGCGATACACAGCGCGGCCAGCCAGAAGTTGTTGGTCCACACGCGAGCGGCGAACGACGTCGCCTCGTATTCGCTGTAGTAGTTCTCGAAGTCGTTGGTGACGAGACGCTCGATCTCCGCGGGCGATGCGAACGAACTCTCGATCCGCGGGTGGGCCAGCACCCACCACGTCATGATCACGGCCGCACCGAGGGACCCGCCCATCACCGAGAGCCACCACCAGCGCATCCGGTACAGGGCCGCGGGGAACGATCGGGTGAAGAACTCGATCACCGTCGCCGGCGTGCTGACCCGGGTTCCGGTGGCGCGACCGCGGGCGCGGGCCAGGAGGCCCGACAGGTATGCCACCAGCGAGGCATCGGGCGCCGTCGAGCGGATGACCGACAGGTGGGTGGCCACCCGCTGGTAGGTGTCGATCATCTCGTCGGCCTCGGCACCGGTGAGTCGGCGGCGCCGCGAGAGCGCATCGAGCCGCTCCCACGTCGCGCGGTGCGCGGACACATAGGCGTCGAGATCCACTCGGCCAGCGTATCGGGCATTCTCACCTCCGCGGCACGTGTCATTCAGCGGACGTCGGGGCTGTGAGTTCCCGATGCCCTGTCGACGAATTGCGTCGTAGGGTGAGGCGTGATGTCTCGTCCAGTGCCGCCTCGGGCCCCCGCGGGCCCGGGTGCACCCGTCGCCGGCCGACCCGGTCCGGTCGCGTGGGGCGCGGGCGCCACGACGACAGTCGGCGTCGGACGCAACGACCTCGTCTCCGGCGAGGCGGTCGCTCTCGCACTCCCGCCGGCGAACCTCGGCTACCGGATTCTCTCCGGCATCATCGACGTCCTGCTGGGGTTCGGACTGTGGTTGTTCCTGTGGTGGATGTCGTTCAAGGTCGCCGGCGAGGCCAGCGAGGCGTGGCGGGGAACCATCAACACCCTGATCCCGATCGTCGCCGTCGTCGCACTCCCGACGCTGCTGGAGACCGTGACCCCGGGGAAGACCGTGGGACACCTCGTCCTGGGCCTCCGAACAGTCCGCGATGACGCGGGCCCGACCGGGTTCCGCCACTCCCTGACCCGAGCACTCGTCGGCTTCGTCGAACTGTATGCGTGCCTGGGACTCCCAGCGCTGATCTCGGCGGCCATCTCGCGCAAGAGCAAGCGCCTGGGCGACCTGCTCGCCGGGACCTACGTCATCCGCGACCGCCACCGGCTCGTCGAGCAGGCACCCATCGAGATGCCACCCGGCCTGCACTCGTGGGCCGTGTCCGCCGACATGGCCGCCCTCCCCGACCCACTCGCGGTGATCATCCGCCAGTTCCTCAACGGCCGCCACGGCATGAAGCCCGAGCCGAGAGCCCATGCCGCCCGGAGGATCGTGTTCGACGTCGCGCCGTTCGTCGCACCCGCTCCCCCGCCCGGCGCCCCGTTCGAAGACGTGTTGTCGGCGATCATGGCCGAGCGCCGCCGCCGCGACGCCGAACGGCTCGCGCGCGAAGCCGCACTGCGCCAACGTCTCCTGCGCTGATCTGTGCTGCGACCCGCAGAGGCGGCGCGG
This sequence comes from Gordonia sp. IITR100, assembly GCF_002009645.1. Taxonomy (NCBI): domain Bacteria; kingdom Bacillati; phylum Actinomycetota; class Actinomycetes; order Mycobacteriales; family Gordoniaceae; genus Gordonia; species Gordonia sp. IITR100. Next base: position 59,572 of record NZ_MVKV01000021.1, on the reverse strand, counting down.
CGCACCCGGATCCCGGTTACTCTGCTACGGGTGACGTTGCCTACCCTGCTTGCGAAGGACAAGAGATCGATCGGCGGCCGACGGCTTCTCGCCGCAGTCGTCGGAGTCGCGTTGACCTTCGCCACGGCCCTGACCGTGCAAGCTCCCGCCAGGGCGGGAGGTCCGGGGCCGGATTCGCCGGCCGGTGTTCACGTGGTCCCGCGCATCGTCGACTCCGAGACCGTGACGGACCCGGTCATCGCACTCCCCCAAGCGGGTTCGACATTGCGCGTGCGATACAGCTCGACGTCCATCCGCGGTCTCCCGACGGAGATGACCGGCACGCTGCTCACACCGTCGACGCGGCCGCCCGCCGGGGGTTGGCCGCTCGCCGTGTGGAATCACATGACGGTCGGCGCTGCAGACCGATGCGCGCCGTCGCAGGCCCATGCCGGTCATTCCGAACTTCCCCGCATGACGTCAGGTGACGGCATCGTCGGCCGGTTGCTCGACGCCGGATTCGCCGTGGCGCGGCCCGACTTCGAGGGCATCGGCGGGCCCGGGCCGCACCCGTATCTCATCGGCGACTCGCTGGCGCGATCGACGGTCGACATGGCGCTGGCCGTCGCGGATCACGACCGACGGATCGGCCGCGACGTCGTCGTGGCCGGGCATTCCGAGGGCGCCGTCGCCGCCTTGGCCGCCGCGGCGCGGCCGTCATCGGAATGGGGTGACCTCCGACTCCGCGCGGTGTCGGCACTCGCACCGCCGACGCAGGTGGCCGCGCTCCTCGATGGGGCGTCCCACGTTCCGGTGTCCGGTCCCGCGATCAACGAACTGATGGGATTGGCCGCTCTCATCGGATATGGCGCGGCCGCAGCCGATCCCGAGTTCGACGAGTTGATGTCCAACGGCGGGCTCAGCGCGGCGGCGAGCAGGCTCCGTCCGCAGGTCGAGGCCCGCTGCTACGCCGACCTGACCTCACCGGACTCGTTCGGCGGCCTCGCGCCGGCCCAGCTCCTGGGACCGCGCGGCGACGAGATGAAGGCCGCATTGTTGAAAGTGCTGCGCGACAACGACGTCGACCGTCTGCGTTTTGCTCGAGGGCTACCGGTCCGCATCGACTCGGGCACCGTCGACACCGTGTCGCCGCAACCGCTGGTGTCCGGTCTGGTGCAGACCTATCGGCGCGCCGGGGTGCGCGTCACGTATTCCGACCGGTTCACCGGGCATGCGGGCGTGGCCACCGACCGCGACAATGCCGAGACGATCGCGGCGTGGCTCATCGCGCAGGTCTGAGGACGTTCGACGACACCCGGACTACGTCAGATCGGTCGAGCTCTTCCCCAACATGCGCCGGGCGATGATCAGCTGCTGGATCTGCTGTGTGCCCTCGAAGATGTCGAGGATCTTCGAGTCACGCGCCCACTTCTCCACCAGTGACGTCTCGGAATAGCCTGCCGTGGAACCGATCTCGACGGTCTTGTTGGTGATGTCGGTGACGGTCCGACCGGCTTTCGCCTTCGACATCGATGCCTCGGTCGAGTTGGGCTGCTTGTTGTCTGCCATCCACGCCGCCCGCACCGTGTGCAACCACGAGGCCTCCCAATCGGATTCGAGGCGGATGAACTCGGCGACGGTGGCGTGCTGCGACGACGCGGGACGGTCGTAGTCGATCTCGTGACCCGCTTCCTCCAGCATCCGACGCAGCTCCTCCAGGGAGGCGCGACCGAGCCCGATGGCCATCGCGGCGACCACCGGACGAGTGTTGTCGAAGGTCTGCATGACCCCGCCGAAGGCCTTCTTGGTGTCGATCTCCGGCGAGCCGAGCAGGTTCTCGGCGGGGACCCGCGCGTTCTCGAACCGGATGACGGCCGTGTCGGAGGCCTTGATGCCCAGCTTGTGCTCGAGGCGGGCCACGGTGACGCCCTCGGTGGTCATCGGCACGACGAAGCTCTTGATGGCCGCGCGTCCGACGCTCTTGTCGATGGTCGCCCACACGACGACGTGGTCGGCGCGCGATCCCGCGGTCACGAAGATCTTCTCGCCGTTCAGGATGTACTCGTCGCCATCGAGGGTCGCGGTCGTGGAGACCGCCGCCGAATCGGAACCGAAGCTCGGTTCGGTGATGGCCATCGCCGCCCATACGTCGCCGAAGCGTTCGAGCTGCTCGGGGTTCGCCACGGCCGCGATCGCGGCATTGCCCAGGCCCTGACCGGGAATGGAGAGCAGCAGGCCCACGTCGCCCCAGCTCATCTCCAGAGCCGACAGGAGGCCGCGCATGTTCGCGCCGTTCACCGACGGAGCGTCGGAGGCGGACTTCTCGGCGTCGGCGGACTTCTCCGTGGAGCGACTCTGCTTGGCGAGCTTCGCCAGTTCGTCGAGTTCGACCGGGTACTCGTGCTCGGCCTGGTCGTACTTGCGCGAGATCGGCCGGAAGAGGTGCTCGGCAGCCATGTGGGTGCGCTCGACCGTCGAATCGAACTTCTTCGGGAGCTCCAGGTTGATCGCCATGGCAGTACCTTACTGCGCAGTAAGTTCGTTGCCAAGTCCCGGTTCGTGACCGAAGCCGAATAATGTGGACCGGTGGCGTACGACGAGGAACTGGCCTACCGCATCCGTGCTCTGCTGGCGACCGAGTGCGGCCTCGACGAGAAGCGCATGTTCGGCGGGCTGGCCTTTCTGATCAACGGCAACATGGCCGTCGCTGCCAGCGGCAAGGGCGGGATCATGGTGCGCGTCGCACCCGAGGAGACCGAGAGCCTCCTCGAGTACCCGCACACCCGGCCGATGGTGATGTCGGAACGCGAGCTCCGGGGATGGCTACGCGTCGACGACGCCGGCATCGCCACCGACCGCCAGCTCTCCCGCTGGATTGCGATCGGTTCGAACTACGCGCGGAAGTTGCCGCCGAAGTAGATACGACCGGCCTAGGATCCCTGAGGAGCGAGCGTCGATCTCTGGTCCCTGAGGTGCGAGGAGCGAAAGCGACGAGCCACGAAGGGCCTGGTGAGACACCTTGCGAGCCCTTCGTGGCTCGCTTCGCTCGCACCTCAGGGAGCATGAGTACGGCCCACTCGGATCAGAGAGGTGCCGTCAGGGAACGATGTTCACCATCCGACCGGGCACCACGATGACCTTGCGGGGTTCGGCGCCGTCGAGGAGCGCGACGATCTTCTCGTCGGCGAGCGCGGCGGCACGCAGGGTCTCCTCGTCGGCGTCGGCCGGGACGGTGATCCGACTGCGGACCTTGCCCTTGACCTGAACCGGGATCTCGACGGTGTCCTCGACCAGCCACTCCTCATCGGCGACCGGGAATGCGGTCCGCACCACCAGGGTCTCCCGACCCAGCCGGTGCCACAGCTCCTCGGCGATGTGCGGGGCCAGGGGAGCCAGCATGATCACCAGCGCCTCGACGGCCTCCCGCGGGGCGCCGGTCTTCTCGAAGTTCTTGGTGAGGTGGTTGGTCAGCACCGTGAGCTTGGCGACCGCCGTGTTGTTGCGCAACGCGTCGTAGTCCTCGCGGACGCCGGCGATCGTCTTGTGCAGCAACCGTTTCGTGTCGTCGTCGAGCTCGGTGTCGGCGACCCGGAGCGCACCGGACTCCTCGTCGACGACGAGTCGCCAGATGCGCTGCAGGAATCGCTGCGACCCCACCACGTCCTTGGTGGCCCACGGCCGTGACTGGTCGAGCGGACCCATGAACATCTCGTAGACGCGCAGCGTGTCGGCACCGTAGTCGCGGCAGATGTCGTCGGGCGCCACCGAGTTCTTCAGGGACTTGCCCATCTTGCCGTACTCCCGGCGAACCTTCTCACCGTTGTAGAAGAACTCGCCGTTCTCTTCGGTGACCTCTTCGGCGGGCACATAGATGCCGCGCGAATCGGTGTAGGCGTACGCCTGGATCATGCCCTGGTTGAACAGCTTTCGGTACGGTTCGCGACTCGTGACGTATCCGAGGTCGAAGAGGACCTTGTGCCAGAACCGCGAGTACAGCAGGTGCAGCACCGCGTGCTCGACGCCACCGATGTAGAGGTCGAGGCCACCCGGGTCGTTCTCGCCGTGCAGTGCCGGCCGGGGCCCCATCCAGTACGCCTCGTTCTCCTTGGCGCACAGGGTTTCCGAGTTGGTGGGGTCGATGTAGCGCAGCTGGTACCACGAACTGCCCGCCCACTGGGGCATGACATTGGCGTCCCGAGTGTAGGTCTGCACGCCGTCGCCCAGGTCGAGTTCCACCGTCATCCACTCGGTGGCCTTCGCCAGCGGAGGCGACGGCTCGCTGTCCGCGTCGTCGGGGTCGAAGGACACCGGCGCATAGTCGTCGACCTCCGGAAGCTCCACCGGCAGCATCGATTCCGGCAGCGCGTGGGGTTGGCCGGCGGCGTCGTAGACGATCGGGAAGGGTTCGCCCCAGTAACGCTGACGGGCGAACAGCCAGTCGCGCAGCTTGTATTGGATTCTCCCGGTGCCCATACCGTCGGCTTCGAGACGTTCGACGATCGCCGCCTTCGCGTCCTCGACATTGCGACCGTCGAGGAACCCGGAGTTCACCAGGGGTCCGTCGCCCACGTACGCCTCGGTGGCGATGTCGGTGTCGGAGCCGATCACCTCGCGGATCGGCAGTCCGAACACCGTCGCGAACTCATGGTCGCGGGCGTCGTGGGCCGGGACCGCCATGATCGCGCCGGTGCCGTAGCCCATGAGGACGTAGTCGGCGACGAAGACCGGAACCTGCTCTCCGTTCACGGGATTGACGGCGAAGCTCCCGGTGAAGACACCCGTCTTCTCCTTGTTCTCCTGGCGCTCGAGGTCGGACTTCGCGGCGATCGACGCGCGGTACTCCGCGATCGCGGCCGCGGGGTCGGCCCCGCCGCGGGTCCAGCGATCATCGGTGCCCTCGGGCCATGCTCCGGTGATGAGGTCGCCGACGAGCGGATGCTCGGGCGCGAGAACCATGTAGGTGGCGCCGAACAGGGTGTCGGGACGGGTGGTGAACACCTCGATGCCGCCGACGCCGGGCACGTCGAAGCGAACCTGGGCACCGCGCGAGCGTCCGATCCAGTTGCGCTGCATGGTCTTGACCTTGTCCGGCCAGTCCAGCAGATCCAGGTCGTCGAGCAACCGGTCGGAGTACGCGGTGATCCGCATCATCCACTGCCGCAGATGCTTCCGGAACACCGGGAAGTTGCCGCGGTCACTGCGGCCGTCGGCGGTGACCTCCTCGTTGGCCAGCACGGTGCCCAGTCCGGGGCACCAGTTCACCAGCGAATCACTCAGGTACACCAGGCGATGGTCGTCGAGGATCTCGGTGCGCTCGGCGGGGGAGAGGTCGGCCCAGCGGCGCCCCTCATGCTTTCCACCCAATGCTCGTGCACCCGAAGCGAATTCGTCGACCAGCTCGGAGATGAGCCGAGCCTTGCCCTGGTCGGTGTCGTACCAGGCGTTGTAGATCTGCAGGAAGATCCACTGGGTCCACCGGTAGAAGTCCACGTCCGTGGTGGCCACCCGACGGCGCTCGTCGTGGCCCAGCCCGAGCCGTCGGATCTGGCCCAGGTAGCGCTCGATGTTCTGCTCGGTGGTGGTGCGCGGATGGGTGCCGGTCTGCACAGCGTATTGCTCGGCGGGCAGGCCGAACGAGTCGAAGCCCATCGTGTGCAGCACGTTCTTGCCGGTCATCCGCTGGTAGCGCGCGAAGACATCGCTCGCGATGAAGCCGAGCGGGTGGCCGACATGCAGGCCTGCGCCGGACGGGTAGGGGAACATGTCCTGCACAAAGAGCTTGTCGGCGGCGTCGGCGTCCCCGCCGCCGAAGGCGGACAGGTCACCGGCGAGCGGCCCGACGGGATTCGGCGCCTCGTAGGCGTGCTCGTCGGACCAGGTCTGCTGCCAGCGCTGCTCGATCTCGCCGGCGACCGCCGCCGTGTAGCGGTGGGCGGTCGTGCCGGCGGTGTCGCCGCTCGTCTTCTCGGCTGAAGTCACGCGACCAGGGTAAATCCTGTCCGTCGCCGCCCCCAATCCGGTCGCCTCCGACGTGGGCGGCACCGGCTCGTCAGATACCGATTCACTTCGGTACGACGCACGGTCGTATGCTGTGGGTCGTGAATGCCGTGTCCGTCGCCGTTGCCGTACTGCTCTTCGTGCTGGCCGGACTCTGGGCGGTGGTAGGAATCCGCGGACTCCGCGGCACCCTCCCGCGCAATCGTTGGATCGGCGTTCGCTCCGCGGAGACCATGCGGTCCGACGAGGCTTTCCGCATCGCCAACCGCATCGCCGGACCGGGCACTCTCGGCGCGTCGGTGATCCTCACGCTGGGGGCCATCGCGACCCTTGCCGTCCCGGGCGGGTGGGCACTGGCCTTCGGACTCGTCGCGCTGGTGGCCGCGCTCGTGGTGGTCGGACTGGTCAGCGGGATCGGGGTACGCGCCGCTGCAGCCGTACCCGCCGACGACGAGGGCTGTTCCTGCTGTTCCGGCGGCGACGCCCACAGCCATGCCGCCGACGAGAACCCCTCGGCCCCGGCGGCCGACTGCGGCACCAGCAGCTGCGGTGCCTGCTCGTTGCGCGGCGTCTGCGCAGGCGACTCGGCCCAGGCCTGAGGCGGCCGGCGTCGTCTCACATCACTGATCTCGGGGCACATCCATGCGTACTCTCAAGAATCTCCTCGATCGTTCTCCGATCGACGGCTTCATCCTGGCCATCTGCATCGCCGTCGCGGTGGCCGCATTCCTGCCGGTTCGCGGCGCGGCGGCGGAGGCACTCGACTGGGTGGTGATCGTCGCGATCGCCGCACTGTTCTTCCTCTACGGCACTCGACTTCATCCACGCGAGGCGCTCGAAGGTCTCCGGCACTGGCGGCTGCACGTCACGATCCTCGCGTTCACGTTCATCGTCTTCCCGATCGTGGGACTGGCGCTGAAACCGGTTGTCGAGCCGTTGATCGGCGAGGACCTCTATGCCGGACTGCTCTTTCTATGCCTGGTCCCATCGACGGTGCAGTCCTCGATCGCTTTCACCTCGATGGCCCGAGGCAACATCGCCGGGGCGATCGTCAGCGCATCCACGTCGAACATCCTCGGCGTCTTCCTGACCCCGCTGCTGGTGGTCGCGCTGATGCAGAACGCCGGCGACATCAGCATCGACGCGACGTCGGTCCTGAAGATCGTCGCGCAGATCCTGGTGCCGTTCCTGCTCGGGCAGCTCGCCCGCCGGTGGGTCGGCCCGTTCTTCACCCGGCACGCGAAGATCACCAAGCTGGCCGACCGTGGCGCCATCGTGCTCGTCGTCTACGTGGCGTTCAGCGAGGGGGTCGTCCAGGGCATCTGGTCGTCGGTGGAGGTGGGTCAGGTGATCGCCGTGACCGTCATCTCGCTGCTGCTCGTCATCGTGATGCTCGCGATCACCGGCTGGCTCCCGAAGCGGCTCGGCTTCGACCGCGCCGACACGATCGCCATCCAGTTCTGCGGCACCAAGAAGAGCCTGGCCACCGGCCTGCCCATAGCGACCGTCCTGTTCGCCGGCACCACCGTCGGCCTCATCGTGCTGCCGCTGATGATCTTCCACCAGATCCAGCTCATGATCTGCTCGTGGCTGGCCACTCGGTACGGGCGGCAGGCCGACGACGCCGAAGCGGCCGGCGCGCCCACCCCGGCTCCCTGATCCGAAAGAACGCCAGTTCAGCGGTTCCGGAGTCCGCAAAGCGGCCTGCGGGTAGAGCAGATAACAACGGAGGGCGCCGGGCCCGCGACCGGCAGACTTCAACTCGACCGATGGACTTCGATCGAAGTCTAGGAGTCGAGTTGAAGTTCGTCGGTCACGAGAATGCGGCGCCACAGTGCACGCGAGTAGCGCAAGTTCGGCAGAGATTGCGCTTCAAGATAGGGCGGCAACGATGCAGTTCTTTCGACCCCACGACGGCAGCCAGGCCGCAGATACTGAGGTACGAGGAGCGTTGGCCGCCGGGCCGAGCAAGCGACGAAGGAGCGCGTCGAGGTCGACGGGCCTCGAAGGGTTGGCGACGTCATCTCGCCAGGACCCTTCGTGACGGCCTCCGCAAGCTCCGGCCTCCTCAGGGAGCGGAGGTTGGGCCCGCTCCGACACAACGGGTTCTTTCGTAGTCCACGACCGCCAAGCCGTAGATACTGAGAGCGAGCTCGCGGGCGTCACCACCCGCTCCCTGAGGAGCGAGCTTGCGAGCGTCACGAAGGGTCCTGGTGAGTCGGGTTGCGAAGACCCTTCGTGACGCGCCCTCCGCAAGCTCCGGGCGCTCCTCAGGGAGCAGGGGGTCCCACCGGCGTCGACAGCGGCAGGTTCACAAAGCTCGGCCGGTTCGGGTCGAGCTGGATGTGTTGCGGCCGGAGTCCGGACTCGTTCAACAGCGGACGCAACGGCAGACCGCGCGGGAAGTTCATCGCGAACACGTCGATCCGCAGGCGGTGGCCCGGTTTGATGAGTGCCTCGGTCGGCAGCAGGCCGATGTCGACACTCACCGGGCGGCCCGGCACGACGCGTTGGCGTGACGCCAACGTGAGCTCGTAGAACGGATCGATCACGTCGCCGTTGGGCGCGAACCGCGACCTCGCCTCGTCGTATCCGCGCAGCGACGCCATCACCTGACCGGAGGTCAGCACCTTCGACGTCCCGTCGGGAGCGACGTCGTTGAGGGTGGCGGTCCAGTATCCGTCGGTGGCGTCGAGAACGGTGTTCAACCGCACGTTGGCGTACCCGGACACGCTGCGTGTCGTGGTCATCGGGGGAGTGGTGAACGTCAGTGCGGCGCGCTCGGAGATGCGGGCGTCGTCGGCGCAGAAGGGGAAGATCGCCAGGGCACCGGCCAATTGCTGTGCGGCGTCGCGCGAACACATCGTCGCCAGACCGGGCGCGATGGTCAACCGAGCGCGGGATGTGGGTGCAACGGGAGTTAGGCTGCCGTCCCGGACCGCGTGTGCCGCGGTACCGCTGCGCCGGTCATCGAGGTAGAGCCGCTGGCGCTCCATCCCGGCGCGCGGGAACTGCTGGGCGGTGATCCACGAGTCGCCGACCTGCTTGAGATTGACCGGTCCGTAGCGGTCGACACCGTTGTCGATTCCCTTGAGCCACTTGTCGAACCACGCCTTCTGCAGGACGTCCAACCGGGGTGGGGTGTTCCGCCGGCCCTCTTGGCCGCCGCCGATTGTGAGGTGATACCCGTCGCCCATGATCAACTGCTTCTTGCCGGGCGGCAACGGGATGTTGTTGTACATCCGGACTTCGCTGTTGGTGAAGAGATCGAACCAGCCGCCGTAGATGAGCGTCGGGGTGGTGATGCGGTCGGCGTGGTCGAGCCACGCGGACCTCGGTTCGGAGTTGTTGTCCAGCAACGCCTTCAGGTTCGGCGGCACCGACGGGATGTCGGGGGTGAGCAGTGCGGCGAACAGCTGTGGGTAGAAGGTGAACGGGTCGGAGATCCGGTCCGCCAACCACTTCCAGTCGAAGGTGCCGTTCAGCATCGACGCGACGTTCGGGATCATCTTGGTGGTGTTGACCAGCGTCAGCCACAGCGGGAGGAAGCCGACACCCAGAGCGCCGCCGGGCGCGACGATGTCGCGGATGAGGTCGCCGCCCGGCTCGACCGGGAAGATCGCCTTGAGTGCCTTCGGGTTCTTGTTCGCGGCCTGGATCTGGTTGATCGCCGAGTACGACACACCCGACATGCCGACCTTGCCGTTGGACCACCGCTGCTTCGACGCCCAGTCGATGACCTCGATGGTGTCGCGCTGTTCCCGCGACTGGAAGACGTCCCAGACTCCCTGCGAGAAACCGGTGCCGCGCACATCCACGACGACCTGCGTGTAGCCGCTGCGCACGAGATCGAAGTCGACGAGGAAGGTCTTCGCGCCGCCGTCGCGGATGGTGTGCGCGATGTCGTTGATGCCGTCGATCGGCGTGCCGGACAGGTTGATCGACCGAACGATCTGCAGCAGGTAGGGCTCGAGCACCGGGTTCTGCATCACCGCGGAACCGACGGTGGTGATGAGCTTGGTGTAGGGCGTCATGTTGACGATGACCGGCGTCTTCGTCGACGTGGGACGCTCGCGAGCGTCGGCCGGGCGGTACACGTTGGCCCGGAGAACCGTGCCGTCACTCATCCGGATCGGCACATCCCAGGTGACATTGACGCCGGCATAGGGTTGCGGGCCGTCGTGGCTCGCCGCCCATCGCGCCCCGTCGGCGCCGCCGGTGGGTCCGACCGGGGCAGCGCCCGCCACGGCGATGGGCGCCACCAGCGCGACCACCGCGAGGATCACCCCGGCCAGAACCCGCGCACTCTTCGACCCGCTCATGCACACCCCCGCATGTCATGCGCTGGAACAATCCACGGCTTGTCCAGCGAAAAATTGATCGAGCGTCCACAACCTAACACCCCGCCGGTGACGTGGATCACCGGGTGTCTCAGGCAATGCTCAGCATCACCGTCCGGACGGACGGACTCAGTTCACGCTGAGATCGATCGGGTGGGTCGCGAGGAGGGGTTTCGGCCAGGCCTGCCTGCGCAGGACGTCGAACCACACGTCCGACGCCGGCGGCGCGAGCAGGTCGCGAGGGAGTGCCGAGGCGACCATCCAGCTGAACTGGTCGAGCTCATCGTCGAGTTGCCCGATGCCCCATCCGCTGTAGCCCGCGAAGATCCGGACACCCTCGAGGATCTCGGCGAGGGGCTCGGGGTCGGCGTCGAGATCGACCAGGACGACCCGGCCGTCGACCGGACGCAGGGCAGGCACGTCGTCGATGTCGGTGCCGGGTTTCACCACCCCCAGGCACAGCGCCGCCTCCTGGTTCACCGGCCCGCCCACATAGAGGGCGCGCGGCGAGGCCGCGATGTCGGTCCATTGCGGCAGGAGGTTGTGCACGGCGGTCTGGCTCATCCGGTTGAGGATGACCCCGAGACTGCCCGACTCGTTGTGCTCGATGACGTAGATGACGGTCCGGGCGAAGGTGGGTTCGATGAGATCGGTCGAGGCGATCAGCGCGGTGCCCGGACGCACCCGCGGCGTGGGGTCGGCATCCCAAGGGACGCCGGGCATACGCGCACCACCACCGCTGTCCGCCGAGTGTTCTCCGGGGCGGGATTCCGGTGTGGGATCGTCTGCGTCTTCACCTCCGGCCACCCGACCATCATCGCACGTCCGTGGCCGACGGCGTCCATCGTCAGCTCGGTAGGCTGGATCGGTGAGCAGCACCCAGGTGACCCGTGACCAACGCGGGTGGTCGGTGTTCGTCCACTCCCTCCGTTCGTCGCCGGGACTCGGCCGGTTGTTGTCGGTCCGGTTGTCCAGTCAGATCACCGACGGGATCTTCCAGGCCGCGCTGGTCGGCAGCATCCTGTTCAACCCCGAGCGCCATGCCGATCCGCTCGCGGTGGCCGGTGGCCTCGCGGTGCTGCTGCTGCCGTATTCGCTCATCGGCCCGTTCGCGGGCGCGTTGCTCGACCACTGGGATCGACGCAACGTCCTCCTGTACGCGAACCTGCTGCGCGGGCTGATCATCGGGCTCGTCGCACTGGCCGTCGCCTCCGGCGCACCTGATGTCGTGGTGCTGATCTCCGCCCTCGCCGCGACGGGTGCGAGCCGGTTCGTGGCGGCCGGACTGTCGGCCGGACTGCCGCACGTCGCGCGGCGTGAGGTGCTGGTCGCCACCAATGCGTTGTTCACGACGTTGGGCGGCGCGATGCTCACCGTCGGGCTCGGCATCACCCTGGGACTCCGCGCGATCTTCGGCGACGACAACGTGGGCAGTGCCCTCACGATGATCGCCGGGATCGTGCTGGCCGTCGTCTCCGGCGGGCTGGCGCATCGGTTCCGTCCGCTGCAACTCGGTCCCGACGAGCCCGACGACCCGGGTCGTTCGGCCGTGCACGCGGTCTCGGTCGGCCTCTGGCACGGTGCCCGCGCCGTCGTCCACCACAAGACCGTGGCCGCCGCGTTGTCGGCGATCGGGGCCCACCGGCTGGTGTTCGGGATGAACACGCTGATGATCCTGGTGCTGACGCGCCAGATGGGTCCCGGCGACGGGGTCGACCGCGTCAGCGTGGTCATCGGTTTCACCGGCGCGGGGGCGCTTCTCGCCGCGATCATCACACCGATCGCGGTGGCACGGGTGGGCCGGTACGTGACGCTGCTCGCCGCACTGGCCGTCGGCGCGTTCGCCGAGCTGTCCGTACTCAGCTTCGAGTTCGCGGTGATCTGCGGGTCGGCGTTCGTACTCGGACTCATCGGCCAGATCGCCAAGCTGTGTGGCGACGTGGCGATGCAGGTCGACGTGGACGACGCGGTGCGCGGACAGGTGTTCTCGGTGCAGGACGCGGTGTTCAACATCGCCTACGTGGGTGCGGTGACCGTCGCGGCCCTCGCGATCCCCGACGATGGCCGGGCGGTCGGGCTCGTCGTGCTCGGGGTGGTGCTGTACCTGCTCGGCATGCTCGTGGTGCGCCTCCTGCATCCGCGTGGGCACTGGTCCGCCGAGCCCACGACGGTGCGGCACACCGTCACCGACCCCGCCGCGTGAACCGCGGGTCCCGGTTGTCGTAGGCGGCGTCGGCCACGCCGTTCGCATCCAGGTCCACCAGCATCACATCGTGGCTGCCGTCCCCGTCGGAGTCGACGTAGAGTCGTTCGCCGACGATCCGGCCGCCCCGGTCGGCGCCGACGATCTCGACGTCGGGGTCGCCGTCGTCGTCGAGGTCGACCCGGGTGACCTGCGCCGGCGGGGGTTGCGGAGTCCGCTCGGGGACGTCGCGCCGCGGCAGTTGTTCGCCGACGAGGTCGGCTCGCGCGACGGGCCGGTCCCACAGACCGGCACCGGAGTCGCGGTAGAAGGCGTCGGGCGCGCCGTCGTCGTCGGTGTCGAGGGCGGCGACGTCGGCGACACCGTCGGCGTCGGTGTCCCACATCGCGTCATCGCGACGGCCGTCGCCGTCGAAGTCGAGCCCGATCGCGTCCAGGACATCGGACCGCGGATCCCCGAGCGCGAGGTCGGCGGTCCCGGACCAGCGCGTCGTCGGACCGTCGCCGGTCCCGAAGAAGTACTCGATCGCCGGGTCCATGAGGTCTTGGACGCAACGGGGCCCAATCCGGTTCCCATCGATCGGTTCCCATCGATCGGTTCCCAGCGCCCGGGTTCCCGCTGTGCGGTTCCCGATGGGTGTGGACACCTCGACCACCCGGTAGGTTGTGGCCCATGTACGTCAGCGATCTCGGCGAGCAGTGGCATGCGGCCCGGCTCGAACCAGCCCTGGCACACCTCGACTCTGCTTCGGCGGGCCGCTCGTCCTACGCACTGATCGGCGCGATGACCGCGCACCTCTGGCGGGAGACCGAACGCGGGTCGTATGTCGCCGCCGACGACCGCGCCGAGGAGATCGCGCGCGACACAAGGAATCTCGCTGCCCTGATCGGACACACCGGCGACGAGGTGGTCTTCCGTGAGAGCGCCCGCGCCGCTCTGCGCGCCCTCCTCACCAACTGGAGCCTGCCCGTCACATCGACCGTGTGGGTGGCGAAGAACGAATTCGGCCCCAACCTCGAGGAGTTCGAGCGCCGCGGGTACGCGGTACGGACCATGCCCGACGGGGACGTCTACGGTCACGTCGACACCGACGCGCTCGAGAACATGCTGCAGTTCGAGCAGCCCGACTTCATCCACGTCTGCCACATCGGCTCGATGTCCGGTGTGGTGCAGCCGGTCACGCGGATCGTCGAACTCGCGCATCGGGCCGGTGTGCCCGTAGTGGTGGACATGGCGCAGTCGGTCGGTCACGTCCCCACCGTCACCGGTGCCGACGTCGTCTACGGCACCAGCCGCAAGTGGCTCACCGGCCCGCGTGGCGTCGGGTTCGTCGCGGTGCGTCGAGACTCGTTGCGGCCGGTACGAATCGACGGTTCCGAGGCATTCATCGCCGGGCGCCTCGGACTCGGTGTCGCGGTCCGCGAGTTGCTCGAGATCGGCCAGCAGCGCGTCTTCCGCGAACTCGCGAAGATCGGCCGGGTCACCCGCGAACGACTCCACGGCATCGCGAGCTGGGAGGTCCTCGAACCGATCGACGAGCCGTCGGCGATCATCACCCTCGCACCACCGCCCGGATGGCAGTTCGACGACGTCGCCGCGGCCCGCGACAAGCTGTTGTCACTCGGTGTCCTGGTCACCGCCGCGGACACCTGGCGCGCCCCGCTGGCGACCGAGCATCCGGTGCTCCGAATCAGCCCGCACCTCGACGTACGCCGGTCCGAACTCGACCGCGTCGCAGACGCCCTGCGCACCATGGGTTACTGACGCTCACCCGGCGCCGAGCGCGCTCACCCGAGGATCTCGCCGAGGATCCGCTCGATCTCCGGCCGTGCCGCGTCGGCGTCGACTCGCACGAGGCCGATCCGCGTGCGCCGGTGCAGGATGTCGTCGGCGTCGAGGGCACCCTCGTGCGTGACCGCGAACTCGACTTCGGCGCGGGTGACATCGATGCCGGGGACGATCGGATCCAGGGGACCGGGGAGAACGGCGGCGTCCACCACCGCCGGCGCCTCCCCGCCGAACCGCTGCACGAGCGAAGCCGGCAGCCCCTGCTCGCGCGGACTCCGCAGGGCTCCGACCAGCGGGGTCGTGGTCGTGACACAGTCCCCGGCGGTGAGGTCGGTGGTCGCGAGCGCGGCGTCGACGGCGTCCTGGGCCATGCGCCGGTAGGTGGTGAGCTTGCCGCCGAGGACGTTGACGAGACCATCGCCGCGGACGCCGACGTGGTGCTGCCGCGAGACGTCGGCGAGGGCCTCGGAGTCGCGGCCGCCGCCGCGGGTGTCGACCAACGGTCGCAGACCGGCGAACGTGCCGATGATGTCCGAGCGATCCAACGGCCGTGCGAGAGCGGGATTCACGGCGTCGAGCAGGAAGTCGATCTCGGACTCGTCCGGCATCGGGACGTCGGGGATCGGCCCGGGCGCCGCGACATCGGTGAGGCCGACGTAGACGCGCCCCAGCTGCGCGGGGATCACAAAAACGAACCGGGACACCGAGGTGCCGAGCGGGGTCATCAGCGCGGCGTCGGGGAATCCCAACCGCGCCGCGTCGACGACGAGATGCGTTCCCCGACTGGGATGTACGGCGAGTGCATCATCGATGCCGCCGGACCAGACGCCGGTGGCGTTGACGACCATCCGCGCACCGACGTCGAAGCTCTCACCGGTCAACTGATCGGTGAGGGTGGCCCCGCGGCCGTCCACGCGCTCGGCCCGCACCCGGGTGCAGACGGATGCGCCGTAGCCAGCCGCCGTACGTGCGAGGGCGACGACGAGCCGAGCGTCGTCGACGAGCTGACCGTCGGAGGTGGAGATACCACCGCGCAGACCGTGGGGCGACACCGCCGGGAAGCGGGCGAGGGTCTCCAGCGCCGACACCCGGGTCGGCGGCGGCAACAGCGAGTCGGGGGTACCGGCGTTGCGTCGGAGCACATCTCCCGCGCGGAGGCCCAATCGGATGATCGAGGTCTGCCTGCCGCCACGGTCGGGGATGATCTGGCGGAGGGGAGCGATCAGATGCGGAGCGATGGCGGTCATCAGATGATGACGTTCGACGGCACTTTCGCGCGCGATCCGCAGATCACCCCTGGCCAGGTAACGGAGACCACCGTGGACGAGTTTGCTGCTCCAGCGCGAGGTTCCGGCCGCGAGGTCGTCCTTCTCGACGAGCGCGACGCGCAGGCCACGGGTCGCGGCGTCGAGCGCCACCCCGGCGCCGGTCACACCGCCGCCGATGACCAGCAGATCCAGGGGATCGCCGGACGTCAGACGGTCGAGCGCACGACGACGGGTGTCGGCGGACAGGGTCGCCATCAGACTCGCACCGCGGGACCGACGCTCACGACGTCATCCGTCGACGCCCGCACCGGCCGGACGCAGATACCCGGCCAGCATCTCGTGCAACTCGGTGCTCCAGCCCTCGGCGATGATGTCGGAGACCAGCGCCCCGGACTGGAGGAACGACTGCGCGATCAGCAGCACCATCGCCGCCATCCGTTTGGCGTCACCCGCCCGGACGTGGCGCCGTTCCTGGGCCTGCGACAGCATGTCCGAGAGAATCGCGAGCGCCCCTTGCTGACTCGTACCGAGACGCTCGAAGACGTACGGCGCCATGAAGTCTCGCTGCTCGCGCCACAGCGAGGCGATCAGTTCGTCGTCGCGGAGCGCGCCGACGACCGCGACCACCCGATCGACGAGCGCATCCAGATCGGCGGGTTCGCCTCGTCCGCCGATGGCGTCCTCGACGACCCCCAGGACCTCGCGGGTCAACAGCCCGCGGATGATCTCGTTGATGTCGGGCCACCGGCGGTACACCGTCGGTCGGCTCACGCCTGCTTGTCGGGCCACCTCGGAAACAGTCACCTTGCGTCCGCCGCTACGCAGCAGACAGCTCCGTGCTGCATCCAGAACGAGATCCCCGATCTCCTCGTTACGGATTGCCATGATGTGTAACACTGTAACGGATCACTTGAACGGCGGGGGGCCGACTCATATGACTATCGAACACGCCACACTCGTGGCCAGTCCGTACGCACGGCACGGAACGGGCCTGCGCGTCGCCCACGACGCCGCAGAACTGCTGCGTGCCCGCGGCGTGGAGGTGGAGATCATCGTCGGCGAGGACATCGCCGACGCCGCCGATCTCGCCGGCAAGGCAGCCCGCGGGGACACCGACGTCCTCGTCGTCGTGGGGGGCGACGGCACGGTGCGTCTGACGGTGGAGGCCACGATCGGGTCGGGCAAGCCGCTGGCCGTCATCCCGGCCGGGAGCGGGAACGACTTCGCCCGCAACCTCGGCATCCCACTGGATCCGGCCGACGCCGTCGAGGTCATCCTGGCCGGCCACCGACGACCCATCGACCTCGGCCGGGTCAGCTTCCCGGACGGGCAGACCGCGCTGTTCAGCACGGTCGCCGCCACCGGGTTCGACGCCGCGGTCACCGCGCGGGCCATCGACATGCGCCGACCGCGCGGACAGTCCCGGTACACGATCGCGGCGCTGCTCGAACTACTCGCACTGCGGTCGCGTCACTACCAGGTCCGCGTCGACGACCAGGCCGTCGAATCCGACCTCATCTTCGCCGCGATCGGCAACACCACGTCGTACGGCGGTGGCATGAAGATCACGCCGCAGGCGTCGATCACCGACGGCCGGCTCGACGTTACCCTCGCGCTCACCCCACCGCGGCTGGCACGTTGGACGATTGCGCGTGTCTTCCCGAAGGTGTTCTCGGGCAAGCACATCGACAGCCCGAACGTCCGGACCATGCGCGGCGCAGAGGTCGAGCTGTACTGCGATCCGCCCGCCCTCGTGTCGGTCGACGGTGACCTCGTCGGCGAGCTGCCGGCGGTTTTCGAGGCGGTACCGCACGCGATCGAGGTGTTCGCGCCCGCGAGCTGAAACGCCCGGGGCGTCTCGCAGTCCTCACTGACCGCTGCGCGCCGCCCACCATTCGCGAAGGGCATCCTCGGCTTCGTCGCGGCTGAGCGGTCCACGGTCCAGGCGTAGCTCCTTCAGATGACGCCACGCCTGTCCGACGATCGGGCCGGGCGGCACGCCGAGGAGTTCCATGATCGCGTTGCCGTCGAGGTCGGGCCGGACCTTCTCGAGATCCTCCGCCGCCTGGAGGTCGGCGATCCGCTGCTCGAGACTGTCGTAGTTCTGCTGCAGCCGCCGGGCGCGCCGCTTGTTACGGGTGGTGCAGTCGGCGCGCACCAGCTTGTTCAGCTTGTCGAGCAGGGGACCGGCATCGGTGACGTACCGACGGACGGCCGAGTCGGTCCACGCGCCGTCGCCGTAACCGTGGAAGCGCAGGTGCAGGAAGACCAGCTGCGCCACGTCGGACACCACCGCCTTCGGATACTTCAGCGCCCGCATCCGCTTGCGCACCATCTTCGCGCCCACGACCTCGTGGTGATGGAAGCTGACGCCACCCCCCGGTTCGTGCCGCCGCGTCGCGGGTTTGCCGATGTCGTGCAACAGAGCCGCCCAGCGCAGCACCAGGTCCGGATCGCCGTCCTCGAGATCGATGGCCTGGCGGAGCACTGTCAGTGAGTGCTGGTAGACGTCCTTGTGCTGGTGGTGCTCGTCGATGGTGAGCTTCATGCCGGGCACCTCGGGCAGCACCCGCTCGGCGAGACCGGTCTCGACCATGGCGTCGATCGCCTCGATCGGGAACTCGCCGCAGATCAGTTTGTCCAGCTCGGTACGGATGCGTTCGACGGTGATGCGTTCGATCTCGCCGTTCATGTCGGTGATCGCCTGCCACACGCGCGGCGCGAGCCGGAATCCCAGCTGAGAGACGAACCGCACGGCGCGGAGCATCCGGAGCGGGTCGTCGCCGAAGGACTGTGCAGGCGTGGCGGGGGTGTCGATGACCCCGGCCAGCAGGGCGGTCATCCCGTCGAGCGGGTCCCGGAAGTCCTGGGCGCCCGCCGAGCCGATCCGGACCGCCATCGCGTTGACGGTGAAGTCCCGTCGGATCAGGTCGTCGTCGAGGGTCTTGCCGAACGTGACCTCGGGATTGCGGCTGACCTGGTCATACGAGTCCGCGCGAAACGTCGTGATCTCGATCAGGTGGTCGCCCTTGCGGACCCCGACCGTGCCGAACTCGATGCCGACGTCCCAGAACGCGTCGGCCCAGCCGCGGAGGAGCTGCGACACCGTCTCCGGGCGCGCATCGGTCGTGAAGTCGAGGTCGTTGCCCAGACGCCCGAGAACCGCGTCGCGCACCGAGCCGCCCACCAGGTACAGCTCGTGGCCGGCGGTCTCGAACAGCTTGCCGAGGGGCACGAGGACGTCGTCGAGGTCGCGCAGTGCGATCGCCGCGGCGGCGAGCAGACGGGTGCGCCGTTCCGGGTCCGCCGAGTGCACCTGGTCCGGCTGGGCTGCCCCATTCCGGAATGGCCCAGACGCCGCCGCACCGGACGGGGAAGTGTCGTTCACGGCTTGCCACCCTACCGTCGTGACCCGCGACGACGACGCCGCACAGCTCGTCGGCGACGACTCATACACCCCCGGCGCACTCGCGACACTGCGAATCCACAACCTACGCGCCCTCGGAGGCGTCCGGACAAACTGCAGGTGACCAGCCGCTAGCATCGTGGAGTGTCCACCGATTCCTCGACCAACCCTTCAGACGTCAGCGGCGTCTCGTCGGGTGCGCACGGTGAGGGTGGCGGACAAGGCGAGCAGAATGCCTCCGGCCAGGGGCGTCGTGCCCGGCGCGGCCGACGCCGCCGGGGCCGGCGCAAGTCCGAGAACCGAGGTGCGGCGCCCGCTCACACCCCGACGGCGCACAGTCCGCACGGGCACAAACAGAGCGGTCATGCCCAACCCAAGAACAAGCAGCCGACTCCCGGCCAGGCGGGCTCGCGGCCGGGCCACAAACCCGGCTCGCCCAACCCGGCCTCCGAACCGGCACCCAGCACTCATCACCCGACTCCCAATGACCTCGCCCGCGCCCGGGCCGCCGATCCCGCGTGCCCGGATCCGGTCGAGGCCGAGCCCGTCGACAAGCTCCCGGTCGATCCCGATCGTGCGCGACCCCGCGTCACCCCGCCGAAGCCGTCGGACATGGTCGCCGTCAGCGCCAAGCTGACCAAGACCGGTCTGACCCAGGCCGGCGGCAAGGCGTCGAAGGGTCGACGGCGCACGGCGCGGGCGGACCGTGCGTCCGAACGCCCGGCTGCCGAGCGCGTCCATCCCGACCGCGCGGGCAACGAGAAACTCCGCACCGTGCGCGAGACCTCGGCAGGGGGGCTCGTCATCTCCGACCTCGACCTCCCCGTCGACCAGTTGTCGGCCGCGCTCATCGGTCGCGTCGACCGTCGCGGACGCACCATGTGGTCGCTGCCCAAGGGACACATCGAAACCGGCGAGACCGCCGAGCAGACCGCCATCCGCGAGGTCGAGGAGGAGACCGGGATCCAGGGCACGGTGGTGGCCCCGCTCGGCAAGATCGACTACTGGTTCGTCAGCGAAGGTCGTCGGATCCACAAGACCGTGCATCATTACCTGCTGCGGTGCACGGGCGGCGAGCTGTCCGACGCCGACTACGAGGTGTCCGAGGTGGCCTGGGTGCCGTTACACGAGCTCCCGCGTCGGCTCACGTACTCTGACGAGCGGCGACTCGCCCGGATGGCCCGAGGTGTGATCGCCGAACTCGCCGCCGACCCCACCCGGCTGGCCCAGTCCGAGGCCGACAGCATCCGCACCGAACCCAACGCCTATGAGAAAGCCGCCGCCGCGCGCAACCAGCGCCGCAACGAGCCACCGCCCCCGGTTCGTCCGCGCCGGCGCCGGCGCCGTCCACGACGGCCCGCGGCCGGCGATGGCTGAGCCGCGCCCGTCCGCCGCCGAGCCCCGTTCGTCTCGTTCTCTCGCCTTCTCGCATGCGCTGCGGTCCGGCGCGCTCGCGACTCTGGCCTCCGCCGTGGTCCTGGCCGTTCTCGGTCTGATGGTCCTGTCCGGCGCGGTGGGACCGGCGTCGGCGGCGCCGGAGACGGCCACCAGCGATTCCGACGCCGGGTCCGGCGCGTCGGACCGGTCACCGAGCCGCTTCGCCCGCATCGTCATCGATTCGATGACCCCGAACATCGTGACCACGACCAGCCGGCCGGTGGTCACCGTCAGCGGACGCGTCGACAACGTCGGCGACCGGTCCATCACCGACCTGACCATCCGGCTCGAGCGCGGCGATCCGGTGGCGTCGGCCGCGGGCCTGCGCACCGACCTCGCCGACGACGATCCGGCCGTCGCCGTGGCCGGCCCCTTCGAGGCGCTGTCCGACTCGCTCGCCCCCGGCGAGAGCGTCGGCTTCCGCATGTCGATGGCACTCTCGGCCAACAACGGTCCCGACGGCCAGGGCCTGGCCATCTCCCAGCCCGGCGTGTACCCGATGCAGGTCAACGTCAACGGCACCCCCGAGTACGGCAACACCGCGCAGGTCGCGGGATCGCGGATGCTGCTGCCGGTCTTGTCCCTACCGCCCGACGACACCCGGGCCGCCGGTTACGTCGACCCGTCCACCGAGTACTCCGACGCCGACCCGGTCGTCGGGCTCGGGCCGGACGGGTCGGTGTCGGCGAACCTGTCCAGCCCGGCACGCATGACGATGGTGTGGCCGTTGGCCGCCCCGCCGCAGCTCGCGCCGGGTGTGCTGGGCGGCAACACCGAACCGGTCCGGTTGATCAACGAGAACATGGCGCGGTCGCTCGCCGACGGCGGCAGACTCGCCGAGCTACTCGCCGCGCTGCAGCGGGTCGTCGGGGAACCTCCACCTGCACAATCTGATTCGGCGGCATCGGACACCCCGCCATCCGAGACACCGGAGAACCCGGAACCGAGCGCACTGCCCGGTTCGGAGAAGCTCGCCGACAGCATGTGCCTGGCGATCGACCCCGACCTCGTCGTCACGGTGCGCGCGATGTCGCTGGGGTACGAGGTGTCCGACAATCCCGCCGATCCGCGGTCGACGACCCGGCCCGGTAACGGCGCGCAGGCCGCCGGTCGCTGGCTCGCCAGCCTGCGATGGATCGCGCAGCGGATGTGTGTGGTGGCCCTGCCGTACGCGCAGGCCGACCTGACCTCCCTGACTCGGATCGGCAACACCGGCCTCACCGAGGCCGCGCTGCGGTCACCGGCGGACATCATCGACACCGTGCTCGGCGTCCGGAGCGTGCGCGGTCTCTCGATCCCCGCCCTGGGGGCGATCGACGCCGACGGCGCCGCCGCCCTCACCGAGGCCGAGGTGACCGCGACCGCGGTGTCGTCGAACTCCGTCGCGCCGGTCGGTCGCCGCGACGCCGCCGGCCGCTACCGGATCGGTGACCTCGCCGCCCAGACCTACGACGCACCTGTGACCGCCTCGTTCGCCGCGCTCGGTACGGCGCCGTCCACCCCCGCTCTGACGCCTCCGAGTCAGCGCGTCGACCTGTCCGACGAGTCCGAGGGAAGCAGGCGCCAGAGCGCGATCGGTGCCCTCGCCTATCCCGCGATCGCCGCGCCGGAACCCGGTCCGACCGCACCCGGGGCACGCCCGTCGCCCGACCCGGTCGTCGGCAGATCGGCGTTCCTGATGCCCCCGACGTACTGGTCGCCCACGTCCGCCGACGCCGAGGCCCTGTTCACCACCGCACGGCTGCTCCTCGAATCGGGTGCCGCGACACCGGCTCCGCTGTCGACGCTGGCCGCCGACCTCGGTTCCGCGCCCGAGCAGGCGCGGCTGATCGACCCGCCCGGGGTCGGTCCGGTGGGCGAGGTGGGCTCGGTGCTGACGAGCGACGCGACCGGATCGATACGACGCAATGTCGAGGACAGCTGGCAATTCGAGGGCGCCCTGGTGCGCTCGGCGGATGTCGCCGCCACCCCCGAGCGGTACATGTCGCCGCTGCGCGAGGACCAGCTCCGGGCGATCCGCTCCCCGGATGCCCAGGGGTCGGCCGTCTACACCCACCTGCGGCGCGCGCAGACCGAACGCATCGACGCCGTCGCGTCGACCCTGTACCGGATGTCGCAGTCGGTCACCATCCTCGATCCCGGCGGTCGTTACACGCTGGCCTCCGAGCGGAGTCCGCTGCTGCTGGTCGTGAGCAACGACCTCGCGCTCCCGGTGCGTGCCCGGATCACCACATCCGAGCCGGCGGGCATCGAGATCGGCGACCTCGGGGTGATCGAGATCCCGGCGCGCGGCACCCGGCAGATCCAGCTGCCCACCCAGGGCGACGCCTCCGAGGCGATCAGTGTGCAGATCCGGTTGTCGACGGTCACCGGCGTGCCACTGGGCCAGCCGATCAGCCTGTCGGTGCACACCAACGCGTACGGCAAGCCGCTGTTCTACATCACGATCATCGCCGCGGCGGCGCTCGTCCTGCTCACCGCGCGTCGCCTCTGGCATCGTTTCCGCGGCCAGCCCGATCCCGCCGACGCCGACCGTCCCGAACCCGACGAACTCGAGCGAATGCTTGCCGGAAGCGGGTATCAGGAACGACGCCGTACCCTGCAGAGCGAGGGTCGGACGTACGGCGAGGAACCGGGCGATGACCCTCCATGACCGACATCAGACGACCCGAGGACGGCGGCCCTAGCGACGTGACCTGGAACGATGAGCCGCGTGCACCGCGGTCGGGGACACCCGGCCCGGTGCCGCCCCAGCGTCCCGAGCGCGCCGCACCCCGGCGGATTCCGCCGAACCGGGTTCCGGGTGGCCGGGTGCCTCCGACGCGGATCCCGCCCGGGTCCCCGGATCCGGGACCCACCGCGCCACGGCCTGCCGCACCAGGATCGCCCGACGCGCGGTCTGCGGCCCCACGACCCGCGCCGCCGCGACCGGGCGGGCGGGCACCCTCGGCCCCGCGTCCGCCCGCGCCATCGGCACCTACTCCACCGGCACCCACGCCGGCCCGGCCGGACGTGTCACCGGCCCAGAACAACACGCGGGTCATGACCGCGTCCGACCCCCGCCGACCGTCGAACGGTCCGGTGGCCGCCGGCGCGGTGTCCGTCCAGAAGGCACCCGACGAGAAGGCGCCCGAGGGGAAGGCGTCCGACGGGAAAGCGTCGTCGACCGGTCTGGCGCGGGACTCGGACTCGAGCATCCTGCGCACCAGCGGGTCGATCGCGATCGCCACCCTGTTCAGTCGCATCACCGGCTTCCTGCGGACCGTGCTCATCCTCGCGATGCTCGGCCCTGCCATCGCCTCGGCGTTCCAGGCGGCCGACGTGCTGCCGAACATGATCGCCGAGGTCGTCCTCGGCGCCGTGCTGACCGCGATCGTCATCCCGCTGCTCGCCCGGGCCGAGGCCGAGGACGACGACGGCGGCGAGGGTTTCATCAACCGGATCTTCACCATCACCGTCGTCGTCCTCGGGACCGCGACGGTCGTGGCGGTGATCGCGGCGCCGCTGCTCACCTATCTGAACCTGGGGGACGGGCAGGTCAATCGCGAGCTGTCGACCGCGCTCGCCTACCTGCTGCTGCCGGAGATCCTGTTCTACGGCCTGTCCGCGTTGTTCATCGCGATCCTCAACCTGCGCGGCTACTTCAAGCCGGGTGCGTGGGCGCCCGTACTGAACAACGTCGTGCAGATCACCACTCTCGTGCTCTACGCGGTGGTGCCCGGCGAGATCACCCTCAACCCCGTCCGGATGTCCGATCCGCAGCTCCTGGTGCTCGGCATCGGTTGCACGACCGGTGTCGTGCTCCAGGCGCTGATACTGGTGCCGTTCCTCCGCAAGTCGGGGGTGCGGCTGCGCCTGCAGTGGGGGATCGACGCGCGCCTGCGCCAGTTCGGGAACATGGCCGTCGCGATCGTCGCGTATGTGGCGCTGCTCCAGGTCGGCCTGATCGTCACCTACCGGATCGCATCGTCGGCCGACGCGTCGGGCGTCAGCATCTACTTCACCCACTGGCAGTTGTTGCAGCTTCCGTACGGCGTGCTGGGCGTGACCATCCTGACCGCGATCATGCCGCGACTGTCGCGCAACGCCACCGCCGACGACACCAAGGCGGTCGTCGACGATCTGTCCCTGGCGACGCGACTGACGATGGTCGCCCTCGTCCCGGTCGTGTCGTTCATGACGTTCTTCGGACCGGCCATCGCCATCGCCGTCTTCAACTTCGGCAAGTTCGACGCCGCCTCCGCGTCGCAGCTGGGTTCGGTGCTGTCGTGGGGTGCGTTCACCCTCATCCCGTACTCGATGACCCTCGTCCAGCTGCGCGTGTTCTACGCCCGCGAGGACGCGTGGACCCCGACGTTCATCGCGCTGGGCATCACCGTGGTGAAGGTGGTGTCGTCGTACCTGGGGCCGGTGCTCTTCGACGATCCCGAACTCGTCGTGCGCTGGCTCGCGCTGTCCAACGGGTTGGGCTATCTGGTCGGTGCCGTCGTCGGGCACTTCCTGCTCCGCAGCCGTCTTCGCGGGGCCCGGCTCTCGGATGTGGCACGCACGTCCGTCGTGACCCTGGCTGTCTCGATCGGGGTCTCCGCCACCGTGTGGGCAGTCGCGAAACTCACCGGCCTCGACGACATGATCGGCTGGCTGGGCAAGGTGGGGTCGGTCCTCTACCTCGGGCTGACCGCCGCGGTGGTGCTCGCGGTGACCTACGCCGGTCTCGCCGCGGCCCGCGTACCGGATGTCGTCGCGATCGGGCTGGCCGTACGCCGTCTGCTCGGCCGGTTCATCCCGGCGCTCGCCCCGCCGCCGCAGCCCGAACGTGAACAGTCACCGGCGATCACAGTTCAGTTTCCGCGCGTCACAGGCGACGAATCGCTCCCGTACTCTGGTCAGGTACAGGTGCTGCGCCGCTTCGACAGAGGTACCGCGACGTGGCAGTCGTACTCCGTACACTCCGGTGGCGCGATCGGCGCGACCCGGGATGTGCGCCCCATCCCCGAACGCGCGCCGGTACCGCGCGACATCAGATACCGCAGGAGAGGAGTCCGTCGCGTGAGTGACAGTGAGGTCGACACCACTGCTGCCACCGGGCCGCCCGCCGCGCCCAGAGCCGGCGACGCACCCACTCCACCGACCCCGACTCCCGCCGCCGAGACCGGTGCGGCCGACAGCGCGGCGAGCCCACGCCGGCGCGGACCACGCCTCATCCCCGGTGCTGCGGTCGCCGGCGGCCGGTACCGACTGCTCGAGCAGCACGGCGGCACCCGCGGTCTGCAGTTCTGGCGGGCCCAGGACATCAACCTCGACCGTGAGGTCGCGCTGACCTTCGTCGACGCCGAGCAGCTCGCACCGCCGCCCGAGCGTGGTCAGGCCGCCAAGATGTCCGATCAGGGACCGCAGGCCGTGCTGTCGCGCACCCTGCGCCTGGGCCAGATCAACTCCGACGGGGTGGCACGGGTCCTCGACGTCGTCCGCGGATCGTCGGGCGGCATCGTCGTCGCCGAATGGGTGCCCGGATCGTCCCTGGCGGATGTCGCCGGGTCGGGACCGTCGCCGATCGGCGCCGCGCGGGCGGTGCGTTCACTCGCCGCGGCCGCCGAGATCGCCCACCGCTCCGGTGGCGCGCTGTCCATCGACCATCCCGACCGCATCCGCATCAGCCACGACGGCAATGCCGTGCTGGCGTTCCCCGGCACCCTCGCCGGGGACGACAAGGCGTCCGATGTTCGCGGCCTCGGTGCCGTGCTGTACGCGCTCCTGCTCAACCGCTGGGCGCTCGATCCCGCGGACGGGTCCCGGCTGATCACCACCGCCGACTCCACCGAGCCCGTGGGTGGGATCCCCGTGGCCACGCCCGGTGAGGACGGACAACCGGTCGAGCCGCGGCTCAGCAAGCCCGACATCCCGTTCGAGATCTCGGCGGTCGCGGCGCGCGCGCTCGACGGTTCCCGCGGGATCCGTACCGCGGCCACGGTCCAGCACGTCCTCGATCAGGCCACGGTCGTCGATCTGAACACCGACATGTTGCCGGCCATCACCGACGCCGACGCCCCGCCGCCGGTGAGCGTGGCGCCCCGACTGGGTGCCGGCGGCGACGAGAAGCCACCGCGCCGCAACCTGGCGTTGCTCATCGGCGCCGGACTCCTCGCGCTGTTCATCGTCATCGCGCTGATCGTGGGTGCCACCAACATCTTCGGCGGCAGCAGCGGCTCGAGCGACATCGACTCGATCCTCACCACGACCGAGCCCTCGCCTCCGCCCGGCGCCCAGCCGCCGCCGACGCCCGCGGCCCCGGCGGCCTTGCAACCCATTGCGCTGCAGTCGGTCTCGGTCGTCGACTTCTCCGCGCAGACACCGGACAACTCGGCGAACGTTCGCAACGTGATCACCGGCGCCGCCCCGCCGTGGCAGACCGACAACTATCGCGGGCGTCCGGACTTCGGCGGGCTCAAGCCGGGGCTGGGCCTCATGTTCGACCTCGGAGCGGAACGCCTGGTGCGGTCGGTCACCATCGAGAGTCCGACGCCCGGGATCAGCGTCGAGATCCGTACGTCGCCGTCGGCGCGTCCGGCGTTCGCCCGGACGACGACGGTGGCGTCGGGTCAGGTGGACCAGGCGTCCACCACGATTCCGATCGCCCAGCCGCCGACCACCCGCTACGTCATGGTCTGGCTCACGAGCCTGCCGAGTTCGGGAAGCGGCTATCAGGCCGAGATCTCGCGCGTCACGATGGCCGGCTGACGCACCGGTCGAGCACCTGACCGCGCCCCGCGATTATCGGCGCGTGCAACTCGAGGTCCGAGTTACGACCAACGAGTATGAACGACGACGGCACTCGCGTACGAGCGGGTCATGACGCAGATCCATCGGCGCGGTCTCCTGTACCGCTGCCCTCGACACCAGTGTCGAAATCCGCAGACACCGCGAGTGCGAAGAGCGCTCGACTGCCCGAACTCCGGCTCGAACACCTGGTCCGAGAGGCGACACGCCTGTTTCAGGAGTTCGGCTACCGCAACGTGAGCATGGAACAGATCGGTGCGACGGTCGGACTGACCGGGCCTGCGTTGTACCGACATTTCCCGTCCAAGCAGGACATCCTCGCGCAGGCGTTGACCGCGCAGGTGCGGACCGTCAGCCGGTTCATGGCCGATGCGCAGGAGCGCGGTGGCACTCCCGAGGAGCAAATCGGGTTGTTCTTCGACGCATTGGGTGACATGACCGCGCATCGAGATGTCTCCATCCTCTGGAACCGCGAACGATTGCACCTGGAGCGATCGGGCCTGTCCGAGTTGAATCGCTCCTTCGGGGGACTCGTGGACACGCTGGCGGCGAAGATCAGCGCCGCCCGACCCGCGGTCGACCCGGCGGGCGCGGAACTACTCGCGACCGCTGTCCTCAGTGTGTACTCGAGCACGGCCCGGATGCGTGGCTCACTGTCGGCCAAGCGGCTCATGCAGGTCCAGCGAGCGCTCACGGACTCGATTCTCGACTGTGACCTGGCCACGGCTCCGGTTGTGGTGGGGACAGATGACGCACGATCACGTCGAAGTCCGATCGCCCGACGCGAACGAATCCTCGACGTCGCGACCGAGTTGTTCTTCGTACGCGGCTTCCGGAACGTTCGTATCGACGAGATCGCCGCCCACGCGGGCGTCTCGGTGGCGACCGTCTATCACGAGCACGCAGGGAAGACGGAGATCTTGTGGACGGTCATCCGTCGAGGCATCGAAGGCTTGTTGGGGACGTCGATCGCGGCACTCGACGGAGCCTCCGCCGGTGACACGCTCCACGTGCTCCTGCGCGTGTTCGTCGACTACTCGCTGGGCCCCAATGGGCGGGTGCTGGCCGTGGCAGTTCGGGACGCGGTGTATCTACCGGAAGCCGACCAGATCTCTCGGCCGCATCACCTCGGACTACTCCGCCGAGTGGACCACTGCCATCCGCGTGCGTACGCCCAGCCTGTCACAGGCCGATGCCAAGGCTCTGGAGCAGGCTCTGGCCGGGTTCGCCGGCCACGTGATCTCGTCCCCCGAGCTCCGCTCTCGGCCCGGCATCGACGGGCAATTGAGGAAACTGGCATACGCCATCCTGATACCGCGCGCTCGTATCTGACCGTGACGGTTCCCTCGGCCGCCCCGCGGTACTCACGCGACCGCCTGACACGCGAGAAGCGTAGGACCGACCCCGGGGCCTCGGGCGCTGCGCCGTTCTCGGGGCGACGGTGGTGGCAGCAGGGCTCGGATGCCTGTTCGCGGCAGGCTCAGATGCACGAACCAGATTGAGTGAGTTGAGGTCTGGCTCATGAGCTTCGTGATCAGCCCGGCGGTGCTCGGCATCCAGACCGCGCTCATCTCACTCGTCACGACGATCGGCACGGTGACCGCATATGGCGCCCGACCGACCTCGCCCTTGAGGTCGCTCCGTCAGATGCGTTCCGAGGATGCGCCAGTCGTCCCCGCCACCTGCTCTCCGACCAGGTCGCGTGGCGTCCATCCCGGCGGCCCGAAGACGTAGCCGAGGCGGGCGCGCCACGTCGACGCACCGCGCACATCCCGCGCGATCGCCGCATATTCGTGCGTCTGCAGTCGCAGGATGTTGTATGTGTCCACCGGTTTGGTCAGGCCGTAACGGGGCCGGCGGATCTCCGGTGCGAACGTGCCGAACATCCGGTCCCACAGGATGAAGACCCCGCCGTAGTTGCGGTCGAGGTACTCGGGGTCGCAGCCGTGGTGCACCCGATGATGCGACGGTGTGTTGAGCACGAATTCGACGGGTGCCCACAGTTTTCCGATCCGTTCGGTGTGAATCCAGAACTGGTAGATGAGATTCAGCGAGTAGGCGGCGAACACCAGGGCGGGCGGGATGCCTAGGAGCGGTAGGGGGATCCACATCAGCACCGCGGCGCTGATGTTCCACTTCTGCCGCAGCGCCGTCGCGAAGTTGAAGTACTCGCTGGAGTGATGGGCCTGATGGGTCGCCCACACCAGGCGGACCCGATGCGAGACGCGATGACTCCAGTAGAAGAGGAGGTCCACGCCCAGGAAGGCGATCATCCACGTGTACCACTCGTCCGCGGGAAGCTGCCACGGGGCGACATAGGCGAACAGCACGCTGTACAGCAGGAGTCCGAGGAATTTCCAGAAGGCGCTGGTCGCGATCGACACCAGTCCCATCGAGACGCTCGAACGCGCGTCCCGCGAGTCGTAGGCGCCCGGCGGCGCTGTCTCGGTGTCATCGTGCTCGAGTTTGGCCGCGGCGAACCACTCGATGGCCAGCAGGGTGACGAAGAACGGGATCGCGAGCACGGTCGGCTCACTCATCGGCTCCGGCAAGAGCTCCAGCACGATTGTCCCCTCACAGCGATATCTGACACGATGCCATGTCACTTACTTCTGACAAGGTAACGTGTCAGAAGATCTGCTGTAAAGACCCGGGAGGGAGTTCGCGTGACAGCCGTGCCGGACCCGAGCCCGTCGACGCCGACCCCGCCCGGACGACGCTATGGCGGAGCCGACCCGACGCAGCGGCGCGAACGCCGTCGCGCCGCCCTGATCGAGGCCGGGCTCGACGCCTTCGGAACCGACGGATACGCGAACGTGTCGGTGAAGGGGATCTGCGACCTCGCCGGACTGACGCAGCGATACTTCTACGAGTCCTTCACCGACCGCGCCGCCCTGCTCGTCGCCGTGTACGACGACTGCGTCGACTTCGTCCGGGCGGCGACCGTCGATGCCGCAGCGGAGATCGCCGGCGCCGCCCCCGGATCATCGGACTCGGCGGAAGGCGTTGCCGCCGAGCGTGTTCCGGAGGTCACACGAGCGGCTCTCGGGGCGTTCATGTCCTGCCTCGCCGACGATCCCCGGCGCGCGCGTGTGATGCTCGTCGAAGTGGTGGGTGTGTCCCCGGAGATCGAGCGGGTCCGCATGCGCGCGATCCACGACTGGGCCGCGCTCATCCTGGCACTCGCTCGTGGCTCGCGACCGACGTCGGACCGCGAACGGCTGGCGTCGGTGGGCCTGGTCGGAGCAGTCACCCAGCTTCTCGTCGACTGGTACGTCGCCGGTGCGGGGGAGGCCGACGCGGAACGCTATGCGCTCGACGAGATCCTCGACGTCTGTGTGGAGCTCTTCGCCGCCGCCTATGGCCGGCTTCTGACCTGACCCTTCGAGGCTGCTCCCATATCCGCAAGAACTACAGAACCGCTGCTGTGTGGGGTCAAAACGGTGCCCTCCCTCTGCTCCCTGATCCGAAAGAACGCCCTGCCCCCTGCTCTCTCAGCTGAGGAGCGCCCGGAGCTTGCGGAGGGCGCGTCACGGTCTTCGCAACCCGACTCCCAGGACCCTTCGTGACGGCCTCCGCAAGCTCCGGCCTCCTCAGTCTCAGGGAGCAGTGGTTGGGCTTGCTCGAACACAACGGGTTCCTTCGTAGTCCACGACGGCCGCCAGGCCGCAGATACTGAGGTGCGAGGAGCGCAAGCGACGATCCACGAAGGGTTGATGCGCTCGCGGTTGTCGTTCGTTCGGATCGGGGAGCAAGGGCGTGCCGAAAACGCTCCTGAACCCCGCGGCCGGCGTGTAAGTTCTCCTGCAACTGCGCTGCAACCGTCGGACAAGGGTCCGGGAGGTGTCCGGTGAGCACTGCCGAAGAACGTGCGAGACAACTCGAACTCGTTGCGCGACTTAAGTCCTCGTATCCCGAGCTGCCGGATGCCCCGACGCCCGATCTCCTCGACCACGATCGATTCGTCGCTTACATGAAGCCGGTGCACGACGTCGGGGGTGAGCCCGACGCACCGATCACCTACGAGGGCAAGGCGTACGAAGAATGGGAGCACATGACCTATGTCATGTGTGAGGTGCTCGCCTGGCGCGGAATCTGGTTGTCCGAAGAGCGGCGTCGGATCGGCAACGTCGACGTCGGTCGCGCGGTCTACCTCGGAATCCCGTACTACGGACGCTGGTTGCTGGCGGTCGCCAGAATTCTCGTCGAGAAGCACCACATCGCGCTCGGCGAGCTCAGTGAACGCATGCTCGAGGTCCGGGAGCGATACGCGGGCGGCCTGGACGGCCGGCGTCTCGAGGCCCGCCCGCGCAGCGTCGGAGACGGATCCGACGTCCCGCGGAACACACACCACCGGCACGCCATCGGAATCGGCGACCCGCAGATCTACGCCGGGCGGGCGGGCGACGCCGCATTCGGCATCGGGGACCGGGTCCGGGTCCGCGAGCTGCCCGTCCTGTTGTACACGCGGACACCGGAATACGTCCGGGGCGCGGTCGGCGAGGTCGCGGCCGTCGCCTACGAGAGCCCAGCGCCCGAGGACGAGACCTGGGGTCTCTCTGACGCCCAACCGGAGTGGTTCTACGTGGTCCGGTTCACCATGGGCGACCTCTGGCACGGCTACACCGGGCCCGCCGACGACACCCTGCAGACCGAGATCCCCGAACGCTGGCTCGAATCCGCCGGCGGAGAGGACGACCGCTGGTGAGCGACGATCACCACGACCACGACCACGACCGGACGGTCAAGCCGATGGTCGACGAGATCACCGACTTCGAGGTACTCGAGATCGCGCTGCGTGAGCTGTGCATCGAAAAGGGACTCTTCACCGCCGAGGAGCACCGCCGCTTCACCGAGTTCGCCGAACAGATCGGGCCGACGCCCGCGGCGACGCTCGTCGCCCGGGCCTGGCTCGACCCCGAATTCGAGCGGTTGGCACTCGACGACTCGATGGCCGCCAGCAAGGAGGTCGGCGTCGACTGGCTCGAACCGACCGGTTTCGGAACACCCAGCGATTTCACGGCTTTCGAGATCCTCGCCGACACCCCCACGATCCATCACGTGATCGTGTGTGCGCTGTGCTCGTGCTATCCGCGCCCGATCCTGGGGAACTCGCCCGAGTGGTACCGAACGCCGAACTACCGTCGCCGGATGGTGCGGTGGCCGCGACAGGTGCTGTCCGAGTTCGGACTCCAGCTCCCGGAGGGTGTCTCCGTACGCGTGCAGGACTCCAATCAGAAGCACCGCTTCATGGTGATGCCGCGGCGCCCGGCAGGCACCGACGGATGGACCGAGCAGCAGCTGTCGGAGATCATCACCCGCGACTGCCTCATCGGAGTCGCGCTCCCCAGACCGGGGGTCACCACCAACGTCGTCTCGGCCATCCGTCCGGCCGTCCACCCGGCGGGGGAGTAGCCGATGACCGAGGACGGACGCACCGGATCATCCCACGGACCACTCGAGGAGATCGTCGACCGGAACCAGGTGTGGCACCGAATGGCCGCGAAATACGGTGTGGAGAACCCTGTTCCACCGTGGAAGACGAGCCTCGACGGTCTCTGCGATGCGCTCGACCGGGTCGCCGACTCCACCGCGGTGAACGCGGGCGCCCCCGGCGTCGTCGAACGACGCGACGAGGAGGACCGGCTGTCGGCGACCATCTACGCCGACCTGCCCTACCCCGAGAACCAACTGGTCGCCCTGGCACACACTCTGCTCGACCGCGGGGTCATCGACGAGAGTGAGTTGCGGACGCGGATGGCTGCGGTGCGCGCCCGCCTGGAGTCCTGACCGGCCGGCCTGAGGACAAATTCGTCAACCGGCGACAGCTGTGCACAGCCGTCGCTCCAACGGATGACGCGGTGTCGGCTCCACTACTCTCAGCCCATGCCCGGGGGGAACGACGCGATCGACACGCGTAGCGACGAGCAGCTTCTGCACGCTCACCTCGCCGGCGACCCACACGCCTTCTCCGATCTCATCAGCCGCCATCTCGATTACCTGTGGTCGGTGGCGCTGCGGACCAGCCAGAATCCGGAGGATGCCGCAGACGCGTTGCAGGACGCCCTCTTCGCCGCGCATCGGACCGCACACGACTTCCGGTCCGATGCCAAGGTGACGAGTTGGCTGCACCGGATCGTCGTGAACGCCGGCCTCGATCGCATCCGACGGAACAAGGTCCGCAGAACCGTGCCGCTGCCGGAATGGGACGTGGTCTCCATCGCCGACACCACCGACGACATCGCCGCCGTCGACCTGTCGGTGTCGATCGGGCGAGCGCTGCACGTCCTCCCCGAAGGGCAACGGGCGGCCATCGTCGCCGTCGACATCGAGGGTTACACGGTCGCCGAAGCGGCCGAGATCCTCGGTGTCGCCGAGGGCACGATCAAGAGTCGATGCGCTCGCGGCCGCCTCAAACTCGCCCAGGTCCTCGGACATCTGCGGAGCGGCTGACCCGCCATCACCCCGACTGGTCCATACCGTTCCCGACAGATCGCGGCCGGGGGGAACCGAACCGGGGCGGGCCGCGTCCAAGTATTCGACGGATCGCGACCAGGAGACCGCCTCCTCTGACCCGACTCCGCTCGTGAACCACGCCGAACCGAGCCGAACTCCACGAACGCCCGCCATCCCCCGGAATGGAAGACTGACACCATGACCCCTCGGGGACCCGACGACCACGAGACCGGCGATCTACCGGACCCGCCGTATTCGGCGGAGATCCTCGCCGACCTGCACGCCGGTGCACTGCCCGACCGGACAGCCGCACATATCCGTTCCCGCATCGTCGATGACGTTGCCGCACAATCGATCCTGGCCGCGCTGGATCACACCTCCGACGATCTACGCTCCGCCGGTCCGGCGCCCGCACCCGTTCCCGACCAGGTCCGCGCCGACGTCGCGACCACCCTCGCCGCGCTCGGCCGGGATCCCGCACCGGTCGACATCTCGGCCGCACGCCGCGGGCGTCGACCCGCCCGCTCCCGATCGCGCGACGACCGTCGAATGGCCGGCCGTCTGTTGCTGGCTGCCGCCGCAGTCGTCGTCGTCGCGGTCGGAACAGTCGGAATACTGCGGCTGGTCTCGGCGCCCGACGCGACCAATCCCGGGCAGACGCCGCGCGCTCAGTCGTCGTCGGTCCCGACCCCGGCGGGTCCCGCGGGCATCGCGACCGCACTCTCGGTCCTCGGGCGTACCGACGGAGCACCCTTTGGTTCCGTGGAGGCGCTCCGCCGCTGCACCGCCGCGCACCTGGTACCGGTCGAGGTGGTGATCGT
This sequence comes from Gordonia sp. IITR100, assembly GCF_002009645.1. Classification (NCBI taxonomy): domain Bacteria; kingdom Bacillati; phylum Actinomycetota; class Actinomycetes; order Mycobacteriales; family Gordoniaceae; genus Gordonia; species Gordonia sp. IITR100. The sequence goes on along the minus strand of NZ_MVKV01000021.1, from coordinate 25,100 downwards.
CGGTTCCGGTCGAATCCTCGTCGACGGCACCGGGGCCGCCGCGATTCTCTTGTCGACGGGCGTGGCAGGACGTTTCGACGCGCTGATCGTCGGCCTCGACTGTGACCTGGGAAACCCGGCGCTGATCTCACGAGGCATCGTCGGCGGGTGACCGGCACGTCACGAGGCCCAGGGCTGCGCCGACCGGCCGGGGCACGCGTCGCGTCAGCGGGAACATCTCCGCCTACCCTGGTGTTGAAGCAGCCGTGACCCGCCTGGACTGGGCGGGTCTCGCTAAACCCACAGCACGGAGGACAAGTGAGCCAGCCAGAGACCCAGCAGATCCACGAGTTGATCATCATCGGATCTGGTCCTGCCGGGTACACCGCAGCGATCTACGCCGCGCGCGCCGAGCTATCTCCCATCGTCTTCGAGGGCACCCAGTTCGGTGGCGCCCTGATGACGACCACCGAGGTGGAGAACTTCCCCGGTTTCCAGACCGGTATCCAGGGTCCGGCGTTGATGGACGAGATGCGTGAGCAGGCCATCCGCTTCGGCGCCGACCTGCGCATGGAGGACGTGGACACCGTTCGGCTGACCGGCCGGATCAAGGAGGTCGAGGTCGGCGGGGAGATCTACCGAGCCCGCGCCGTCATCCTCGCCATGGGCGCGGCGGCGCGCTATCTCGGCATCGAGGGGGAGCAGCAGCTCCTCGGCCGCGGTGTGTCCGCCTGTGCCACCTGTGACGGTTTCTTTTTCAAGGACCAGGACATCGCCGTCATCGGCGGCGGCGACTCCGCGATGGAAGAGGCCACGTTCCTGACCAAGTTCGCGCGGAGTGTCACGCTGGTCCACCGTCGTGACGAGTTCCGGGCGTCGAAGATCATGCTCGAGCGCGCACGTGCCAACGACAAGATCCGTTTCGTCACCAATGCCGCGGTGCAGTCCGTGGTCGGCGACGGTTCGGTGTCGGGCCTGAAGGTCGAGGACACGCGCACCGGCGAGGTCAGCACCCTCGATGTGACCGGCATGTTCGTCGCGATCGGCCACGACCCGCGCAGCGAGCTCGTCCGCGGGCAGGTCGACCTGGATCCCGAGGGTTACGTCCTGGTCCAGGGACGTACGACCCTCACTTCGCTTCCCGGCGTGTTCGCCGCCGGGGACCTCGTGGACCACACCTACCGACAGGCCATCACCGCCGCGGGCAGTGGATGTTCGGCGGCCATCGACGCCGAGCGCTGGCTGGCCGAGCAGGGTGAGGCAGCCGACCTCAGCGTGGACGACGCCGAAGCGGCCTCCGTTTCCGAGATCGACGCTGTTCAGGCACCCGCCTGAACCGTCAACCACTTACCCCCTGGGCCACCCGGCCCGGTCCGACCAAGGAGATCAGATCATGGGTGCACACACCGTTGCCGTCACCGACACCACGTTCAAGGACGCCGTTCTCGGCGCCGACAAGCCGGTTCTGGTGGACTTCTGGGCCACCTGGTGCGGTCCCTGCCGCATGGTCGCTCCGGTTCTCGAGGAGATCGCTCGCGACCACGGCGACAAGCTGACGGTCGCCAAGCTCGATGTCGACGAGAGCCCGTCGACCGCGCGTGACTTCCAGATCATGTCCATCCCGACCATGATCCTGTTCGACAAGGGTCAGCCGGTGAAGACGATCGTCGGCGCCAAGGGCAAGGCCGCCCTGCTTCGTGAGCTCGACTCGGTCGTCGGCCAGTCGGCCTGACGACCTGCGATTCTCCGCACATCGACGCGACAGTCCGACGGGTGAACGACGTTGCCGTTCCACCCGCGGACTGTTTGCGTTGGTAGTGTCGGCCGTGGTCTCGACCGGAGACCCCTGCACGCCGGATCACGCCGATTCGGCTCCGTGCAGTTTGGTGTAGTGAAGTCCAGCTGCGAGAATGCAGGCTGACGTTTCACCGGTGTACCGCATGGCTACATCGGACATCGCGCAGAGCCGCACCTGCCGCGATTCGTACGAGGGGTGACCAGATGCCATTGTTCCGACTTGGTGATCACGGCTCGGCGGTGGCCGAGATCCGCGCCATCCTCGTCGGACGTGGTCTGTTGCCCGACGATGGATCCTCCAGCGCCACACACGGTGGTTCGGCGAACGGGTGGAATCCACCCGAAGCCGTCTTCGACGAGGCGTGTGACCGGGCCGTCCGTGCGTTTCAGCAGGAGCGCGGCCTGATCGTCGACGGCATCGTCGGCCCGGCGACCTACCGCGTCCTGCGCGAGGCGTCCTACCGGCTCGGCGCTCGAGTGCTCTCGTATCAGCTGTCGGCGCCCATGGTCGGCGACGATGTCGCGACCCTGCAGAGCCGGTTGCAGAACCTCGGTTACTTCACGTCACTGGTCGACGGCGTCTTCGGCCTGACCACTCATAACGCAGTCTGTCTTTACCAGAGTGAATACGGTCTCGCTTCCGACGGGATCTGCGGTCCGGCCACCCTGCGTTCGCTGGAGCGCCTCGGCACGAGAGTGACCGGCGGTTCGCCGTACGCGATCCGCGAGGAGGAGCACGTCCGTCGTTCCGGACCGCAGTTGTCCGGGAAGCGGATCCTCATCGACCCCGGCTCCGGTGGACTCCACGCCCTGTCAACGGGTGAGGTCGCCGATCGCGAGTCGGAACTGCTCTGGGACCTGGGTGCTCGTCTCGAAGGCCGGATGGCGGCCACAGGGATGCAGACGTTCCTGTCGCATGACGGTCGGGGGCGTCCCGGGGACGACGAGCGCGCTCGCGTCGCGAATCTGATGGACGCCGACCTGATGATCTCGCTCCGCTGCGGCCATTACCGGAACGCGCGCGCCAACGGTGTCGCGTCGTTCTACTTCGGCAACAACGACTCGTACTCGACGATCGGGCGCAACCTCGCCGGCTTCATCCAGCGGGAGATCGCGGCACGCACGCCGTTGTCGGACTGCCGGACTCACGAGCGCACCTGGGATGTCCTTCGGCTCACCAGGATGCCGGTGGCGCTCATCGACGTCGGTTACATCACGAACCCGAACGACGCTGCAGTGCTTGCTGATTCAGATTGGCGCAACGTCATCGCCGACGCCATCGTGGTGGCGGTGAAGCGACTGTACCTGCTCGATCAGGACGATCGTCCTACGGGTACTTATACTTTCGCGGATCTGCTGGCCGCGGAGAACAGCTCCCGCTGATCCGCTGCGGCCCGGTTCCCACCGGGACCGCCGTCCGCTGCCGACCGGCCAGATCCATCTCGGCCATCACCACCAGTTTCTGCAGCGCACTCTCCACCTCGACCTTCCAGCCGAGTCCTTCGTCGAGCTCCAGTCGGAAACGCGGGAACCTCTGGTGAGACGACACGACGTCGAACCCGGAATCTTTCAGAAACGACGCGTCATTCATACAGTTCGTGCAGAGGTCGGTCTGCGGGTCATCGAGAATCTCACGCGCGACTTCGACGATCGCCTCATCCGACCAGAGCTCGAGATCGTCGGCCACCCCACCCGCGCTCCCGGCGAGCACAAAGGGATCCGCGCCGGACCCGTTCCGTACCAGACCGAACGATTCGACCGCCCGGACGCCTCGTCGGATCAGGTCGCCCAGCACCGCGTCCAGCAGGATGGTGGCGACTTCGTCGTGGCCGGGCTCGGTACGGATGTTGGTGAGCAGCACGGCGTCGTGGCTGACCGGCGACGTAGGGAAGTGCTGCGACCGCGGAACACGATTGGGCGGCGCGTAGAAGGCTGTACCGATGACAGTATTCGTGCTCGATTCGATCGCGACCTGCCCGCACGCACCCCAATCGAGGAGAAGACCCGAGATCCACGCCTCCTTGTCGAACTCGCTCTCGTAGGGTTCGAGATCGCCGGGGCCCGGTGCCGTGCCGCGGCTTGTCTGCGCCACGGGCTCGACTTCCCAGAAGACGCATTTGCGGGTGTGGTGGGGGAGCGAGGCGAAGGATCCCAGTTCCAACCGAGTGACGGACACACTCATGTCGATGCGCCCCGGTCGAGAATTCCACGGATGCCGAATGTAGTAGCGCAACAACAGCTTTCGCTGTACAAGCGCCCGCTGGCTACGTCAATCGTCACTGTGACATTACTTCCGCGTCTAGGTGGTACCGGAAATCCCGCGTCGAAATTCACTTCTTCGGATCGATGAACTGGACAATGCGTTCCAGGTCGTCGACCGAGCCGAACTCCACCACGATCTTGCCTTTTCTTTTCCCTAGACTGACTGTAACCCTGGTGTCCAGACTGTCGGACAGTCTCTCCGCGAGATCCTGGAGGCCCGGCATCTGCATCGGACGGCGTTTCGGTGCCGACGGAGATTTCGCTTCCGGACCGTCGCCACGATTGGCGAGCGTGACAGCTTCTTCGGTCGCCCGCACCGACAATCCTTCGGCGACGATCCGCGCCGCGAGAGCTTCCTGAGCGTCGCTTCCGGTCTCGAGGGACAGGAGAGCGCGGGCATGGCCGGCCGACAGCACCCCCGCCGCGACCCGGCGTTGCACCGGAATCGGGAGTTTGAGCAACCGGATCATGTTGCTGATCAGCGGGCGAGAACGGCCGAGGCGAGAGGCGAGCTCCTCGTGCGTCACACCGAACTCCTCGAGCAGCTGCTGATAGGCCGCCGCTTCTTCGAGTGGGTTGAGCTGCGCACGGTGAATGTTCTCCAACAAAGCATCGCGCAGCATGTCACCGTCAGGCGTCTCCCGCACGATCGCGGGGATGGCCTCGAGCCCTGCCTCCTGGCTTGCCCGCCACCGGCGCTCACCCATGACGATCTGATAGGCGATCCCATCCGCGGTGGGCTGCTTGAGTCGGCGCACCACGATGGGCTGCATCAGTCCGAACTCTCGAATCGAGTGCACGAGCTCCGCCATCGCCTCGTCATCGAAGACGGTTCTGGGCTGACTGGGATTCGGCTGGATCTCCTTCGGGGGCAACTCGCGGTACACCGCGCCCGCCTCTTCCGGGCTGAGAGGTTGCGTCCCGGTCGCCTGCGTAGCGGCAGTCGACGAGGTCTTGACGCCATCATCAGCTGTCGTCGGACCCTTGCCGATGACGACATCCGCTGCGGCGTTGCCGAGGCGCGGGGCGCCCGATTGGTCGTCGGCAGGCCCCGTCGGAATCAGCGCCGCGAGCCCTCGTCCGAGTCCACCCCGGCGCTGAGCAGCGTCTCGTTGACTCATTGGTGCTCCCTTTCGCGATGATGGTCGTCAGTCGGCGTGTCACGTGAACCGAGGCGATACCGGATCACGCCGGCGCCCCCTCGGCAGCCCGCAACGCCAGTTCGCGTGCGGCATCGAGGTAACTCATTGCGCCGCGAGAGCCGGGGTCGTACTCGATGATCGTCATCCCGTAGCCGGGGGCCTCGGACACCTTGACGCTTCGCGGGATGATCGTGCTCAGCACCTTGTCGCCGAAGTGGCGCCGCACTTCTTCGGCCACCTGGTCGGCCAGTTTCGTCCTGCCGTCGTACATCGTCAGCACGATCGTGGAGACGTGGAGCTCACGGTTGAGGTGCGCCTGTACGAGTTCGATATTGCGCAGCAACTGTCCGACGCCCTCGAGTGCGTAATACTCGCACTGAATCGGGATGAGAACCTCACGGGCTGCCACCATCGCGTTGACGGTCAGCAGACCCAGTGATGGGGGACAGTCGATGAACACGTAGTCGATCTGGTACTTGGCAAGCACATCGTCGGCGAGCGCATTACGCAATCGATTCTCGCGGGCCACCAGCGACACGAGTTCGATCTCGGCGCCGGCCAGATCGAGAGTCGCAGGTACGCAGAACAGGCCGCGCTGGCTGGGCGACTCCTGGATCGCTTCCTCGAGGGTCACTTCACCGAGCAACAGCTCGTACACCGATGCGATGTCCTGCGCACGATGATCGATGCCGAGCGCGGTACTGGCGTTGCCCTGGGGGTCGAGATCGACGACCAGAACGCGAAGACCGCGCAGTGCGAGCCCGGCCGCGAGGTTGACGGTCGTCGTGGTCTTCCCGACGCCGCCCTTTTGATTGGCGACGGTCATGATCCGTGTATGCGGCGGTTTGGGTAGTTGCCCCGCACCCCCGGGAGTCAGTACCTGGCTCGCGCGCTCTGCGGCCATGGCGATAGGGGTGTCGGCGAAGGGCTGGCCGTCAACTCCGGGGTGACCCCCTGCCGGGGTTTCACGTGAAACATTCGGGTCTTGATCGACCACGCGTGGACTCCTTTGACCGACCTCGTACGGACTCGCGTCCGTACCGCCGGCGGCTGTAGCTGCCGACCCCACGGTCGCGGAAGCGTCCATTGCAGCACCTTCGGGGGTGCCGACAGAACGCTTCCTATTCTGCGCCCTTCGCGGACTCCACACCAATCCGATCGCCTCCTCAGCGCCGTCCGGAACGGCCACCGCGCGACCGCTCGGTCTTGGTTCCCACGATCACGGTCGTCGGCGTTTCGAGAACGCGATCGCCACACGTGTGAACCGTCAGTTCTGTGATCCCAGAGCGCCCGACCACCGCCCGATCTCGTTCGATCTCTTCGGCTGCTGACGACCCTTTGATCGCGATCATCTGGCCTCCGGGCCGGACCAGGGGAGCGGACCATTTCGCCAATCGTTCGAGCGGCGCGACGGCTCGCGACGTCACCACATCGGCGGGCTCGACGACGGCGCGTACCGCCTTCTCTTCGGCTCGCCCACGGATCACGATCACGTTGTCCAACGAGAGCGCGGCAGCAGCACGGTCCAAGAAGGTGCTGCGTCGGAGGAGCGGTTCGATGAGAGTGATCGAGAGATCCGGGCGTGCGATGGCGAGGGGGATGCCAGGGAGGCCGGCACCGCTGCCGATGTCGATCACGCGCGATCCGTCGGAGATGAGCTCGCCGAGTACGCCGCAGTTGAGGATGTGACGATCCCACAGTCGCGGGACCTCTCGCGGCCCCATGAGTCCGTGGTCGATCCCGTCGGTGGCGAGGATGCGCCAGTAGTCCACCGCCAGCGCCACCCGCTCACCGAAGACATCAGTCGCGATGTCTGGCGGAACCGCCAACACATCAAGATCGTGCTCGTGCTCGGGTTGTGCGTCAGACGGCACTTCGCCTCCGTTCGAGTGGGATTCCTAGACAGTGTTTCACGTGAAACCCAACCCTCTGGCAGGTCGGTGCACATCGGGTCCAGGCGCCATGTTTCACGTGAAACACATCGGTGTGATTCGACGACAAACCGGCGGATCAGAACGCGGCGTCCCGTCGAATCCGAGATCGACATCTGCGTCGCATACGCCCCCTCCGCCCCCTAATCCGAGAGGTCCTCAAGACTGCGGCCCCCTGGGGTGTCAGAAGTGCAAGCCGCCAGGCACTGCAAGCGACGAATGTGGTCGAGGTCGACGAGCCTTGATAGATTCGCGACGCATCTCGCCAGGACCCTTCGTGACGCTCGCAAGCTCCGGCCTCCTCAGGGAGCGGTGGTTCCCTCGTAGCCCACGACGGCCGCCAGGCCGCAGATACCGAGGAGCGAGCTCGGGAGCGATACAACCTGCTCCCCGAGGAGCGACCTTGCGAGCGGCACCACCCGCTCCCTGAGGAGCGACCTTGCGAGCATCACCCCCGCTCCCTGAGGAGCGAGCCTGCGAGCGTCACGAAGGGTCTTGGTGGGCCGGGTTGCGAAGACCCTTCGTGACGCGCCCTCCGCAAGCTCCGGACGCTCCTCAGGGAGCAGGGGGTGACGCGCCCTCCGCAAGCTCCGGACACTCCGCAGGGGCAGAACTAGACGCGGCCTCCGCAAGCTCCGGGGTCACCTCTGGGTGCAGGGGGCAGGTCGATCTGTCGGATCAGGGGAGCACGGACTCGGATATTCACGAGTGTTCTTCCATGGTCCACAACAGTCGCCAGGCTGAAGATAGTGACGTGCGAGCCCTGCGCCACCCAGCTCGCTGAGGTGCGAGCGAAGCGAGCCTCGAAGGGTCTGATGACGACCGTTTCGATTGACACTCCGGTCCCGGAAGGAAGCGTCACGTGACAATTCGACCAGTTTACGTCCGGACCAAGCAGCGAGCGGTGTCGTTGGCCAGTGGCGACGGATGGCGCGGGTATGCCAACCCGCCGGAGAGTCACTGCCGCGGTCCGCGCTGCCAACACCCGGAACTGCCCTGGCGTCACAGCGGCCGCCGAGACAGCAACTCGGCAGCCGCTCGACCGAACGGGCCTCGACCCGGGCCGGGCAATGAACGGCTTTGGGCTCCCTCGTCGCGTCCGGCACACGTGGCCATCCACCGCGCTACGAGGACGTCCATGGTGCGAGTTGGCGCTACCGCCATGTGCAGCAACGTCGCCGCCTGAGTCGGCCACCGGGCGCGAGGGATCGAGGCATCCGAAGGTGACGATTACGCATTCCGCCGGCGACATCCCGGGACGTTCGACCACAACCCGAGTTCCAAGGGGCGCCGACCGTCGACTCGATCGTGCCCAACAACGCCCCGCGCGCATCCGTTCTGTTCGCCGCCTCATCGGACGGCTCGTGTTTCACGTGAAACAACAACCGTGTAAGTAGCCCACAATGCGCTACGCCGACGAAGCGCCACCCGCTATCGCGGCACACAACCCAAGAAGTACCCGGAAACGAAGCAGGCCCCGACCGAGACGGTCGGGGCCTGTTCACCTCCGTGGGGGAGGGGAGTACTTGCTACGAGGGGAGGACCACCACGCGACGTTTCGGCTCTGCACCCTCGCTCTCGCTGACGACGCCGTCGACGACCGCGACCGCGTCGTGCACGATCTTCCGCTCGAACGGGGTCATCGGATCCAGCGCTTCGCGCTCGCCGGACGACAGGACTCGCTCGGCGACCTCACGACCGAGGCGTGCCAGCCGATCACGGCGATCAGCCCGCCAGCGGGCGATGTCGAGCATCAGGCGGCTGCGTTCACCTGTCGCCTGCTGGACCGCAAGGCGGGTCAGCTCCTGGAGCGCGTCGAGGACCTCGCCCTTGCGCCCGACGAGCTTCGTCAGGTCGTCGCCGCCATCGATGCTGACGACTGCTCGGTCGCCATCCACATCCAGGTCGATGTCGCCATCGAAGTCGAGGACGTCGAGCAACTGCTCGAGGTAGTCGCCGGCGATCTCGCCTTCTTCGACCAGACGGTCTTCGTCGTCCTCGTCCTCATCCGAGTCGTCCTCATCCGAGTCGTCCTCATCGGTCTCGTCGTCGACGTCGGTCGCGGCCGCCTCGTCATCGTCGGCGTCGCTATCCGCCGCTTCCGTGACGGCGTTGTCCGCCACCGCGCCGTCGTCGCCGACAGCCGACGAAGACGTATCGGCCTGGTCCTCGGTCTGGGGTCCCGCCGTGGTCTCGGCGTCCGTACCGGCTTGAGTTGCAGTCTCTGCTGTCATCTCATTCACCTAACTTCTGTGCTTCATCGAACAAGTCTGGGGCGGTCATCGTTTGCCACCGCGTTTGTTTCCGCGTTTGGCTGTCGAACGGCTTCCGCGGTTGTGGTTCTGCTTCTTGCCCGGGGCGGCGCCGGCGCCTGGACGTGTGGGCTTCTGACCCGGCTTGGGTTTGGCTCCCGCCCCGGTGTCCGCTGCGGCGGTCGTCGACTCGTCGGGCGATGCATCTGCGTCGACACCGTCGGTCCCGGCCTTGTCCGACGATCCGTCCTTCGAGAGGGAGACGCTCGTCGAGTCGGCGCCGTTGGTGTTCGTCGCGGCGGGCTTCTTCTTCCGGTCGGGTCGCGCGCCCGGCTTCGGCGCATTGGCCTTCAGCTTCTCCTGCTTGAGGAGCTTGGCCTCTTCCTCTTCCTTGGCGATGTGCCCGAAGACGATGTGCTGCTGACCGTAGGTCCAGATGTTGTTGCTCATCCAGTACAGGAGGATGGCGACCGGGAAGAACGGGCCGGTCACGAGGATGCCGATCGGGAAGACGTACAGCGCGAGGTTATTCATCATCCGGGTCTGCGGATTCTCCAGCGCCGCTTCGGGCTGACGGGCAACCGACGCACGCGAGTTCAGGTGCGTCGCGATGGAGGCGACGATCATCATGGGGATGACGACGAACGCGATCTGCGGGCGCGTGAAGTCGATGGGGGAGCCGGGCTCGACGAAGGCCTGGAACTCGGTCGCCGGCTCGACGAGGTAGGACGACAGCGGGACACCGAAGAGGCGGGCGTCGAGGAAGTTCTGCACTTGTTCGGCGCTGAACACGTAGTTGCCCTGGGACCGGGTCTCTGCCGCACTCATGCCGAGCTGACCCATGCCGGTGCCCATGCGGTTGAACGAGCGCAGCACGTGGAACAGACCGATGAAGACCGGGATCTGGAGCAGCATCGGCAGGCAGCCGAGCATCGGGTTGAACCCGTGCTCCTTCTGCAGCTTCTGCATCTCCTCGGTCATCTTGACCCGATCCTTGGCGTACTTCTTACGGATCGCCTGGAGCTGCGGGTTGATCTCCTGCATCTTCTTCGTGGTGCGGATCTGCTTCACGAAGGGCTTGTAGAGAATCGCACGCAGGGTGAACACGAGGAACACCACCGACAGGGCCCAGGCGATGCCGTCGCCACCGGGGGAGTTCGGTGTGACATGGCTGAAGAGCCAATGCCAGACCCACATGATCCCGGAGACCGGGTAATAGATGAAGTCGAGCACGGGTCAGTTACCCCTCACTTGTTGTACTCACAGAGCACGCGTCTCGCCGGACGCGTGCTGATGGTTTCGAGGTCGGTGTGTGCCGGTCGCCGAGCGCCACAGGTCGCGGCACAGTTCGCCGAAGCCGCGTTCGGGAACCGGGTCGTAACCGGGTTTGTGCCAGGGTCCGCACTTCGCGAGCCGGATGACCGACAGCACCGAGCCGTAGAGGAAGCCGTGCCGGTCCAGTGCCTCGACCGCATATCCCGAGCAGGTGGGTTCGAACCGGCAGGACGGCAGACGCATCGGCGACACCCAGGTGCGGTACAGCTCGATGAGGAAGATGACGGTGCGGCGGGGGAGGAGGCGGAGTCCGCGCCACAGGCGCGCGCCGGATCCGCTCGAGGCCGCGTGCGGAGTCGTCGAATCCGCCTCGGTCTCAGGCGACGGCGTGGTGTCGGTGGTGCCGCTCATCACCGCGGTCCCGCTCCATCGGCCGACGCCGCGACGGCCTCGGTCAGGGCGAGGACACGACGACTGGTGAACGCGTCGCGGAGCTGGTCGGCGAGCTCGTCGCTGGATCGCTCGGCCGCGCTTCGGCGGGCACGGACGACCACATAGGTCTCGTCGGGAAGCAGATGCGATGCGCCGGCGAATGCCGCGCGCAGTCGGCGGGCGACGAGATGGCGCGTCACCGCATTGCCGACGGATTTGCTGACCACGAGACCGAACCAGGGACCACCGGACATCGCCACGTCCCGTCGAAGGCCGCGGGGGTCGGGCCATTCACGACCGACCATCGCGAGATGGACGACGAAGTCACGACTGTTCACCCGCGCACCGGACTTGAGGGTGCGAGAGAAGTCGGATCCCCGTGAGATCCGATGAAGGGGCGCAGTCATCGAACAGCTGACCGGGCCCCGTACGGGACCCGGTGAGAGCCGACGATCAGGCGGTGAGCTTCGCGCGGCCCTTGGAACGACGGCCGCTGACGATCGCACGTCCGGCGCGGGTCCGCATGCGCAGACGGAATCCGTGCACGCGAGCGCGACGACGATTGTTCGGCTGGAAAGTACGCTTGCCCTTGGCCACGGTGACTCCTTGTGCTCCCTGTGGGCACGCCGGTTACCCGGGCATGACCCACATGTTGTGGTTGGTCTGTTGATCCAGGACGGTGCCGAACTGGTGTCGGTGATGACTCGGCGAACACGGAAGTTCGCCGCGCAAATCCGCAACCTGGATGACCAGTCGAGACTACTGACACCGGGCGTCCAAATCAAACGGCGACGTCCGTTCTCCGGGACCGTTCGCGACCAGTGTGTTCTCGGCCACGAAAGCAAGATTGTCAGCAGAATCGAGTCAAACGTCCCGATCGCTTTGTGGCCCTCCCCGACCTCTGTTACGTTCACTCACAGCGTCGGCCACCCCTCCCGTCGAGGTAGATCTTCGAGGACCTGGCTCCGACCGAAGTCCCCAGTTCGTCACCTTTGTACACAGGTGTGGATAACCCTGTGGAGAGACGGGGACTCCGGCGCAGATGCCACCGCTCTCGTGATCGCTGGTAGTTTTCCGGACCAGGAGGCCAGCCCCGTGACTTCAGACCGAGACACTTTCGGCGAGGTGTGGCAACAGGTCGTCGCCGAACTCAACGACGACGAAGCCGCACGCGACCACGAACCACTGACACGCCAGCAGAAGGCGTGGCTGTCACTGGTTCGACCCCTGACCCTCACCGAAGGCTTCGCCCTGCTGACCGTGCCGACGGCGCTGGTCCAGGAACAGATCGAACGCAATCTCCGGGAGACCATCCGCTCGGTCCTCAGCCGCCACCTCGACGAACCCGTCGATCTCGGCGTCCGTATCGCCACCCCGCGCAACGACGAGCCGGTGGCGGAAACACCCGTTCCCGACGTACGGCCCATCGCCGGAGCGGCCGCAGCGGTCGACTACACGGCCGCACCCGTGGGCGCGGGCCGCGCGCCGTCCCCGGTGCCGGAGTCGACGCGCCCGTCCGGCGACTGGGCGTCGTACTTCGCCGAGCGGCCGACCTCGACGCCGCCGGCCACCGGCGCAAACCTCAACCCCAAGTACACCTTTGACACCTTCGTCATCGGCGCGTCGAACCGGTTCGCGCACGCCTCGGCGGTGGCGGTCTCGGAAGCCCCCGCCCGGGCCTACAACCCACTGTTCATCTGGGGAGAGTCCGGACTCGGCAAGACGCACCTGCTGCACGCCGCGGGCCATTACGCGCAGCGCCTCTTCCCGGGCATGCGGGTCAAGTACGTGTCCACCGAGGAATTCACCAACGACTTCATCAACTCGCTCCGCGACGACCGGCGGGTGGCGTTCAAGCGCCGGTATCGCGACGTCGATGTGCTGCTGGTCGACGACATCCAGTTCCTCGTGGGCAAAGAAGGTATCCAGGAAGAGTTCTTCCACACCTTCAACACCCTGCACAACGCGAGCAAGCAGATCGTCATCTCCTCTGACCGGCCGCCGAAACAGCTTGCGACACTTGAAGATCGGCTTCGTACGCGGTTCGAGTGGGGCTTGATCACCGATGTCCAGCCGCCCGATCTGGAGACCCGGATCGCGATTCTGCGCAAGAAGGCGCAGATGGACAACATCGCGGTTCCCGACGACGTTCTCGAACTCATCGCGTCGAAGATCGAGCGCAACATCCGTGAACTCGAGGGTGCACTCATCCGCGTGACGGCGTTCGCGTCGCTCAACGACGCCGCTCTCGACAAGTCACTCGCCGACGTCGTCCTGCAGGCCCTGCTCCCCAACTCGGGGACCCTGGAGGTCAGCGCGGCGAGCATCCTCGCGATCACCGCCGAGTACTTCGACATCTCTGTCGAGGAACTACGAGGTCCCGGTAAGACACGGTCGATCGCCCAGGCCCGCCAGATCTCCATGTACCTGTGTCGTGAGCTCACCGACCTCTCGCTGCCGAAGATCGGCGAGACCTTCGACCGCGATCACACGACGGTGATGTACGCCGAACGGAAGATCCGCAAGGAGATGGCCGAGCGCCGCCGGGTGTACGACCACGTCCAGGAACTCACCGCCCGCATCAAGCAGCGCGCCGTGGGCTGACACGCGCACACCTACAGCTCTCCGCACCCCCGAGGCCACGACGGCCCGGGGGTGCGGTCGTCCGGGGGTGTTCCGCCGCCCGCAGTGGCATCCGATGGCGACTGCGATGGCCCCTCCGAATGCCAAGTCTGGTCCTCGGGTCGAGAGTCTTCGCCGCCGTGGACCGCCTTCCCACAGTCGGATTCGGCCGACATCGACCCTGCTCACGATCGATCACCAGCTGTGCACAATCCTTGGGATAACCGGGGTCGGCATGTGCATCGCCGGTGGACGCCGCGCGAACAACACGAGAACTCCACATCCCCGAAGGGATCCGCTCGACGTTGCTCCACCGGTCATGCACACGTCCACACCCGCCCGGACTGGCCCGATGTCATGGTTGTCCACAGATTGCACAACTCCTATTACTGAGATGGATCCCTCTAGAAAGAGATTCTTTTGTAAGAAGGTCTGTGCACAGACCGTCGCCGATCGCGTCGCCCGCGGCCGGCTCCGACGACGGTCTGACTTGGCCCCAACCACTCCGGCTCGGGCGGCGGCGTTCTACAGTGGGATTCCCGGATGCGGGATCCCACTCCAGGCCGGCCGACCCACTGCGCCGCCGACCCGGCGATCCAGGCGGGAACGAGAACGAGAGAAGGGCAACCTCCCAGCATGAAGTTTCGTGTCGCGCGTGACGAGTTCGCTGATTCCGTCGCCTGGGTGGCCCGCAGTCTCCCGTCTCGTCCGCCCGTCCCGGTTCTCGGCTGTGTGGTGCTCAACGTCGGCGAAACGGGCCTGACCGTCTCGGGTTTCGACTACGAGGTCTCGGCCCAGGAAAATCTGGGCGCGGAGGTCGCCGAGCCCGGACAGGTCCTGGTCTCCGGTCGGCTCCTCGCCGACATCACCAAGGCCCTGCCGAACAAACCGGTCGATGTGACCCTCGACGGTGCACGCGTCGCGATCACCTGTGGCAGCGCGAAGTTCTCGCTCCCGACGATGCCGGTCGAGGACTACCCGCAGTTGCCCGACGTGCCCTCCGTCACCGGAACGATCCCGTCGCAGCTCTTCGCCGAGGCGATCTCGCAGGTGGCCGTGGCGGCCGGCAAGGACGACACCCTGCCCATGCTCACCGGTGTCCGCGTCGAGATCGAGGGCAACTCCGTCGTCCTCGCCGCTACCGACCGTTTCCGCCTCGCGGTGCGTGAATTGCAGTGGGAGCCTTCCGATCCCGACACCAAGGGGGCCGTACTGGTGCCCGCGAAGACGCTCTCGGAGAGCGCCAAGACCGCAGGTGCCGAGGGCACCGGCGTCGTCTCGCTGGCGTTCGGTGGTGGCGCGGCCATCGGATCCGACGGCATCCTCGGCATCCTGGGAGAGACCAAGAAGACCACCACCCGCCTGCTCGACGCGGAGTTCCCGAAGTTCCGTCAGCTGCTCCCGGCCAGCCACACCGCCGTCGCCACCATCGACAGTGGCCCGCTGATCGAGGCGATCCGGCGTGTGGCCCTGGTCGCCGAGCGCGGCGCGCAGGTCCGGATGGAGTTCTCCGAGGGATCCGTGCTGCTCACCGCGGGCGGCGACGAGGCCGGCAAGGCCGAGGAAGAGCTGCCCGTGTCGTTCCAGGGTGAGCCCCTCACGATCGCGTTCAATCCCGGGTACCTGCAGGACGGGTTGTCGGCGATCAACGCCGACGCGGTGGACTTCGGATTCACCACCCCCAGTCGGCCTGCCGTCCTCCGCCCGGCCAGCGGAGAGGATCCGGTCGCGGACGAGTCCGGCGCCTTCGTCGCTCCCGAGAGCGCGTTCAGCTACCTGTTGATGCCCGTCCGCCTCCCGGGCTGACGGCCGCCACGGCCTCACCGTCCTCAGGATCGACGCCGACTCGTGTTCGTCCGTGAGCTGCATCTGCGCGATTTCCGATCGTGGCGGGCCGTCGACCTCGATCTGGCACCCGGGCCGACGGTCTTCACCGGCCGCAACGGCTTCGGCAAGACCAATCTGCTCGAGGCGCTGTTCTATCTCTCGACGCTGCGCTCACACCGGGTGAGTTCCGATGCACCGCTCGTACACGCGGGATCGGCGTCGGCGTCGGTAACCGCGACGGTCGAGAACGACGGCCGTGAGCTGACCGCCGAGCTGCGGATCAATGCCGAGGGCGCCAACAAGGCGACCATCAACCGCAGCCCGGCGCGGCGGCCCCGCGACCTGCTCGGCATCCTCCGTACGGTGCTGTTCGCGCCCGAGGACCTGTCCCTGGTGCGTGGTGACCCGAGCGACCGACGACGCTTCGTCGACGAGCTCGTCGCGCAGCGGGGTCCCCGATTCGCCGCCGCCCGCGCAGACTACGACCGGGTCCTGCGTCAGCGGTCGGCCTTGCTCAAGACTGCCGCCGCGGCGCTGAGACGTGGTGGGCAACAGGCAGATTCGGTGGTCAGCACGCTCGATGTCTGGGACGGTCAGCTCGCGGATCTCGGCGGTCAGGTGATCGCCGCGCGGTTGTCGGTGCTCGCCGAGCTCGAGCCGCACTTCACCGGCTCGTATGCGTCGATCGCGCCGCATTCACGGCCGGCCGTGCTCCGGTATCGTCCCGCCGGCGGTGTGGAGATCGAGGAACACACACCCGAGGCGATCGCCGACGTGCTGGCACTACGCCTGACGGAGTTGCGCGACAAGGAGATCGAGCGGGGCTTGTGTCTCGTCGGTCCGCATCGCGACGACATCGACATCGTCCTCGGCAGCGATATCGCGAAAGGCTTTGCCTCACACGGGGAATCCTGGTCGTTGGCACTGGCTCTGCGCCTCGGCTCCGTCGAGCTCACCCGCGCCGAAGGTGTCGAGCCGGTGATCATGCTCGATGACGTGTTCGCCGAACTCGACGCCAAGCGGCGCGCGCAACTCGTCGATTTCACCGCCGACGCCGAGCAACTCCTCATCACCGCCGCCGTCGCCGAGGACATCCCCGGGCGGATCGGTGGCCGGCGGATCGGCGTCGATGTGGTCGACGACGATGCGGGCCGGCGGTCGCACATCGTCGACTCTGCGCTCGACGATGTGACGGCAGCGGGGGAGGAAGCCCATGAGTGACGATCGCCCGTCCGGGTCCCCGGATCCTGCCGACCCCGCACCACGGCCGACACCGCCCGGCGAACTCGGCGGGTACGAGCGTGCCCGCAAGGCGCTCGAGGAGGCCCGGGCCCAGGCCCGCGCCGCGGGTAAGTCGGTCGGCAGGGGCCGGGCGTCACCCGTCCGTCGGGTCCCGCGCGGATCCCAGGGGCGTCGACGCTGGTCCGGCTCCGGTCCGGATCCGCGGGATCCGCAGCCCTTCGGCCGGCTCGTCGGAGGTCTGGCGAAGGATCGCGGGTGGCAGGAGAAGATCGGCGAAGGCACCCTGTTCGGGATGTGGGAACAGATCGTGGGTTCGGACATAGCCGCTCATGCGAAGCCGGTTGCGTTGCGCGACAACGTCCTCCACGTGCAGGCCGAGTCGACGGCATGGGCGACGCAACTTCGCTACATCCAGGCCCAGATCCTCGCCAAGATCGCGGCCGCCATCGGCAACGGCCAGGTCACCTCGTTGCGGATCAGCGGTCCGAAGGGCCCGTCGTGGCGTAAGGGTGAACGGCATGTGCGCGGGCGCGGCCCACGCGACACCTACGGCTGACGCGCCGCTAGCAGACTCGACCGCACTTTACTAGTTGCAGAGCCTCGTGGGCCGTTTTCCATCCCCAAGCCACGATCGAACCGGGATCGAGGCAAAAAAATCGTTCTGAGGGCCTGTTAGCGGCCCCGGATGCGCGTTCCAGGGCGAGTCAGGCAGTACACTGTGGAGAGTTGTCCCGACAGGGGTGCACAACAGCAGACAGACAGCGCCTCCAGGCTACCCGGATGTACCCACCGGGTATCCCTGTGCGCGCAACCGCCGTGTGCCCCGTCGAGAAGGATCGACGACGGATCCGGAGACCACCTGATCCGTCGATGAGCAGAACAGGAGCGGACGCACCTCGTGGCCGACACCAACGACACCGGACCGAAGAAGAACAAGAAGAAGCCGTCAGAGTATGGCGCCGATTCGATCAACATCCTCGAAGGTCTGGAAGCCGTCCGCAAACGGCCCGGCATGTACATCGGATCCACCGGTGAGCGAGGGCTGCACCACCTGATCTGGGAAGTCGTCGACAACTCGGTCGACGAGGCGATGGCCGGCTTCGCCTCGCGCGTCGACGTGACCCTCCTGGCCGACGGCGGCGTCCAGGTCGTCGACGACGGCCGCGGCATCCCGACCGGCATGCACCGCACGGGCGTGCCGACGGTCGAGGTCGTCATGACCCAGCTGCACGCCGGCGGCAAGTTCGACTCCGACGCCTACGCGGTGTCCGGTGGTCTGCACGGCGTCGGCATCTCGGTGGTCAACGCGTTGTCCACCAAGGTGGAGCTGGAGATCCAGAACGACGGATTCAACTGGGAGCAGACCTACACCTACGCGACACCCGGCGCCCTCGAGAAGGGGACCCCGACGCGCAAGACCGGCACCACGGTGCGGTTCTGGCCGGACCCCGAGATCTTCACCGAGACCACACGATTCAACGCCGAGACCGTGGCGCGTCGTCTGCAGGAGATGGCCTTCCTGAACAAGGGCCTCACCATCACGCTGACCGATCAGCGTCCACAGGCCATCGAGCCGCCGGGTGACGCCGACGGTGACGAGGAGAGCGGCACCACCGAGGCCGCCGAGGCGGTGAAGTCCGAGGAGGAGAAGGCCGCCGCCGCGGCCAAGCCGAAGACTCGGACCTATCACTACCCCGACGGGCTCGTCGACTACATCAAGCACCTCAACCGGACCAAGCAGTCGATCCACACCACCGTCGTCGGCTTCACCGGCCAGGGCACCGGCCACGAGGTCGAGGTCGCGATGCAGTGGAACGCAGGCTATTCCGAGTCGGTCCACACCTTCGCCAACACCATCAACACCCACGAGGGTGGTACCCACGAAGAGGGTTTCCGCGCCGCGCTGACCCTCACCGTGAACAAGTACGCGGTGGACAAGAAGCTCATCAAGGACAAGAAGGAAGACCGCCTCTCGGGTGACGACATCCGCGAGGGCCTCGCCGCGGTGATCTCGGTGAAGGTCGGTGATCCGCAGTTCGAGGGCCAGACCAAGACGAAGCTGGGCAACACCGAGGTCAAGGGATTCGTCCAGCGCGTTTGCAGTGAGCACCTCGGACACTGGTTGGAGGCCAACCCGGCCGAGGCGAAGACGATCATCAAGAAGATCGTCGAGTCGCAGCGGGCCCGGATGGCAGCACGCAACGCCCGCGATCTGGTGCGCCGCAAGACCGCCACCGACATCGGTGGCCTCCCCGGCAAGCTCGCCGACTGCCGCAGCAACGACCCGAGCAAGTGCGAGGTCTACATCGTGGAGGGCGACTCGGCCGGCGGCAGCGCCAAGTCGGGCCGCGACTCGATGTATCAGGCGATCCTTCCGTTGCGCGGCAAGATCATCAACGTCGAGAAGGCGCGCATCGACCGGGTGCTCAAGAACACCGAGGTCCAGTCGATCATCACCGCCTTCGGCACGGGCATCCACGACGAGTTCGACATCAGCAAGCTCCGCTATCACAAGATCGTGCTGATGGCCGACGCCGACGTCGACGGTCAGCACATCTCGACCCTCCTGCTCACCCTGCTGTTCCGCTTCATGCGGCCGCTCATCGAGCACGGTCACGTGTTCCTCGCGATGCCGCCGCTGTACAAGCTCAAGTGGCAGAAGTCGGCTCCGGAGTTCGCCTATTCCGACCGCGAGCGGGACGGACTGCTCGAGGCCGGTCGTGCGGCGGGCAAGAAGATCAACACCGACGACGGCATCCAGCGGTACAAGGGCCTCGGCGAGATGAACGCCAAGGAACTGTGGGAGACCACCATGGACCCGGCCGTGCGTGTCCTGCGCCAGGTCACCCTCGACGATGCCGCGGCCGCCGACGAACTGTTCTCCATCCTGATGGGTGAGGACGTCGCCGCCCGACGCAGCTTCATCGCCCGCAACGCGAAAGACGTTCGCTTCCTCGATGTCTGATCGCGGGTTCCTGCGATTCCGCTCCGATCGGAGAAAGTACACACATGACTGACACCACCCTTCCGCCCGCCGGCGGTGAAGGCGATCGCATCGAGCCCGTCGATCTCGGGCAGGAGATGCAGAAGAGCTACATCGACTACGCGATGAGCGTCATCGTGGGCCGCGCTCTTCCCGAGGTCCGCGACGGTCTCAAGCCGGTGCACCGCCGCCTCCTCTACGCGTCCTTCGACGCGGGGTTCCGCCCGGACCGCAGCTACGTCAAATCGGCGAAACCCGTTGCGGAGACGATGGGTAACTACCATCCGCACGGCGACACCGCGATCTATGACGCCCTGGTGCGCCTCGCCCAGCCGTGGTCGATGCGGTACCCGCTCATCGACGGTCAGGGCAACTTCGGCTCGCGGGGCAACGACGGCGCCGCGGCGATGCGTTACACCGAGGCCCGGCTCACCCCGCTGGCCATGGAGATGCTGCGCGACATCGGCGAGGAGGCAGTCGATTTCGTCCCCAACTACGACGGCAAGACGAATGAACCGACGGTCCTGCCGTCGCGTATCCCGAACCTGCTGATCAATGGTTCCGGCGGTATCGCCGTCGGTATGGCGACGAACATGCCCCCGCACAACCTCAACGAGGTTGCCGATGCGGTGTTCTGGGCGCTGGAGAACCACGACGCCGACGACGAGACCACCCTCGCCGCGTGCATGGAGTGCATCAAGGGACCCGACTTCCCCACGGCCGGACTGATCGTCGGCAGCCAGGGGATCAAGGACGCCTACACCACCGGGCGCGGCAGCATCCGGATGCGCAGTGTCGTCGACATCGAGGAGAACAAGGGATCCACCACGCTGGTGGTCACCGAGTTGCCCTACCAGGTCAACCCGGACAACCTGATCCAGTCGATCGCCGAGCAGGTCAACGAGGGAAAGCTGAAGGGCATCAGCCGGATCGAGGATCAGTCCTCGGACCGCGTCGGCATGCGGATCGTGGTGACGCTGCGTCGCGACGCCGTCGCCAAGGTCGTCCTGAACAACCTGTACAAGCACAGCCAGTTGCAGACCAGCTTCGGTGCGAACATGCTGTCCATCGTCGACGGCGTGCCCCGCACGCTGCGTCTGGACCAGATGATCCGCTACTACGTGGCGCATCAGATCGACGTCATCGTGCGACGGACGCGGTACCGGTTGCGCAAGGCCGAGGAGCGCGCCCACATCCTGCGCGGTCTGGTGAAAGCCCTTGACGCGCTTGACGAAGTGATCGCGCTGATCCGCCGCTCGGCCAACACCGAGACCGCGCGTACCGGCCTGATCGACCTCCTCGACATCGACGAGATCCAGGCCGATGCCATCCTCGCGATGCAGTTGCGCCGTCTGTCGGCCCTGGAACGTCAGAAGATCGTCGATGAACTCGCCGAGATCGAACTCGAGATCGCCGATTACAAGGACATCCTCGACCGGCCCGAGCGTCAGCGCGCCATCGTGCGCGACGAGCTCAAGGAGGTCGTCGAGAAGTACGGTGACGAGCGTCGGACCAAGATCATCGCGGCCGACGGCGATGTGAGCGACGAGGATCTGATCGCCCGCGAGGACGTCGTCGTCACGATCACCGAAACCGGATACGCCAAACGCACGAAGACCGACCTGTACCGCAGCCAGCGTCGCGGCGGCAAGGGTGTGCAGGGTGCCGGGCTCAAGCAGGACGACATCGTCAAACACTTCTTCGTGTGCTCGACCCACGACTGGATCCTGTTCTTCACCACCAAGGGTCGCGTCTACCGCGCCAAGGCCTACGAGCTGCCCGAGGCTAACCGCACCGCCCGTGGTCAGCATGTCGCCAACCTCCTGGCCTTCCAGCCGGAGGAGCGGATCGCCCAGGTCATCCAGCTGAAGACCTACGAGGATGCGCCGTATCTGGTGCTCGCCACCCGCAACGGCCTGGTGAAGAAGTCGCGACTGGTCGACTTCGACTCCAACCGCTCCGGCGGCATCGCGGCGATCAACCTGCGTGGCGAGGACGAATTGGTCGGCGCCCAATTGTGCAGCGCCGACGATGATCTGCTCCTGGTGTCGCAGAAGGGACAGTCGATCCGGTTCCACGCCGACGACGAAGCCCTGCGGCCGATGGGCCGGCAGACCTCCGGCGTCCAGGGCATGCGGTTCAACACCGACGACACGCTGTTGTCACTGAACGTCGTCCGCGAGGGCACCTACCTGCTGGTCGCCACGTCCGGCGGGTACGCCAAGCGGACCGGTATGGACGACTACCCGGTGCAGGGTCGCGGCGGCAAGGGTGTGCTGACGATCGCCCACGATCGTCGACGCGGTGAACTGATCGGCGCGCTCATCGTCGACGACGACTCCGAGCTCTACGCCATCACCTCGGGGGGCGGCGTCATCCGCACCACGGCGAAATCGGTGCGCAAGGCCGGACGCCAGACCAAGGGTGTCCGTCTGATGAACATCGACGAGGGCACCACGGTCATCGCCATCGCCCGCAACGCCGACGAGCCGGACGAGACAGAGGTCTCTTCCTAGGCGTTAGGGTGAAGGCCACTGTTGCTCGACCCGTCGCGAGTCGACGGGTCGGGAACGGTGGGTTCGGACCCGGCGCCGAGCGAGCAACGTCAGGAACGCCTGAGTGAGGGAATGTCTGTGAGCACACCGAACGAGCCGCATCAGGACCAGAACGGGCGCCCCGCCGGGGGACCGGCGGGACCCGGAACGGGAACCCCGACCGGGGGACTGGTGCCGCCGTGGCAGCGGGGGCCGGCCGACGATCCGTCAGCCGCCCCGACCGAGACGTTCAACCGCGACGCCGCCCAGCGTCCGAGCACCGGTGAGGGCCCGGCAGGCCCGCCGCTGAACAACCCGGGCGGCCCGCCGCCGCGTGGCGTCGTGACGAACAGCGGCACCGCTGCCGCCAGCATGAGCGGCCAGCAGGCCCCGGTGACCAAGCTCGAGAGTCCGCGACGGGCGGGTGCCGCGACGGCGACCGAGGAACCCGGCTTCGTCGAGTCTCCCACCAGCACCATCGATCGGGGACACCTCCCGGAGAACGACCTGCCCGACCTCGATCAGATCCACCACACGGCGGACCTGAAGCGACCCGAGACGGCACAGGCGCCGGGATCCAAGCCCTCCGCACCGCGGTCGGCGCCTCGCCAGGTACTCGCCGCCGGGACCGCGCTGCGCGCCTCGGTGCAGGTGCGTCGGATCGACCCGTGGGCGACGTTCAAGGTCGCGGCCGTGCTGTCGGTGGTCGGGTTCTTCATCTGGATGATTTCCGTCGCCGTGCTGTACCTCATCCTCGACGGCATGGGCGTGTGGGATCAGGTGAACAACAGCTTCGGAACGCTCATGGCGGAGGAATCGGCCGCGAGTAACGACGTGATCGGGGCGGGCACCGTCTTCGGCGCCGCGGCGCTCCTGGGCGCCATAAACGCGATCCTGCTGACCGCGCTCGCGACGATCGGCAGCTACATCTACAACATCTGTGCCGACCTCGTCGGCGGCGCCGAGGTGACTCTCGCCGACCTCGATTGAGCGAGCCCCTGACCAGCCGTTTTGTTTGTTGGGGCATCGGTCGGGTAATCTCACTCCTCGGTTCAAGGGCCTATAGCTCAGGCGGTTAGAGCGCTTCGCTGATAACGAAGAGGTCGGAGGTTCAAGTCCTCCTAGGCCCACTGCGACAGATGTTTTCGGACATCGGAATCTCGCATCCCGCCGAACCGATCGGTACGGCACGGGGCCTTAGCTCAGTTGGTAGAGCGCTGCCTTTGCAAGGCAGATGTCAGGAGTTCGAATCTCCTAGGCTCCACAAATGCTGGCCCGCGGAGTTATCGCTCATTCAGTCTGGTAGCACATAGCGTGAACCGCGACGTTGCCCTACCAGAATCAGTCGGCCGTCTTCCACCAGCCGCTTCAGTACCGAGCGGGCTTGAGGCGGGATGGTCTGGCAGAGCTCGGCGGCCTGACTACGGGTTATCGAACCGTACGCGGTCACATAGTCTAGGATCATTCGTTCCTGCTGGAGCGGATCGACGCCTTTCACACGCACGTAGGCGTTGCGATCTTGCGCAAGATCGTAGAAGCGCGCGGTCAGGTGGTATTTCCGACTGCGACCGACACCGCGAGACTCGAGGATGCCCCTCTCGACGAGCTGCCCAAGGCTAGTCCTGGTGCTCGCAGGAATGAGATGCAACTCCTCAGCGACTTCGCTACTCGTCGCCGAGCCCGAAGTCTTCACCTCGTGGACAATCCGCAACTCGTCGAGGCTCAGTGGTTGCTGGTGTTCGTTCTCCCATGTGAGTAAGAAACGAACCAGATCCAGGTCTGCGTTTCCGAGGGGGACGGTGACCACAACCGAGTCGCTGGTGCTGTGTGAGTAGTCAGGGACGTCTCGTCCGGCCCTTAGCTGCTGTTCGAACATGTCATTGACACCCTTGCCCTTCCTCTCGACCAAGCCGGCGCGTTTGAACGCTCCAGCGAGAATCAGGCTTCGAGGTCTGGACTGGTCAAGAATGTTCTGCGTGGTGACGCCCGGTGGAAATCCGCCCGGACTGGAGACCACGAAACTGCCGTCCGTCAGCTGCAACCGTATGGGACCAACAGCGGTGTAGTCGCGGTGTACCAACGCATTCGCGACAGCTTCCCGACGAGTGATCGATGGGATGAGTGGAACTTCAACACGCAGGAGCCCAGCCATGACTTCCGTGACTGTGTTCTGTGCATCTACGAGGTCGCGCAGCTTCTCAGCCGTCTTTAGTAGTGGTTCCACCATTTGGATGTTTGTGGGTGGGTGCCCGCTGCGTACGTCTTGGAACAACACTTCAGCGTTTGGGACCCATCGTTGCACCGCGGACCCAGTTCCGAAGAGAAGGACTGCCCCGATGCTGACCGGGGCGGACAAAGGTACGAGCCCGAGAGCCCGGAGTATATCTGGGTCGGAGAGGTCTGCAAGATCGTCTCCCGACGCAAGGCACATCCGACGAAAACGATTGAACTCAAACGGATCGAGGTCAGTCAGGGTTGCGTCCCACGCTGCAGAGGCTGCGAAATCCTGACCGCGGGTGATCATGCCCATGCTGACAATCTCATGCGCGGTCATAGGGGCGCATTCTGGCTCGCCCGTAGACTTGATCACGCGCTTGGTGAAGACTCCCAACTTCGTGCCGACGGGGCCAGGGTCGGCGCGGGGAACATCAATCCGGATGATCTCTTGACCGTCGACGCTCTCCAACCGAACGCCCACCGCGAGCGCAGGCTCGGTATTGTGGCGTGTCCCCCGTGAACCGGTCCGGGTGGTTCTAGAGTCCTGATTGCCCTGTTGAGGGCGGAGAAGGGACGATAGGGATCATGGCGGGACGGAAGCGTCA
>NZ_MVKV01000020.1:0-86895 GCF_002009645.1 Gordonia sp. IITR100 | reverse complement strand
TCCCTCGTCCTCCAAAGACATTGCGGCCAACAACCTTCGCAGGCTTCCATCCCCATCCAGAAGTCGTGACCACGACCACGACGCCCCAGAGGGCCAGGGTGGCTCTCTACCGACCCTCGATCCCGGTCTCGCCGCCACACCGAGCACACCATCCAGCGCCGCCACCACCGAACACGGCCCTATCCACACGAAAGTCCTAGCCGCTTGCCTGTCTCGAGCCTGTCCATCCGCACTGTTGCGGTCGTAGTCATCGCCACGCTGACTGTGCTGAGCGGTTGTGCCACCCAGGAACAACCCACATCCCCACCCCCGCCGGCAACCTCACCAGAGATAGTCGCAACACTGACCCCAGAACTCGACCACCTCCACGCCCTACACATCCGCGCCGACGGCACCATCCTCGCCGGAACTCACACCGGCGTAGTCGCCCTCACCGCAGACGGAACCACCAGCCGGGTCGGCGCCTCCGACGACGACTTCATGGGACTGACCGGGGTACCCGGCTCTGACCGGCTCTTCGCCTCCGGCCATCCCAGCCCGCGGAGCTCGGCACCCAACCCGCTGGGACTCGTCGCCAGCGAAGATGGCGGGCAGACATGGACACCGAGATCGGTGGCCGGCCAAATCGACTTCCACGCGCTCGCCACCAACGGACAACTACTCGTAGGCTTCGACGGAATCAACCGCCTGCTCGTATCGACCGACGACGGGACAAGCTGGAACACCGGCGCGTCCCTGGCCGCAGCAGCACTCACGATCACCGACCACGGCGTCTGGGCGACCACCCCCGCAGGGCTGCAACACAGCACCGACGACGCCCAGACCTTCACAATCGTCCCCGATGCGCCGGCCCTAGCCCTCCTGGCGGCCGCACCCGATGGCACGCTCTGGGGCATTGACACCGCCAACACCGTCTGGCGCAGCCCAGACGGCACACACTGGGAACAACGCAGCACCATCAGCAGTGTCACCGCGCTGGTCGCCAGAGACGCCGAAACTGCATACGCCGCAAACGGGCAATCGCTATACACGCTCAGCTAACGGACTCGTGGGGAGCAACGAAGGAAGGAGGCGACTGAGATCCGGAAGAGCGTTTAGATCTCGCCCACTCCTCGCGAGAACCGCCTAGGTCGCCCGGGCACCCCCCTCTGTCAGATCGCCTTGGGCGGGGACGGCCATCGAAGGCCCCGCCAATCGGCTGTCCTGGTAGCTGCAGTGATGACATAACGTAAAATCGGCGATGAACAAGGACGAGTGAAAACAGATGCGAGTCAGCACCTTTGGGTTCTGACCGTTCCCCCGATGCTAAGCAAAGATCACTACCCTGGGTTGGAGTGGCGCCACGTCAGTGGTTGCCGCCTGGCTCCCGAGTCCGTTGTCAGCTGGAACTCACACTGGGCGGGTTCTAGTCCGTAACGTACGGACTGAGCCTGTCTAGGCCCGCCCCCTGTTACTCGTCATACTTCAACACGTCTCGCTACCGGCTGAATGACGCAGGGGGAGAACACCTCTCACGGTGATGTGACATAAGTGTTGCCACTCACGTACCCCTAACCGTTGAAGGGTGGAAGGCCGAAATGTCGAAGCGCAATGAGGGTTGCGATGATCTCCACGATGGCGATGAGAAGCGCCGAGATCGCAATGCCAGCGCCGCGTTCGTACGGCCGTCTTTGGACTTCGGAGAACGCAATGAACGCGAACACAACAGTGACCGGGATCAGGCCCAGGAGCGCGGCGAACAGTGCGAGGCAGGCACAAAGGTTCGTCGTTTCTTCAGGTTTGGGCAAGTGGACTGGGTCCGCGGTGAGGGTGACGCGCGAGCCTTCGCGACGAGTTACGGGCACGCTACTGAGCCGTCCAATCGCCAAACGGCAGACCAACACTGAATAGCAACACGACCACAACCGCTATCTCAACGACAGCGATGACGATGGCAGCGACGGCTAAGCCGAAGCCTTGCTCGTGCGGTCGTCGTGCTGTCTCGCGGATCGCAATCCACGCGAGAACGATCGCGGCCGGCACAATTCCCGCGAGTGCCGCGAATAGTGCTGCGATGGCGCAACCGTTCGTCGTTTCATCAGGGTGATGGCCGTACGGGGTCACCTGCGTGCGTCCACGCGTCAGAGTGCTGCTCATGCGTATGCCGTCAGTGCAGCCGAAGTAGTTCGTCGTGGCGTTGTCATCGACACATAAAAGGGCACGTCTGAGTGTAGGTGCACCGCGCTGAGCCGCAGTACGTCGGATATACAACTCCTCGGCGTGCCGGTGCTTCTCGGCGTACATCGAACAGTTCTAGTTGGGACTGTGTCAGCTGGAGTGGTGGACGAATACCCTCCTGACTTCAGTGTGCCAAGGTCGTACCCCGTCCGACCATCCGCGCCTGGCTTGCCGGTGTCGGCATTCACCACCAGCGCTGCGAGGGAAGGCTCCCCCGCGTGATTGCACTCATCCGACAACGCGTCGAGGACGCGCGGCAACCTATTGCGTAGCTCGACTCCACTCATGCCGATCGCCGTTCCGAGCTCTTTATAAGTCAGCAACGTTCTACGCATTGCCGCGACAGTAAGCGCAGCTCGTGCTCGCGCGACCTCATCTTTCCAGTCTTTAGCCATTCCCCCAATGTAGGGCTGCGGCTAGCTGTGTGTACCGCGTCGGCGACGTCATCCAATGATCCGTGTCCCACCACGGCCCGGCCGGACCTTACACGACCGGTCGCGCGCGGGGCTAAGTTACTCGCCCTACATCAACACGTCCCGTTACCAATTAAGCAGCCAAGGTGCCGGACCTCCGCTGAACCTCGAAGCTGCGACGCGACCCATGTCGTCGTCCGACGAACGCATCGGCAACGACCTTGCCTCACGTTCCGATGAGTTCCTACTTTTACAGCGCAGCGGGCCGGCGTGATGAACATCCAGACGTCTCGTGCGCCGTCCAGTCGGCCGACAGGCGTGACGAACAATTTGGCGTCTTGTCCGCCGAACCCGACGCTAGCCGCTCTTAGGCCGATTCCTTGCCTATGTCGTCAACATGACCGCATGTTGTCTTTCGTCACGTGTGACGAAACGCATGTGTGGCCGCGCGTTGCGGCGAACCACCCGACAGGCTTTGTCGGAGTACAGCATCCGGAGTCTGTCGAGCGATGTGACAGTCGGCGACCAGGATGACCTACCATGCCTGTGGTCGGTCTGGTTCACCGTTCGCCCCGTCCGCCGGGCGTGTGCCCGCACACGAACCCGAATTCCGTTGAAATCAAACGACTGCTGCCGTCAGCAGTCGCCAACGCCACCGGTTCCGACGGTGAGTTTTCGCTGCCGAACCCACAGGGAGGGTAATTCCTATGCCGCACAATGAGTCACGGTCCGACCGGTCGTCGGTGGCGGACAGGGTCGCCCAGACCACCGGGGAAGCCATCCGCGCGGCGCGCGCCCACGACTCCGAGGCGTTCGGTGCCGCGACCGACCTTCTCGCGTTGCACCCCGAGTCACGGGAGGTGCATGCGCTCATGCTGCGCGAACTCCTCGAGACCGTGTTCCCCGATGGGCTGACCGGCGATGATGTGTCCGAGGTGATGACCAGCACCAGCCGTGCCGCCGCCTCGTGGACTTCCGCCGTCAGTCCCACAGCGGTAGCCCTCGTGCTGACCGGCGCGTTGGGAGTGGGCGACACCGCCGACCCCGATGCGCTGCCGTCCGCCGGCCTACTGGACGCCGAGACCACCGCCGCTGCCCTCGTGGTCATCACCGACCTCACGGCACGTGCCGATGTCGACCCGATGGAGTACGTGACCCGAGCTGTGGACGAGATTCGTCGCACCCAGACAATGGAGATGCCTTGATCGGTGGTCACACGGTGACCGCGAGCCGCCTGTCGTGTTGGATGACGACCTGCACGCGGGACCGACTGCGAGGGCCCAGCGGGGTCGAACGCACCTACGTGCAGAGGCGAACCTCGACTAGATGACCTGTGCTGTCATCAGCTCGCGACGCGTATGACGACCTTGCCGCGCACGTGACCGGACTGGCTCCGCTCGTGCGCGTCGGAGGCATCAGCGAGATCGAACACCTCCGCGATCTCCGGCGTGAGATCGCCTGCGTCGGCGAGTCGGGCGAGTTCGGCAAGATCCGCGGGGTCGGGACGCACCCAGACGCAGTGGCCGCCGAACTCGTCGCGCGCCCGCGCGTCGGTGATCGAGGCGACCGTGCCGCCGTCGCGCAACACGTCCTCGACCGAGTCGAGTGCGTCGCCGCCCACGTAGTCGAGGATGACGTCGACACCCTGGGGCTCGAGTGCCCGTACCCGGTCGGTGAGGCCCTCGCCATACGTCGTGGGCTCGGCGCCCAGACTGCGGAGATAGTCGTGGTTCGACTCCGAGGCCGTCCCGATCACGCGTGCGCCCAGGGACCGGGCGATCTGCACGGCGAACGTTCCGACTCCGCCCGCGGCGGCGTGAACCAGCACGGTGTTTCCGGACTGAACTCCTGCCCGGCGGATGGTCTGCAGAGCGGTGAGACCGGCCAGCGGGAGCGCCGCAGCCTCTTCGAAGGACCAGTTCGACGGCTTGTGTGCCAGGGTGCGCACCGGGGCGGCGACGAACTCGGCGAACGTCCCGCCCGCCACTTCCCCACCGACGACGTCCTTACGGACGTAACCGAACACTTCGTCGCCGACCTGGAACTCAGGTGTGTCCAGGCCGACCTGCTCGACCACTCCCGCGACGTCCCAGCCCGGGACCACCGGGAAGACGGTGTCCATGATCTCGGCGAGATAGCCCTCGCGAACCTTCCAGTCCACGGGATTCACACTGGAGGCGCGGACGCGCACCAGCACGGAGTCGGGTCCGACTTTGGGCGTGGGCAGGTCGGTCAGTTCCAGGACGTCGGGACCGCCGAAGCGGTCATAAGTGATTGCTCGCATGGTGGCACCAACGGGACGCTCGTCGGAATGATTCCAACAGCTCGGCGATGTCTGCTGACGTCCCATCGTCGTGATGCGTACCGAATGCGCCCGTTATCCGGCAGGCCGGGACGTGGTCCATCGCGGGAACAACCAGCGCAATCCCGGCCCGAGCCTGCTGGACGAAGCCCGGTCGCAGCATGAAAAACATTGTGCCGTAGTGTTTTCACCCGTGAATTTCGCTGCTGCCGACGCCATCGTGACCGACTCCACTACCCACGCCTGCGTGTGGTGCTCATCCAGCGACGACATCGCCGAACTCCGCGGCGAACCGCGGTGCGGGCGCTGCCGCGCGGCAGAACAGACCATAGCGGCGGCCCGCGAGTTCGTCGGCTTCTATGGTCTGCGACCCTTGGGCGCGTCAATGACGTCGGACGACGACGAAGAACGCGAACACCGGGTGGCGGCCCGTGACGCCTGGGCAGTGCTGAATCGGACCCGCACACAGCCCCCACCGCGCGTCCGGTCCGGCCGGCGCGGTGTCACACGATCCGCGTCCACCACCACAAACAAGGACGGCAGCACAACGGCTCGCAAAGCCAAGAACGTCGGGGCCGGAAGCGCCCGCCCTGCGGACGTCTCCCGACCCGACCACGAGGAGCTCATGAGCCGCGCGCAGTCCTTGCTGGCGCAGCTCGCCGAGATCGAGGAACGGCTGGCAGTCGCGCAGACGGACCCCGGACTGAGCGGCAAGGCCAAGGCGAGCGACTTGACCGCCAAGCGCGATTCGGTGCTGCGTACGCTCGCCGCTCTGGAAAAGGCCAAGCGGGCCCTGGAGCCGGCCTGAGTTCTCACGTGCCAGGACGGTTGTGATCCGAAAGGCGATGAACCGTTCCCCGATCCTCCTCACGGAGTAGCGAACGGGAAAGCGCGGTCCACAGCGATTCCACCGTCACCGCCACAGCGACACGATCAGGACGAGGGTGAGCAGCTTCAGGGCCCAATCCCCGAGGTGTACAGCTGCCGCGGACAGGGCCGTTCCCTCGTGGAAGACCGCGCCCGCGAACAGTACCAACGGGATGAGGAACAGCCCCGCGGCGAGCAGAAGTGCACCGGTGGCATCCGGATCGAGTTGCGCGACCAGACCGGCGACGAGGAGTACGAGCAGTGCGTTGCGGATGAGTTCGACAACCGGCGTCGCCCAGGTCGGTCGGTGTACTTCCGCCGCGGCGGGTGCACCCACGACGCCGTAGTACACACCGCTCACCAGGAACGCGGCGACCGCTGCGGCCACGCACGCCAGTACGTTCACGCTGCCCAATGTCTCATCCGATCGGTAGGTGCAGGGTCTGACACCACCCCGATACAACACTCATCGGTGGTAGAAGTGTTGCCCCGACCCAAAGCCCACGCGTGCGTCGGCTTCTCAGTCGGCACCGACTCCGGAGAAGAACGTCCGGACGGCGACATCGGCGGCGCGGCGACGCGACATCACCCCGCCGGCGATCGAGACCGCACCGACAAAACAGAGTGAATAGAACACCCCGGCCAGCCATCTCGTTTCGAGATCACCGGCGATGGCACCGTCTTTCTGCGCCCGAGAAAGGACCTCCGGAAGCATCTGGTCCTCTTCCTCAGCCCACTCCGGGTGGCCGTCGAACCGGTGTGGGTCGGCGAACAGGAACACGATGACGTCGTCGATGCCGATGATCACCCGCATCAGCGATTCGAGTGCTGCGCGAGCCGATTCGCACCCGTCGACCGCTTCGCTCGCCTGCCGCTCGAGAACGCTCCTCGCCTCGACGAGCGCCGCATCGACGAGAGACTGACGGTCGGGGAAGTGGCGGTGCAAGGTGCTGCGGCTGACGTCCGCCCGGTCGGCGATGTCGCCCAGGGACGTCGAGAAATCAGTTGCCCACGCCGCGATGGCGGCTGACACTATGGCCTGTCGGGTGCGCAGGCGCACGCCCGAGACGGCAGCCGGTTCCGGCGCATCGTTCACCTGGCCGAGACTATCCACCACACTCGGGTCTCTGCAACACACTTGATTGAAAATGGGACATCGATGTGTCATTGTAGAGCTTGCATGTTCCGCTCGGGAGGGCTCACACCATGACGACTTCGACAACCGCGGCCGATCCCGGGCAGACCCCGGATATGCCCATGCGCGCCAAACTCGTGATCCTCTGGGACTACATACGCCCCTACCGGGGCGTCCTTGCCGTGGGCGTCGTCCTCGGGTTGCTCGGCACCGCTGCCGAACTCGCGACCCCGCTGGTCACGAAGTGGGTGCTCGACGGTCTTGCCGTGTCGGAATCTCTGGCGGCGCCGATCACCGTGTTGGCCGTGTTGCTCGTCGCCGGGTCGGTGATCGGTCTGATCCAGACGATCATGCTGGGGACCCTGGCCGAACGCATCATCCTCGCCACCCGCACCGGACTGATCGGTCACCTGCTCCGCGTCGAGGTCCCCGAGCTCGCCCGTAGGTCGAGCGGCGAGATGGTCGCGCGCGTCACCTCCGACACCCTGCTGATCCGCGAAGCGACGACGTCGAGCATTGTCAACGGTGTCAACGGTTTCGTCGGTATGGTCGGCGCGCTGGTACTGATGGCGTTTCTGGACCTCCCGCTGTTCGCGACCACGATGGTCGTCGTGGTCATGGTCGGGATCGCCGCCGCCGTACTGATGCCGGGGTTGGCGAAGGCGCAGCAGGACGCGCAGGCCGAGATCGGTTTCCTGGGTGGCCGATTGGAGGGGATTCTTCGATCGATTCGCACCGTCAAGGCGAGTCGGGCCGAGGCGCGGGAATCCGACCGGATCGGAGAGTTTGCGCACCGGTCGGCGAGCAAGGGAATCCGGGCCGTGCGTATCGAAGCATGGGCCTGGACGATCACCGGGTCCGGGATCAATCTGGCGGTGATGGTCGTCCTGGCGTTCGGGGCCTGGCGCGTCGCCGACGGTTCGATGGCCGTCAGTACTCTGATCGCATTCCTGCTCTACGGATTCCAACTGATGATGCCTGTCTCGCTGCTCACCCAGAGTGTCACGGCCTTACAGTCGGGATTGGCCGCGGCTGCGCGGATTGCCGAGATCTCCGACCTGCGAACCGAATCCGACGACGAGGTGGTGGCGAATCGCACGTCGGCTCGGGTCGACCGGACCGCGTCCGCACTCGAACTGCGCGACGTGGTGTACCGATACGCACCAGACTCCCCCGCTGCGCTCAACGGCATTGACCTGACGATCCCGCGCCGCGGACACACTGCCATCGTCGGACCGTCGGGTGCCGGGAAGACGACCATCTTCTCCCTCTTCCTGAAGTTCCTACGACCGGATCGCGGCGAGATCGTGCTCGACGGCCGGGCGCTCGACCAGTGGACACTCCACGACCTGCGAGCACGCATCGCCTACGTGGAGCAGGACACCCCTCTGGTCCCCGGAACGGTCCGCGACAACCTCGTCTACGCGGCGCCCGAGGCGACAGACGACGAGGTGTGGCGTGCCCTGTCGGCCGTACGGATGGATGAGCGTGTCCATTCCATGCCCGACGGCCTACTCACCGACGTGACCACGTCAACGCTGTCGGGCGGGGAACGGCAACGGATCGCGCTCGCCCGCGCGCTGGTGGTCGACCCAGAACTCCTCCTGCTCGACGAGGTGACCGCGCAACTCGACGGGTTGACCGAGGCGGCTGTGGCCGAGGGCATCCGTCGACAGGCCACTCGCGGAGCCGTCGTCACCATCGCGCATCGGCTCTCGACGATCATGGACGCCGACCAGATCGTCGTCCTCGAAGCCGGTCGGGTGCGGGCGGTCGGCAACCATCGGAGCCTGCTCGCCACCGATGAGCTCTACCGAGAACTGGTGGCCGCCATGCGTATCGACACCGACGTGGACGCTGCCGAGCTGAATTGATCCGACACCCGCCCACCCGGCACAGGCCGGGTGGGCGGGTGTCGGGCCGGCGGGTCGGGTCAGAACCGCCCGACGACCACGTTGGTGGTCTGGACCCGTGCCCGGCAGTCGCCGTCGGTGAATCGGACCCGGGTGAACACCTCGTCAGCACCGTCCCGGTCCTCGTTGAGAACCGAGCTCGGAACGACGAACTCCCGGAGATACTCGAGCCCGCGGTCGGAAGCCCGGAGGAACCCTTCGGTCCCGACCGAGGTGCCCGGGAAGTTGCGGTCGTAGAGGTACTGCTCCCGGCCGTCGTCGCCCAGCACGATGTAGTGCATTCCACCGCAACCCCGATCGTTGATGTGGGTGACGAATCCGACCGCGTCCGCTCGTGTCATCGGATACAGGCCCTGGATGATGATGCGGTTCTTGCCGGCACCGGTGATGTTCTGGTCGACGATCGTCAGCGTCGCGCCCGGTGTGCGCGCGGGTGCTGCCGAAGCCGTCGTCGCAAGCGGCGCGGCGACGCCGATGACCGCGGCGATCGACAGTGTCGCGCCGAGGCGAGCGATGACCTTGCCACGACTCCGGGGCGCGCTCATGACCGCACCGCCTCGACGACGCGGTACTCCCAGTCGATGGAGATCCCGCCGGGGACCGGTTGCTGCCGAGACTCGGCGAGGGAGATCAGATCGGCACGCAGTGCGTGCTTGCCGCCCTCGTCGAGCTTCGACGCCGCGGAGAACGTCGGACCGTAGTAGCCGAGGAACAGGTCCGCGAAAGCGGCCGCGTCGACGAACCGAACGGTCAGCACGGCGGTGTGCGAATCGACCGAGTGCACACGATCGCCGAACAGCGATGCGACGTACTGCTGATCGCCCCACCGGGTGGCGGGACGCGCGCCCGGCGGCGGCGTCACGTGGCGGCCGACCGCGGCGAGCATTCCACCGACGAAACCGTCTGCGGTCCAACTCGTGACCACGATCTTTCCGGCCGGGCGGACGACTCGGGTCAGTTCGCGCGCGGCCTGCTCGTGATCGGCGGCGAACATGATGCCGATCGACGAGATACCGGTGTCGAACGCGGCGTTGCCGAACGGCAGGACCTCGGCCGGGGCTTCCACGAAGTCGACGTCGAGATGTTCTGCGGCTGCCCGACCCCGGGCGATGTCGAGTAGTGCCGGCACGTAGTCGATCGCGGTGACGTCGCCACCCTGGCGGGCAGCGGCGAGCGCGGAGTGGCCGGTGCCGGTCGCGACGTCGAGGACGCGTTCGCCGGGGATGACCGATGCCGCGACCACGGTCGCTTCATTGACCGGCACGGTCAGCGCGGCGATACGGTTGTAATCGCCGCTGCGCCAGACCTTCTGCTGCTTCTC
This sequence comes from Gordonia sp. IITR100, assembly GCF_002009645.1. Classification (NCBI taxonomy): domain Bacteria; kingdom Bacillati; phylum Actinomycetota; class Actinomycetes; order Mycobacteriales; family Gordoniaceae; genus Gordonia; species Gordonia sp. IITR100. The sequence goes on along the minus strand of NZ_MVKV01000020.1, from coordinate 76,727 downwards.
CCGCAGCGATATCAGGTCTGGTGAGAGAGATGTCGTCATCGGATTGTCCATTTCTGTGTGGTGGGACGACTGGCCGTCGGTGACCGTTGTCGGTACCGGCGCACCACAACAGTCGGTCACCGGGCGTACGGACGGCATCGGTGAGGACCTCCCATCTTTCGCCGAACGTCCTTCCCATGAATGGGTAGACCCACCTATTCGAGCGTCGGGCGGCCTACACTCGGACGGTGCGATTGTTGGAGAGAACCGAGCAGTTGTCGCAGATCAGCGCGGCATTTGACCGGTTGCCGGTGGGTTCGGCATTCTCCATCGCCGGCGAGAGCGGTGCAGGCAAGACGACGCTGATCGCGCAGGTGTGTGCGACCGCCCGGGACGTGCGTGTGCTGCGGGTGGCCTGCGATCCACTCGACACACCACGTCCACTGGGTCCCGTCAAAGACCTGGGCATCGGTGTGCAACCGATGATGCTCGCCGACGTGTGCGAAGCCGCCTTCGCTCATCTGGAGGCTGAACCGACGCTTCTCGTGGTCGAGGATCTGCACTGGGTCGACGCCGCGTCGACCGATGTGCTGAGGTTCATGTGTCGACGCATCGAGTCGATGCCGCTCGTTCTGCTCCTGACGCATCGAGAGCTCGAGCCCCAGGCGGCAGCGCGTGCCCTGCTCGCCGAGGGCGTGTGCCGGATAGAGCTGCCGCCGCTCAGTGTCGAGGCGATCGCGGAATTGGTCGAGGGTACGGGTCTCGATCCCGTGCGGGTCCATGCCGCGACCGGAGGTAACCCCTACTTCGCGACCGAGGTCTCCCGCGAACCCGACCTGCCGATCCCGTCGTCGGTGCGCGATGCGGTCCTGGCGCGGACGACCAAGGTCAGCGCGGCCGATTTCGAAGCCCTCCAACTGATTGCGGCGTCGCCGGAACGGGTGTCGGACACCGCGCTGCCGGTCCTGCGGATCGGTTACCCCACTCTGCAGCGTCTCGCCGACACGGGACTTCTGGAATGGGGGCCCGACGGCATCCTCTTCCGACACGAATTGGCCCGTCGGGCAATCGAATCCACGATTCCGCCGGGTGGGGTGGCCCATCTGCACGCGCAGCTCCTGGACGCACTCGAGCAGCTGGGCACCGTGCACCCGTCGGTGTTGACCCACCACGCCGTCGCCGCCCGGGACTCCGACCGCGCCGTCCGTCATGCCTGCGCCGCAGCCGAGGACGCCATCCGCGGCGGAGCGCACACCGAGGCCGTCGCGTACTACGAGATCGCCAAGCAGCACCAAGTCAATGCTCCGGCTCGCGAGCGTGCCGAACTGTTGTTGGCGCTGGCCAACGAGCAGTACATGGTCAGCCGACTGCGCGATGCGATAGCCAGTGTGAACGAGACCTTCCCGTTGTGGACCGAACTGGGTGACGACACCGGGTTGGCCACGGCACATGTGGCCGTCGGGGTCTACGAGTACTACAGCGCGAACCGGCAGAGCGCGGAATCGCACCTGGGCCGTGCAGCGGAGATCGCCTACGGGACAGGGGCGTCGACGGTGTACAGCGAGGCCCAGATCCACCGCGCGTTTCTCGCGTTCATGCGGGGCGACGTGTCGGGAACGGCGTCCCTGCTGGCCGACACCGCGTCGGCATCCGACGAGGAACTGCGGCTGTGGAACAAGGTCGTCTCGGACTCGGCTGCGCTGTCCACCGGCGAAGTCGACTCTCGCAGAAGACTTCTCGATCACATGGAAATCGCCCGCACCCTCGGCTTCGACGAACTCGCCTCAACCGTCTATTCACAGGTGGCCAGTCTCGATGTCGAACAGGGAAGGTACCGGGCTGCCGACCGGATCCTCGACGCGGGTCTCCCGTTCACGGTGGAGCGCGACATCCAGATCTGTCGCCACTGGCAGACCGCGGTGCGGAGTCGCCTGCATCTGACCCGCGGACACTGGAACGGAGCCCTCGAGGACGCCGGGGCGGTCATCGACGCCGACGGGATGCCGATCGCCACGCTGTGGCCGCTCCTGGTCACCGTGCTGGTGCCGCTCCGATGCGGCGCGTCGTTCGACATCGACGAGATCGAGGACGCCTGGACTCTCGCCAACCAGATCGACGAACCCCTCCGACGGCTCGCGGTCCTGACCGCCCTGGCGGAGATCAGTTGGATGACCGGGGCCGAGGACGCCCGGGTCACCGCGGCGCACACCCTCGACGATGACGGAACAGAATGGGGCACAGGGAGCCTCGCCGTCTGGCGTGCGAGGCTCGGGTTGTCGACGCAGACCGGGCCGATCGCGGCGCCGTACCGGTTGTCGCTCGACGGTCGGCACGCCGATGCCGCGCGCTGGTGGTCGGACGCGGGTGATCCGTTCGCATCGGCGATGTGCTGGTTGGATTCCGACGAACCAGCCCGTGGTGTGACGATGCTCGACGGACTCGGCGCCGCGGGTACCGCCGATCGTGCGCGTGCGTTGATGCGCGAACGGGGTTGCGCCACCGTCCCGCAGCGCCCTCGGCCCACGACACGCGTGAACCCCGGTGGCCTGACGAACAGGCAACTCGAGGTCGCCCGCCTGGTGGCGGAGGGACTGTCGAATTCGGAGATCGCCAAGCGGCTGTACATCTCGTCGAAAACCGCGGACCATCACGTGTCCGCGGTCCTGGCGAAGCTGGGTATGACGTCGCGTCGTGAGGTGCTCGCGCAGGGCGCCGCGTTGGGGCTCCGGTAGCGCGAACCCGCGGAACGAAAAAAGAGTGGTGGGCATCGCCGGACGGTGTTAGCGTGAGCCGCGCTGTCCGGTGGGGGCAGCACGAGACCTGGAGGTGAGTCGATGGTTGCCGTCGAGATCGCTGGCATCGTCAGCATCCGAACCATCCCTGTTCCTCCAGCCCGTTGCTGATCCTCGAACACCGTTCTCGCACGACCGACTGAGTTGCGAGTCGGATGACTCCTGGGGTCGCGGGCTTTCCTCGAAAGTCCCCAACAGTGAATTCTGCAAGTAATTCGTCTTTTCCCGTCGAGCTCGCCGCTCTCGGCTGGGACGAGCATTTCTCCACCCTGTACACCGACCGCGCGTCCGACGACGAGCTACCAGCTCGCATCGTGCGGGTGGATCGCGGCGGGTGCGACACCATCACCGCATCAGGTCCGGTCCGCGCCATCCGCGGTGTCGGGCGGACTGCGGAGCGCGAACAGTCCGTGTGCACCGGCGATTGGGTGGTGCTGCGCCGAGACGACGGGCAGGCCCGGATCGTGCACCTGTTGCCGCGCCGGACGGCGATCGCGCGCGCGAGTTCGGATCGGACATCGGAACGGCAGGTGCTCGCCGCCAACGTCGACACGGTGATCATCGCGGTGTCGGTCGCGGACAGGGTGAATGTCGGTCGCGTCGAACGCCTGCTGACCTTGGCCTACGACGCCGGCACCCGGCCGATCATCGCGTTGACCAAGTCGGATCTGGTTGACGATCCTCTTCCGGGTGAGGCGATGGTCGCCGCGGTCGCTCCGGGCGCCGACATCGTGACGACGAGCACGATCACCGGCGCAGGCGTTGATCTCCTCGAGTCCACCATGACCGGCACCGCCGTCCTGCTGGGCTCGTCCGGCGCCGGCAAGTCGAGCCTGGCCAACGCATTACTCGGTCGTGAACAGATGGCGGCCAACGAGATTCGTGCGGTCGACGGAAAGGGTCGGCACACGACGGCGCACCGCGAGCTGCTGCTCCTGCCGGGAGGCAAGGTACTCATCGACACACCTGGCCTGCGTGGGATCGGGGTGCAGGATGTCGCCGAGGCGGCCGGCCGTACGTTCGCCGACATCGAAGAGCTGGCTCGTGAGTGCGCGTTTCGCGATTGCGAACACCGCAGTGAGCCGAGATGTGCCGTACAGGAGGCGATCCGGGACCGCCGACTCGACGCCGGCCGGCTGGAACGCTATCGCAAGCTGCTGAGGGAAAGCGAGTGGTCGGCCGCTCGGGGCGACGCCCGACAGGCGAGCAAACGGAGCAAGCGGGACAAAGCGATCACGCGAGACATTCGCGCGATGTACCGGTTCCGGGACCGGCAGGCCTGACGGGCCCTTCGTGACGCGCCCTCCGCAAGCTCCGGGCGCTCCTCAGGGAGCAGGGGGTCGCCCTTGCAGGCTCCGGGCGCTCCTCAGGGAGCAGAGGGTCGCCCTTGCAAGCTCCGGGCGCTCCTCAGGGAGCAGGGGGTAGCCCTCGCAAGCTCCGGGCGCTCCTCAGCGAGCGAGGCCGCGCTGGTCGTCGACGGACCCGTCGAGGTTGGCCAGCGCGGCCCGCGCGGCTTCGAGTTCCTGACTGAGTTCGTCGATGCGGCGTTGCGCGGCCGTTCGGGCCGATTCGATGACGGCGTCGACCGCGGCGATCGCGGTCTCGTCATCGAGCTCCCGCATCGCCCGGGCCACCCGGTCGGCGGTGATTTCGACGGGTTTCGCCAGCTTTCTGGTTCCGACCGCAACCGACAGTGTCCACGTGCTCTCCCCTGCCGCGGTGATGGTGACCGTGGTCGGCGCGGTCGGCGCCTTGGCCTTCCGCGACGGCCTGGTCGTCGCAGGCGCCGACTCCGCCGCCCTCGGCGGGGCATCCGTCGCAGGACGCGCCTTTCGGGACGGGCGGGCGGAATTCGATTCCTCGACATCTGTTTTCGATGACGACGTCGGTTGTGGCTTCGGGGGCGCCGGTTCCGGTGTGCGTCGACGAACCGCAGCGGTCGCAGTGGTGGCGGCCGCCGGTCGGTGACGTCGCAGTTCGTCGGCTTCGAAGGGCAACTGGTCGTCGACGCCCCTCGGGCTCACCGTCACTGTCGTACCGTCGATCGACACGACTCGCGCCGAGGCGCCGGCCTCCAGGTTCAGCGATGGCATCGCATCGCGCAGATAGACCGTGGCTCGCTTACCGGCCGCGAGTGCCGCGGACAGCGACTCCAGGTCGTCGGGACTCAAGCCGGCCCTCGTCTGTGAACTCACCGCGCCATTGTCGCACATGCGTGCGAATCAACGTTACCCATCCCTGCGTCGCGCCATTGGCGCTTCGCCGTTTGCGCAGTTCAAACCTAGTAGCTATGACCGTTATCGTTTCGTGACCCTTCGCATCGGTGTGGCCTCGAACGTCGCCGCCGGGTCTCTGCGAAACGTTCGCGGCCCTAATGTTCTCGGGGAAGGTAACGGGTCTTCGGAGGGACAACTTGTGACAGAGGCCAGCACCCCGACACGCACATCGTCGGTCAAGGCACGCGAGACCCCGATTGCCGATCACGCATATGCAGGCGTCACGATCGCGGCGCTGCTGTGCGCGACCTCGGCAGCGACATTCCTGACGCTCTTCCCCTGAACCTGCCGTCCCTCAGACCTCAAGTGGAAAGCACCACAAGTGCTCATTGCCGGTGTGTCACCTGCGTCGACTTCGGTCCGCAGGTGGCACACACCACTTGACGATCGCACATCGGCGCCAGGAGGCCCGTCTTCAGCCCGCTGTCACCCGGGTGAGCTGTTCAGACACCGCCCACAGACGCGATGCCGCTTCGCGATCACGGAACGGTTGCCAGGGTTGCCGTACTCCGGGCGGCCCGCCGGCGTCACCGGGCCACCGTGGTCCGAAGAACGCATCATCGGGCGTCTCCGGCTGCGTCGCCGCCATCAGTGCTGGGAGGGCAGCGGTTTCGACGGTGCCCACACCGACGCCGTGCCGCGACATCCACTCGATCACCCGCCGGCCGCTCGTCGGCGCGGTCCTGCCGACCTCAGGACGAGCGGCGAGAAGGCTGGTCGGGGCGACGCCCGGATGGGAGATCACGCTCGTCACATCCCAACCGGCAGCGCGACTTCGGCGTCCGAGTTCGAGTCCGAACAGCGCGCACGCGATCTTGGACTGGCGGTAGGCCTTCATTGCGTCGTAGTGGCGCTCCCAGTTCAGATCATCCCAATTGATCGAGCCTCGTTTTGCCGCGATGCTCGTCTGCGAGACCACCCGTGCCTTCCCGGACCGGAGCAGCGGAAGCACCGCGACGGTCAGGGCGAAGTGTCCTAGGTGGTTGGTGCCGAACTGGACCTCGAATCCATCGCCTGTGGTCAGGCGTTTCGGCGGAGTCATGATCCCGGCGTTGTTGATCAGGATGTCGATCGGTGTGCCGTCCGCCCGGAGCCTGCCGGCAAGCGCCTCGACCGATGCCATCGATGACAGGTCGACGTCCTCCATCGTGAGTGTGGCGGCGGGGTGACGATCACGAATGCGCTCGACCGCCCTCGCCCCCTTGTTCGGATCACGCACCGGCACGACCACTTCCGCACCGGCGCCGGCGAGCGCATTCGCGATCTCCCACCCAATGCCGTCACTCGCGCCGGTCACGACCGCTCGACGGCCCGTGAGATCGGGGATGGACAGGCTGTATCTGCTGTTTCGTGTCATGCGGAGCTCCTGACGGACTCGGAATGTTCTCGCTTCCAGTCTTGTGGCGGGTCGCACCGTTATCCACGGCCTGTCGATCCGTGGCTCCGCGGTTCCGGGCGCGCAAGAATGGCCGAATGATCGATCGACCCGGTCTCGCTGGCTTCCTTCGGGTGAGGCGTGCCGCCCTTCAGCCCGAAGACGTCGGACTGCCTCGCGGGCAGCGCCGTCGCACAGGTGGACTCCGTCGCGAAGAGGTGGCTGCCCTGTGTCACATGTCCGCCGACTACTACTCACGACTCGAACGCGAGCGCGGCCCGCAACCGTCGCCACAGATGGTGGCCGCCATCGCTCGGGGCCTCCACCTCTCCGTCGAGGAGCGAGACCACCTGTTCCACCTCGCCGGCCACCGGCCGCCCATGCGCGGACCCGACCGCGAGCACATCTCCCCGGGCATGATGCGGATCTTCGACAGGCTCGCCGACACCCCGGCCGAGATCGTCACCGAACTCGGCGAGACGTTGCGCCAGAACCGACTCGGGGCGGCACTGGTCGGCGACCTCATGCGGTTCGACGGGCCGGCGCGGAGCATCGGCTATCGGTGGTTCACCGATCCGCGGGCTCGCAAATGCACCCGTCCGACGACCACGACTTCTACTCACGTATGTACGTATCCGGACTACGAGGAGTGGCTGCGCTACGAGGCCCGCAGTCGTATGCGGCGTCGCTCGCGGAACGGCTCACAGGCGAGAGCGAAGAGTTCCGCGAGATCTGGGCACGGCACGAAGTGGGTATAGCGCCTCGCGAGATCAAGAGGTACGTGCACCCCGACGTGGGATTGCTCGAGCTGAATTGCCAGATCTTAATCGACCCGCGGTGTTCGCATTCGCTGCTCGTCTACACCGCGACCCCGGGCAGTGCGAGTGTCGAGAAGCTCCGGTTGCTGTCCGTCGTCGCGGCACCCACGGCGACCTGACACCCGGCAAGCGAAGCCGAGTCACGCGGAGGGCGGCCGCTCAGAACCCCCCGAAGTCGCCACCGCCGAAGTCGCCTCCCCCGCCGAAGTCGCCGCCACCGAAATCTCCGCCGCCGAAGTCGCCGGAGTCACCACCGCCGAAGTCGCCGGAGTCACCGCCTTCCAAGGCGCCACCGTCGGAACCGTCGCCGGCGCCACTCTCGAAGGACTGCGCGTCATAGGGGACGCCCGCCATGCCGGAGAACATCGCCGAGAACAGGAACATCGATCCGAGTCCCCAGGCGCCGGCGACCAGAGCCGGTTTCCACCACGGCTCGGAGTACCAGCCGGCGGGCACCGGCCTGCCGGCGACGCGGCCGCCGGGATAGTAGTTGGGCGTCTGCTCCGACGGGTTGGGCGATGCGGCGACCTTTCTTCCCTCGAACTCCACGGTCCGGTCCTCGGTGACCGCACCGGCACTCTTCTGCCCGTCGAGCTCGGGGATCGCCGGACCGGGGTCGAGGTCCATGGCGGCCCGAGCCGCACGGATGTAGTAGAGCCCCTCGATCGCAGTCTGTTTGGCCAGCCGCGCCTGAACCGGCGAATTGGCCTGCTCGATCTGAGACCCCGCCGCGGTGTATCGCTCCCCCGCGTCGGCCAGCGCCTGTTTCGATGCCGGGCCGTCGCCGACCAGCATGAACACCTGGCCGCCCAGACGTTCGATCACCTGTCGTGCGTCGGCTTTCGCGTCCTCGAGGGTGCGGGCCGCGTTGGCGCCGGAACGCTGTTGGGCGAACACCACCACCCCGACGACGATCACGACGATGACGGCGATCAGGATCAGTGCTTCCATGCTTCCCTCCGGTTTCGCGAGTCCGCAGCCCGGTGGCGGTGACGTCAGGCCGACAAAACGGACACCACCGAGCGTACCGATGCCCGCCGACCCGATGCGTCTCGACAGATGGCGAGCACCTCCGGCCTCGTCCATTCTCCGCGAGGCCGGCGGTGGTCGCGGAGTTTCTGCGGTGCCGCACGCGCAGCCGCCGACCGTCATCGGTCACCCTGGGTGGGTGACCGGTCGACACGCGGTACGAATTCAACCTTCGCAGAACTCCCACCTTGTGGCCGAGCTCCGCTGGGAGTGGGCGTACGAAGACGATCGCTCCGTCGGGCCGTGGCTTGGCGATACCGCCTTCGCCGCCGCGGTTGCGAGTTGGTTGGACGATGAGCGACGAACGGTCTGGACCGCGGGCACGGACGACATGACCGTGGGAATGGTGTGCTTGACCGAACACGCCCGGATGCCGAGTCCCCGGCAGGGCGCCGGCGGCCGATGGGGTTATCTCGGTCATCTGTACGTCCGCCCGGCGTTCCGCGGTTCCGGGATCGGACGTGAGCTGGTCCGGCATACCGTCGCGACCGCGGACGGCCGTGGATACGCGAAGGTGGTGCTCAACCCGACCGAAGCATCGACAGACCTGTACAAGCAATGCGGTTTCACAGCCGAGAACGACCTCTTGGTCCGCCGCCCGTGATCGACTACCGCGGCGCGTGACCGGCCGCCGCGAGCCGCGAACTCTACGATGGCGGCGTGTTCTTCTTGTTCGGATATGGCCGTAGGCAGAAGCCTCTCGGTGCGGGTCAGACCCGCACCTGTCCCCGCTGCCACAACACCACCCAGTGGGCGCGGATGCGTGAATACAGCCAGTTCAGCGTGTTCTTCATCCCGATCGCCCGGTGGAATCGGCGCAACTTCGAGGCCTGCGGCATCTGCGGCGCGGCGCTGGCGGCCTGATCGCCGTCCGAGGCGAGTGAGGTGGACACTCCTCCCTCGCCCCTTCTGCGCAGCCGGTTTGCCGGTCCGGAAACTGGTTACCCTCGAGGGGTGTCCGTCTCTCCCGATACTCCCGCCCGCACGAGCGCCGCGATCACCGGCTTCGAGCGCACCTTCGTCGACGAGCTGACGCCTTTCACCGTGCCGTGGCAGGGTGCCGAGACGCCTGACCCCCGACTGCTCGTCGTCAACGAGTCACTCGCCGACGACCTGGGCCTCGACATCCCGGCACTGACATCCGACGACGGTGTCGCACTTCTGTCGGGTGCGGCCGCGCCCGCCGATGCCGTCCCTGTCGCCACCGCCTACTCGGGGCATCAATTCGGCGGTTACACACCGCTCCTCGGGGACGGCCGGGCGTTGCTGCTCGGGGAGCTGATCGACCGCGGCGGTCGACGAGTCGACCTACAGCTCAAGGGTTCTGGGCGTACTCCGTTCTCCCGAGGTGGCGACGGATTCGCGGTGGTCGGGCCGATGCTGCGCGAGTATCTGATCAGCGAGGCCATGCACGCCCTGGGGATCCCGACCACGCGTTCGCTGTCGGTCGTGGCCACGGGGCGAGACATCCAGCGCACCGGGGCCGAGCCCGGCGCGGTGTTGGCGCGGATCGCCGCCAGCCATCTTCGTGTCGGCACCTTCGAGTACGCAATCCGGAACACCGACCTGACGCAACAACTCGCCGACTACGCGATCAGCCGTCACTACCCGGAGCTCGCGAAAGCGTCGGAGGCCGGCGACGGTAACCGGTATCTCGCGTTCTTCGAAGCCGTACTCGAACGTCAGGCCGCACTGGTGGCCCAGTGGATGCTGGTGGGGTTCGTGCACGGTGTGATGAACACCGACAACACGACGATCTCGGGTGAGACCATCGACTACGGGCCCTGCGCGTTCCTCGACTCCTTCGACCCGTCGGCGGTGTTCAGCTCGATCGACCACGCGGGCCGATACGCATACGGAAATCAGCCCGCCGTCCTGAAGTGGAATCTGGCGCGGTTCGCCGAAACCCTGCTCAGGCTCATGGCCCCGACACCCGATGAGGCGATCGCTGCGGCGTCGGACGTGCTCGCCACCTACGAGGCGCGGTACGAACACCATTTCGCCACCGGCATGGCGTCGAAAATCGCTCTGACAGAATCGCTTTCCGAACCCGAACTGGTCGCCGACCTGTTGACCCTGATGCGTGATCATCGCGCGGACTGGACAGGCACCTTCCGGGCACTGGCCGACGAACTCCGCGGAGATCAGGTCCCGATCATCAGCCTCATGCCGCGCGAGCAGATCGGTCCTTGGCTGGAACGATGGCGCCGTGAACTCGCCCGTCTCGGTCGCGAGCCGGCTGCGGTTGCCGAGACGATGGACACCGTGAATCCGGTGTACATCCCGCGCAACCATCAGGTCGACGCCGCTTTGCGCGCCGCGACCGACGGCGATCTGGAACCGTTCACGCGGCTGATGGATCCCGTCACGCATCCGTTCGAACGCCGCACCGAATGGGCTCACTACGCGGCGCCGGCCCCGCAGGCGTTCAGCGACAGCTTCCAGACCTTCTGCGGCACCTGAGCGAGACGACGTCGGTGGGCCCACGGTGACCTCGAGCCAGGACGACGAGTCGCGGGATGCGCTGCTCGCAGAACGGGAACGAACCGCCGCGCTGATCGAATCGTTGTCGTCCCGGCTGGCCGCGGTGCTCGAGGCGACGAGCGACGCGGCGGCCGACGACGAGCACGACCCGGAGGGTTCGACTCTCGCGGTGGAACGCGGCCATCTGGTTTGCGCAGCTGGAACGGTCGCGAGTCCGGCTCGACGAGATCGGTGCCGCCCTGGACCGGGTCGGCGCGGGTGCCTACGGCCGGTGCGAGGACTGTGGCGAACCCATCGGTGCCGAGCGCCTCGAAGTCCTGCCGGCCACCCGGCAGTGTGTGCGGTGCGCCGCGCGGAATCAGTCGCGACGATGGTGACCCGGAGTCGCAGCGTTGTCCGGTCCACCCGTACTCCAGAGTGCATCCGGTCCTCTTCCGCCTCCGGCTGTCGTCTCGGCTGATTGACTCTGCCCCAAGGGGTTTGATGCACCCGACACGCCGCGACATCGAACTCCGTGGTCCGTCCCGGCTCTGATCGGCTTGTCCACCTATGCCGCGGTTCAGCAGGAATTCGCGTCTGGTTTCCCGCCGACGTATGCGCGTATCGCCATACGCGGGTAGACCGGAGGGCGGGAGAGCACGCAAACGACTCGAACCGAGAGGTGTCCGGCATGAAAGCCATCCAGATCGTCAAGCCAGGAAGTCCGCCCGAGCTCCGCGAGGTCGACAAGCCGACACCCGGCCCCGGCCAGGTGTTGTTGAAGGTGACTGCCGCCGGTGCGTGCCATTCCGACGATTTCGTGCTCAACATGCCCGCCGAGGGTTTTCCCTATCCGTTACCCATGACGCTCGGGCACGAGGGAGCCGGTGTGGTCGCCGAGATCGGCAGTGGTGTGACGTCGCTGACCGAGGGAACCGCGGTGGCGGTCTACGGCCCCTGGGGTTGCGGGACCTGTCACTTCTGCTCACGTGGGTTCGAGAACTACTGCAGTCGCGCGGCCGAACTCGGCATCACTCCACCCGGGCTCGGCAACGAAGGTGCGATGGCCGACTACATGATCGTCGACGACGCCCGGCACCTCGTTCCGCTCGGCGACCTCGACCCGATCGCAGCGGTGCCGCTCACCGACGCGGGGCTCACGCCGTATCACGCGATCAAACCGTCGCTGCCGAAGCTCGTCGGCGGCACCACGGCCGTCGTCATCGGTGCGGGCGGATTGGGGCACATCGGGATTCAGCTGTTGCGCCATCTGACCCCGGCGCGCATCATCGCCCTCGACCTCAGCGAGGACAAGCTAGCGTTCGCACGCGAGGTGGGCGCCCATGAGACCGTTCTCAGCGATGCCGACGCCGTGGCGAATGTCCGGAAGATCACCGGAAACGACGGCGCCACCGCGGTATTCGACTTCGTCGGCTTGCAGCCGACCATCGACACCGCGATGGGAATCGTCGGCACATTGGGCGACGTCGTGATCGTCGGCATCGGTGACGGTGTCGCCGCGGCGAAGGTCGGCTTCTTCACCCAGCCCTACGAGGTGTCGGTCCGGGCGCCGTACTGGGGTGCGCGGCACGAACTGATCGAGGTCCTCGACCTCGCGCGCGACGGTGTCCTGGAGGTCGCCGTCGAGAAGTTCTCCCTCGACGACGGGCTCGAGGCCTACCGTCGGTTGGCCTCGAACGAACTGCGTGGCCGGGCGGTCGTCGTCCCCGACTGACCTCGGAGCTGTTACCCGGGCTGTCATGCGGAGTCCCGTTGCGGCACCGCGGCCCCGCAACCTACGGTACCGTAACTTAGGTGAAGGTCGAGCTGTCCGAGGCACAGGCGGTATACGAGCACTACCGGACCCATCAGCAGGACCGCGCCCGGGCGCGAATGATGTACGCGGTGCTCGCCGCCCGAATCCGGCCGGTCGTGCGCTTTCGTTCGAGGGAGGCGATCGTCCGCACCGTGCGGAGCGGGGCGCCGCTGCTCATCGCGGCGAATCATGTCTCCGAGCGCGACCCACTGGTACTGGCAGCGGCGGGCTTCCGGTCACCGCTGCGGCGCCGGATAGGCAGCCTGCGTGTTCTCGCGAAAGACGAACTGTTCCAGGATCCGGAACAGCGAAAGAAGATCGACACTCTGGGCGGGATCCCGGTGTTTCGCAGCAAGGACCACGGAGTGCGAGCTGCGGCCGACGCCGGGCGTCAGATGATCGCCGTCTGCGTCGAACGAATGGCACGCGGGGACAGCATCGCGGTGTTTCCGGAGGGAACCTGCAACGAGGGCGACCCGACGGAGGTTCAGCGGCTCGGCACCGGGATCGGCCACATCGCCCATCGAGCCCTGCGAGACGGTGTCGGACTGTGGTTGGTCTCCGCCGGGATCGCCTACCCGGCCGGTGGTGGCCGCCCCGTTGTCGCTCTGGGCGAACCGGTGGACCTCGGCGCCCGTCGAGACGACACACCTGCCGCCGTGACCCGGTGGATCCAGCGAGATCTGCAGGGGGCGGTCGACGACGCCTGCGGCCAAGAGCGCTGACCCCAGGTGACGGGTGCGCCGACGTCGGCCGGGTTTGGCTTGCGCGTTCGCCGGTTAAACGCAGGGGATGAAACGAGATGACGCCGCTGAACGAGCTGACAAGGAACCCGCCTCAGCTGAACCGGACGTTCGCGACGACCCCGAATCGGCCGACCCCGATGATCCGCGGAAGCCGGACTCCCCCACTGACCTAACCAAGCCGTCCCTCCTCTTCGTGCTGAAGAAGACCGCGCGGGAGTTCTCGCGCGATCAGTGCACCGATCTGGCGGCTGCACTCACCTACTACTCCGTGCTCTCACTGTTCCCGGCGCTGCTCGCGCTGGTCTCGCTGCTCGGTGTGTTCGGCCAAGGCGAGAAGACGACCGACGCCGTCCTGCAGATGGTCGACGACCTCGGGCCGTCGTCGGCCGTGGACACGTTGCGGGGCCCCGTCGAACAACTCGTGGCCGCCCCCAGCGCCGGTTTCGCCCTCGTACTAGGTCTGCTCGGCGCGCTCTGGTCCGCGTCGGGTTACGTGGGGGCGTTCGGACGCGCGATGAACCGGATGTACGAGATCGACGAAGGCCGTCCCATCTGGAAATTGCGGCCGATCATGCTGCTCGTCACGCTCGTAGCACTTGTCCTTGCCGCCGCGGTGGCACTCATGCTGGCAGTCAGCGGACCGATCGCGAAATCGATCGGAGACGCCATCGGTTTCGGCGAGACCGCGCTGACCGTGTGGAACATCGTCCGTTGGCCGATCCTCCTGCTGTTCGTCATCCTGATCGTCGCCATTCTCTACTGGGCAACCCCGAACGTGCAGCAGCCGAAGTTCCGGTGGATCAGCGCCGGTGCGGTGCTGGCCATCGTCACATGGATCGTCGCGTCGGCGGCATTCGCGCTGTACGTCTCGAACTTCGGCAGCTACAACAAGACCTACGGCGCACTCGCGGGAGTCATCGTCTTCCTGCTGTGGCTGTGGCTGACGAACCTCGCGCTGCTGTTCGGGGCCGAGTTCGACTCCGAACTCGAACGTGGCCGACAGCTACAGGCGGGGATGCCGGCCGAAGAGCACCTGCAACTGCCGCCTCGGGACACCACGGCGTCGGACAAGAACGACGAGAAGGACCAGAAGTACATCGAACAGGCTCGGGCCCTTCGTAACTCGCAGGGGAAGTGAGCGACCGGCCGGCACCCCGTAACGTCAGTGGAACCGGCCGGGCACCAGCTCGGTCGAACGGCGGAAGGAACGTGGCGCGATGAGCCGCAATCAAGTGACCGGCGCGGTCGACCGCGCCACCGACAGCCCTTGGTTCGAACGCTTGGCGCGTGCCGGCCACGCCGTCAGCGGCCTGCTCCATCTGCTGATCGCCTACATCATCCTGCGCCTCGCGTTCGGTGGGGGCGGGAACGCCGACCAGTCGGGTGCGTTGGGGATCTTCGCCGACTCGTCCGGCGGCCGCGTCGTCCTGTGGGTGGCCGCGGTCGCGTTCGCAGCACTCGCGCTGTGGCGACTCGCCGAGGCCGTCGTCGGACCCCACGCCACCGAACCGGGCGAGGACAGTGACGGCGCCGAGCAGTGGTTCGATCGCGGAAAAGCGTTGTCGCTCGCCGTGGTCTACGTCGGGTTCGCCTGGTCGGCAATACGTTTCGCGACGGGCCAAGGCAAGTCGAGCGGTCAGGAGAACGCCGGACTGACAGCGCGACTCCTGCAGTCCGGTGGCGGGAAGTTCGTCCTCGTCGCGGCCGGCCTGATCATCATCGGCGTCGGCGTCTACCACGTCTACAAGGGAGCCAGCCGGTCGTTCCTCGACGATCTCAAGATCTCCGACGACAAGGCGGCGACAATCGCGGGCGTGATCGGTTACTGCGGCAAGGGTGTCGTTCTGGCCGGCACCGGCATCCTGGTCATCGTCGCTGTCGCGACTGCCGATCCGTCGAAGGCCACGGGGATCGACGGAGCGGTCAAGACACTGGCCGGCCTGCCCGCCGGGCAGGTGCTGATGATCCTGGCCGCGGTGGGTATCGCCGCCTACGGCGTCTACTGCTACTGGCTGGTGCGGTTCGCGCGGATGTGACTCAGCCCGCCGTCCGGCGAGTCGTCACCGCTACCCGACCGTCGACCGCACCCGCTCCCCCGCCCGCGCGAATCGGACGTTGTCGTCGGCGACGTCAGCACGGAACAATTTGCGGTCGGCGTAGTAGCTCATCGACATCACCCAGGGCTCCTCAGCTCCCTGCTTGGGCAGGGTGTCGAGGGCTCGTTGGACGTAGCCGGCCCCGAAGTCGAGCAGTGGCCGAGTCGGCATATCGGGGTCCGCGACCGCCCACACACTGTCGTATCCGTGAGAATCCATGTGCGCCAGAAGTTTGCAGAAGTACTCGCACAACAGTCCGATCTTGAGGGTCCACGACGCATTGGTGTAACCGATCGCCAGCGCGAAGTTCGGGACACCGGACAGCATCATCCCGCGGTAGACGACGGTGTCGGGAAGGGACACCGGTTCACCGTCGACGCTCAGCTCGATGCCGCCGATGATCTTGATGTTGAGCCCGGTGGCGGTGACGACGATGTCGGCCTCGAGTTCCTCCCCGCCCACTGTCCGGATGCCGTTCTCGGTGAAGGTGTCGACCCGGTCGGTGACGATCGAGGCCTTCCCGGAGCGGATGACACGGAACAGGTCGGCGTCGGGCACCACACACAGCCGCTGGTCCCACGGGTTGTACGGGGGGTTGAAATGCGTGTCCACCGGATAGTCCTCGGGCAGCTGAGATTCGTTGATCTTGCGGATCACCCGACGGGCGACCGATGGGAATCGCTGGCACAGTTCGAAGAGCACCCGCTGCTGCGCGACGTTCTTGTGTCGGGTCAGTGCGTATCCGCGTTCGGTGCCGAACACTTTCTTGAGGGTGTTGGCGATGGCGTCCTCACGGGGCAGCGGGAGGATGTAGGTCGGTGTGCGCTGGAGCATGGTCACGTGCGCGGCCTGTTCCGCCATCGCGGGAAGCAGCGTGACCGCCGTGGCGCCGCTGCCGATGACCACGACCCGCTTGCCCGTGTAATCGAGGTCCTCGGGCCAGTGCTGCGGATGCACGATCTCGCCACGGAACGTCCTGGTGCCGGCGAACTCCGGCGCGAACCCCGCGTCGTAGTCGTAGTAACCCGAGCCACAGAAGATCCATCGCGCACTGATCTGGCTTCGCGTTCCGGTGTCGGTGTGTTCGACGTCGACCGTCCACCGCGCGGTGTCCGACGACCACGCGGCCGCCACCACCCGATGCGCATACCGGACCAGCGGAGCGAGATCGTTCTCGTCGATCGTCTCGTGGAGGTAATCGAGGATTCGCGGGGCGTCGGCGATCGCCTGTCGATCGGTCCAGGGCTTGAAGTCGTACCCGAAGGTGTGCAGGTCCGAGTCGGACCGAATCCCCGGGTAGCGGAACAGGTCCCACGTACCGCCGGCGGTATTCCGGGCCTCGAGAATCGCGATCGACTTGCCAGGGTGTTCGGTTCGCACCCAGCGGGCCGCACCGATGCCAGAGATCCCGGCACCGACGATGAGGACATCGACTTCGTCTGGGATCGTTGTCACCCGGCACTCCTTCGGTCGGTCTGTCGGTGATCGGCATCCAGGATGCCTCGCCGGTCGTTGTCGGCGCCAGACCGGGTGGCGACGCTATCCGTCGGCCCGCCGCGCGGCGTTTGTCGTAGCCGGTCGTGCAGCCGCTGCGTCGTTTGCGACCGCTGCGCCGAGCAGTTGTCCACCGCTGGTCAGCAACGCTCGACGCCACGGCGCCACGCCCTCGATCTCGATCTGGATGGACATCGACAACACGGTACGGATGAGGACGATGAGCCCGAGGATGAGCGCATCCTCGATCGACGGTTTGGACGTGATGGTGCGGATGAGATCCGCCGCGACCAGGACTTCCAGCCCCAGGAGAATGGCTGCTCCGAGTGTGTTGCGCAGTACCGAGAAGGCAGTGTTGCCACCCTCTCCCCGACGGAGCGAACGTGCGCCCAGCACGCACGCAATGATCGCTCCCACGATCATCGCGAAGGCTCCGACTGCCTCGAACCCGACCGCTACCGCTGTGAAGAGTTCCTCACCGCTCATGCGGTGGAGAGTACGGGACCGGGGCGCAGCCGGTGTCCCGTGTAGTCAGTCGTTGTCGGACTGCCGTCCGGGTAGGAACTGGCGGATTCCCTGTCTGGCTGCGTTCTTGGCGACGGCCCATGCATCGTCGTCACCCTTGACCAGCGCCTCGCCGAGGGCGCGGACCTGCTCGCGGGTCGCGTGCGGCGGGACGGGAGGCACCGTCGGGTCGCAACGCACGTCGAGCAACGCCGGTCGATCGGCGGCCAGGGCGGTGTCCCATGCGGTATCGAGACCATCCGGGTCGTCGACGTTGATCCCGACGAGTCCGATCCCCCGCGCGAAGGCCGCGTAGTCGACGTCGGGGAGTTCCTGTGAGGCAGCGAATTTCGGCGATCCTGACATCGTGCGCTGTTCCCACGTGACCTGGTTCAGGTCGTTGTTGTGCAACACCACGACGACGAGCCGCGGATGATCCCGTGACCCACGGCAGCGTGTCGGGGAGGACATCCAGCCCGAGAAGGGCTTTCGCGCAACCGGCGCCGAGGATGTCGGCAACCGTAATGAGCTCGGGTGCGCATCCCCGTGCGCCCTGGCCGACCAGCTCGTGGCGCGACTGGACGAACTGCGGATCGTCCTCCGCGCGAACCCAGGCCGACAGCAGGCCGTTGATGCCGTCGCCGGGGTAGCCGAAAACCTGCCGGACCCCCCACTTCCGAAGGCGTTGCAGCACGATGTCGGCGACGGTCTCGGACATCGGTTCTCCTCGGGACGACGTCCCGGACGGTGACGGAGACCGCCGGGCTGTCGCTCGACTACCCGGGGAGCCCGCCGACACCCGACGGGCTGGGCCGACCGAGCACTAGCCCGTGGGTCACCTCGATCCGTGCCACACGGCGTCGAACGGTGCGTTCGAGGCGAGCCGGCCGACGATGCCGTCGTGGGTGAACTGCTTGGCGGTCCGGATCGCGTCGAGGACCCCTGCGCCCTTGGTGAGTTCGGCGGTGGTGGCGGCCGCGAACACGCAGCCGGCTCCGGAGACCCGCTCGTCGCCCACCTTCGGGGCACGCAGGACGGTGACCTCGGAGCCGTCGAAGACGACGTCGATCGCCTCCTCGCCGGGGAGTCCGACCCCGCCCTTCACGACGACGACCTTCGGCCCGAGATCATGGATTCGCCGCGCCGCCTCGGCGAGGTCGTCGGTGGACGTCAGTTCGTCCATGCCGGCCAAGGTCGCGGCCTCGAACAGATTGGGGGTCACCACGGTGGCCAGCGGCAAGATCTCGGAGCGGAGGGCGTTGTCGGTGTCGAGTGCGGCGCCGGGCTCCTGGCCCTTGCAGATCAGCACCGGGTCGACGACGACGTCTCGCCACTGTCGGGAGCCGAGCGCCTGCGCGACCGTGGAGATGGTGGCCGGGGTGCCCAGCATGCCGATCTTCACGACCTCGGGTTCGTGCGCGGCTGTGGCCACCTCGATCTGATCGGCGATCACCCCGGAGTCGATCGGTACGAACCGATGGGACCACTCGTTGTTCGGGTCGAAGGACACGATGCAGGTGATGGTCCCGACACCATAGGTACCCAGCTGTGCGAAGGTGCGCAGGTCGGCCTGGATGCCCGCTCCCCCGCTGGCCTCCGAACCGGCGATCACATAAGACACCATTGACATCGACGATCTCCTCCCGAGGACTGTCCTGGATTCGGGTTCCTTTTCTACACCCCCGCGCGTGACACCGGTCTGCGCGCACCGCGCCGCCGGCGCGGTTAGTACCGCATTTGTGGGGTACCCGAACGCGCATGAGTCCAGACACGATGTGCGCGATGGTCTACCGCGGCCCCGCGGCCAAGTTCCAGCTGCAGGCGGGTCACCGATCGCCCTCAACTGGGCCATCGATGCGGTCCGCAAAGGCGGCACCGTTTCGGTCATGGGTGCGTACGGGCCGATGTTCAGCGCGGTCAAGTTCGGCGACGCCATGAACAAGGGACTCACCCCGAACATGAACCAGTGCCCGGTCAAACGGCAGTGGCCGAGACTGTTCGACCACATCCGCAACGGCTATTTCACACATTGTCACGCATCGAATTCCGCTTCGAGCACATCGCTGAGGGCTACCGCATCTTCTCCGAGGAGCTCGACGACTGCATCAAGCCAATCATCGTTGCCGACGCCGGCTGAGGAGGACCCGTGCCCGCTATCCCGCAGACCGCCCCCACGACCCCGACACCGCCGCACTGGTCGACCGCATACCCGGATGGGGCGTCGACCTGGGCCCCGCAAACCGCCCCGCGGTTCCGCGCGAACTGCCCGTCGAACCGGCCCCGGGCGTCCACTGGACCGTCCCCGAAGACCAGCCCGAGCGTCAGCCCCGCGAGCGATCGAACGAACATGCCTTTCTGCCACCGGTTTTCGGCACGTCCACGCTGCCGCGCGGGCTGTCCGGGGTGATCCGACGCTCCGCGTCCCGCTACAGCGAGGGGCGCGCGGCGCATTGGCTGATCCTGCTGGGCGCCGATCGCGTGGCGTCCATCGAGGCGCACCTCGCGTCGTTCGCGACCGGTCGGCCCCGACAACCCGGTGACCGAGACGGGCATCCGGTCCGAACTCTCCCACCACGGATGGTCGTCCCGCCGTGGCCGGAAACGCGTCGACGGCAACCACTCCCGGTTCGACCCGTTGCTGGTGGGCGGGCCGCGGGTGATCACCGGGGCCGCGGCGGGTGTCGCGGTGGGGTGGGCGCGCCCGGTTCGACGATCATGTTCATCGGCGAACAGCCCGGTGACCAGAAGGATCGTGCCGACGAACCGTTCGTCGGTCCGGCCGGCCGCTGTCGTGTGTCTGGGTGCCACGGCCGCACAGGCCTTGCTGGGCACCAACTTCCGGCTCACCCCACACCGTGGCGAGCGCTTCGATCTCGGCGCCGACGGAGACCTCGGCCCCGACCATTCCGAGTCCGTGGTGGCGACCGTGCACCCGTCGTCGATTCTCCGCGGACCCACGGATCAGCGCGAGCGGGCCTTCGACGCCTTCGTCGCCGACCTCCGCGTCGTCCGCGACCTCGCAGCATCGACCTGACTTGCGGCACCCGCTCCGGTGCGGTTTCGCTGACAAGCGTCTGGACTGGTGTCTATAGTCGGCGGCGACGGCCGGTCTCGGCGCTGCCACGACGGGCTGCCCGTACCGATACCGGTGGACGGGAGAACGATGGACCTGCAGGAGATCAGCGACCGGTTCGGCATCGCGGACACGTTGTACCGGTACTCACGAGCGGTCGACACCAAGGACTGGGAACTCTGGCGCTCGGTGTTCACCCCGGAGGCGGTGGTCGACTACTCGTCGACGCCCTACGGTCAGGCGGGCACTCGGGACGAGATCGCCGCGTGGCTGGAGGAGAGTTTCGCGTTCGTGTCGGTGAGTCAGCACTTCATCACCAACATCGAGTACACGTTCGACGGAGAACGGGCCGACGTGCGCGCCATGTTCTACAACCCGATGCGTTTCGTCGGCATGCCCGAACTCAGCACCTGCGGCGGCAACTACCACCATTCGATGGTCCGGACCGCGGATGGCTGGAAGAGCGCGGGCCTCCTGGAGGAGTGCCTGTGGTTCGAGAATTCGCCGGCGGGCGCGAACGACAGCTGACGGGCAGACCTGAACTCGACCGCCAGACTTCGATCAAGGTCTGGCTGTCGGATTCAGGTCTGGTGGTCTGGGTTCGGTCTCGGCCAAACGTGCCGTTATCGAATCGTGGCCACGGAGAACGATCCGGCACCGACCGCGCCGAGGCGACGGCGCCGAGCGGCTTCGCTCCATAGCCTGGGAGGAACACCCCAGAGCGGAGGAGTCAGGTGGACGAGTCGCGAACCTGTCTGGTCACCGGAGCGACCGGTTACGTCGGCGGCCGATTGGCGCCCCGGCTGTTGGCACGCGGGCACCGTGTGCGCGCACTGGCGCGGACACCGGAGAAGCTCGCCGACGCACCGTGGTTGTCTGATCCGACGGCCGAGGTGATTCGGGGTGATCTGTCGGATCGCGATTCGCTGGTCAAGGCCTTCGCGGGTGTGGATGTCGTCTACCACCTGGTCCACTCGATGAGCACCGACGCGGACTTCGCGGCCGAAGAGCGGCGTGCCGCGGAGAATGTGGTGGCCGCGGCTCAGCAGAACGGCGTGTCGCGCATCGTCTACCTCGGCGGTCTCCATCCGTCGGGCACCGACCTGTCCGAACATCTGGCCTCACGCGCCGAGGTCGGCGACATCCTCATCGACTCACCGATCGAGACCATCGCGTTGCAGGCCGGGACGCTGATCGGCTCGGGGTCGGCCTCGTTCGAACTCATCCGGCACCTCACCGAGCGACTGCCCGCGATGACGACGCCGCGGTGGGTGCACAACAAGATCCAACCGATCGCGGTCGACGACGCCCTGCACTACCTTGTGGAAGCCGCCACCGCCGCCGTCCCGTCGTCGAGGACCTGGGACATCGGCGGTCCCGACGTCCTCGAGTACGGCGACATGATGCAGGTGTATGCCGAGGTCGCGGGTCTTCGCCCCCGAGTCATGGTGGTGCTGCCGTATCTCACGCCGGCGCTGGCGAGCCGCTGGGTCCGGTTCGTCACGCCGATTCGCGGCAAGATCGCTCGACCGCTGATCGAGTCCCTCGAATGCGACGCCGTCTGTCGCGACCGGGCCGTCGACGCGATCATCGATCGTCCGGAAGGGGGGTTGACCTCCTACTCGGAGGCGGTTGCCCACACGCTCGAACGCTCGGCGCGCGGCGATGGCCGTGCCTCGTGGGCCAACGCGTCCGTAGACGTGTCGCCGGCCGAACCTCTTCCGACCGATCCACAGTGGGCCGGTGAGGAGATGTTCGAATCGGAGACCCGGGTCAGTGAGCGCGCGAGTAGTGCGACGGTCTGGGAGCGGCTCGAGCGGGATGCGCGGCACCGCGGTGAGATCGTGCTCGCGCAACGACCGGATCGAGTTCGTATTCGTCTGCGCGACAACCGGTTCGGCAGATCGTATCGCGAGTACCGCCTCCAGGATGCGGACGACGCGGACGGGTCGGTGACGGTCACGACCACCGACCGCTACTTCCCGCGCGGGCTGGCGGGGCTGGCCTATTGGCGTCTGGGAACACCCTTCCGCGCCCTCGGCATCCCGGGTTTCGATCCGTTCCGGTGAACATCCGATCCGATGACGTGTCCCGAATCGTCTCGTGCTCGGGTTAAAGTCGGCACGACCGTGGTACCCCCGGTGAACGACTCGTTCAACGGAACGGGGAACAGGCACGGTCCGGCGAGGAGAAGGATGATCGGGTGTCGTTGACTGAGCGGGTCGACCGTTTTCAGCGGCGTCATCCGGCGACCGGCTTTCCGCTTGCCGTCATCTACAAGTTCGTCGACGATCAGGGCGCCTATCTGGCCGCGCTCTGTGCCTACTACGCGTTCATCTCGTTGTTCCCACTGTTGCTGCTGTTCGCGACCGTGCTGGGGATCGTCCTGGCCGACAACCCCGACCTCCAAGACCGCATCCTGGACTCGGCGATGAGCCAGATCCCGGTGATCGGTGGGCAGTTGGGCGAACCCGAGAAGCTCAGCGGCGGGGCCACCGCCATCATCATCGGGGTTGTCGTGTCGCTGTATGGCGGCCTCGGAGTGGCCGTCGCCGCCCAGAACGCGATGAACACGATCTGGGCAGTGCCGCGCAACGAGCGTCCCGACCCGATCTTCGCCCGTTTGCGTGGCCTTCTGTTGTTGTCCACGATCGGTGTTGCGGTCATCGGCCTGACCGTCGTCAACGGCGTCTCGGCCGCCTTCGAACTCGGCATCGTCGGACGCTGGCTGGCGATCCTCGGATCGGTGGCGTTGAGCACGCTGGTCTTCACCGTGGCTTTTCGGATCGGCACGGCCCGCGACGTGTCGATCCGGGACGTACTGCCGGGCGCCTTCGGGGCGGCGGTCTGCTGGCAGATCATCCAGACCTTCGGCGCGGTCTATGTGCAGCACGTCATCGGTAACGCCAGCTCCACCAACGGCGTCTTCGCAATCGTGCTGGGCCTGCTCGCCTTCCTCTACGTGTCGTCGATCGTGATCGTCATCTGTCTCGAGACCAACGCGGTTCGCGTCGACCGGCTCTATCCACGTTCGCTGCTCACCCCGTTCACCGACAACGTCAGTCTGACGAAGGGCGACGAGGCGGCGTACTCGGCGCAGGTTCTCGCGCAGCGCAACAAGGGTTTTCAGGAGATCGACGTCTCCTTCGACAATCCGCGTGACGTCGAGTCCGGCGCTGAGGCGGGCCCGCGCTCCCCCGGTCCAGAACGCGGCTGACCGTCGGCGCTCGCGGCGCGACATCAGCGAAGCCGGAACTCAGTGCATCGCGCCCAGTTCGACGAGCAGCACACCGACGATGATCACCCCGATGCCGGCGACCATGCGTCGGTTGAGGCGTTCGCGGAACAGGAAGTGCGCGGCAACGGCCGTGGCTGCGACCCCGGCCGCCGCCCAGATGCCGTACGCCACACCGAGGGGTACGCCGTGCCGCAGCCCGAGGGTCAACGCGACGAATGCCGTCAAATACCCGAGGACGACGACTCCGTAGAAGGCCGGTCGACCGGTCGCGGCGGCACGCAGCGCGAGGGTCCCGGTGACCTCGGCGACGATGGCAGCGACGATGAAGACATATCCCACGGTCAGACCCCCGAAGCGGCGGAGTCGGTGCCCTCGTCGACGGGTGGCCGGTGGCCGGTCTCGACGAGGAGAACCCCGATCATGATGCACACGATGCCGATTCCCATCAGGAATCCGAAGGGCTCGTCGAAGATCCAGGTCGCCAGTACCGCGGTGAGTGCGACGCCCGACGCCGACCAGATGCCGTAGGCCACGCCGATGCCCATGCCGCGCTTCAGGACTGCGGCCAGGAGTATGAACGCGAACGTGTAACCGACGGCGACCACCGCGTACAGCATCGGTTCGGTCTGTGAACCCTTGAGTGACAACGTCGCCGCGACCTCCGAGGCGATCGCCGCGATCAGCATCAGCCAGGTCATATCTCTCATTCCACTCGACGCCCTGCTGGGACTGTAGGCGAGGACCGCGGACGGCGAACGCCCCGGTCCGCAGGGTGGGCGGACCGGGGCGCATGAACCGGGCTCCGGGAGCGGAGCGAATGGGTCAGCGCGAGGTGCCGACCAAGTCGCGCGACCGGGTGTCGTCGGCGGCGAGCCAGCGCAGCTTCGACCCCAGCACGGCGTCCACGCTGAAACGTCCGGCGCCGATCACGGCCAGCAGCAGTGCGCCGGCACCGAGGGCGAGCACGAACTCGTAACCACCGTCGGAGACCCAGATGCCGTTGTCGACGTGGGCGATGAACAGCGCGCCGATCATGTCCAGCGTGAACAGGGCGGCGACGATCGGGGTCAACAGCCCGACGATCAGGGCGATGCCACCGAGGATTTCGAGCCACGTGACGACGAACGCCGAGAAGGACGCGGCCGGAACACCCATCATGTCGAACCCGGTCTGCGGTCCGGTCCAGCCGTTCTGCTGGAACTTCTGCAGGCCGTGAGCCAAGAAGATGACGCCGAGTGCGACGCGTCCGATGAGGATGCCCGCGTTGCGGACGATGGGGTTGGTCATGACTGAGCCGCCTCACTAGATGATTGTGACTTGAAGTATCAAGTGAAGGCTAGGTGCTGACACTTGATGCGTCAACCTGATCACGGACGTGTTCACTTCGTATACACTGCGCAGATGTCCACTGCCCCAGAGCCGAACTGGCTCGACGACGAGGAAATGGACGCCTGGATCCAGGTGGCAACCGCGCTCGCCCGTCTCCCCCACGCCCTCGACGCCCAGCTTCTCCGTGACGCCCAGATCACCCACTTCGAGTACGAGGTGATGGCAGCGCTGTCCGAGGCCCCTGACCGCACCCTGCGTATGAGCCAGCTCGCCGAACTGTCCTACGGTTCGCTGTCCCGGCTCTCGCATGTGGTCGGCAGACTCGAGAAGCGGGGATGGGTTCGGCGCCATCCGTGCCCCGAGAACGGGCGATTCACGAATGCCGTTCTCACCGAGTCGGGTTGGGAGAAAGTGGTGGCCACCGCTCCCGGGTATGTGACCAACGTGCGTGAGCTCGTCATCGACCGCCTCACGCGTGCGCAGCTTCGCCAGGTATCCGCGATCGGGAGGCGGATCAACACTCGTGGCACCGGTTCGACATAGTCCCCCGGAGCCAGACGGTCAGCGCGGATCGAGTCCGAGTTCTTGTGTGCCGAGCACGTTGAGCAATTCGATCTTTCCCGCTGCGTCCGTTCGCGGCGCTGCCGTCAGCACGAGCAACACCTGGGTTTCGTCCTCGGTGAAGAGCGCCTGACAGTCGACCTCGATCGCGCCGACCTCGGGATGGATCAGGATCTTGTGGTCCTCGAAGCGTCGGCTCACGATGTGGGTGTCCCAGAGTGTGGCGAACTCGCTGCTGCGGCGTCGAAGCTCTGTGACCATTGCTCCGGCACGGGAATCGGCGCCCATGACGCCGTAAGCGGCACGGAGCGAGGCGACCTGCGCACGGCTCTGCCGCTCGTGATCGTCCGCCGGGTAGCGGCCGCGTTCCTCGTCGGGGTACACGAACCACCGGTAGATGGCACTGCGGTCCATTCCGACGAGATGGTCGATGTCACCGAACAGCGCTCGCGCGCAATGATTCTGCACCAAGGTCTCCCCCAGTGCCGAGAGGATGAGGGCGGGGGTGTCGGTGAGTCGGTCGAGTACCCGCAGGAGTCCGGGCGCGATGTGGTCCGAGGCCGCCATCCGGTCCGGCGCGCTGTGTCCGGCGACCCGGAACAGGTAGTCCCGCTCATCGGCCGTGAGGCGGAGTGCGCGAGCGAGCGCCGCCAGCATCTGGGTGCTCGGTTGTGGGCCGCGTCGTTGTTCGAGTCGAGTGTAGTAGTCGGTCGACATCGTGGCGAGCTGCGCCACCTCTTCGCGTCGAAGACCCGTCGTGCGTCGCCGGGCGCCGCCCGGCAGACCGACATCCGATGGTTGCAGACTGTTGCGTCGGCTCACGAGGAACCCGGCCAGCGCATCACGATCCATCAGGCCAGTATCACGGCGTCGGTACCGCGTTGCCAGGGATCGGCGATCCCCCGATGGTTGCGCTCTGGATGACTCGCCCGCCGGATCCGAGACTCGATGACATGAACCTCACCGGAAACACCATCTTCATCCCCGGAGCGACCAGCGGGATCGGCTTGGCACTTGCGACCCGTCTGCACGACACGGGCAACACCGTCATCGTCGGCGGGCGGCGCACCGAACTCCTCGACCGTATCCGTTCGCAACACCCCGGGTTGCACACCGTCGCGATCGATGTCGCCGACCCGGCCAGTGTCGAGTCCGCCGCACGGAAGGTCATCGCCGAACACCCGAACCTCGACGTGCTCGTCGCGATGGCCGGCATCATGCGGGCGGAGGATTGGTCGTCCCCGGCAGGTTTCCTCGATGCCGCGGAGGCAATGGTCACCACCAATCTCCTCGGTCCGATCCGGCTGATCGGCGCGTTCATCGACCACCTGCGGTCTCGACCGTCCGCCACGATCATGACCGTGTCCTCGGGCCTGGCATTCGCCCCGCTCCGGGTGACGCCGACCTACAACGCCACGAAAGCGGCGATCCACATGCTGAGCGAATCGTTGCGCCTACAGTTCGCCGATACCGGGGTCGACGTCGTCGAACTCGTGCCGCCGGCGGTTCGCACCGACCTGCTGCCGGGTCAACGGGACAGCGACTTCGCCATGCCCCTCGACGAATTCGTCGATGAGGTCGTCCATCTCATCGGCACACAGCCCGCCGCCACCGAACTGCTCGTCGAGCGGGTGAAGTTCCTGCGGTGGGGTGAGGCGCGCGGCGACTACGTCGACGTCGTGGCGACGCTGAACGAGCAGGACCCGCACTGAGGTGGGAGGAGCGCGACCCCTTCGCTCCCGATCACCCGAGCCGGGCGATGGTATCGACGGCCGACTCCTCGACGGCGTCGCGGTATCCGCTCCCGGCCCAGAGGTTGATCCCGTCGGGGTCGTTGCTGGCGGCGCGTCGGATGCCACCGGTCAACGTGTTGACGGCCGGGTACTCGGCCACCGCGGCGTCGGAGAACCTGTCGGTGAACAGGTTTCGCAGGGCGCGTGCCGGTCGGCCGCTGAACGCCCAGGTGACCACGGTGTCGGTTCGGTCCGGATCGGCGAGAGCCGCCCCGTGCGCGGGTTTGGTGCCGGCCTCGGTGGTCCGCAACAAAACCGTACCCACCTGCACCGCAACGGGTCCCGCGGATCGGACCTCGTCGGCCCGGGCCGACGTGGAGATCCCACCCGCCGCCACGATCGGCAGCGGCACCCGGTCGGCGACCGCGCGGATCAAGTCGTCGAGCGGCTCTGTGGGAGGAGGGGTCCGGCGGTCGAAGACCGATCGATGGCCACCGGCGTCGGGACCCTGCACGCACAGCCAGTCAGCACCGGCTCGACCGGCGATCTCGGCGTCCGTGGCCGTGGTGACCGTGACCCCGACACTGCACCCGTGCCGGTGCAATTCGGCGACGACCTCGGGTGCGGGACACCCGAACGCGAAAGACACGAGCGGGATCCGCTCGTCGCACACCAGCCGGATCTTGTCGTCGAAGTGGTCATCGTCCTCGCCCAGGTCCTCGACCTCGGGAAGCGTCACGCCCAGACTTCGCGCATACGGGACGAGTTCGGCGCGGTAGCGGGCGAGGTCGTCGCGGTTCACCGGCTCCGCCTCGGGAACGAAGATGTTGACACCGAAGACCTCGGTGCCGGCCGTCCGCACGGCCGCGATGTCGGCGCGCACCTTGTCGGGAGTCTGGTACCCCGCGGCGAGCTGGCCGACACCGCCGGCCGATGCCGCGGCCACCACCAGTTCCGGGGTGCTCGGACCACCGGCCATGGGGGCGGCGACGACGCGGCTGGAGAGCTCACGCAGATCGAACATTCAGGCTTTGTCCTTCGCCGCACGGACCGCAGTGAACTGCGACAGTCGCGCCTCTGCCACCGAATCCATCTGCTCGAGCTCCATCCCCTTGGTCTCCTCGACCTTCCGGAGGACGTAGAAGAACGAGGCCGCGGCGCAGAAGGCGAAGAAGCCGTAGATGATTCCGAGTCCGACGGCTTCGGTCATCGGCGGGAACAGCATCGAGATGGTGAAGTTCGCGACCCAGTTCACGGCCGTGCAGACGCCCAGGGCGACACCGCGGATGCGGTTGGGGAACATCTCCCCCAGCATCACCCACATCACCGGGCCCCACGTCGCGGCGAAGGCGACCACGAACAGGTTGGCGCCGATCAGTGCGACCACACCCCACGGGTCGGGCAGCGTGATGTTCTCGCCCTCGCCGATCTGCTGGGTGAACGCGATACACGCCATGAGCAGGCCGATGAACATGCCCACCGAACCGCCGAGCAGCAGTTTCCGCCGCCCGATGCGGTCGACGAACAGGATCGCCACGAAGGTCATGACGACGTTGATGACGGCGGTGATCACCGATGTCTTGAACGAGTCGGCCTCGGAGAAGCCGACGGACTGCCACAGCGTCGTCGAGTAGTAGAAGATCGCGTTGATACCGACGAACTGCTGGAAGACTGCCAGCCAGATGCCGACCCAGACGAGCGGGTGCAGCCCGAATGACGGTCCGGCGATGTCCCTGATCGACGACTTCGCCTCGCGCTTGACCGTCAGCTTGATCTCTTTGACCCGCTCGAGGGGGTTCTCCTCGCCCGTCACCTCCTGCAGGATCCGGGCCGCCTCGGCATCACGGTTGCGGCCCACCAGGTATCGCGGCGACTCCGGGATCAGCAGCGCCAGCACACCGTAGACGACGGCGGGCACGACACCGACGAGGAACATCCACCGCCACGCCTCGAGGCCCCACCAGAAGTCGTTCGACGCGCTGCCGGCGCTGTCGGCGAGCAGGGCGTCGGAGAGGAGTGCCGCGAAGATGCCCATCGTGATCGCCAACTGCTGCAGAGACCCCAGGGCGCCGCGGAAGCGGGCCGGAGCGATCTCGGCGATGTATGCGGGAGCGATCACCGATGCGATACCGATGCCGATACCGCCGAGCACACGCCACAAGAGCAGGTCCGGGATGGTCTGTGTGAAACCGGTGCCGATCGAGTTGATGATGAAAAGCGCGGAGCCGAGCAGCATCACGCGCTTGCGGCCCCACACGTCGGCCAATCGGCCCGCGAACCATGCGCCGAGCGCACAGCCGAGCAACGCGATCGCGACGGCGAAGCCGGTCATCAGCTTGCCGAGGGCGAAGTCCGCTTCGATCGAGTCGACGGCGCCGTTGACGACCGAGCTGTCGAAACCGAACAGGAAGCCACCGACCGCCGCGGCGACCGTGACACCGATGACCTTCGCCGTGTGTTGCTCGGCGACTTGCCGCTCCGCGTCGGTCATGACGCCGTCCAGAGCGTTGCAGGAGTCCACCGCAGAATGTGTGTCATGTCCGTGACCTCGCTGTCCGGTTGCATGGACGCCGGGTAATCGACGTGGCGATCAATCTACTCGCGTGCATCGCCGAGTCTGACGGTAACGGACACAGTCGCATGCATAGCGCAGATACGCCCCACGGTATGGCGTGGGACGCCTCGGTGACAGTGTTGGTCTGGCGCGGACAGGTCAGCCGGTCTCCCAGACACCGGGATTCGCCCGGATCCGGACTCCGGACCCGATCACGTCGGCCAGCGGGGCGGGACGCCCGAAGTGATAGCCCTGCGCGAGGTCGCAACCGACCTCGGCGACCGTGGCGGCCTGCGACTCCGTCTCCACTCCCTCGGCGACCACCCGCATCCCGGCCGCGTGCGCCATGGTGACGATGCCGGCGAGGATCGATGTGGCGCTCGGGTGCTCGTCGAGAGCGTCGACGAAGGACTTCGCGGTCTTCAGGACACTGACCGGCAGGCGGTAGAACTCGCTCAACGACGACGCACCGGTCCCGAAATCGTCGAGCGACACGTGTGTTCCGAGTTCGCGCACGTTGCGCAACAGGGTGAGCAGGTCTCCGTCGAGCGGGTCCAGTGCACTCTCGGTGATCTCCAGGCAGAACGCGGCGGGGTCCATGCCCGAGCGGGTGATCGTGTCCCGGAGCCGGTCGGGGAACTGGCCATTGGTGAGCTCCCGTCGGGAGACGTTGACGCACAGCATCACCCGACGGAGTTCGGCGACAGCGGCCACCTCGGCGGCCGCTGTCTCCAGCACATAGTTGCCCACCCGGTCGATGAGATTGGATCCTTCTGCGAGCGGGATGAACTCGGTGGGCGAGATCGACCCCAGTTCCGGGTGACGCCAGCGTAGAAGGCTTTCCAGGCCCACCAGGGCGCCGTCGACGGTCGACACGATCGGCTGATAGTGGATCTCGAGTTGATCGGTGTCGGTGTCGAGAACGCGCCGCAGTTCCTCTTCGATGCGCTGCCGGCGCTGCAGTTCCTCCCGATGCTGCGTCTGGAAGCGGACGTAGCGCGCACGAGAAGCCTTGCGTGCTTGATACAGCGCGATGTCGGCATCGCGCAGCAGGTCGGTGGCGGTGTAGTCGTCACCGGCCTTGACCGTCGCCACGCCGATGCTCGCCTCCACCTTGAGCGGTTCGGTGCGGGTGCTCACCGCGATCGGCTCGTACACCGTCCCCCGGATCTTGTCGATCTGCTGCTCGATCTCGTCGGCCGAACAGGCGATCCCCAGGGTGGCGACGAGAACGAATTCGTCCCCACCAATCCGGCCGACCGAGGCCTCGTCGGGCGTTGCCGCCGCCAATCGCTGTGCGACGGTGTGCAGCACCTCGTCACCCACGGCATGGCCGAGCGAATCGTTGACCAGCTTGAAATTGTCGAGATCGATGTAGAAGATCGCGACGCAGAAGGCGTTGTTTCCGTCGTCGAGTCCGGCCATGTGCGACTCGAGTTCGCGGATGATCCCCGAGCGGTTGTACAGACCGGTCAGCGGATCGTGTACGGCTTCCCACGCCAGCTGGGTGCGTTCGCGGTAACGGTCGGTGATGTCGGCGAACGACACCAGGACGACCACCTCGGCGCCGTCGTCGTCGATCGGCCGGCAACTGCACGAGAGCCAACGCTCGCCGGCGGGCGTGGTGATCGTCGCGGTCGCGTCGGTGACCGCCTCACGGGTGCGCAGGCAACGTGCGATCGGTGATTCGTCGCCGTCGAAGTCCAGCGGCAGTTCGTGGACCCGGGCACCCGGGACCGCCTCGGAACCGAGCATTGTCCCCGCGGCCGGGTTGGCGAGTTCGATGTCGCCGTCCTCGCGAACGACGATGACCGCCTGGTGCAGCGCGGCGAGGATCGTCCCCAGCCGCTCGATGAGGGGACGACGGGTGGGTTCGGCGACGATGAGGAAACCGTCATCCATCGTCGTCACCGAGGTGTGGGCGAGAAACGATCGCCCGGTGTCGGAACGGCGGTGCAACTGATCGACGGTGCCGCCCAACGACACCGCCGCGTGCGGGTCCACGTGCGCTCCGACGACGTCGTCGATATTTTGTCCGATCGCCTCGGACGCCCGCAGGCCGTACATCTGCTCAGCGGCCGGGTTCCAGGAAGTGACCGTCATGTGGTCGTCGACGGCGATCACCGCGTTGCTGACGTGATCGAGGAGCGCCGCCTGTCGTCGCAGGGCCGATTCGATCGCTTTCTGAGCTGTGATGTCCCGCAAGATCACCTGATACGCAGGCTTGTCCTGCCAGACGGTGCGCACCGACGTCACCTCCATGGGGCGGGTGACCCCGTGCGCGTCGACCATCACCACTTCTTCGGGCACGGTCGACGCGCCGGCCTCCTCCCCCATGCCGATGATCCGATCGAGCATATGTGGCAGTTCGTCGGGATGGACGAAGTCGGCGATGGACCGTCCGAGCATGGCGTCGCGTTCGTCGACGCGAGCGAACGCCAGCGCTGCCGAGTTCACGTAGACGATCAGGCCGTCTTGATGGACCGCGATGGCGTCCGGGCTCAACTCGAGGAGTAGGCGATACCGCTCGGCGACGGCGGCGTCACTGGGACGGGCCATGGGTTCGGCATCCGGCGCGACGAGTCCGGGCCGGTCATCGCCGTCAGCCCTCGGTCGTCCCACCGCGCCGCCCCCTCCGATCGTCATCCCCCCGATGCCCATCCTCCCCCACGCGGCTTCGAAATATGGGCGCTGCGTGATGCAAGTGTGCGCCAACTGGGTATTCGAGCGTCGAATACCTGCGTGAACTGGTCAAATGTCGGGTTTGCGCGGGATCCTGAGGGCGGGTCGCCCACGAGGGCTGCCGCGATGGATCTCACTCCATCGCATATCGCACAGAAAGTTCACGATCATGACGATTCAGCGCTCGACCATTTCAGGCCTGGGAGCCGTGAGTGGCTACGGATGGGGCCGCGATGCACTGTGGAACGGTCTCACGTCCGGGAAGTCGGCAGCCGCGTTGCACCACGGTTTCGGCTTCGTCGGCGGGCAGCCTTCCGAGACGCGCGAGGGCGTCGGCGAATCCGGTCGGGATGAGCCCGGGTGGATCGTGCGGGTACCCGACGGCGGCGACCCGTTCGACGGACGCACGCGCTTCTCACGCGCGATGCGTGCTGCCGCACGAGAGGCCATCGAGGACGCCATGGCTCGGGGCTGGAAGCCGGGTGTGCGGGTGGGACTCGTACACGCCTGCGTGCTCGGCGATCTCGACATGTATCCGATGGTGACCTCGGGCGTCGGCCGGTACACCGGACGGCAGTACCTCTCGGTGACCCCGTCGACGCCGGTCTCCCTGCTCATGCAGGAGTACGGATTTCGCGGACCCGCGATCAACGTGTCGGCGATGTGCACCTCGGGCTCGGCAGCGATCGTCACCGCGAAGTCGTGGCTGGACTCCGATCTCGTCGACGACGTCGTCGTGGTGGCCACCGATTTGTCGGCCAAGCCCGAGGTGGTCGCGATGTTCGTGCAACTCGGCGTGGCGATCACCGACACCGATGCGCTCAGCGCCTGCCGCCCGTTCCAGGAGGGCAGCCGCGGATTCACCTTCGGTGAGGCCGCCATCGCGTTCACGATGACGAACCGGTCCGGTGACGGATACGCCGACGTGCTGGGCGGCGCGATGTCCCATGACGCTTTCCACGTCACATCCATCGACCCGGAGCTGACCAACGTGCGGTCGTGCGTGGAGCAGGCGCTGTCGATGTCCGGTGTCGACGGCGCGAGCATCCGCTACCTCAACGCGCACGGCCCGGGGACCCGCCAGTGCGATCACGCCGAGGCCACCATCGCCGAGACCATGCTGCCCAACGCCGAGGTGTTCTCGGTGAAGCCGCTGGCCGGGCACTGTCAAGGCGCTGCCGGGGCCGTCGAACTCGCTGCTTCGCTGCTCGGATACGAGCGGGGTGAGGTACCGGCGACCCCGCGCACCGCCGACGCGATCATCCCGCAATTGCTCGACGGACGAACCGATCTGGTCAGCGGGTTGACCCTCAAGACCTCCCTCGGAATGGGCGGACACAACGCGGCGGTCGTCCTCGCGCCCAATGCGTGAATGGTGTGACGAACCGCCGACCTCGATGCGGCCCGGGCTCGCCGCTCGGGCCGCATCGAACCGGAAATGCTGCGGAATACCGCGTCGCGTCCCACAATTCAGCAATGAGCAACGAACCCGATCCTCCGGTGGGCGATTCGACGCGGACTGATCCGCCGCCGACGTCGGGCGCTCGTCGGGCACTGACCCTGTTCCTCAACTCGCCGTTCGCGGGTATGTCCCCGTGGATCCTGATGGCGCTGCTCGCCGGACCCGGTAGGTTCGAGGAAGCCGCGGCGACGGCATTCGCGCTGTCGCTGTTGCTGGTGATCGGCGGCCACAAACGGGGTTCGAGCGTCAAACTGCTCGAGGTCTTCGACGTCACGTACTTCGGTTCGATGGCGCTCATCGCGTTGTTCGCCTCCGACGGCGTCATCAACTGGCTGGAGCGGTGGGGCGGGGAGATGACGAACATCGCCCTCGTCGCGTTCGCGTTCGGCTCGATCGTGATCCGTCAGCCCTTCACGCTGCAGTACGCGCGGGAGAGCACCGAGAAGGAGTTCTGGGACAGCCCGCTGTTCATCCACATCAACTACGTCATCACCTGGGCGTGGGTCGGCGGCTTCGGCGTCGCCGCGATCTCGGGCGCATTCGGCGATCTGGTGCTCGACGACCCGAACAACTTCTGGACCGGATGGATCATCCAGATCGGCGGCACGATCTTCGCGATCGCCTTCACCGAGTTCTATCCCGACTACGCGACCTACCGGGCTGCGGTTCGTGAGGGTTGGGCCACCGACGAGAAGCCCGAGAGCATCATGCATCTGTTCGGTTGGGTGCCGATCTACGTTCTCGCGATCGGCATCTCCGGACTGGTCACCGACTCCCTCGGGACAGTTGCCGGCGTCGTCCTCATCGTCGCGGGCGTCGTCGCGATCAACGTGTTCAAGCGGATGACGGCCGCCATGGACGCACGACTGGAGGCGACGGCGGGACGACCGACACAGAGCTGACTCGGGTCGGACGCTTCGGCGCGGCCCGATCGCTCGATCGGTAGTGTCGACGGCATGAAACTCGACGGCGTAGGAATCTGGAGTTCACCGCTACGGTACGGAGACACCGGGGAGGCCGCCGAAGCGGCTGCCGAGCTCGACGACCTGGGATTCACGGCCCTCTGGATCCCCGATGTGGGGGGTCCGGTGCTCGACTCGGTCGAGAACCTGCTCGGCGCGACGCGGAAGGCCGTCGTCGCCACCGGCATCCTCAACATGTGGATGCACGAGCCGCACGATGTCGCGGCCGCGCATGTGCGCCTCACCGAGCAGTTCGGTCCTCGCTTCCTCCTGGGCCTCGGGATCAGCCACGCGCCGTTGATCGACGCCCAGGAAGCCGGTCGCTACCAGAAGCCGCTCGCGACCACCAAGGCGTTCCTCGACGGTCTGGACGACGCACCGCAGCCGGTGCCGGCCGATGCACGAGTACTGGCCGCCCTCGGGCCGAAGATGTTGCAACTCTCGGCCGACCGGACCGCCGGTGCCCACCCCTACCTGGTGACCCCGGACCACACCAAAGTCGCCCGGGAGACCCTCGGCGACGGTCCGCTGCTCGCACCGGAACAGACGGCGATCTTCGCCACCGACCGCGACGAGGCGCGCGCCGTCGGCACCAAGTGGCTGAAGGGCTACCTCGCGATGCCTAACTACGCGAACAACCTTCGACGCCTCGGGTTCTCCGAGGACGACCTGAGCTCGGTGAGCGACCGCCTGTTCGACGCTCTGATCGTCTGGGGCGACGACGCGGCGATCCTCAAGCGGATCGACGAGCATCGGTCCGCCGGCGCCGACCACGTGTGCGTCCAGGTGCTCCAAGCCGACCACCGGGGCTTCCCGCGCGAGCAGTGGCGTCGCCTCGCGGCGGCGCTGGGCTGATGCGTACGGTCCTTGCGGTGCGAGCCACCCTCTGCTCCCTCATCCGAAGGAACGACATGACCATTGCTCCCTGAGGTGCGAGGAGCGCCAGCGACGAGCCACGAAGGGCCTGGTGAGACAGGTTGCGGAGCCCTTCGTGGCTCGCTTCGCTCGCACCTCAGGGACCAGTTATTGGGCTCGCACTTCAGGGAGCAGCTGTCGGGCTCGCACATGAGTAAGGTGCGGCGTCTTCACGGGATGTCCCGCCGGCGGAAGCCGGCGAACCCCAGCGCGACGAGCAGCACCACGACGACCCCCACCCAGACCAGTCCCCACCAATCCGGCTGGGCAGCAGACACATCCGGTACGTGATGAAACGGGCTGAAGCCCAGCGCCCAGTCCGGGAGTTTAAAGCTCGGGCCCAGGATCGTGAGCACGAAAGACGCCAGGACGCCCAGCCAGATCGCGGGCCGCACGCGGGGTCGGGCGCCGATGACGGCGACGGCGATGCCGACGACCGCCCACACGGCGGGGATCGTGGCGATGGACTGGAGGAACACGTCGCCGAAGCCGAGGCCGAGATCGGCCGTGGCGGCGAAGACGCCGACGACCAGCCCGGCAATGGTCACGAGCGCGGCGGGGACAACGAGGGCGACACCGGTGACGGCGCCGAAGTACCTCGGACGGCTGACGCCGGTCGCGAGCACCGCTTCCGCGCGGTCGTCGAGCTCCTCGGTCCGGATGCGATTGACGATCTGGACCCCGGCCACGGATGCGATGATCCCGACCAGGCCGAGAATCGTTGTGACGAAGGCCGATACCAGGTCCGCGGGCGACGCCGCGCCGGAGGCGAAGATCTGGGCCATGGCGGGATTCGCGGTCAGCAGGCCGCGGACCGACCGGGTGAAGTAGCCGAAGATGACGCCGAGTCCGACGAACGCGACCGTCCACGCGACGATCGGCGCCCGGTTGAGGCGGATCGCCAGCGCCAGTGGCGAGCCGATGCGGCCCCGTGCCGGGCCCGGCCGGGCCGGTATGAGTCCCTGACCGAAATCCCGTGCACGCTGCAATGCGAAAGCCGCTGCGCCGACGACGACCGCGAACGCGACGCCGATCAGCAACGGCCACCAGTGATCGCCGGTCGCGGGTCTGGTCTCCTGAATCCATCCCAGCGGATTGACCCATGTGGTCCACGTCGGTGCGTCCACCGAGAACAGAAACCCGCGCAGCACGAACAGGACGCCGAGCAGCGACACGGCGATCGTGGTGGCGGCCCTGGCGTCGGAACCCACCTGGGCGCTGACCGCCGCGATCGCGCCGAACATCCAACCGGTGACCGTGAATCCGGCGCCGAGCAGGAACGACGACCCCCACGCCCCACCGCACAGCGACGTCGCGAGACCCGCCAGGATGCCGATGGCGATCGAGCACACGCCGGCCATGATCAACGCGGTCGACAGTCGGGCGGCACGTCCGAGCACCCCCGCGGCGAGAAGTTCGGCCTGGCCGGAGTCCTCCTGTCCCCGTGCGGCTTTCACCACGATCAAGATCGCGCCGAGCGCGGCGATGAACCCGCCGAGTGCGAGGCTGCGCCACGCGACGAATCCGTCGACCGTGGCCAGGTCGTAAGCGGGTCCGAAGATCAGCCCGAGTGCGGGATTCGAGCCGATCGTCGTGGCGAATGCGGCGCGTTCTGCGGCGTCGGGAAACAGTAACGGGTAGGCGATGACCGACGACACGGCCAGTGCGGTGGGCAAGACGATCCACGGCGCGAAGCTGCGACCTTCATGGTGCAGGGAGGCCCGTAACAGCGGCGGCGTACCGATCGTCGATGCAGTCATCGCCTCACCGTTCTCCGGCGGACACGTCGTTCTTCTCATACAGCGACAGGAACAGGCTTTCCAGTGAAGGCGGTTCGACCGTCAGCGATCGCAGGCCGCAGGCGGTCAGCGCTGACATCACCGGACCGATCTGATCCGAGTCCACGGTCGCACTCAGTCGGAGCCCGCCGGAGTCGTGGTCGTGCGAATCGATATCGTGCACCTCGGCGTTGTGCAGTTGCGCCACGAGGTCCGGGCTCGGCGCCGAATCCAGCTCGGCACGAACGGAAGTGCGGGTGTGACCCCGCAGCTCTGCCAAGGAGCCGGTCGCCACGACGGCCCCGTCGCGGATGATGCTGAGCCGGTCCGCCAGGGTCTCCGCCTCGGCGAGGATGTGACTCGACAGCAGCACGGTGGTACCGCGGGCGGTGGCCTCCCCCACGACCTCCTGGAAGACGTTCTCCATCAACGGGTCCAGGCCCGACGTCGGCTCGTCGAGGATGAGCAGCTCGACATCGGATGCCAGCGCCGCCACGATCGCGACCTTCTGCCGGTTTCCCTTGGAGTACTGCCGTCCACGTTTGGAGGTGTCGAGCTCGAACCTGGAAACCAGGTCGGCCCGGCGCCCCTCGTCGAGTCCGCCGCGCATCGAGCCGAGCAGATCGATCATCTCCCCGCCGGTCATCGTCGGCCACAACGCGACGTCGCCGGGTACGTACGCCAGCCGGCGGTGCAGCTCGACGACGTCACGCCAGGGGTCGCCGCCGAGGAGTCGGACCTCTCCCCCGTCCGCGCGCAACAGACCCAGCAGGACCCGGATCGTCGTCGACTTGCCCGCGCCATTGGGCCCGAGGAAGCCGTGGACCTCCCCTCGCGCGACCTCGAGGTCGAGTCCGCGAAGCGCCTCGAACCTACCGAACGACTTACGCAGACCCCGGACGTCGATGGCGGGCTCGGTTCTCTGCGGGTTCTCGGAACGTTCGACGCTCATGCGTACCTCCGGCTCGACACGACGTGATGATCGTTCCACAGCGACTGTTGCAGCGGAGAAGGTTTGACCGTCGATGTCGGCGGGGCACACTGCCGCCATGGCGATCAAGAAGAACGACACCGTCCGCTGGAACACCTCTCAGGGCGAGACCGAGGGCACTGCGGAAGAGAAGCACACCAAGGAATTCACCTTCGAGGGGCAGAAGTTCAAGGCCAGCGAGGACGAGCCGTACTGGATCGTCAAGTCGTCGAAGACGGGCTCGAAGGCAGCCCACAAGGAGTCGTCTCTGTCGAAGAAGTAGTCGGCCCACGTCGGTCCGAGGACTCCTATACCTAGAACTGCTATGCTCATAGCAGTTCTAGGTATAGGAGTGCTATGTATATCGAGAAGGACCTGGTGGCCGCGTCCGCGACCCCGCTGGTGCTGGGAATTCTCGCCGAGGGCGAGTCCTACGGGTACGCCATCCTCAAGCGGGTCAGAGTGATGTCCGGTGGTCGGATGGAGTGGACCGACGGCATGCTCTATCCCCTCCTGCACCGTTTGGAGCGCGCCGGC
The DNA here is from genome assembly GCF_002009645.1 of Gordonia sp. IITR100. Classification (NCBI taxonomy): domain Bacteria; kingdom Bacillati; phylum Actinomycetota; class Actinomycetes; order Mycobacteriales; family Gordoniaceae; genus Gordonia; species Gordonia sp. IITR100. Next base: position 37,545 of record NZ_MVKV01000020.1, on the reverse strand, counting down.
CACGTCGAGGCGAGCTGGGGCAAGGCCGAGACCGGGCGGCGTCGCAAGCACTACTCGATCACGGCATCGGGGTTGGCCGCGCTCGCCGAGCGGAGGTCGCAGTGGGAGGTCGTGGCCGACGCGCTCGACCAGGTGTGGCGGACGGTCGCCCTGCCGCCGACCGCGGAGGGCCTGGCATGACCGCGGAGACCGAGCTCGAGAGCCAGATCGACCGATGGCGCGGATACGTTCTCCGACACCAAGCCATCGCCACCACCGACGCCGACGAGATGGAAGACCACCTCCGCGGGCAGATCGCCGACCTCGCCGCCGGTGGCCTCGACGACGACGAAGCGTTCCTGGTCGCCGTCAAGCGCATGGGCCGCGTCGATGCGCTGTCGCGTGAGTTCGCCCGCGAGCACTCCGACCGGTTGTGGAAGCAGCTGGTGCTGACCGCGGAACCATCCGGCGATCTGGGCCGACGACGTCATGAACTCGGAGTCGTGATCGGCCTCGTCGTCGCGGCCGCCACGACCGTCCGCGTCGCCGTCGAGGTCATGCCGGAATGGGTACTCGTCCGCAATGCCGCGTTGCTCGTACTTCCTTTCATGGCACTGTATTTCGGTTGGAAGCGCCGCGTCTCGACGCGAACCGCGCTCACGGTGATCGGTGCATTCGTCGTGACCGGAATCGTCGTCAACGTCTACCCGTTCGTCGACGACGGCACCACCCAGGCCATCGTCGCGATCCACGCGCCGATCGTCCTGTGGTTCCTCATGGGGGTGACCTACGTCGGTGGCCGCTGGACGTCCGGACCGCGTCGGATGGACTTCATCCGGTTCACTGGCGAATGGGTCGTGTATGCAACGCTTCTCGGCCTCGGTGCGGGAGTCCTCACCGGCCTGACCGCGGGGGCATTCGGTGCGCTCGACATCGACGTCGACACCGTGATCTCCCAGTGGCTGGCGCCCATCGCCGCGCCCGGCATCGTCCTGCTGGCGGCATGGCTGGTGGAGGCGAAGCAGAGCGTGGTCGAGAACATCGCACCGGTGTTGACCAAGGTCTTCACGCCCGTCACCGCGGTGATGCTCGTCGTGCTGCTGATCGCGATGGTGACCAGTGGCGACGTCGTGGACGTCGACCGTGAACTGCTGATCCTGGTGGACCTGATACTCGTGGTCGTGCTCGGCTTGCTGCTGTACGCGATCTCGGCGCGCGATCCGCATCTGCGCCCGGAACTCTTCGACCGCTTGCAGCTGATTCTGGTCGTGACCGCACTCGCGGTCGACGCGGTGATGCTGACGATCATGGCGTCGCGGATCGCGGAGTTCGGGTTCACGGCCAACAAGACGGTGGCGCTCGGTCTCAATCTCGTCCTGCTGGTGAACTTGTCGTGGGCGGCGTACCTGCTCTTCGGTTTCGTCCGCCGCCGCCGCGGGTTCGATGCGACAGAGCGGTGGCAGACCGACTACCTGCCGGTGTTCGCACTCTGGGCGGCCGCGGTCGTCGTCGTGGTACCGATGCTGTTCGATTTCGCCTGACCGCACCAAAATGCCGCGCCGACTAGGCGGCGCCGGGAGCGAAGCGGGCGGGCCGAATACATGCGAGCCGCGTAGACTCCGCGACCATGGCGATCGTCAACCGAGGGTTCGTGGGGCGCCGCGACCGCGACGCGCGGCGTCTCCCTCCCGGTCAGTACACGACACTCGATTTCCCGGTCCTGTCCGCGGAGCCGACACCCGCGATCGTTCCGAATGACTGGATGCTGGCCGTGCAATCCGCGGACCACCGGGCCGCCACGTTCACATGGGACCAGTTCCAGGAACTGCCGCACGACGACATCACCACCGACATCCACTGCGTCACGCGGTGGTCGAAATTCGACACCCGGTGGCGGGGGGTCTCGTTCGACACCTTGCTGCAGGCGCTGCCGTGGGAACCGGCCCCGTTCGTGATGGCGCACTGCCACGGCGGATACACCACCAACGTGCCGCTCGCCGATCTCGTCGACGGCCGCGGCTGGATCGCCGACACCTATGACGGCGAACCCCTGTCCGCCGAGCACGGCGGCCCGGCTCGCCTCCTCGTGCCACACCTGTACTTCTGGAAGAGCGCCAAATGGGTTCGGCGACTTCGTTTCATGGCCGAAGACGCGCCTGGATTCTGGGAGGAACGCGGGTACCACATGTACGGCGACCCCTGGCGCGAACAGCGCTACTCGTGACGACCTGGCATCTCACGACGGTCACCGCGGTCGTCGACCTCACCCCAACCGCGCGAGCGCTGCGCCTCGCTCTCCCCGAGGCCGTCCACGCATTGCCCGGCCAGCACGTCGACATCCGGTTGACCGCCGAGGACGGCTACTCCACCGCACGCGCCTACTCGTTGTCCGACGTCCGCGAGACCCGGTCGATCGAGGTGACCGTCGAACGACTCGAAGACGGTGAGGTGTCGCCCTACCTCGTCGACATGGTGGAGGTCGGCGACCCGTTGGAGATCAGCGATCCGCACGGATACTGGTTCACCTGGCCGTCCGGCGACGACCGTCCCGTCCAACTGATCGGCGGTGGCTCCGGGATCGCGCCACTCATGTCGATGATCCGCAGCCGCGAGGTCGAGGCGCCGCAGACCCCCTTCTCCCTCGTGTACTCGGTCCGCAGTCCCGAACGCGTCTACTACCGCGATGAGATCCGGCAGTTGATCGCGCACCGCCGCATGGATGTTCACCTGATCCACACCCGGGTGGCACCCGACGACGCGACGCGGCCCGCGGGACGTCTCACCGCCGACGAACTCGCCGCGCTGACCATGGATCCGGCCACTTCGCCGACCGTGTTCATCTGCGGTCCGAACCGGTTCGTCGAGAACTGCGCACAGTGGATGGTCGAGGCCGGACACGACCGCACCCGCATCCGGACCGAGCGATTCGGTGAGTGACCCCGGGACGCTTCGACGATTTTCCCAAGCAAGTGCTTGATCGGCACGTAGCGTAGCGGCATGACCTCTGTGTACGACTTCACCGCCACCGGCATCGACGGCGATCCCGTCGAACTCTCGCAGTTCCAGGGCTCTCCCCTGCTCATCGTGAACACCGCCTCGCAGTGCGGGTTCACCCCGCAGTACCGCGGTCTGGAGGCACTGCACCGGGATTACGCCGACAAGGGTCTGCGAGTGCTCGGCTTCCCGTGCGATCAGTTCGGGCACCAGGAGCCGGGCGACGAGGAGGAGATCAAGAACTTCTGCTCGCTGACCTACGACGTGACCTTCCCGATGTTCGCGAAGGTCGATGTGAACGGTCCCGACGCCCACCCGCTGTTCGCGTGGTTGCGGGACCAGAAATCCGGCGTGCTCGGCGGCCGGATCAAATGGAACTTCACCAAGTTCCTCATCGGACGGGACGGGTCCGTCGTCGCGCGATACTCGCCGACGACCAAGCCGGAGAAACTCGCCGGATCCATCGAAGAACAGCTGTGATGGAGACGCCCGTGAGCACCGACAGCACCATCAGCCGAAGCGGTTCGTTCGTCCGCGTGACGATCGCCTACGTGCTGGCCTTCGCGGTCGCCGCCGCCTGGCTAGTCTGGGGTCCGGCCACCGCCTACCTCTGGATCGACACCTTGATCGCCGATCTGCTCGCCACCCTCGTGATCTTCGCGTTCAGCCGGTTCTACGGGAATTCGAGCTTCTACGACGCCTATTGGAGCGTCGTGCCGCCCGCGCTGTTCATCTACTGGTGGGCCGCCGGTGACGTCGGGATCGACGCTGTGCACTGCTGGGTCATCGCCGTCGTCATCGGTGCCTGGGCGATCCGTCTGACCGCGAACTGGGCGATCGGCTGGCCGGGTCTCCACCACGAGGACTGGCGGTACCCGATGCTGAAGGCCGGTGCCGGCCGGGCGGAACTGCCCGTCGACCTGATGGCGATCCACGTCTTCCCCACCATCCAGGTGTTTCTCGGCATGATCCCGATCTACGTCACGGTCACTCATACCGGCGGCGTGCTCGCGTGGCTGACGGCGGTTGCGGCCGTCGTCGGACTCGCTGCGACGGCGCTCGAGTACGTCGCCGACGGGCAGCTGCGACGGTTCGCCGCTCACCGAAAACCGGGCGCCGTCCTCGACACCGGAGTGTGGGCCTGGTCGAGACACCCGAACTACTTCGGCGAGGTCCTGTTCTGGGTGTCGATGGCCCTGTTCGGGCTCGCCGCCTCGCCCGGTGACTGGTGGTGGCTGTTCGTGGGCGCGGTCTTGATGCTGGCGATGTTCCTCGGCGCGAGCATCCCCATGATGGAGAAGCGCAGTCTGGAGCGGCGCCCCGGTTACCAGGACGTCATCGACCGGGTGCCTCGCTTCGTCCCCCGACCCCCGCGCTCGGCCGCACATCCGCCGGATCAGGTCACTGCGTGAGCCGACCACGCGTCGTCGTCGCCGGTCTCGGTGATTCCGGGGTGCTGACCGCGATCCATCTCGCCCGGCATGCCGACGTCGTGGGCATCTCGTCGAAGCCGGGGCTTGTCAGCGGGCAGGAACTCGGGCTGCGGATCAGCCGGCCCGATGCGTGGGCGCGCGACTACCGGATTCCGTTCAGGCGCTTCCGGAAGCTCGACGACATCCGGACCGTCCACGGCACACTGACGGGTGCCGACCTCGGTGACCGCACCGTCACCGTCGCCGACGCCAACGGCACCGAGAGGGTCGAGCGTTTCGACGCGCTGGTCATCTCCACCGGCGTGCGGAATGGGTTCTGGAGACATCCGGAACTGCAGTCGGAAGCCGACGTCGACGCCGAGTTGCGCTCGGCTCATGCACGGTTCGCTGATGCCGAGACCATCGCGGTGATCGGTGGCGGTGCGGCGGCGGTGAGTGCCGCCGCCAACCTGGCGCAGACCTGGCCGGGCAAGCGAATCGACCTGTATCACCCGGGCGAACGTGCTCTGCCGCAGCATCATCCGCGGACATGGGCCATCGTCCTTGCGCGGTTGCGCCGGCTCGGCGTCGGCGTGCACGGCGGCCATCGTGCGGTCGTGCCCGACGGATTCGGCTGCGACGAGATCACTCCGGGGCCGGTGAACTTCTCGACAGGGCAGTCGCCGGTGGAGGCCGATGCCGTGCTCTGGGCCATCGGCCGGGTGAGACCGAACACGGAGTGGCTTCCGCGGGAGGTGCTCGATCCGTCGGGCTTCGTGCGCGTGACGGCCGAACTGCGCGTACCCGGAGCGGATCTCGTCTACGCGATCGGCGACGTCGCGGCGACCGACGACCTCCGCAGTTCCGCTCGGAATCGTGCCGATCGTCTGCTCGCACACAACATCCGGTCCGACCTCACCGGGCGGCCGGGCCGTGCGCGGCGCTACGCTCCCCCACGGCGGCGTTGGGGTTCGGTGCTCGGTGTCCAGGCCGACGGTCTGCAGGTGTTCGCGCCCAACGGGCGACCGTTCCGATTCCCGGCGTGGTCGGTCGACACGATCCTGCAACCGTGGATCGTCCGTCGCGGAATCTACGGCGGCATCCGGAAGCGGTGAGTGCACGGGTGCTTTTCCGGGCGGGCGGGCGGCGGTCCGCGCATACACTCGGCCCATGAGCAACGAACCGTTCTCTGCCAATCCATCCGGACAGCCGCCGACCCCGGGCGGGCCCGGACAGACGCCCTCCGGCGCGTACCCGACGGGAGCGGTGCCTCCCGCCGCGCCGCCACCGGAAGCCTCCCAGTATTCCGCCGGAGCCACGCCCGGCGTCGCGCCGACCGACTCGACGACCGATGGGACGACCCCGGTCAAGCCGACCGCCGCCGAACGCGCGAACTCCGTGGTGAAGAAGGTGGTGATCGGGCTCGTCATCGCCGCGCTGCTCGTCGTCACCTACTTCATCCTCGAGGCGTTCCTGCCGCGCTGGTGGGCCGGTCAGATCGGGCAGCGCGTCGAAGGATCGTTCAGCCGCGGCATCGGCACCGGCCTGGTTCTCGGCATCGTGTGCACCTTTTTGCCCGTGCTGTTCTTCACGTTGGCGTTCGTCAACCGAAGCCGCATGAAGAACGTCCCGACGATCATGTTCGCCGTTCTCGGCGTGCTCGTCGCGATCCCCAACCTGCTGACCCTCACGGTGGTCGCCGGCGGTGGGAACGGCGCGCATGCCGGCGAGCGCATCTTCGACGTCGAAGCGCCCGGCTTCCGCGCCGCCACCGCCTGGGGCGTGATCATCGGGGTCGTTCTGGCGATCGGCGTCGGCTACTTCATCTGGCGTTACCAGCGCCGCGGACGTCAGCTCCGCGAGATCAAACACCCACCCACAACAGATCGGAAGTAGATACATGACCGAGCAGCGGATCGTCGTGGACATCGACGACGCCGGTGTCGCCACGGCGACGCTCAACCGGGCCGACAAACACAACGCGCTCGATCCGGCGATGTTCAATGCGCTTATCGACGTGACGGGCACCCTCGCCGAGGACAACCGCGTCCGGGCTGTGGTGGTACACGGTGCGGGCAAGAGTTTCTGTTCCGGCCTGGACGTGTCGAGCCTGGGTCAGGGTGGCGGGGTGAACTCGCTGCTGGAGCGCGAACCGGGCGTACTCGGCAACCACGCGCAGCGGGTGTCACTGGACTGGGGCCGCATCCCGGCACCGGTGATCGCGGCCATCACCGGCAACTGCTTCGGCGGTGGCCTGCAGATCGCGCTGGGCGCCGACATCCGCTATTCGACCCCCGACGCGCGCCTGTCCATCATGGAGGTCAAGTGGGGACTGGTGCCCGACATGGGCATCACCCAGACCCTCCCGCGACTCGTGTCCGCCGATGTGGCAAAGGAACTCACGTTCACCGGACGCATCGTCGACGGCGCCGAGGCCCAACGACTCGGGCTGGTCACCCGCGTCGTCGACGATCCGCTCACCGCCGCACTGGATCTCGCGCACGAGATCGCATCGAAGTCGCCGCACGCGGTCCGTGCCGCCAAGCGTCTCTACGACGAATCGTGGGCGGGCAGGGATCCGGCCGCGGCGCTGATGCTGGAGAGCGAACTCCAGGTCGGACTGATGGGATCCCCCAATCAGATGGAGGCGGTACACGCCGGGATGGCGCGACGCGAAGCGCGCTTCGCCGACCCGGAGTGATCGGAAGCCCGTGGTGGCTCGTCGCTTTCGCTCTTGCGCCCCCTCTGCTTCCAAATCCGTGAGAACGACCTAACCCCTGCTCCCTGAGGTGCGAGGAGCGCAAGCGACCCACCCCCGCTCCCTGAGGTGCGAGGAGCGTTAGCGACGAGCCACGAAGGGCCTGGTGAGATGCGTCGCCAAACCCTTCGTGGCTCGCTTCGCTCGCACCTCAGGGAGCATAGAAATCGGACGCTCACCTCAGGGAGCATAGAAATCGGACGCTCACCTCATGGAGCGGGCGGTGATCAGTTCGACAGACCGGCGTCCTTGCTGCCGTAGGCATCTCGGAGCCGTGGCTTGACGACCTTCCCCCCGGCGTTGCGTGGGAGTTCGTCGATGATCACCAGGTCCTTGGGGTGCTTGAACCGCGCGAGGTTCTCGTTGAGGTGCGGCTCGAGATCGGCGAGGGTGAGGTCCTCGACGCCTTCGGCGAGCACGACCACGGCGACCGGCACCTCGCCCCACTTCTCATCTGCGCGACCGATGATCGCGGCCTCGGTGATGCTCGGATGGCTGAACAGGACATTCTCGACCTCGGCGCAGTAGATGTTCTCGCCGCCCGAGATGATCATGTCCTTGGCGCGGTCGACGACGTAGAGGAAACCCTCCTCGTCCTGACGCACCAGGTCGCCCGAGTGGAACCAGCCGCCGCGGAAGGCTTCCGCGGTCGCCTCGGGCTTGTTCCAGTAGCCGATCATCATGTTGGGTCCGCGATACACGATCTCGCCGACCTCACCGGGTTTGACGTCGTTCATCAGCGGATCGACGATGCGCGCGGTGACCGCCGGGACGACCTTGCCGATCGATCCGAGCTTGCGCAGTGCATCCTTGCCCTCGAGGATCGTCGTCACCGGTGACATCTCGGTCTGACCGAACGCGGTCATGTTGGCGGCCTCCGGGAAGGATTCGTTCATCGCGTTCAGCACGGTGTCCGACGCCGGGGCCGCGCCCCAACTCATCGTGCGCAGCTTGAGCTTCCGGGGACGCGCCTTCTGCGCCGCGCACACGGCCTGCCACTGAGCCGGGACCATGAAGACCGACGTGACGCCCTCGCGCTCCAGTGTGTCGAGCATGGTGTCGGGATCGAAAGCCCCGAGCGGGTGGAGCACCGCGCGGATCCCGCGGTAGAAGATCGGTGCGAAGCCGCCGATCCCCGCGATGTGGAACAGCGGCGGCACGATCGAGGCGACGTCATCGGAACCGGACTGTACCCCGGCCGTGGCGATCGTCGTCACCGCCTGCGCCTGGATGTTCTGATGAGTGAGCATGGCGCCCTTGGGCTTTCCGGTGGTGCCCGAGGTGTACATGATGGCGGCGACGGTGTCCTCGGGCACGTCGACCTCCGGCAGGTCCGACGCTCCCTCGGCCAGCAGGGTCTCGAAGTCGAGATGGTCGGCGTTGTCGCTGCCGTCGACGACGATGATGGTCTCGATCTGACCGGTCGACCCGGCGACTGCGTCCGCGATCGGAGCGAGGAGGGTCTCGGTGACGACGACCTTCGCACCGCTGTCGGTGACGAGATAGGCAACCTCGGCGGGGCTCATGCGGATGTTGACCGGTACCGGGATGGCGCCGATGAGAGTGGCCCCGAGAATCGCCTCGATGTACTCGGTGCGGTTGAGCAGGGCCATCAGAACCCTATCACCGAACTGGACACCCCGCCGATGGAGTGCGGCTCCGAAGGCGCGCGACCGGTCGTCGAGTTCCTTCCAGGTCGTGTTCTTGTCGAGGTAGGTGATCGCCGTGTTGTCCGGGGTCATCATGGCGTGCCGGCGGACCTGGTTGTTCCAGTGATTGCGGCGCGAGCGGTACGGCTCGGTGGTCAGATCGTTCGTGACCTCGGCACTTGCAGTCATGACTGCCTCCATTCGTCGAGCGAGGCTCGACCCGTTGTGAAGCCCTCGGTGAGGGTCCGGCACTGTTGTGTCCCGAGTCACACATTAGGTCGTCGGTGTTGCCAGAATCAGGCATTCCCGCCGTTTGGTGACACCAGGCCGGCGCCACCCTCGACCGTGCGTCGTTTTTCGTCGGGCTCGCGACGATGGCTACTCAACCTCGCGCGCACGTCGTCGCAGATACTTTCGCGCTCGCTCGTCGCCGGTGAGCTCGGCGGCCCGCTCGAAGTGCTCACGCGCCGCGTCGGAGTGCCCGACCCGAACCAGCAGATCTGCCTTCGCCGCGTGGAACGGGCCGAAACCCGCGGCGTCACCGCCCAACTCGTCAAGCAGTGATAGTCCATCTGCGGGGGAACTCGCCCGCCCGACGATCGCAGCGTGGGCGATCCGCGCACCAAGCGTCGGCGCCACGGCCATGAGCGCGGACGACAGCGACTGTAATGCGGCCCAGTCGACGACACCGGTGCGTGCGCGGTCGGCATGGACGGACTGCATCGCGGCCTCGAGCTGGAACCGACCGTGCGGCCGGCCGAACGCCGATGCGCGTCGGAGCATCGCTTCCCCGTCCCGGATGAGCGCGACATCCCAGGTGGCCGGATCCTGCTCTTCGAGCGGGATGAACGGGCCGGTCCGTGCCGGCGCCCGCGACAACGAGAGCGCGATCAGCGCAGCGAGTCCCCACGCCTCGGGATCGTCGAGCAGCGCGGCGAGCGTGACGGCCAGGTGCAGCGACTCCCCCGCCATCGATTCGACGGTGTCGGGATCGGTCCCGTCGGCGTCGTTCCACGCGATCGCGAAACACCCATAGACTGCTTCCAGCACAGCGGGGAGTCGCTCCGGCATCGCCGCGCGGTCGGGAACGACGAACGGTATGCGGGCGTCGCGGATCCGGCGCTTGGCTCGCACGAGGCGCTGCGACATCGTTGCCGGGGCGACCGTGAAGGCGGTGGCGATGTCGGCGGCCTCGAAGCCGAGCACCGACTGCAGCATGAGCGGCGTGCGGGCGGCGGCGTCGATGGCCGGATGGGCGCAGGTGAACAACAATTCGAGGCGCTTGTCGGGAATGGCGTCGGGGTCCACATCGTCAAAGGAGGTCACGGTGGTTGCTCCGGGAGAGATGGTGTCGTCGAGGATCTTCGACGTACGGTGCGCCGCCGACTTCCAGACGTCGCGCTGCTGGTTGCGTGCGACCGTGAGCAGCCAGCCTTCCGGGTTCGCGGGTACCCCATCTGACCGCCACGAGGTGAGCGCACGTTCGAAGGCGGTGGCCAGTGCATCCTCCGCGAGCGCGAGATCCCCCGACGCGGCGGCGAGAAGCGCCACCAGCCGCGAATAGGACTCGCGGGCAGCATGTTCGGCGGCGGTGTGCGCTTCTCGTCGGGTCATGCGTTGGGTGTCCACGCACCATCGACGGTGTAGGTCGCGCCGGGCCTGATCTCCACGACACCCCACTCGATCGGCGGTGCGTGACGCGCCCACTCGATGGCGGCGTCGAGGTCGTCGACATCGATGACGACGGTTCCGCCGAGCTGTTCCTTGGTGTCGGCGAAGGGGCCGTCCTGAACGACGAGCCGGCCGTCGACCTTGCGCAGCGTCGTCGTGACGTCCGAGCGCTGCAGGACTTCGGCACTCACGAGCACGCCGGCGTCCTGGAGGGCCGTCGTATAGGCGGCGAAGGCGGCCTGGCCCTGAGCGATGGCTTCCGCACCGAGGGTCGACGCGTCCATCTCCGGGTAGTGCAGCAGCAGCGAGTAATGCATGATCAGGCCTCTCGTTCAGCGGGCCGCTCGTCGGTCCGTGTGCAGTGATGACGAGCGTGCCGGACGCCATTCGACACATTCGGCCCGTCGTTCTTCGATTACCGCTGCCCTAATCCGAAGGAAGCGCATAACTCCTGCTCCCTGAGGTGCGAGGAGCGCAAGCGACGAGCCACGAAGGGCCCGGCGAGACAAGTTGCCACACCCTTCGTGGCTCGCTTCGCTCGCACCTCAGGGAGCATTCCTTTGGGACGTTCACGAGTGTTTTTTATTGGTCACGATGGCCGCCAGGCCGCAGATACTGAGGAGGCCCGGAACTTGCGGAGCGCCGTGTCCCCCTCGCTCCCTGAGGAGGCCCGGAGCTTGCGGAGGGCCGTCACGAAGGGTCATCGAACAGGGCCATCACGAACGGCCAAGCCGGTCAGCGCGGGCCGCGGCATCGGGCCACATCGCAGGGCATCGGAGACCGGGTACCGTCGCGAGTTCGAAGTGCCACCACTCGTTGGCGAAGGTTCGGCACAGGCCCCAGCGGTAGCCGGTTCGTTCGAGCCAAGCGGCGCCTTCCCGAGGGCCGACGTCGATGGCGTGGCCGCTCACATGTGGCGACTGCTCCGCCGGCAGGACCCACCGTCGAGCAGCTTCCGGGCTGCCGTAGGTCGCAATCGCATCACGCCACATCTGCCGCTGCTCCGCGTCTGTCCGCTTACCGGACGTGATCCACAACGAGACCCCCTGTGCGCGTGCGGTGTTCGACGCCTGCTGGTAGGCCGTCGCCAGCGCTGGGTCGAGGCCGGCGGTGGGCGGCGCGGCATTCGCCGGTACGCCGCCGAGTCCGGATAGCAGCAGGGCCCCGAGTACGGCGGTACAGATGACCGTGATTCGCCGGGCCGCGATGTCGATGAACCTCATGACCGCAGTAAACCGTACGACCGACGCCTATCGCATCGATCCGTCGGAGCTATTACCGTTTACTGCGGGTGGGCCGCGTGCGAGCCTGTGGAGGGTCGGAAAAATGAAGAAGCGTCTGGTGGTCTGTTGCGACGGCACGTGGAAGTCGTCGAAGGACCCACGAATTTCGAATGTCGAGAAGATCGCCCGAGCCGTCACCACCGATGCCGACGACGGCGCCGTGCAGCTGGTCCATTACGTCAACGGTGTGGGAACCGGGTCGGGCTGGTCTGACCGCGTCATCGGCGGGGCGTTCGGTCGCGGCCTCGATGCCAACCTGATTGATGCCTACCGATTCCTCGCCCTGAACTACGAGCCCGGTGATGAGATCTTCGTCTTCGGGTTCAGTCGCGGCGCATACACTGCACGGAGTCTCGGGGGCATGATCTGGCACATCGGCCTTGTCACCCCGCTCGAACTCGCGCAGCACCCGACCGAGAACCTGTTCGAAACGGTCCTGCGGTACTACCGGATGAAGCGGGAGGATCGCCCGGCGAAGACCCCAGGCGCCCCGGTGCCGGTCAAGTTCATCGGCGTCTTCGACACCGTTGGTGCCCTCGGCGTTCCCGGCATCACCCGCGTCAAGCACAAGTTCCACGACGTGAAGCTCGGCAAGAACGTCGCAGTGGCCAGACAGGCGCTCGCCATCGACGAACGTCGGCTGACATTCGATCCCTGCGTCTGGGAAGTCGACAAGGCAGATGAGGGAAAGATCGACGTCAAACAGGTGTGGTTCGAAGGGGTCCACTCCGACATCGGCGGTGGTCTGGCGGTCACTGAACCCTCGGAACTGAGTCTGTCCTGGATGGTGCGTGAGGCGGAACTTGCCGGCCTACAGTTCTGCTACAAGCGATTCACGCCTATCAGCTTCCCCATCGACCCGTCGAACGAGAAGTACGCGACCAACAAGTCGATGAACGCCGCGTACCGCATCGTCAACATCTTCAAGCTCGCGTTCGGCCCGCTGCGGATGCGCGGAGAAACCGTGCGTCACAAGGGTCAGTCGCGATTGCTCGAGGCGAACAAGAATGATCCAGCAAGGCCGCTGTACATAGCCGCGCCCGCGCTCACTCGGTGGAGTGACGACATCGGGTCACGCAAGAAGAGGGCGACGAACATCGGCGCGTGGGAAGAGCTGATCAAGGATTTGTCGGTCCGCGCGGTCGACATTCCTCCGCTCGAGGCGCCGGTGACTACCCGACAACCGGCATCCCCCGCGTCAGAGTCGCTGCTTCCCCGGTAATAGTCACTGCGGGGCAACGTCTTTCGTTGCAGCGATCTGGATCAGATTGCCGCACGTGTCGTCGAAGACCGCGACGACCGCAGGTCCGATATCGGTCGGTTCCTGGGTGAACTCCACACCGAGGCCGCGTAGCCTCTCGTATTCGGCCTGAACATTGTCGACGGCGAACTGTGCCAACGGGATTCCGTCTTCGATGAGCGCGTCCCGATAAGGCTTGACTGCGGGGTGGCCAGACGGTTCGAGAAGGAGTTCCATCCCCTCGGGATCGTGCGTGGAGACCACCGTCAACCACCACGTGTTCTCCCCCATCGGAATGTCATGGCGAGTCGTGAATCCGAGTATCTCGGTGTAGAACTCGTGTGCCTTGCGCTGGTCGTCGACGAAGACGGACATCAGGGTCATTCTCATGGGAGGTCCTTTCGAGGGGCGGGCCACCGCTCGGCGATCTCGCCGAGCGGTGCGGGGTCGAAGTAGTGGAATTTGGAACGTCCGCGTTTCTCGGTGTGGACCAGTCCGGCCGTCTCCAGCACGCCGAGGTGCTGGGAGATCGCCTGTCGGCTCAGGTTGAGCCCACGCCGAGACGTGAGACGACCGCAGATCTCGAACAACGTCTGGCCGTCCCGTTCGACCAGCTCGTCGAGGATTGCTCGCCTCGTCGAGTCATCGAGTGCATGGAACACGTCGGCCACACCTGACAATAGGCAAGTCGCTGCTTGCATGTCAATGGTGGACGCATCGCTCCCGCTTTTGCTCCCTGCACCGATAGGACCGACCCCCCATGCTCCCTGAGGTGCGAGGAGCGCAGCGACGAGCCTCGAAGGGCTTGGTGAGGCGCCTCGCGATGACCCTTCGTGGTTCGTCGCTTTCGCTCCTCACACCTCAGGGAGCGAAGGGATCTGCCTCAGAGGCTGTGGGTGGCTCGCCTCGCCCCTTTGTGGCCTACGCCCGCGCACTCCCGAGATACGCCTCTTCGATCCTCCCGATGTCACCGGCAAGCGAGGCCGCGGAGTCCGTCAGAGCGATGTCGCCGTGGACCAGCACCACTGCCCGATCTGCGATGCCGAGGGCCAGGCGAACATGCTGCTCGACGAGAACCACCGCGGTGCCCTCGGTGTCGGCGACATCCCGCAGGACGGGCAGGATCGATTCGACAACGATGGGTGCGAGTCCCATGCTCAGTTCGTCGATCAGCAGCACTCTCGGCTGCTGCAACAGCGCACGCCCGATCGCGAGCATCTGCTGCTCTCCCCCGGACAGCTCGCCCGCGGCGACCTTGAGTCGGTCTCTGAGAGCCGGGAAGTGGTCGAGCACCCTGTCGACGGCGCTGTTCCGAGCCGCCCCGCGTCGTCGAATGGCCAGCTGGAGGTTCTGTCGGGTCGTGAGTTGCTTGAACAGCGACCGGTCGTCCGGAACCAGGACGAGTCCGGAACGCACGGCCGCACGCGCATCCCCTGACCGAACTGCGTGACCGCCGACGCTAACCTCGCCGTCGAGTCGCGGCAGAAGACCGGCAACGGTGGTGAGCAGCGTCGTCTTTCCGGCCCCGTTCGGTCCGAGCAGAGCGACGATCTCCCCTGCTTCGACGGACAGATCGAGGCCGTGGACGCAGGCTTTGCCGCGCGAGTACCCGGCGTCGAGGCCACGGCATTCGAGGACCGTCACGGCGTCATCTCCTTGGTCGTCGAATGTGTCTCGGAGACAGCGCTGTCCGGTGGCGAAGAATCCTCGGACCCCGCCACCGCCGACGAGGGCGTACCGAGGTAGGCGTTGACGACGGCCGGGGATCGTCGGATCTCGTCCGGGGTGCCCTCGGCGATGACGGATCCGAGATCCAGGACGATGACCCGATCACACAGGCTGAGGACGAGGTCCATGTCGTGGTCGACGAGAACCATCGAGACCCCGTGCGCCCGGGCCGCCCGCAACCTCTCCCCCAGCCAACGGCTCTCGGTGCTGTCGAGTCCGGCTGCCGGCTCGTCGAGCAGTGCGACCTCGGGCCGGCCGGCCAGCACGCGCGCCACCGCGACGAGTTGACGCTGCCCCTGGGAGAGATCAGCGGCCACAACGTCACCGAGTTGGCTGATCTCCAGCATCCGCAGCACGTTGCGGACATTGTCGGCCGTGTCGCCCGGCGCGCGACGCGCGGCAATCGCCAGGTTCTCGGCGACCGACAACTCGCCGTACAGCTCGATGTCCTGGAAGGTCCGACCGAGTCCAGCGCGGCTGCGGCGGTGTGGGGCCAGACCGTCGAGGGTCGTGCCACCGAGGGCCACCGTTCCGTCGGCGGTTGCGAAACCGCTGATGGCGTCGATGAGCGTCGTCTTGCCGGCGCCGTTGGGGCCGATCAGGCCGACGATCTCGCCGGATCGCAAGTCGAAGCTGACGCGGTCGACAGCAGTGACCGCCCCGTAACGCACCGTGACGTCGCGGGCCGAGAGCAGAACCTTGCCGCTGGTCGGTGGACTGGCAGGCGTCGTCGGTGCGGTCTGATCGTCGACCTGAGGCGGTGCCGGTGGACGGCGCCGACCCGGCAGCGGGATCTTGTGCAGATAGCCGATGACGCCGTCGGGGCTGGTGACGACGGTGAGCACCAACAGAATTCCGCTGATCAGCATGTAGTAATCGCCGAAGGATCCGTACTTGTCGGCGACGAAGTACATCACCCCGCCCGGCGCGATGATCCCGGCGAGGATCGCTCCCGAGATCGACGTCACGCCGGCGATGTAGAAGACGGCGAAGAGTCCGATACCGGCGAAGACGGCGTAGCTACCCGCAGTGGCGAGCGTCTGCTGGTAGGCCAGCAGCGATCCGCCGAGGCCGGCGAGGAAGGATGCGATCGCGAAGGCGATGAGTTTGGTTGCGCCGACATTGATCCCGGCGGCGGCCGCCGACCGCTCGTTGGCACGCACGGCCAGCATCGACGCGCCGAGTCCGCTGCGGCGCAGCACCGCCACCCCGTACGCCACCGCGGTCAGCACGACGAGGCACAGGATGCCGAACGCGATGCGCGGATAGCCTTCGCCGGCACCGATCCCCAGGTCGATGCCGAACAACGACGGGGATTCGACAGGCGCACCCTGTAATCCGCCGTTGAGTGACGGATTGCGGAACCAGAACGCCTCGCAGAACACGGCGAGGGCGAGCGTCGCGACCATGAGCGGCAGCCCGCGCACCCGAAGAGCGGGCAGGCCGACGATCACGCCGATGACCATCGCCACGCAGGCCGCCAACAGAGGGGCAAGCGGGAACGGGATGTTCAGGTCTTCGGTGAGCCGGCTGAGGGCATAGGCACCGACGCCGGCGAGCGTCAGTTGGGCGAGCGAGACCTGTCCGGCGTAACCCGTGACGACGACCTGGGACAGCGCGATGATGCCGTAGATCATCGTGGCGATCACGGCGAGCCGGAGACTGCCGGAGGTGGTGACGAGTGCCAGTACCGCGACGACGACACCGACGATCCCCGGGATTACCAGACTGTTCGGACGCGGTGACCGGCCGAGGTCGTTGCGGGTGACCGCGCCACGGCCCGGCAACGGACGCCCGCGGATGAGGAGGAAGCCGATGATGAGGATCAGCGGGACCGCCTCGGCCACACCGGCGTCGGGCATCCAGTCCCAGGTGGTCTGCAGTTTCGTGGCCTCGGACTGCAGCATGCCGATGACGAGTCCGGCACCGACGGTGATCGATATCGCGGTGAAGTTGCCGACCAGCGCCGCCGCGAGGGCCGGCACGATGAACATCGTGTAGGCCACGGGATTGAGTGGAACGATCGGTGCGATGAGCACGCCGCCGAGACCGGCAGTTGCCGACGACAACGCCCAGTTGGCGACCGCGATCCGGTCCGGTGAGAGGCCGGTGACGAGTGCACCCTTCTCGGATTCGGCGGCTGCCTCGGTCGCCACGCCGAAGCGCGTGTAGCGCAACACGAGTCCCGCGCAGATCGCGAGTCCCACGATGACCACCGCGAGCATCAGACGGTCCGTCGGAACGGCGCTCGAACCGATCGTGAACGTGTCGACCTTGAAGATAGGTCCGACGCTCGGTGCGTTCTCGCCGACCCGCAGCGCGATGAGCGCCTGGATCACGAGCATCAGACCGATCGCGGCGACCGCCTTCGCCAGAGCCGGCGCCGCACGCATCGGACGGAACACGAGCAGGTAGAGGATGACACCGAGGATTGCGGCGACGACCACGGAGATGAGCAGCGCTGCACCGACTCCCAGGTCGGAGCCGAGTGAGATCGTCGCCGGGAAGCCGGGTATCGGGTTGAGGAGTTCCCCCTGGCGCAGAAAGGCGTAGGTGTAGGCGGCGTACAGCGCCACGGCGCCGGTGGCGAAGTTGACGACGCCGGAACTCTTGAACGTCATCACCAGAGCCAGGCCGAGGGCGGCGAAGACGGCACCGTTGCCGAGGCCGAGAACCAGGAATGCGAGATGGTCGGTCATGGAACTCCCACATGGAGGTGCGGCGATCGGGGGCCGCGTCGATGCGGCCCCCGATCTGTGGAGGAACTAGTTGTTGGTGACGACGGTGTTCTCGAGCTTCGCGTCGGCGGTCACGTCGCTGACCAGGATCGCCTTGCTGCACAGCGACGTCAGCGGCGGGAACGCCTGGCCGTTGCAGGTGAAGGTGATGCCGGGTGCGGCCGGTAGCGGGACATCCTTCGCCTGCGACAGTGCCGTGGTGAACGTCTGCGCGTCGACGGTGCCCTCGAGTCCGTTCAGTTCGCCGAGTGCGGTCATGACCTGGTATCCGATGTAGGCGAGGCCGGCCGGGTCGGTGTCGGGCGCGTATTGCGCCATCACGCTGCGGTATTGGGTGACGCTCGGGTCGTCGGAGCTGAGGTTGACCGTGGTGAACGCCTTGGCGCCGGAGACCGCTTCGTTGCCGACGGCGTCGAGGACGGGCTTGTCGAGGCAGCTGGCGATCAGGTACTTCGAAGCGTCGGGTGCGACGGTCTGGAGGGTCTTGAGGACCGAGATGCACTGGCGGGTGTCGCCGAGGATGCTGACGGCATCCGGGTTGTCGGCGAGGCCGGCGGTGATCTGCGGGGTCAGGTCGGCGGCGCCGACCGGCACGGTGACGACGTTGAGGGTGACGCCGGCACGCTGGAACATCGGGTCGCCCAGGGCTTTCACCGACGCGGCCGCGTCACCGGAATCGCCGATGATCAGCGTGACCTTCTTGAGTCCGTCCTTGGCTGCGGTCGCGGCTTGTCCCGCGAGAACGGCGACGATTCCGCCGGAGAGCATGAACGAGCCGGGGGTGGCCATCTCGGCCTGTGACACGGGGGCCTGTGCGACGAACGGGATCTTCGCGCCGGCGATGATCGGCAGCATGACCGCGCCCTGCGCGCCCAGCGGTGAGACGACGACCGAAACCTGCTGCTCCACCATCTGATTCGCGCACTTGGTGGCCGAGGCGGGCTCTTCCTGCTGCTTGCACACCACCAGTTCGATCTGGTGGCCGCCGATGCCGCCGCCGTTGTTGTTCAGATATTCGACGGCGGCTTCGCTGCCCTCGCGCACCATCGGCGTGGTCACCGCACCGCCCTCGGGCACGATCAGCCCGACCTTGACCGGATCGCCGGTCGCCGGATTGCTGGGGAGCTGGCTGGTCTCGCCCGCGGTGGGGCTCTCGGAGCTGTCGTCGGCGCAGGCCGTCAGCGCCCCGAGCGCGAGCACCCCGGAACAGCCGATCACTGTCGCGGTCCGAAGCACACGCCTGAGTGCACTTGGTGATTTCATGCGATCCCCTTCGATCGAGATACGACGAGCCGCCGCCCCCGGGCGTGGAGGTCGGTCGAAATGTCGGATTTGATGACTCGGTGGCGACTGTAACCGGCTGGTCGTCGTTGCTTGATGGTTTCGAAAGATTCTGTCCTGCACTGAGTCTCGGCGCTGGTAGGTCGACGGTTCGCACGGCAGCACGAACTGTCGGCCCGGTGCCGGAAGACCCCCCCGCGGTCGACTCGCGTGACCCCACCGGCGTGCAGCCGACGAACTCACACTGGACTCAGAGGCAAAAGTTAGACGACCATCCAAACTTTGGTGGCGGAATGCAAGAATTGGTCGGTCGGGGTCGCCCCGCCCGTACGGAAGGCACCACAGTGACCGAAGCGCCGGCCCTCGGCCGCCGAGAACGTAACAAGCAGCAGACGCGTGAGCGCCTGCTGACCGCTGCGCGCGAACTGCTGGCGTCTGAGGGAAGCGCCGCGACGGTGGAGTCGATCGCCGAGCGTGCCGAGGTGTCGCGGGCGACGTTCTTCAACTACTTCCCGAGCAAGGACGACCTGCTCACCGATCTCTACGCGCAGTTGATGGGGACGTTCTCGCATGTTGTCGACGCGATGCTCGACAAACCGCTGAGTACGTACGAGCGGGTGGTGGGTGTGTTCGTCGATTTCGCACGGTCGTCGGTCGCCGACCCGGACTACATGCGAACGGTGACGAGCGAAATCGAGCGGATCTCATCAATGTCGGGGACGCTCGGCGAACGCAGCCATGTGTTCACCTCGGAGGTGCTGCGGCTCATCGAGCGCGGCATCGAACAGCAGGACGTGCGCACCGATCATCCGCCGGAGTTTCTCGCCCAGATGGTCGCGGCGATCTACGTGTCGAGCATGCGGTACTTCCAGATCGACCCCGGCTTCGACGTGAGCGAGAATTTCGAACGCGCCGGCCGTTACGCCGCGGA
Source organism: Gordonia sp. IITR100 (assembly GCF_002009645.1). NCBI lineage: Bacteria > Bacillati > Actinomycetota > Actinomycetes > Mycobacteriales > Gordoniaceae > Gordonia > Gordonia sp. IITR100. Next base: position 17,881 of record NZ_MVKV01000020.1, on the reverse strand, counting down.
GTCGCTGCTGCCGCGGTAGGGCCGGTCAGTCGCCGGGACGTTCGACCTCGGTCTCCCACCGTTCGCGGCGTTCCTCGTCGGTCTGCTCCCACCACGGGGTTCCGCGCTCACCCAACGCGACCTTCGCAGCCTGGACGCCCTGGCGAGACTCGGGTGCGCCCTTGGTTCGCTTCACGTCGCGGCGCCACGCCATGAGGATCGACTGCAATTCGGATCGGCGGTCGTCCGGGATCAGCGGATCCGTCGCCCGCCACTTGCGGCCGTTGACGATGATGTGGTGGCCGTCGGGAGTGTGTTCGGGCTCGGGCATGGTTCCACGGTGCCACGCCGTTTCGCCGACCCCTGTGACCGGGATCTCGTTCGGGGTCTCACCTGGGGCTTTGTAGGAGTCCTGGGCCGACTCTCAGTGTCTGCTTATGTCAGGGAAGGTAACTTCGCCGTGTCCTTGCCGATACCAAAATGTTACCCAATCTGAGATGGACAACGCTTTGCCTCTTCACCAACTGAACGCCGACTCTTCGACGCGCCCCGCCACTCGCGCCCTGCTCGACTCGACCTCGCGCACCCGGCGGCCCGGCCGCCATCGTGCCACGTCGCACTCCACCACCCGCACGGCCCTGCGAACGGGCGCGTTCGCCGCGTTCGTCGGCGCGGTCGGCCTGAGTGCCGGCACCGCCGCGCAGGCAGCGGCGCAGCCCGCTCCCCCGCCTGCGCCGAAGATCGCGCTGCCCGAGAACGTCAAGCTGCCGGCCGGCGTGGTCCTGCCGCCTGAGCTCGACAAATTCGCTCGCGACGTTCTGCCCCCGTCGGCGTTCGGCCCGGGCAGCTTGGAGCTCCCCGGCATCAAGAAGGCAGTGAAGCCGGTCAGCGGCACCGTGACCTCAGGCTACGGCCCGCGCTGGGGCACCCATCACAACGGAGTCGACATCGCCAACAAGATCGGAACGCCCATCTACGCCGTGACCGACGGCGTCGTCCTCGAGTCCGGCCCGGCATCCGGCTTCGGCCAGTGGGTCCGCGTGAAGCAGGACGACGGCACCGTCGGCGTCTTCGGACACGTCAACGAGAGCTTCGTCCACCCCGGCCAGCATGTGCGCGCCGGCCAGAAGATCGCGACCGTCGGCAACCGCGGCCAGTCCACCGGACCCCACCTGCACTACGAGGTCTGGGATGCCAACGGCACCAAGATCAATCCCCAGGCCTGGCTCAACAAGCGTGGCGTTCACCCGTGACGATTACTCGTCTGGTCTTATTAACGATCCCACCGACTTTTTCGGTGGGATTGTTTGTCTCACAGCCAGATTCGTAGGACTTAGTCGCGCATAGCGCGAAGGGTTCCTATCCGCCTTCCGGCCGAATTCAGTCGAGAAACTTGCGAACTTCGTCGCGCACCTGCTCAATGCACGAGTATGGGGTGGTGCCGCCCATCTCGTACAGCGACAGGATGAAGATGAGGTCTTCGTAGACGTCGTTTTCGTACAGCTTGCGCTTTAGTATCTCGGCTTCGAGGTTGGCGACCGCAGCTGGGCTTTCGGGGTCCAGCATTACGTCGCTCATCGCCTGGATGAGTTGAAGGTCTGGGGGTGGTTTGTTCTCGGCTATGTGATCACGCCTTCTTATGTGACGTGGCGGCCACGTCGCAGTCGGTGACCGTCCTATAGGTGAGCACGCTAGCGTTTCCGCACGCTACCTCGTCTGGTCGCGCGCCGGGACCGCGGAGCATGTCGCGTTGCCCAAGGCGGAACCGACACGTTCCAGCGTAGCCTTTTCAGCGGGTCCGTTCGCGCCCCCACTCGATGTCTTGGTCGGCAATCAGCTCGTGCCACAGACAGATTGACACGCGACGCGGATTGATCCATGATCTGCTTCTACATCACCACCCGGCCCCCAGACTATTGGAAGTTCGAAGCCGCATCTTCCAGGGTGGACAGAGCTGCGTCTCTCGCTCCGATCGACGACGAATCGTCGGGATACACCTCAAAAGTCACAATTCCTGAATCGTATCGGAGTCGTAGATCTTCTGATTCTAAGAGAATGTTGCTGGCAACTACCTTCAAATCGAAAAATCCATGACCGAAAGCAATGCCCGTAGGGGTGAGATGCAATACCAGACCGTACCCCAAGCCGACGTTAACTTGGTTGTTATCAGTGTCTACTGATTCAAGTTTGTAGTAATTGTCAAAAGGTTTTCCGAAGTTGCCATCCGGCAACTTCATGTTGATAACCACGGATTCGTATGCCGAAAAGAAACTTTCAATCGCTCTCTTTGCGGCATCAGCCAGCGTCATTGTCATTTGCACTCTCCTGTACTTCGACCAATCACTTTACTGCAACCATGCCTCAGGCACGTGGAAGCGTGGCGCGAATACGATCTGGTTGCCTCCACCCAGTAGCACGCCGCCCCCGGAAGGAATATGGGTTCCGGTCGAACCCAACTCTTGCAACTCGACTGAACCCTCGAAGAACCTTGTGCCGACGGGAACTTCGATCGAGCTCACCGCGTTTGCTTGGTTTCCCCACTTCGGATTCAAGGCGCTGTCCATTTGCGTCTGCATTGGCCCTTGTGGCATATCTCGCGACCAGAAACCGCCGACACGGCTCTTCCCAGCGGTGTGGGCGCGGTGCAGGATCAGGGGTTCCGTTGTGATCTTCTCCGTGTACACACCTCCACGAAACGTCTGAACCGTGTCTGGTGGAAGGGGACCAACCTCGTGCGGTCCATATTTACGTACAGTCTCGGCACCATCGCAAGGCGTCAAGCCTGTTGGGTCGCAGTTTGACGCTGGGTTCGCGGGATAGGTGTGCGGATTCGGCGCAGGTGCCAATCCCAGCGGATCTGGACTTATGTATCGCCCACTTCCGGGATGGTAGTGCCGGTACCGGTTGTAGTGAAGGCCGCTCTCATCATCCGCGTACTGACCGGGGAACGCCCACGGCGTTGACAAGCCAACCCACGTGCTCTCGCCGTAGAGCGTTCGCGCCGCGTGCCCGGCGACTTCCCCGGTGCGCGGGTCGATAAGTGCTGTCGGTGTCGCGATCTGATCAGTGACGATCGCGAAGAACTCTCGATCGACTTCGGTTTGGGTCCACTCGACCGGCCTGGACGGCGCGACCGTAGGTGACCCGAGGCTCAGGCTCACGTCGGCGTCGGGTGCGCGGTTTCTTGAGTCAGCATCTTCCGTGGCGGTGATCAATTCTGTACTGCGTGTCTGCGCCATAGGTGTGTACGCGTAGCGCGCGAACGTCCAGGTAGTCGCCGTTACTCCAGCGTTTCTTCCGGCGTCCGGTGCATCCGGCACTGACTCCGTCTGTTCGACCAGCTGCTCGCCGTGCCAGTGGAACCGGGTGACCGCTCCGGTTGCCGTGTTGGTCTTGCTCAGTCGACGTCCCAAGTGGTCGTACGTGTACGTCCAGGTCGTCCCGTCGGGAGTGGTAACGCTGCGTAGCCGATCGTGAGCGTCCCAGACGTAATGCCACACATCGGGTTTGCGCGACAATCGCCTGCGACTCATCGTGGTGAGGCGGCCGGCGCGATCGTACCGGTACGACGTCCGGCCGTCGTCGACGAGCAGGGTGCCGGAGTATTGCCAGCGGGGGCCCTTCGAGGCTCGGCTAGCGCCTAGCACCTCAGGGGACGCGGGCTGAGCGGTCGCTGGACGCGAGCCCGTGATCCCGTAATCGGTGATGTTGCCGGTCGCGTCGTAGGTCAATTGCTCCGAGTTGGACACACCGACCGCCGCAGTGATCCGTCCAAGTACATCGACCTGGTAGTCGGTCCGGCCGCGATTGGCGAGCGTCGTCGTCGAAGCGGTCAGGATGCCGTCGGCGCGGTAGGTGTACTCGGCTCGTGCGACGGTGCGTTCCGGTCTCCCGCCGGCCGATCCACTCGAACCGAGGTTCAGCGTCGAAGGATTGACAGAGACCGTCGCAATCGACCGCCCGATGAGCCGTCCGACCGGATCCCACGACGAATCGATGGCCGTGCCCTCGAAGCGTCGGCGCTGCTCGCGACCGGACGCGTCGGTGGTGATGTCACACGTACGACCCGCCGTCGAAATGAAGTCGAGCACGCCGCGCGGGTCGTACCCGTAGCGTGTGTGTACCGCCGTCGGCGTCGTCACCGATGCCGAACGCCCCGCGCCCGTCCAACCAGACTCGATCACCCAGTCCGCGGATCCGTCGTTCACGCCGGTCAATAGCGGCATTCCCGCCGACGTATACGTCGAGTGCCACCGCCCGAACGCGCCGACGACACTCTCCGGTCGCCCGGCGGAATCGTAGCTGTACTCGGTGACTTCCCCGTCGAAGTCGGGGCTGACCGGGTCCGAACTGCGTTCAGCGACAACACGACCGGCTGCGTCGTACTCGAACGCTACAGTCTGCCCGGCCGCGTTCGTCCGCGTAGCGAGCCGTCCGCCCGCGTCGTAAGTGTAAGTCGTTGTCGCGTTGTTGAAGTCGATCTCGGACTGCAGCGAGCCGTCCGGGTTGTACGAGTAGCTCCACACCAGACCGTCGGGGTTGGTGACAGCGACGAGCCGTCGTGCGGTGTCATAGGTGAACGCGGTTCGCGAACCATCCGCATCGATCCGCGCGACCGGCAGGTCGTAGTGGCCGTACTCCCAACGCGTGGTCGCGCCGACGGGATCGACGTAGGCGACGCAATTGCCCTCGCCGTCGTACTCCCACCGCGACTGTCCACCATCGGGAGCGATGAGACTGGTCCGGTTGCCCATCGCGTCGTACCCGACGGTGGTTCTGGCGCCCTCGGCGTCGACGACCTCGACCGGCCGCCCGAACGCGTCGAACGCGATCCGCGTCGTGTTGCCGAGCATGTCGATGATCTCGGTGGGTAGTCCGGCCGCGTTGTTGCGGTAGCGAACCATCACGCCGTCGGGATCCGTGAGCGACGTCAGTGCGCCGTGTTCGTCGTAGGTGTACGACGTGACCGCGCCGGCATTGTCGGTCACCGTCAGCGGACTTCCACTGTCGGTGTACGCGATACGCGTGGTGACCGGGCCCGGTTCGACGATCCGATCCGGCCGTCCCGGACCCGCGTAACTCACTTCCGTCGCTGCGCCGTCGGGTCCGACGATCCGCTCGACATCACCGAAAGCGTTGTAGTGCAGTCGTGTCGAGAGTCCATCTGCACCGGAGAGCACCATAGGTTGTCGACTGTCGTTGTAGTCGATCCTGGTGATCCGACCCAGCGCGTCGATCTCCTGCCGCACCCGATTGTCGGCATCGATGCCGTACAGCGTCGTCGCGCCGACGGCGTCGGTGTAGGTCGTCATCGACCCGGGGCCCGCCGTCCGGAGCTGGTAGTCGAACCGCCCGGACCACACCCCGTTCATGCCGGACTGGATGGTCACACGACCCAGGTCGTCGTACCGGTTCCAGTACTCCATCCCGATCGAGTCGCGCCACCAGGTCATCCGCCCGGCGTCGTCATAGCCGAAACGCGTTGTCGCTCCGACGGCGTTGGTCGACGCGGCTAGATGGCCGCGGTGGTAGGTGAAGGTGCACAGTTGCTGGTCGGCCGGAACGCCGTCCACCCCGGCAACCAGGCGGTAGCCGAGGATTCGAGCGCCGTCGCACTGCACATCGATACGGTAACCGGCGGAATGCTCAACCGCCGAGGGTCTTCCGTGCTCGTCGAAGACGAAGCGGATGCGGTTGTGATGCCGGTCGGTCATCGCGGAGACGGCGATGCTCCCGGCCGCGACGTCGACGCCGTTGAGCTCCGGGATGGGGATGTAGAACCAGCTGATGAGCGTGCGGACATGGGTCAGCTGGTAGCCGTCTGTCGCCGTTGCTCGCAGTTCCCAGTCGGTGTCGTTCACGCTCCGCGACACGGAGTCATTCTGCGGCTTCGGGAAATTCGTCATCGTGCCGTCTGCGTCGACGATGGTCACCAGGTCGTCGGAGACGATGGCGCGGGCGTCGAAGGTCGACGGTGTCGTCGGTCCGAGCCATCGACCCCACCGATACCGCGACCGATGTCGATGGGTCAGTCGGAGCGGCAGGACGCCGGGAAGGTCGACGTCGGTCAGGGGAAGGAAGTATTCGCCGGTCGCGACGTTGACGGGTTCGCCGTTGCTCCGACACTGCTCGGGCGTCTCGTTGCCCTCGCTGGTGTCGGCACGTTCCGTCGAGCCCGCGTCGGTGCGTTCGGGGTGAGCGGGGTCGATCGGTTCGCCGGTGTCGTTGTCCGGGGCGGAGTTATCGACGTCCGGGTTGTCGCCGTCGGGTCGATTACCTGGGGCGGGGTCGCGCGGAGACGACGGTGCATCGGGGCTCGCCGGGCGTGGGCCGGCCGGTGACGGGCGCTCCGGTGTGAACGGGCGGTCGGGAATCACTGTCGGCGGGATTGGCCGGTCGTCAGGTCCGGTGCGCGGCGGGTTGGGTGTTGTATCCGGCGTGTTCCGCGCGGCGGGTTCGGGCACGTGATGGGTGTTCGACGGAACCGGGCGGCCGCGGTCTGCGTCGCGCGGTGTCGTCGATTCCGGTGTGGTGCGCGCAGGCGGCGTGCGGTCCGGGGTGTGATCGGGTGCGCGCGGAGGTGTCGTGGGAGCATCCGCACGCGCCGGGGCGACGGGACCAGCCGGCGTCGGAGCGGGTTTCGTTTGCGCGGGATCGGGTGTGGCATGTGGCGTCGACACCGGAGGGTGCCCGGCGACCGGTGCTACGGGTCCGGTTGCAGGGGTGTCAGCGTGTTCGGGCGTGCGCGTCGGGGTCTCGACGACGTCGGGTCGAGTCGTCGGCGCGTCGGGATGGATCGACCCCGGCGTGGGGCGTGGACCAGGCGCGTCTGGGTCGGGTCGCGTGTGAGGTGTTGTCGGACTTGCTGGTTCGTCGGCTTTAGGCGGGTGCCCGCTCGTCGGCTCGTCGTGCCGGGTCGGGTTCCGGTCGACGACGGGCTCGTCGGGCTTGGGCACCGACGGTTCATGGTGCGTCGGGTTCGGTGCGCCATCGCGGTCGACGGCGTTGTGTCCGGGAGTGGACTGGCCGGGTGAGTGGTCGCCACCGGGTGCGGCTGCGGGAGTGGTGGTGTCGCCGCGGTTGGGTCCGGGCGGGTCGTCGTCGCCCAGGTTTCGTGGTCCAGAGGGATTGTCCGTGGGTCCCGGCGTGGGTGATCCCGGTCCGTCGGAAACGGGCGAGGGAGTGGGCTCGGGATTCGGAGTGGGCGCGGGGGTCTCGGGACCGGGTGTGTGCGGGCCGGGGCCGCCGACAGGTCCGCCGGCAACGGGCTGGTCCGGGGATGCTGCGTCAGGGCGTGGTGCAGGCGGTTCAGGCGCTCCCCCGCTGGGCGGAGTGTCGACGGCGCCCGGCGATGGTGTGCCGGCGTCGGGAGTGGTAGCTGGATTCGGTGAGCCGGCGGGCGCAGGTGGTTCGGGGGCCGGAGCGTCCGGCGCGGGACCGTCAGCTCTGGGGACCGGAGGCGCATTGTGGTCGACGGCGAGGTCGGGACCTTGTCGTCCAGGTAGGTCGGCACTGGGGCTGGCGCCAGGCGTGTTCGGCGACGATCCCTGCGGCACGGGCGACGGGAGCGGACGCCCGGCGGGCGCGTCTGGTCTGGACGGCGAGGGGCTGGGTGACGGGGTCGCGTGACGACCGGGTTTCGTCAGCCCGGACAAGACGTTGGCACCCTTCGGCACCGGTGCCACAGATCCAGCCACCGTCCCGATCAAGTTCCCCAGCGACTCGGCTGGATCAGTTGACCATCCCCCTCCGGCGAGGCTTCGGACGAACTCGTCAGGGTTGGCAACCTGGTCGGTGATGCCCATGATCACGCTCGCCGAATTGCGCAGATACTGATGCGGGTTGGCGATGTTGTAAGGATTCTGCGGGCTCAGCATGGTGAGTCCTTTGACAAGCTCGGTCGCGGAGCCGGCTAGACCGCCTCCGTAATGGACGACACCTGTGATTCCTGCCGTCGCAATGTCTTTCGCGCCCATCTTGGCCTGGTCCAACGCCGACGGCATCGGCGGCGCCATGTTTGCCGCATCGCTTAGTTCGGCCTTTACGCCCGGGGCGGACGAGTTGCGATGGTCTCGTCCGATCTTCAGGACTCGCTGTGCCTCGGCTTTGTAACCGGGAAACGGGTTTGGTCCCGGATGAGTGGGCGGCGTGTCACGTCGATCGTGCTGGTAGTCGTCCAGTTCCTCGTTGTAGATCGTGGCCTTCTTGGCCCATTCGTCCTGCTTGCGCTCGCCCTCTTCCCAGATTCGGATGGCCTCGGCGGCCTTTTGCTGCGCGAAGGTGACGACGCCGGCCCAACCGGTCAGTGCTGCAGCTGCCTTGTTCGCGGCGTCGGCTGCAGCGAACCATTGTGGTACCTGGCTCGCTATCGCGTCACGAAACCCTGATTCGCCGGTGCCGGACCAGTCCCCGACCGACACCCCTCTTAAGCCTGCACCAGCAGCGCCAAAGCTATCTGCGAAGCCACTGAACCTGTCTGCCATAGAGGCGATCGCGGCGGGTTCGCCGAGGACCAGTTCTCTGGGGTCCTTTGTTCTCCCCAGCTCCTCCTCGTCGGGCATTGCGCCCAGGGAGTCCGCGACTTCGTCCCCGAGGTCCTCGACGCCGGTCGCAATGCTGTCGAGACCGATAGCGCGGAGGCCGCCGCCAATGATGTCCGTGGCGCCGTCGACTAACCCGCCCAAGAACTCCTTGCCGCCCTCGAGTGGATCGAACAGGCCCATCTAGTTGCCGTCCGGCGCAGGATCGGAATGACCCTCGGCGCCAGGGCCGCTAGGTGAGTCTGCGGTGAACCCGTCGCGCTCGAAGCCGTCGATCGTGTCGGTTATAAGCGACGACGGATCGACCCAGTGGTGACCGAAGGTCTTCAGGTCCTCGATGAAGGACGTTCTGTTCTCCTCGGCAAACTTCCTGTGATTCTCCATCTCCTCCGGCGTCAATGCCCATTTCGGGTCGGTGAGAGCATCGCGGTTGTGCTCGATGAGCTCGTCCCACGACTTTCCTTCGATGTCTTCCGGCTGAAGACTGGGGTCGCCGAACAGATCCATCGCGTAATTCTTGAGCTGGTCACCCGACCACTTCTCCTCGCGTTCGTAGTAGCTAGCGCCGAGTTCGAGGCCAATCGAGATCTGGGCCGCGCCAATCACGAGCGCTCTAACACCCCACTCCCAACGGGAGCAGTACTCTTCGAGGCCGCTCTTGGGGTCGGCATGGCCGATCGTCCCACCGTTGAGGTCGAGGTCGCCGTATCCGCGGCCGATCGCGGCACTGTAGTCCGAACCGACGCCCGTATCGGCGAGGCCGTTGATCACGCCGTTGATACCAGCGCTGGCCGTTGTCAGGACTTCGGGGTCGACGCGCAGATTCTCAATCATCGGACTACCTCGCCCTCATCGTCGTAGTAGCAGTGCGGTGTTAGCTCGCGGGATGGCGGGAACGTCATCGCCGAAGGTGTCGCAGGATCGACGACTAGGCCGGTGGGTTCGGGGGCTTGGTCGAGGACTCGGTCGATCAGCACATGACCGAGAACGTCGAGGTAGCGGACCTCGTCCAGGCTGCGGTCGGTGAGCTCGGCGAAGTCACGCAGGCGTTCCGGCGTCGTGAACGCCAGCATCCAGGGGATACCGGCCTCCACCAGCGTGAACAGTCGTCCGTGGAGGTCGAGAGGAACGGCGAGTGTGGCATCGCGGAGGGCATCGTAAAGCCGAGGTGGATCGCCGAAACCGGACAAATACGCCCGCACCTCATCGACATATGTCGTCATCACCGGACTCCCCCGCAGTCATCACCGTGTGCCGGTTGATGCTAGATCATGAAGCTGGAGTTCTCGCGGTGGTGTCCACAGGTCGGCTGAACCCGTATTCGCGGTGACACGCCAGGTTGGGTGCCGTCCCATTTCTGTCCGCGAAGACTCCGGAATCTCGTTTCTGCTCTAAGCCCCTGTGTTGAGTGGACGAGAACCCCCCACTACGCACATGTCGCGAGTTCGTCCACAACTCGGCGGCCCCCGTCACAATGACCCCGCGTCGTACTAGTCTGTTCGACGAGTCGGCCCCAGCAAGGGTCCGTCACCGGGAGGGGGACCCATGAGCACGCCATTCGCCGACGACTCTCTGCTGCCCCAGGCCGTCCCGGAAACGCCCGTCAGCCCGCACGGTCGAGGAACTGTACTGCGATCAGAGCGAGCTGACTGGGAGCGTCGGGCTGCTGTGGCTGAGCAGGTAACTAGCGATCTGACTTCCGCCCTTGAGGGGCTTAATGGCATTCTTCGCTCGAACTATTTTGGCGACTGTCGCGAAGGTGAGGGTGTTTTCGACGGTCTGACACGTGCGACGGCTCAGCTGTCGAGCGACCTTACCCGCGGCGTGTACAGGGCTTCAGCGCTCGGCGAACGATGCCGTGCGGCCGCGACATCAATCGAGCAGGTTGATATGGAGGGTGCGGCCGACTTTGCAACTTAGAGAGGGTGCGGTAGCAGTAGCGATCGTTGCACTGGCCGGTCCGATGTTCGGCGCCTGCGCGGTAAATGGAACACCGGTGCCCGTCCCATCGTCCGCCGACTCGTCGTCATCCAGCATGTCTGCGCCGATCCGACAAACCGATAACTTCGGACGCACGCTGCCATTCGAGACGAATTTCCCGAACCGATGGAACATTAATAACGACGGCAGTTCATACGAACCGTGTACTCAGATTCCCGTGACCGTTGTCCGTGAGTTCGGTCTAGAGGAGTCGACCGTCTCGGACGTTGCTGCGTCGGACTTCCAGACCGCCCGCGGATGTCGGTGGAGGTTCCAAGATGATCGTCGTTCTTCACTCGCCCAGTCTGTGGGCAACTTGATCCGGCCACCGGAGGGTCTCGGTGGATACAAGGGGATGTACTCATCGAGCACGACATGGTTTATGGACACGGAGATTGATGGCCGACCCGTCCTAGTTGGGTCATATATGGACGCAGAGTGCGGGGCCATAGTTCGTTCGGGAGACGCCGTCGTCATTACCTCGGTGCTTCGGCTAGGAGCCGACCCGCCGCCGCCGACTCGCCAAACTTGCGACATTGCCGTCGATTTCCTCCGTGCGACACTCGACCAGATTCCGATTTGAGGCATTCCGGCCACCCGATTGCGCAGCAACTATTCGGTCGCCCTTGGGAGCTCTTGCTGACAAAACGAGGGACGACCGGCTTAAAAAGTCGCAGAAATGTCTAGCGCCAGGTGCTGGAATTATACTTCGGTGACTGCGTCGAGGGAGAACGGTTCTATGGGCTGTTGGTTCCAGCGGTCGCATCACTCGCTGACCAGTGCAAGCGCCAGGCCACGCTCGCTCGAGCTCTCGGCGAACAGTGTCAGATCGCGGGTCAGGCGATAGACGAGACCGACGCGCAAGCGCCGGCGATCTGAAGGCGTAGGTGTATGTACCGGAGTATTTGTCTCCTGATGCTTGGTGCCGCCCTCGTTGGGTGCACCACCCGTGGGGCACCTCAATCGGTATCCACTCAGTCAACAGTGCAATCAACCCCGACCGCGGCAATCAGGCAAACTGATGACGCCGGGAGGCATCTGCCCTTCGAAACGAAGTTTCCCAATCGCTGGAGCATCAATAATGACGGGTCACCCTACGAGCCCTGTACTCAGGTTTCGAATAAAACGCTGCGTCAGTTCGGTCTAGTTGTAGATTCCGCAGCTGACATGGCCGGATCCGACTTCCAGACGGCTAGAGGATGCCGATGGAAGTACAGCGACGACGACATGTCCTTCGTTGCACAGTTCGTGGGGGACATCATTCGTCGCTCCGAAGGGTTGACGGGGCACAAGGCGCTGAATCTGGCAGGCAAGACCTGGTTTCCAGATACTTCCCTGAACGGGCGACGAGTCCTTGTGAGTTCGATCGGTGCCGGAGCTTGCTCGGTCTACATTCAGTCGGGTAGCGCGGTAGTAGTAACTACGGTTAGCAGGTTTGATCTGGAACCGCCCCCTACACAGGCCGTATGCGAAGTCGCGACAGACTTCCTAAGAGCAACGATGAATCAGATTCCGCCCTAGCGGCCCTGGTGTTCAGAGCCTGGGGGCGAGTGGTCGCTCTAGCGGCAGTCAGTAACTCGTACGCGCGCCGGGATCGCCCTTCTCCATTGCTGTCACTCCTCAATCTCCACCCCATGCCGAATTGCGAACTCGGCGAGGCCGTCGTCGTAGCCCTGGCCGACTGCGCGAAAGCGCCACAGGCCATTTCGTCGATAGATCTCCGCGATGATCATCGATCGTTCAGTCGTCGCGGCGTCTAAAACTGCTGTTGCGAAGGTGAATTCGGCTGCGTCAACAGTCACTGAGATAGCGCCGACATCCCCGAAGGTTGCGTCGCCGTCGATTGCGGCACCAATCGTGATTCGCTCGATCTCGTCTGGAGCCGCGGCGAGGTCGATGCTGAGGCCTTGCTCGCGGTCACCGTCGATCGACAGTCGTGCGACACCATCTGGACTGGCCGGTTGGTTATAGAAGACGAACTCATCGTCTGACGGGACTCTCCCGTCACCCGCCAACTCGAATGCGACGACGTCGACTTCGGGGCCGCGGGACGAGATGCCGTGCGTAGACGTCCACGCGACGTTGACTGTAAACCCATCCATCTCCTGCGGGATGTCGACGACTGCGCCAGAGGACAACGAAGTCGGCGCGGGACTCGTTTCCGTGCTTCCGTCATCGACGCCCTGCGGTTCAGCTATAGCAGGGTCGCTGGTGTCCGCGACACCCGAGACATGATGGGCCTCAAGGGTCGGGAGACCCCGATCCCGCGCTCTCGCAAAGCGACCATCGGCTTCTCCCCCGCTCAGCACAAGAACGTGCGTGACTGCGGCCGTCAAGTTGATGGCGGGCACAGCACCAAGCTGGACAAGACGTGCCCGCACCGCCGTCGCGTCGCTGTGGAGTCCTCCCAGCACGAGAACCCGTCGACCGGACCATGGCAGTGAACTCGACGCCCGTGGCGGGGGTGTCTCGCGAGTCCGGGCCGGCGAGGAAATGACCTCTATCACCGGAACTGATTTCAGTGTGCCGGGCACGACGCGCTCGGCCAACGAGATCGCAGTCGCTTCATCAACCAATGGGATTCCCAGTTCTTGGGCGCGCTGCAACTTGCGGCTGTCCGGTGCCCCGGGATTGGCGACTAGCAACCCCGTCTTGCCGCTCACCGCGTTCATCACGTCCAATCCTGCATCGGCCAGACGGCGAGCCAGCTCGAGGCGAGGCGCATGCGTCGATCCCGTGATCACGACTTTGGTGCCCTGGATCAGTCCCACAGCCGAGTCATAACGGCCGGGGTCGGTCCACGGACAAGGCACTCTGGTGACCTTGTCTGGATACGCGCGAGTCGCAGCACCGCACGCGACGACGGGCAGTGGCAATCCCAAAGTGCTCGCAAGGCCGGTACTCCGTCGAAACACCTCCAGCAAGGTTCGCACGTCATCGCCGGCGTCGTGGGCGGCTCGTTGTGGGACCGACCGGTGTTGAGCAAGTGTCGAGAGTTTGGCGTTGGGGACGTCCAATTGGAGCCGCCGCGTCAAGGTGATGGTGCACAAACGATGAGTGATCGGGAGAGTAGCCCCTGCTCGTCGCGCCTCCTCGACGAGGAAGCCGTGGTCGAAGACCGCGTTGTGCGCAACCAGCGTCCGACCTTCGAGTAGTTCGCGTAGGTGCTCCAGTGCAGAGTCAAAGGTCGGCGAACCGTTGAGACGCTCGCGCGTAAGGCGATGGATGTGAACGGGACCCGGATCGCACCCGGGGTTGAACAACGACGAGTACTCGCCGACTACGTGTCCGTTTGCGTCCAACGCGATCGCGGCCAAACTGAGTACACGGTGCTGACGCGAACTCAATCCGGACGTCTCGACGTCGACAAGCGTCCAACCTCGCCCTACAGATGACACAGCAAACCCCGCATTCGACAGCTCGACCGGTGCATCCGGCAGGCGGATCCTCGGCCAGCGGATGGGCCCTGGGCGCAAGGCGCATCCGGACAACTCGGTCACTGTAGCGGTTGGCCAACCGACGGGAGGCGAACCGAGGATTCGAACCACAAGTTCGGCACAGAACTCGATTCGTCTGCGGGCCTACTGCTTCCGCGACCTGGTGACGGGTGTCCATCCAACACGCGAGGCGTTGTAGTCCGTTCGGACCAACCGCGACGGTGTCGGCCATGTCCGATACATTCGGTTCGTTCCCACGCAGATGGAGGTCCGATGTCCAACGAACTCGTCCAGGTACCGGTGTGGACGCTGGCCACAGATGAGGCGGATATCCCCGCAGTCCTGAGCGACACAGCGCTGACTCCTGATCGGCTCGCGGGCCTTCGCCGTGCGCTCGCTGAGTTCAGCGAGACGCCCCTGACGACGCTGGAGGCTCATGCGGCGCCCGAGTCACTCGATCGGTCGAAGGGTATCCACCTGCACGGCGTGAGTCCTTTGGCGCAGCAGTTGTCTCAGCTGGTGAAGAGTACGCCCAAGGTCGTTACGGACGGCGGTGAAACGCTGTACCGCATGGTCCTGCCGACCAAGGTTGCGGCACAGGTAGCTGGCGGCATGGTCAAGCCGATGGCGTCGTCGACCGTCGCGGGCGGCGTGCACAGCGCGCTCACGAATGGGTCCAAGATCGCCGCGCAAGCATCCTTCGTACCTGTCACTGCGGGAAAGGCCGCCGCGGCGGGTGCCGCGACAGGATCGGCGACGACGGCGGGAGTTGCCGCCGCCGGCGCCGGTGCGCTGACCGTCGCCGCTCCCCTGGTCTTGATGGCTGTAGCTGTGGGCGTGAGCGCATACGCCGACCAGCAGCGCCAAAAGACCCTCGAACGGATCACTGAACTACTCGAGAAGCTTGTCGCCGACAATCTAGAGTCCGAGCGGCACGCGTTGGAGGCCTGCCGGGGTGCTATCCAGAAGGCGACCTCGATCGTGCTCGACGAAGGGCGCATCGGAGTGACCCTGGGACTGGACTCCGCGGTGTTCGCGATCGAGAACGCCGTGTCGAAAGCCGCATCCCGAATCGCCAGGTGGGAGAAGGCCCTGCAGACGTTTGACAGTGACAAGGTCGAACTGAACCACCTTGCGAAGGCGATCCCGGGTGTCGAGGCAGCAGACAGCGAGTTCTACGTCCACGTCGAGCTTGCCCAGCTTGCTATCGCGATGAAGCGGCGAGTCATCGTTCTCCAAGCGGTGGAGCACGCGCAGTTGTCGGAAGGGAATCCGTTCGAACGCTTCGCTGCGGTGCTGCATAAGGAGCAACAAGATATCGAAGCAATCGATCGCCGCCTTGACGGCGTCTTGCTTCGCCTGTCAGCGCTGCAACTTGACCGGTCTCACGGCATCCGCGACATCATGTTCTCCTCCGGCGAGGTGGACAAACTGCTGAACACAACGCGTCGCTTGCGCGATCTCGGGCAGACAGCACAGATTGCTGGACGGCAGTCGGAGGTCACCATCGACATGGTCCAGGAGAAGGACGGTTCGGTGATCGTCTTTCCTGCGATCGCCTCGTAGGGGTCAACGATGGGGCCGGTGAACGGACGCAACGCGGACCCCAATGTGGTCGCGGCGAAGATGGCGCGGATTCGGGAACCCCACGTAGCGCCACTCAACGAACTCGCCGATCGGGTAGTCGACACCGAAGGCCTACGTCGAGGTGAGGTGCCCTACGTCGACCCCGACACCGGCGGTGTGAACGCTCGCATGCTCGTCCTGCTGGACAACCCGTCGACCAAGGCCGAATCGACCAGCGGCTCATGTCTCTTGAGTCTGGACAACGACGACCGGACCGCGCGGAACTGCCGCGAGGCGTATGCCCGCCACGGAGTCGACTGGGGTGATGTCGTCCACTGGAACGTGGTGCCATTCCCGGTTGCCGGTGTGAAGAACGGTGGATCGACCCCGGCGGAGCGGGCGCGCGGGGCCCGTTGGACCCGGGAAGTGGTGAACCTGCTCCCGAAGCTTGAGATCGTCCTGCTTCTCGGTGGTTCCGCTCGCGATGGTTGGCGTCGTGCATCCATCACGCGCGCCGGCATCTACGTGCCGCCAGGCAAGATTCCGCACTGTTCGATGCGCGGCTTGAACACCGCGGGCGGGCGCGAGCGGTTCGATGCCGCGATAGCCGACGTATCGACGAGACTCATGCTGGCCTGAGTACCCACCTGGAACGGATGAGGACTCCGGTGACGTTCCGCCACCGGCGTGCAGTCGTAGCTTCGGGACGCCCACACGGTTCCGACCAGCATGGGCCAATGCGCTGTGCAGCAGAATCTCTCGCTGCCGTCGAACCGCCCTATTGTCATCGCATGACGACTGACACGCATTGTGCGCAACGCGTGTTGCGAACACGTTCCGCGTCCACACCGTCCCCAGTGTGGCTGGCCACCGGACTGATGATCACCGGAGCGAGCATCCAGCTCATCGGCTTGTTTCACGCGCTCTCGTTGGTCGACGCAGTCAGGGAAGAAGCACGTCTGCGGCAGTCCGTTCTCCTCAGTGACGGATCGACTTATCGGAGCTCTGACGCACTAGGTGTCTCTAGCGAGACCGGGACCAACGTCGCGACCGGTTTGATCGTCGCGTCCTGCCTCGCTCTAGCCGGACTCTGGCTACTGCTTGCGTACACCAACCTGCGCGGTTTCCGCTGGGCGCGCGTGGCGGCCTCTGTCATCGGCGCGGTAGGCATCGCCTCCGGGATCACGTCCGTAGCAACCTATGACAGGTCAGTGACCAGCACGCTCGACCTCCTGCTGTTGGTCATCGAAGTCGCCGTACTGAGTCTCCTTTGGCATCCGCGTTCAGCGCCCCACTTCCGCCAGAAGTGACCTGACAGTCGGCCAACGCCCCGCTGCGTTTCGGCTCGGTCGATGATTCCGGCGTTTGGCAGAATGCGGGCATGGTCGAACAGAGCATCTGGATGCAGAAGTCCGCCGCGGATCCCAACCACTCCAGCTGGTATGTCGAACGCTTCCGCACCCTGGCACGTGAGGGCAACGACCTTGTCGGCGAGGCCCGGCTCATTGACGCGATGGCGTCGCGCGGGTCCCGCATCCTCGACGCCGGGTGTGGCCCGGGGCGCGTGGGCGGGTACCTCGCCGAGGTCGGACACGACGTCGTCGGCGTCGACGTCGACCCGGTCCTCATCCAGGCCGCTGAAGAAGACCACCCAGGCCCGCGCTGGCTGGTGAACGACCTTGCCGAACTCGACCTCCCCGCCCGCGGCATCGACGAACCGTTCAACCTCATCGTCTCGGCCGGCAACGTGATGGCGTTCCTCGCGCAGAGCACCCGCGTCACCGTCCTCGAGCGACTGCGCGCACATCTCCGCAACGACGGCCGTGCAGTAATCGGGTTCGGCGCCGGCCGGGACTACGCGTTCGACGAGTTCCTCGAGAACGCAGCCACCGCCGGCTTCGCTCAGGACCTGCTCCTGGAGTCCTGGGACGTCCGCCCGTTCACCGACAAGTCGGATTTCCTCGTAGCGATCCTGCGGCCCGCATAGAGGTCACCTGCTAGGCATCTGTAATGCCAACGTCAAGAGCTATGAGCGACACCCGAATCAGCCGTCGGCGGTCCCGAACGTCCCCTCAGTGATCTCGACGTCAGGCGACAGTGGCTGCCGCATCCGCCAGCGTTCAGTCAGCTTCGACGCGGCGATCTTCCACTCGCCGTCTTCGACGACGTACTCGTCGTCGTACTCCCCCAGCATGACCGTCTCGGTACGGTCGAGCAGGTTCACCTGTCGGAAGCGCAACGACCATCGCCCCGTCGCAGTCGTCTCGCTGGTGTTGGTGGCGTGTCCCCCGTGAACCGGTCTGGGTGGTTCTAGAGTCCTGATTGCCCTGTTGAGGGCGGAGAAGGGACGATAGGGATCATGGCGGGACGGAAGCGTCA
>NZ_MVKV01000002.1:0-564312 GCF_002009645.1 Gordonia sp. IITR100 | reverse complement strand
TGTGTGGGTGACGATCTGGTGGTCGACGGTGTTGCGGATCAAGCGCAGCGTCTCGAGGGCGTCGAATGTTGCTCTGCTGGTTGGGTCGTCGGCGGGTGGGGTGGTTTCGATGAGCTGATCGAGGAGGGTGGCGAGCTCGGGCATGACTCCAAGGTACCGGAACATTCGTTCGATTTCGAGGGAATTCCACAGGCCGAGAACCACGAATTCATCGACTGTGCAGCATATTTCGTCGTCTGTGCGTCGATTCGCGTTGGGTGGGCGTGGATTGTTGACAAGGTGTACTCCAGTCACACTCGTCCCGCATTTCGGTTCACGTTCGATCGGCCTGATTGCGAGCGGTTTTGAGTTCGGCCTGGGGTGTAGACCCCTTCGAGGCTCGTCGCTTGCGCTCGTCGCGCCTCGGGGGACGGAGGGGGTCGGTGCTTGCGCTTCTCCCGTCTCGGGGAGCGGGGGAGGGTTCGTTTCTTGCACCTCAGTAAGTACGGCCTGGCGGCCGTTGTGGACTACGAAAAACACTCGTGAGCGTCCAGACTTCTGCTTGCTGAGGTGCGAGCGAAGCGAGCCACGAAGGGCTCGCAAGGTGCCTCATCAGGGCCCTTCGTGGCTCGTCGACCTCGACGCGCTCCTTCGTCGCTTGCTCGGCCCGGCGGCTTGCGCTCCTCGCACCTCAGGGACCAGGGGTTTGCGGTTCTTTCGGATCAGGAAGCATGCGTACGCTTCCCGCACCTCGGACGCGCAGGCGTCTTGTCGTGCACCTCGGTCGCAAGGGTTTGTCGCTTAGGGCGGCTGGATGTGTGTGAGATGCTCACCGATCGGGGGTGTGAAGAGATGACGAACAGCAACACAGCGCGGTCGGGTGGCGATGACGCCGGTGACGAGACACCGTTGAGACTCTTCGGTTTCGAGTACGACGGGGCCGGCTACCGCGCGGAGGTCCTCGACTACTCCGGATGTGATGTGACGACGGTGATCTCGGACGCCGATTACTTCTTCACCGATCAGGGCAAGTTGTGGTCGCTCGCTGTCGTCGTCGACGATCGAGCCGACCATGAGCGATTGGTGTGGCTGTCGGGGTACGACTATCGGGAGCCCGCTCGAACACGGGTCGAGCGGGCAGGGCGAGCCGAGATGCAGCTGCGATATCTCGCCTCCCGCTCCGCACAATCCCGACCTGTGGTGCTTCCCGACGGCCTGCGGCTCATCCGCATGTTCCCCGAGTGGAGCGCCGGACCACTCTGGGAGAGCTTCACCGAGAACTACCCCGCCGACCCATTGCGCCTGGGCCTCGACCCCGAGCTGGCAGCGGAGCTCACCGAGTGGAACGACGTGTGGAACGCGCGTCCACACGACGCCGACCTCGACGACGAACCCGGATGGACAGCCGCCGGAGTCGCGCTACACGCTCGCGTCCAGTCCGCGCTGGCCGGTGTCGCCGAGGTGGCCGCGCAGTTCGTGTTCTAGGCAACTTCCCACGGACGCGACCAGCGAAACCCCACGCCACAAGCACATCGCGCCGGATCCGTATGCATCCGGCGTAAGTTTTCCTCTCGGAGAGGAAAACTCTGGTCGCCGGGGTTCGCGATGTCTAGACATGCACGGTGACCTTGTTTGTGGACATCACCCCGGACGAAGCGGGTGGTGGGGCGGAGCGCACGTCGCCCGGCGGTTCGTCTCGCGCGCGATCGCTGTTGACCCGGGTGGGACTCCCGTTGCTCTCGGTGGTGCTGTTCGCCGCCGTGTGGCAGGTCGTCGCCGTCAGCGGGATCTGGAGTGAGACCTTCGTGCCGCGCCTGGGCACCGTGTGGCAGGCCTTTGTCGACATGTCCACGACGCACGACGGAGTCCGCGGCTATGCCGACTATTACTGGTGGGAACACCTGTACATGACGCTGCGCCGGGTCTTCGCAGGTGTGGCGATCGGCGTGATCCTCGGCGTGCTGCTTGGTCTGGCGATGGGAACGGTGGGGTGGTTCCGACGCCTGCTGGAACCGTGGCTCACGTTCCTGCGCGCTCTACCGCCGCTGGCCTACTTCTTCCTGTTGGTCATCTGGCTCGGCATCGACGAGGCGCCGAAGATCACGCTGCTGGCATTGGCCGCGCTACCGCCCGCGGCGGTGGCGACCACCGCCGCCGTCAGTGCCGCGCCGGTGAGTCTCATCGAGGCGGCGCGCGCGCTCGGGGCCTCGCGGTCCGAGGTGATCCGCGACGTCGTCGTACCGTCGGCGCTGCCCGAGACCTTCACCGGCGTAAGGCTTTCGGTCGGCATCGCGTATTCCTCCGTGGTCGCGGCCGAGCTGTTCAACGGCATCCCCGGAATCGGTGGCGTGGTCAAGGACGCCAGCAACTACAACAACACCCCCGTCGTCCTGGTCGGCATCATCGCCATCGGTCTGTCCGGACTGATCATCGACGGGCTCCTACGAACAATCGAGCACCGAGTGGTGCCGTGGCGCGGAAAGGCCTGAAAGACATGACAATCACACGCAAGAGGGCCGGTTCGTACCGGCTGCGCCGGTCGCGCTTCGGTGCGGTGCTCGGGATGATCGCCGCAGTGGCGCTGGTGCTCGCCGGTTGCTCGGTCGACAACTCCGGGGACGACAGCAAGCCGACGATCCGGCTCGCCTACCAGTCGTTCCCGAGCGGCGACCTGATCGTCAAGAACAACGGGTGGCTCGAAGAAGCGCTGCCGGACTACAACATCAAGTGGACCAAGTTCGACTCCGGTGCCGACATCAACACCGCGTTCGTCGCCAAAGAGGTCGACTTCGCCGCCATCGGCTCCAGCCCCGTGGCCCGTGGACTGTCCGCGCCGCTGAACATCCCGTACCAGGTGGCTTTCGTGCTCGACGTCGCCGGCGACAACGAGGCCCTTGTCGCGCGCAACGGAACCGGCATCGAGACCGTCGCCGATCTCAAGGGCAAGCGGGTGGCGACAGCGTTCGCCTCGACCGCCCACTACAGCCTGCTGGCCGCGCTGAACCAGGCCGGCGTGAACCCGAAGGACGTGAACCTGATCGATCTGCAGCCGCAGGCCTCGCTGGCGGCCTGGCAGCGCGGCGACGTCGACGCGGTCTACACCTGGCTGCCCACGCTCGACGAATTGCGCCAGGACGGAACGACTCTCATCGCCAGCCGGCAATTGGCCACCGCTGGCAAGCCCACGCTCGACCTCGGTGTGGTCTCCAGTGAATTCGCGACGGCGAACCCTGAGGTCGTGAACACCTGGCGGCAGGTCCAGGCCCGCGCGCTCACCCTCATCAAGGACGACCCGCAGGCCGCTGCCGACGCCGTCGCCGCACAGCTGGGCACGACCCCGGAGGATGCGGCCAACCAGTTGAAGCAGGGCACCTTCCTCACCGTCGCGGAGCTGACCAGTCCGACGTGGCTCGGTACCCAGGGCAACCCGGGCAATCTCTCCGAGAACCTACACAGCGCGGCGGTGTTCCTCGCCGAGCAGCAGCAGATCCCGGCCGCACCGCCGATCGAGACCTTCCGCGAGGCCATCTACACAGAGGGATTGCCGGGTGTCCTCGAACAGCAGTAGTCCGCCGGACCGACCCGAGGGGCGACGCGTCTCGATCCGTCTGCACAACGTGTCCCAGAGGTACGGGACAGGTGCGGACGCCGTGACCGCGGTCGGCCCGGTCGACCTGGACGTCCCGCCGGGCGAGTTCCTGGTGCTGGTGGGTGCGTCCGGATGCGGCAAGTCCACCCTCCTGCGACTCATCGCCGGGTTCGAACCCGCGACGGTGGGGAGGGTGGAGGTGTCGGGAGGCGCCCCGGTACCCGGGGTGACCTCCGGAGTCGTCTTCCAGCAACCGCGCCTGTTCCCGTGGAAGACGGTGGGCGGCAACGTCGATCTCGCGCTCAAGTACGCGAAGGTCCCCAAATCCGAACGGGTGGCACGCCGCGCCGAACTCCTCGAACGCGTCGGTCTGGACGACACCGCCGGCCGGCGCATCTGGGAGATCTCCGGCGGGCAACAGCAGCGGGTGGCCATCGCCCGTGCGCTGGCGGCCGATACGCCGTTGCTGCTGCTCGACGAGCCGTTCGCGGCGCTGGACGCCCTCACGCGGGAACGGTTGCAGGAGGATGTGCGGGCGGTGAGCGCGGACAGCGGACGCACCAACGTCTTCGTCACCCACAGCGCCGACGAGGCAGCGTTCCTGGGAAGTCGGATCATCGTGCTCACCAAACGACCGGGACAGGTCGCACTGGACCTCACCTCGACGTTGCCGCGCACCGGCGTCGAACCCGACGAACTACGCGGTTCACCCGAATACGCCGCCCTGCGCGCCGAGATCGGTGCCGCGGTGAAGGAGGCCGCCGTGAAAGATGCTGAGGTGAAGGATGCCGCGGTCGCATGAGCGGCCGGGCCTTTTCCTCAGCGTGGGCTCAACCCTGTGCGGTGGCGCGGCGTCCGGTTAGGAAGTGGGGGTGTCCTCCGTTCCAGCGTCGTCCGCCACCGCAGTGGCTTCGACTCGGCTCGTCGACCTCGACGCGCTCCTTCGTCGCTTGCTCGGCCCGGCGGCTCCGCTCCTCGCCGGCTCAACCAGCGGAAATACGCGAGGCGCGTTCGGCTCGATCAGCGCACACCAGGGCACCCTCCACTCGATGAACTGGGCGGACGGATCGCACCACGGTTCGCCGCCGGCGCACCCCGCTCCGACCCCCGCCTTCATCGACCTGGAGAACAATCCTCATGACCACCACCTCTCACCCCGTCGCCACCACGCACCGTCCTGACGCCGGAACCATCTCCGGCGGAGTCGAATTCGACATCGACGAGTTCGGCCCGAGTTTCGGTGCCGAGATCCGCGGCGTCGATGTCGCATCCGCCACCGACGCACAGGTGTCCGCGTTGCGCCGGGCGCTGATCGACTACAAGGTCATCGTCCTGCGCGATCAGCACCTCGACGACGAGGCGCACATCCGGTTCGGAAATCGGCTGGGAGACCTGACCTTCGGGCATCCGGTGTGGAACAGCGGCGACGTCCCCGGCGAGGTCTACTCGCTCGACAGCGCCGACAACGGCTTCGCCGACGTGTGGCACACCGATGTCACCTTCATGCCGCGTCCGCCGATGGGCTCGATCCTGCGTCCGGTTGTGTTGCCGCGCAACGGCGGTGACACCAACTGGGCGGACGCCGAGCTCGCGTACCAGTCGCTGTCGGAACCGGTTCGGCGGATGATCGACGGACTCAGCGCGGTACACGACGGCAACCGCGAATTCGGTTACTACCTCAAGCAACGACGCAACGGCCGCGGCAACACCTGGGACGGTGAGGAGGTCACCGAGCTGGTGCCGGTCACCCATCCGGTGGTGCGCATCCATCCCGAGACGGGCCGGAAGTCGTTGTTCGTCAATCCCGGTTTCACGTCGCACATCGACGGCGTCTCCGAGGCGGAGAGCCGCGGCATCCTGGACCTGCTCTACGCACACCTCACCAAGCCCGAACACATCGTCCGGCACCGTTGGCGTCTCGGCGATCTCGTCCTCTGGGACAACCGGAACACGCTGCACTACGCGAACCGCGACTACGGCGACGCCCGCCGGGTGATGCACCGGATCACCCTGCGCGGCGAGGCGCCCATCGGACCTGCCTGACCGCGACGTCCCGACGATCCCGAACTCCCACCATCGGCCACCCGGCCGGCGGTGGGAGTTCTCGTATGCCACTCAGTGCGTCGTACACGAGCCGGGACCAGCTTATTCAACCGAGGGGTTGACAAGGTCGACGATCCGGCGCACCATCGTATTCAACCAAACGGTTGAGGAGGTCGGATGGCAGACGAGTTGTCCAAGGTGTTCGCCGCACTCGCGGACCCGACGCGGCGCGACATGGTTGCGCGGCTGGCGGTCTCGGATGCGACGGTCAGCCAACTCGCCGAACCGTACGACGTCAGCATCCAGGCCATCTCGAAGCACCTGAAGGTGCTGCAGGACGCCGGCCTGGTGACCCGAACCCGGGAGGCCCAAACCCGTCCGGTCCATCTGGAAGCAGAGGTGTTCGACCTCATGACCAAATGGATCGAGCGGTACCGGAAGCGGGCGGAGGAGCGCTACCAGCGCCTCGACGCGTTGCTCGCCGAGATGAACGACGGCCCCGAGGCCCAGCATCCGACGGTGTCGGACCCCGAGGTCGAACAACCACTCCACAAGGAAGGAAAGGTGTCATGACCGCAACCCAGACCCGCTATCCCGAGGCCGCCATCGAAGCCGATCAGGAGGTGCCGCTGATCCGGATCACCCGCGACTTCCGCGGGACGCCCGCGCAGCTGATGAAGGCCCACACCGACCCCGAACTCTTCGTCCGGTGGGTCGGGCCGGACGCGATCAGCAGCCGGGTCATCGAGTGGGACGTCCGCGACGGCGGCAGCTGGAGCTATGTCTCCACCCACGAGGGGCAGGAGTTCGGATTCCGCGGGTGCTTCCACACCGTGGGCGAAGACAAGATCGTGCAGACGTTCACCTTCCTCGGCATGCCCGATGCGGTGTCGCTGGAGACCCTGTGGTTCGAGGATCTGGGCGACGGCACGACGCGGCTCCACGCCCAATCGCTGTGCGACAGCTTCGAAGCGCGCGACGGTTGGCTCGCCTCGGGCATGGAGGTCGGCGTGAACGAGGGATACGCCGCACTCGACCGCATGCTCACCGAGGGCGAGATCTGATCGTGTCTGGCGTGACCCTGCCGGAACTGGGTGCATCGTCGCGTCACCGAGAGGTGGCCTCCGACTTCGCGGAGGCCATCGCCGACGTCCGCGACTGGGAGGTGCCGACGCCGGTCGACGGGTGGGTGGTACGCGACGTCGTGGCCCACCTCGTCGACTGGTTCACCGGCTTCCTCGCCGCCGGTGGGGTGGCCCTGCCCGCGGGACCCGCTGTCGCCGACGATCCGGCCGGGGCGTGGTCACAGCACGCCGCCTCGGTGCAGGCACTCCTCGACGGACCGACCGCCGAGGACACGTTCACCCACCCGATGGCGGGCGAGCATCGACTTTTCGAGGCAATCGACCGGTTCTACACCGCCGACGTGTACATGCACACGTGGGATCTCGCCCGATCCCAGGGCGTCACCCCCGACCTCGACCCCGGATTCGCCGGACAACTGCTCGAGGGCATGGCGTCCATCGACGACATCCTCCGCAGTTCGGGTCAGTACGGTCCGAAGGTCGAGGTGGACGCCGATGCCGACCCGGTGAGTCGCCTCATGGGATTCATCGGCCGGGACCCGCGGTGGACGCCGGCGACGAGGAGTGATGACGAGCACGCGCTCGACAACGCGGAGTAGCCTCGATGAGGTGCCAGACGACAACTTCACCACGCATGGCTCCCAGTTGACCGAAACCCGGCATCCGTCACCCCGAACCCTGGGT
Organism: Gordonia sp. IITR100; assembly: GCF_002009645.1. Lineage (NCBI taxonomy): Bacteria > Bacillati > Actinomycetota > Actinomycetes > Mycobacteriales > Gordoniaceae > Gordonia > Gordonia sp. IITR100. The sequence goes on along the minus strand of NZ_MVKV01000002.1, from coordinate 556,932 downwards.
GAACTGCGTGCCAGTGGTCACGTGCAGCGCAGTGTGCGCGACGAGATCCGCAACAACCTCCTGTCCGCACTCCGCGAGGGGCGCGACCCCTGGCCGGGCATCGTGGGCTTCGAGGCGACGGTCATCCCGCAGTTGGAACGGGCCCTGATCGCCGGCCACGACGTCGTCATGCTCGGCGAGCGCGGCCAGGGCAAGACCCGCATCCTGCGCACCCTCGTCGGGCTCCTCGACGAGTGGACGCCGGTCATCGCGGGTTCCGAGCTGGCCGAGCATCCCTACGAACCCATCACCCCCGGGTCGATTCGGAAGGCCGCCAACCTGCTCGATGATCTGCCGATCGAGTGGCGTCACCGTTCGCAGCGCTACAGCGAGAAGCTGGCCACGCCGGACACCTCCGTGGCCGACCTCGTCGGTGACATCGACCCGATGAAGGTCGCCGAGGGTCGCAGCCTCGGCGACCCGGAGACGATCCACTTCGGGCTCATCCCGCGCTCGCACCGCGGCATCGTGGCCATCAACGAGCTGCCCGACCTCGCCGAGCGCATCCAGGTGTCGATGCTGAACGTGATGGAGGAGCGCGACATCCAGGTCCGCGGGTACACCCTGCGACTGCCGCTCGACGTCCTGGTGATGGCCAGTGCCAACCCCGAGGACTACACCAACCGCGGCCGGATCATCACCCCGCTCAAGGATCGCTTCGGCGCCGAGATCCGGACGCACTACCCGCTCGAGCTCGACGACGAGGTGTCGGTGATCGAGCAGGAGGCGGATCTGACCGCCAGCGTCCCGACCTTCATCACCGAGATCCTGGCGCGGTTCACCCGCTACGCCCGTGACCACCCGTCGATCGACCAGCGATCGGGAGTTTCCGCCCGCTTCTCGATCGCCGGTGCCGAAACCGTTGCGGCCGCGGCGCTTCACCGGGCGACGGTGACGGGCGAGGACCAGGCGGTGGCACGCGTGGTCGATCTCGAGTCGGTGATCGAGGTGCTGCGCGGCAAGATCGAGTTCGAGTCCGGCGAAGAGGGCCGGGAACTCGAGATCCTCGAGCACCTGATGCGCAAGTCCATCGCCGACGCGGTGCGTGCCCACCTCGGCGGCGTCGACATGGCGCCGCTCGTCGCCGCCCTCGAGAACGGCGAGCCGGTGGTCACCGGTGACCGGGTGCGTGCCGACGACCTGCTGGGTTCCATCCCGTCGCCGGACACCACCTCCGGCGTTCTGGACCAGATCGCCGAGCGCCTCGAAGCGGACTCGGACGGGGAGCGTGCCAGTGCGGTCGAGCTCGCGCTCGAGGGACTCTTCCTCGCCCGTCGGATCGGCAAGGAGGCCGACGAGACCGGGCAGACCATCTACGGGTGACCCTTCGTGGCTCGCTTCGCTCGCACCTCAGGGGGCAGGGGCTCGCTGCGAGAGCGAGAGTGCAGGAACCGCCTTTGCTCCCTGAGGTGCGAGGAGCGTTAGCGACGAGCCACGAAGGGTTCGCGACAAACGAGGAGAACACATGGCGCGCAAGAGCTTCCACCGTTCGCGCTACCAGCGGTACAGCGGCGGACCCGATCCGCTCGCGCCGCCGGTCGATCTGCGCGAGGCGTTGGAGACGATCGGCGACGATGTCATGGCCGGCGCGTCGCCGCAGCGGGCGCTCCGAGAGATGCTGCGTCGCGGGACACCGAACATGCGCGGACTCGACAAGTTGCGCGAGCAGATCAACCGTCGCCGGCAGGAACTGCTGAAGAAGCGCAACCTCGACGGCACCTTCGCCGAGATCCGTGAACTCCTCGACCGTGCGGTACTCGAGGAGCGCAAGCAACTCGCCCGCGATCTCGACGACGACGCCCGCTTCGCCGAGATGCAGATCGGAAGTCTGCCGCCGTCGACCGCCCAGGCCGTCGAAGAGCTGTCGGAGTACAACTGGCGCAGTCCGCAGGCGCGTGAGGACTACGACAAGATCAAGGACCTGCTCGGCCGGGAGTTGCTCGACCAGCGCTTCGCCGGCATGAAGGAAGCGCTCGAGGGGGCGAACGAGCAGGATCGGCAACGGATCTCGGAGATGCTCGGCGACCTCAACGAGCTCCTCGCCGCGCACAACCGGGGCGAGGACACCACCGAGGCATTCGACGAGTTCATGGCCAAGCACGGTGAGTTCTTCCCGGAGAACCCGCGCAACACCGAGGAACTCATCGATTCCCTCGCCCAGCGCGCGGCCGCGGCCCAACAGTTCTACAACTCGCTGACCCCTGAGCAGCGCGCCGAGCTCGACCAGCTGGCGCAGCAGGCGTTCGGGTCGCCGGACCTCATGAACCAACTGGCGCAGATGGATTCGCAGCTCCGGGCGGCTCGACCGGGTCTGGACTGGGACGACGCGCAGTCGTTCTCCGGCGACCAGCCGATGGGACTGGGCGAGGGGGCCGCGGCACTACGCGACATCTCCGAACTCGAGGCGCTCTCCGAGCAGCTGTCACAGCAGTATGCCGGCGCGCAGATGGACGACATCGATCTCGACGCGCTCGCCCGGCAGCTCGGCGACGACGCGGCGGTCGACGCGAGAATGCTGGCCGAGCTCGAGAAGGCGCTGTCCGAGCAAGGCTTCTTCGACCGCACCGCAGACGGTCAGCTCCGGCTGAGTCCGAAAGCGATGCGCCAGCTCGGTCAGTCGATCTTCCGCGACATCGCCGAGCAGCTGTCGGGCCGCCGGGGCGATCGCCAGACCCGCCAGACCGGACTGCTCGGCGAGCCTACCGGCGCTTCCCGGGAGTGGGAATTCGGCGACACCGACCCCTGGGACGTCACCCGGACCGTGTCGAATGCGGTGCTGCGCACCGTGTCCGAGACACACGAACCGTCGCTCGCGACGTCGGAGATGGCGCGATCGGGAGTGCGTATCGACGTCCGCGACGTCGAGGTCTCGGAGACCGAGAGCCGTACGCAGGCAGCGGTGGTCCTGCTCGTGGACACGTCCTTCTCGATGGAGATGGAGGGCCGGTGGACGCCGATGAAGCGCACCGCGATCGCCCTGAATCATCTGATCTCCACGCGCTTCCGCAGCGACGAACTCCACCTCATCGCGTTCGGAAGATACGCGCGGTCGATCGACATCGCCGAGCTCACCGGTCTGCAACCGCGGATGGAGCAGGGGACCAACCTGCATCACGCACTGTTGCTCGCCCAGCGGCACCTCCGGCGGTTCCCGAATGCGCAGCCGGTGGTCCTGGTGGTCACCGACGGAGAGCCGACCGCGCATCTCGATCCGAGTGGGGAACCGTTCTTCTTCTATCCGCCGCACCCGCAGACCATCGCGCTGACGGTTCGGGAACTCGACCATGTCGCGCGAATCGGCGCCCAGGTCACGTTCTTCCGTCTCGGCGAGGATCCCGGGCTGGCCCACTTCATGGATCAGATCGCCCGCCGGATCGGCGGACGCGTGGTGGCGCCGGACGTCGACGGTCTCGGTGCCGCCGTGGTCGGCGACTATCTGCGGGCCCGGAAGGGGCGTCGGCGCGGCTGATCGACGCCCCGTCGATGAGCGCCGCGGCGACGTCGGCGCGAATGTGTCGGCGCGAGAATGTCAGACGGTCTTCGGCTTTCGGCCGGCGATGATCCAGAGCACGATGCCCACCAGTGCGAGCAGGCCGCCGAAACCGCCGCCGACAACGGCCAGCAGCACGCCGCCGACGCCGCGGAGGATGCCGGACGCGTCGATGGATGCGACGACGGCCGGCGAATCGCACTGGAACGAGTAGGTGCCGGATTCCACGACCTCGAACGAATCGAACGATTCGACCCCGGAACCGTCGAAGGTGAACTCGGTCGTCGAGTTCGTACCCGACGCCAGCGCAGCGGGACCGGTGATCTCGCAGGCGGGTACGCCGTTCGTGCTGCTGCTGCTGAACAACTGGAACTCGTCACCGGCGTCGTAGTACTGCTCGGCGGTGGGGTTGACCTCGAACGCCTTGTCGGCCACGTTCCCGATACCGGCGATCGCCATGACCACCCCGACGGTGACCGACAGGACCAGGATCAGCACACCGAGCAGGGTCAGGATCTTGCCCCACCGTCGCATCCCGGCGCGGTCCTTGCGCGGGGGAGGGGGCGGTGGATACCCGCCGTACGCGGCGGGTTGTCCGAAGCCGCCCGACGGCGCGTACCCGCTGTCCGGGTAGGGCGGCTGCTGGGGATGCGATTGGCCGTACGGCGACTGGTAACCCGAGGGCGTCGGTCCCGGTCGGCCGTCGCCGGGCTGCCCGGGATCGTAGGGCTGGCTCATCTTCGCCTCCGATGTACGCCGGTCGGCCGTCCCGCCCGGACTCGTTGAATTATGCCGCTCGGCCGGGTCTTTCGTCGGGCAGTTGGCCAGAGGGGTCGTCGATGCGAGGTACCGGCCCGACGACTCCTCGGGGTCGTCTCCGGGGAAAGATCAGGGTGGTCGTGCCGGACTCGGGCAACTAGGGTTTCCAGACGTGACCCAACCCGGCGATTCACCGATGCCCGACGACCGGCGTGCCCGACTCCGCGCCGCGGATGCGGACCGCGAACTGGTCCACGAGATCCTCTCCGCCGCCATGGCGCACGGCAGCCTGTCCCCGGTCGAGTACGAGGAGCGGGCCGGAAAAGCGGTCCTCGCGAAGACCTTTGGTGACCTCGACGCCCTGACCGACGACCTCCCGGTGGCACAACTCGGCGTCGCGATGCCTGCGGCCAGCCTGTCTCCGGGCCCGCGGGTGACGGGCGGCAGCGCGGACACGGCCGTCCGCCACCGGTTGGCCATCATGTCCGGGAGCGAGCTGTCCGGGACGGCGGTGGTCGCCGATCAACTCACCGCCACCGCCATCATGGGCGGGGTCGAACTGGACCTTCGCGAGGTGGAGTTCACCGCGCCGGTGCTGACGGTCCAGTGCGTGGCGATCATGGGCGGGGTCGAGATCAAGATGCCCGACGGAGTGACCGTCGAGATCGGGGGACTGGGCATCATGGGCGGATTCAGCGGCCGGTCGCGAAAGGCGTCCCGGCCCGGCGCGCCAGTGGTACGGGTGACCGGACTGGCGCTGATGGGCGGCGTCGACGTCAAGTACGTGCCCCGGGAGGAGCCCGACGACTGAGGAAGTTCAGGCGAGCAGCAGGGCGATGATCATGATGGTGGGTATCGACGTGAGCGTCGTGATCAGTGCCGTGTCCCGGGCGAGGATCTGGCCGCGCCGGTAACGGGTCGCGTACACCAGGACATTCTGCGCGGTCGGCAACGCCGCGATGATCACCTGCGCGAACAACGCCTCACCGGTCTGCCCGAATCCCCAACGGGCGATGGCGTAGACGGCCAGCGGCATGACGATCATCTTCAGCACGCTTGCCAGTGCGATGTCGCGGCGGGGGCTCGCACCCTTCTTGAACACCGCGACGCCGGTGAGCGACAGGCCGAATGCCAGCAGCGCCGCCGGCACGGAGGCGTCACCGAGCATCTTCACCGGGGACATCACGGCCGCGGGCGGGCTCCAGCCGATCAGCGAGACCGACAGACCGGCGAGTCCGCCGACGACGATCGGATTGGTGATCGGCGCGACGAGCGAGTCCCGCAGCAGCGATCTTCCCGAATCCCGGTCCAGCGCGGTGAGATCCAGCGCGAGCAACGCGATCGGTGAGTAGATCAGGATCTGGAACAGCAGCAGCGGCGCGATGAACGACGCGTCGTCGAGAACGAAGATCGCGATCGGAAGACCCAGATTGACGCTGTTGACATACGACGACGACAGGCCGCCGATCACGAGTTCGGGAACCGCGCGTCGAAACCACAGTTTGGCGACGACGACGTACAGCGCACCGATCAGAAACGCGCTGCCGCCCGCGATCACCAGCGTCGACGAGAAGACAACCGACAGATCGGAGGTGACCATGGAGTGGAACAGCAGCGCCGGTGTGAAGACGAAGAACACCAGGCGGGAAAGGACTTCGTGGGCGTGGTCGCCGATGACACGCGTGCGCCCGAGGAGATATCCCACCCCGACTACAATGAAGATCACCGTGAAGCCGGAGATGACGCCAGACACCGGTTGAGTCTAATCGTTAGGCTGGTGAACACATCGTGTCGGATCTACATGGGGGTTGTGCGTGAGTTATCCACCGGGACAGGGCTCGGGCCAGGGCCAGGACGACTGGGGTACGGTGCCGAGCTCGGGGTCCTCGGGCAACTCGGGTCCCAACCTCTCCAAGGGTGACCAGGGCCAGGGTGCCGCACCCGAGTACGCGCCGACCGAGTACGGCCAGACCTACCAGCCGGGTCCGTCGTCGGACCCCTACGGCCAGAACGTCTACGGGCAGAACCCGTATGGTCAGGAGCAGTACGGCCAGAGTCCGTACGGATCGCCGGCCGGCAACCAGGGCTACGGGACGCCGAGCCAGGATCCCTACGCACAGCCGCCGGGTGGGTCCTACGGTCAGGTCAACGATCCCTACCAGGCGCCGGCGTACGGCGGCGCGTACGGGTCGCAGAACCCCTACGGCGCGGCACCCTACGGCGGCGGTTACGGATACGCGCCGCCGCAGAAGACCAACGGCAAGGCGATCGCGGCCTTGATCTGTGGCATCGTCGGCGTCGTCTCGCTGATCGCCTGCTTGTTCTTCTCGTTCTTCCTGTCGATACCGGTCGGCATCGCGGCCGTCGTGCTGGGGTTCATGGCGCGACGTGACATCGAACAGTCCGGTGGCACGCAGAGTGGTTCGGGGATGGGCCTGGCGGGGATCATCACCGGCGCGCTCGCCATCGTCGGTGGCGTGGTGTGGACCGTTCTGTTCATCGTCCTGATCGTCGCCGGCGACACGAGCTCCTCCACCTACTACTACTGAACGAATTTCGGGCCGATCCGGGGTCGTGTTCATCGACTCCGGCCCAGTTCGGAGCCCTTTCTCACTAAGCTGTGCGTGATGCACGGCCGGTTGGTCGTGCACGCATCTCCCCGCGTTGTCCCGCTGCGGCACAGCTTGTGAAAGGCATCCGATGACCACTCCGACCGGGGGTAGCGATCCGACGGATCCGGCCCAGGCACCGCAATCCCCACCGTCCGGCCCACCTTCGGACACCTCGGCAACCGACCCGTCGCCGTGGGAACCGACCCAGAAGGCGGCGGTCCCCGACGAGGTGCCGGACTCGGTGCCGGTGACCTCGACACCCGGGACCGGACCGGATGACACGGAGATTCCCGAGTCGCACAGTCCGGCCGACGGTGTCACCCGGGTCATCCGCACCGGTGGACCGTCGAATCCGTCCGCTGCACAGCCGGTTCCGCCGCCACCCGCGCCCAGTGGCCCCGGGGACCCGGGTCCGGGTGGCCCGGCCCCGTCCGGTTACGACGCCACGCGCGTGATCTCGACGCGGTCCCCGGCGGGACCGCCACCGGGACAAGCCCCACCACCTCCCCGGCCGGGCTTCGGTCAGCAGCAGGGATACGGACAGCAGGGATACGGACAGCAGGGATACGGACAGCCGCAGGGTTACGGACCGCCGGGTCAGGGGCAACCCGGACCCGGCCGGCCGGGATATGGACCCCCGCCGGGGTACGGTCAGCCTCCGCAGGGTCCGCCCCCGGGTCGGTCCGGGCAACCGTTCGCCACGCTCGGTGATGCCCGATCCGCGGAATCGGCCTCCGCCGACTCCCGCCCCGCAGGCGGCCGGCCCGTCGACGCCGATGGCCCGTCGACCAACAAACTGGCCGTGGCCGCCCTGGCGGCCTCACTGCTGGGTCTCCTGTGCGTCGGGGTCGGCGGCATCGTCGGGCTGGTGCTCGGCATCGTCGCGCGGAGACAGATCGCGGCGTCGGGTGGCAGGCAGACCGGTGATGGGGTGGCGCTCACCGCGGTCATCATCGGGGCGTTCATCATCGTCGTGTGGGTTGCATACTGGGTGGCCATCGCGTTGACCGACCTCCGATCGCCGTGGGGCTACCTCTGAAGTAGGCGACCCCGGGCGCGTGCGGATCGGCCATTTTGGAATCGGGCGTCCTCGCCAGGTAGTCTGGTCGGGTTGTGTGCCGCGGCCGCGCCGGGTCGAGGGGTGCACTGATGGGGCCGATCCAGTGATGCCAGGCGTCACCACCGGCCACGCAGACCACAGTAGGAGAAGGGCTCAACCATGGCTGTACCGAAGCGCCGGATGTCGCGGGCGAACACCCGTAGCCGTCGTTCGCAGTGGAAGGCGGAAAACCCCGCACTGCAAGAAGAGAAGGTGAACGGCGTCCCCGTGCGGATTCCGCGTCGCCTGGTCAAGGCGGCTCGCGCCGGTCTCATCGACCTGGATCGTCGCTAGCCTCGTTCGGTCGCCGTACCGGCGCCGCACTGTCATACCGATGACCGCCCCTGGCTCGCCCGGGGCGGTCATTCGCGTGCTGACCGACTGGCCTGTCCCTGGATATTGAGGTGATCTCGTGGTGTTCGACGTGCTCAACTTCGCGGGTATCGCGGTGTTCGCGGCGTCGGGGGCGATGCTCGGGGTCCGCAAGGACTTCGACATGTGGGGGATCATCACCGTCGGCGTGCTCACCGGGGTCGGCGGCGGCGTATTGCGCGACGTCCTGCTGGGGATCACCCCGCCCGCGTCGATCAGCGGGTGGGGTCCCATCGTCACCGCAACTGTCGCCGGCCTCGTCGTCTTCTTCTTCCATCCCGCCTTCACGGCACTGCACCGGTCGATACTCGTGCTCGACGCATTCGGGATGGGGCTCTTCGCGGCCACGGGTGCGAGCATCGCCCTCGACGTCGGGGCGAGCCCGTTCGCCGCGACGACCGTCGGGCTCCTCACCGCGGTGGGTGGCGGCGTGCTCCGCGACATGATCTCGAACGAGATCCCGCTCCTCCTCACACCCGCCGACCTCTACGCCGTACCCGCGGTACTCGGTGCCGCCATCGTCGCGGTCGGCGCGACGTACACCTCGGCGGCACACTGGATCTGGCTCGTCGTCGGATCTGTCTTCGCGACCGCGCTGCGCCTGGTGAGCCTTCGGTTCGCGCTGCGGCTCCCGACCGCACGACGCTGACCTTGCCGCAAACCCACCCTTTCTCCGTGAACCCACCCGGTCCGAGCGCGGTGGATCTACGGAAAAGGGGTGGGTTTACGGATCACTCGACGCCGCCGAGTCGAAGTGCTTTCTTGATCTGCGCGTAGAAGCGCGCCTTGTCGGCGAGGTCCGGCCATGTCCACCGCACGACGGTGTACCCCTGCGCGCGCAGCCGGTCCTCACGCGCCTTCTCTTCGACCACCGTCTGCCACGCGGGCTCGTCGCCGAGGCCGCCGCTGTACTTGATCATGCCGTCGAATTCGCCTATCACCCTGTTCGCCAGCAGGAAGTCGACGCGAGCGATGAACACGCCGTGGTCGTCGAAGATCTTGACCTGCTGTCGTGGTATCGGCAGGTCGGGGAACTCGAGCATGACTGCGCGACTGAGGGATTCGCCGATGCTCTCCGACGATGCGTTCGCGTGTGCCAGCGCGCGGCGGAGCATCTCGACCCCCTTGAATCCTCGGCACGAGTCGAGGATCTGTCTCATTCGGTCCGGATCGGCGTCACGTCGAAGCGCGGCGTCGAGCACCGCGAGGGCCTGCCGGTTGGTTCCCAGTCGGGCGACATCACATGCCGTGCGCTCGATGGATGTCACCGTGACCCCGTCGATGACGTCGATGTCCTGCGGCTTGACGGTGGCCTGATGTCTGACGATGTGCTTGGCCCGTTTTCCGACTTTCGGCGACGTCACATGGACCTGCGACAGGTCGGGCCACAGCATCGGCAGCCTGTGCATGGCAGCTGACGAAGTGTGACTGAAGATCCGACCGGGTCGTCCAGCCCTTGCCGCAGCAATGACGGTCAAGCGGTGCTTCTCGACTGCCTGGAGTTCGCTGACCGCGGTGAAGTCGGCCAACGCGCCCGGCCAGAGCCGCACGAGGGTCTTGTTGCCGACCATGTGCTGCAACTGTTCATCACTGATGTGGGTGCCGGCGGTTTCTTTGCGGAGAATCAGGCCATGCGGGTCGGTGGGTAGGTCCATACGAATCAGACGCACGAATGCGCCGTCCGGACCCACCTTCCGACAAACCCACCCCTTCTCCGTAGACCCACCTGGTTCGAGAGTGGTGGGTTCACGCAAAAGGGGTGGGTTTGCGGGTGGTGGGGTTACTGCGCGATGTACTTGTTGACTGCCCGGTTCAGGAAGTTCGGGATGAACTTGGCGGCGTTCTGCAGGAACAGGGTCTGCGCGCCGACGGAGTAGCTGGTGCGGTGCAGCAGTTTGTCCTGACGGGTCGGGTGCACCGACTCCCAGATCTTCTCGGCGACCTGTTCGGGAGTGATCCGGATGCCCAGGGTCTTCGTCGACTTGGCGCCGCCGGTGGCGAGGGCGGTCTTCGCCCACGGGGGCCAGATGCTGACGACGCGGATGTCGTCGTGCTCCCATTCCAGTTCGAGCGCCTCGGTCAGGCCCGCGACGAAGAACTTGGTCGCCGAGTAGACCGCGATGCCGGGCTGGCCGTAGATCGCCGACGCCGATCCGATGTTCACCAGGTGCGCGCCCGGCGTCTTCTTCAGGTACGGGTATGCGGCCTGGGCGCCGAGCGCGACGCCGAGGGCGTCGATGTCGATCTGCCGCTTGATCTGGTCTGGCGTGATGTGGTCGATCTGGCCCTCGTGGAGGATGCCGGCATTGTTGTCGAGGACGTCGAGTGTGCCGCCGGTGTACGAGGTGAACTCGGCGAGAGCTTCGGCCCACTGCTCCGGCTCGCGGACGTCGAGGGTGCCGGTGATGAAGTCGGGATGGTCGGCCTTCACCTTCGCCAGCGCGTCGGCATCGACGTCGTAGACGCCGACTGTCCACCCGTCGCGGCCGAAACGCTCCGCGGTGGCGAGACCGATTCCGGCAGCGCCGCCGGTGATGAAGATGGAGGGCATGGAGGACTCCTTGCAACTGAACGGACGGCTTCGACGCCGCTGACCTGCGAGGACGATCCTCGGCGCTGAACTTACCGGTGAGTATATTCGTCGATTCGTTTACTCGGTCACACGGCGGTGCTATCTTGACAACACGCATTGTCATTACATCGATCATTGTCACGATCGACGACGACCGGGAAGTGAGTTCTCCATGACCGCCGCGATGGAACGATCCGAGAATGTCATCAGTCTCCGGGACCAGGGCACCGAGGAGGTCTCGGCACGGCTGTTGGCGTCGGCCGCCCGGCTGTCGCGCAACGCGATGACCGAGATCGACTGGTCGAAGCCGATGGACCCCACCAAGTACGGGTGCAGTCCGGAATGGTCGTCGCTGTACGGGACCGCGTACTGGGACGAGCTCACCGAGGAACAGCGGATCTCGGTGACGCGCCACGAGTTCGCCTCGATCATGAACATCGGGATCTGGTTCGAGATGATCCTGCAGGAGATGGTCATCCGCGACCAGTACCTCGGCGACTACCACGGTTCGGAATTCCAGTTCGCGCTCACCGAGGTCGCCGACGAGTGCCGACACTCGTTGATGTTCGCCAAGGCGTCGGAAAAGATGGTCGGCGCCTCCTACCATCCGTCGAAGAAGGTCTCGCGCCTCGGCAAGATCTTCATGCAGACCGCGAAGAACGAGGTCGCCTACGCCGGCATCCTGGTCGCCGAGGAGGTCCTGGACGTCTTCCAGCGCGGCTGCATGCGCGACGACCGCGTGCTCGACTTCATCCGCACGGTCAACGAGATCCATGTGCTGGAGGAATCGCGCCACATGAAGTTCGCGCGCGAAGAGGTGCGTGACTCGCTGGAGGGCGTCAGCTGGGCGCGCCGCCAGTTCAGTGCGTTCGCGGTCGCCGTCGGCGCCTACTTCATCGTGACGAGTCTGGTGCAGCCCAAGGCCTTTGCCGACGCCGGGCTCGACGTCGACCGCGCGGTCCGGGAGATGCGCAGCAACTCGCACTTCCACTCGATGATCCGCAGCAGCTGCGCGCACCTCATGGAATTCCTCGACGAGGTCGGACTCCTGACCAAGCCCGCCATGCGGTACTACCGGAAAGCGCACATGCTCTGATGTTCGTCATCACCCAATCGTGTTGCAGTGACGCAGCATGCGTGGCCGTGTGCCCGGTCAACTGCATCCATCCGACACCGGAGGAGCGCGGCTTCGGCAGCTCCGACATCCTGCACATCGACCCCGAGGCGTGCATCGACTGCGGCGCATGCGCCGATGCCTGCCCCGTCGACGCCATCTACCCGGCGGACAAACTCGGCACCCGGGACAAGGTCTTCATCGACATCAACGCGGACTACTACAAGAACAACCCGGAGGTTCGCTCGGGCTGGGCGCCCATCGGTGACGACTCCGCGTCGTCGATCACCTATCCCGAGGTGCCGAAACTGCCTGCGGGACTTCGGGTCGCGCTGGTCGGAACGGGTCCCTCCGGCGGTTACGCCCTGCGCACGCTGCTCGACCGCACCGAGGCGCAGGTCACCGTCATCGACAAACTCCCCACTCCCGGTGGGCTCGTGCGCGCCGGCGTCGCCCCGGACCACCCGGGCACCAAGGGCGTGCTCCGCGGGTTCGACCTGCTTTACCGCGACCCGCGCGTCACGATGCTGACCAACGTGACCATCGGGGACGGCGCCGACCAGATCACCCCGGCCGAACTCGCGGAGCATTTCGACGCGGTGTTCTACGCGGTCGGTGCCAGTGAGTCACGGCGCCTGGGTATCCCGGGCGAGGACCTTCCGGGTTCGACGTCGGCCACCGATCTCGTCGCCTGGTACAACGGCGTGCCCGGTGTCGATGCCGGGCCACCGCTGCGCCGCGGAACCGCCGACGACCCGGCGACGGGTCGTGCGGTTGTGGTCGGTACGGGCAACGTGGCCCTCGATGTTGCGCGAATCCTCGTGTCCCCGCCGGACTTGTTGGCCACCACCGACATCGCCGACCGGGCGCTCGAGCTGCTCGCCGAGCAGAACGTACACGAAGTGGTGCTGCTGGGCCGTCGTGACCAGGCGTCCGCAGCCTACACCGCGGCCGAATACCGTGCGCTGTCGGAGATCCCGGGCGTCGAGGTCGAGGTGATCGAGGACGCCGAAGGTGCCGATCTCGCCCGGTTCCGTCAACCCGCCGACCCGAAGCGCCGTCGGATCGTGTTCCTGTTCCACAGCAGTCCCGAAGAGATCACCGGTGATTCGCAGGTCGAGTCGATCACGGTGCGCACGGGGGAGGGGCGCCACCACGTCGCCACCGATCTCGTGGTGCGCTCGATCGGCTATCGCTCCACCCCGATCCCCGGCCTCACCTTCGACGACGCGCGCGGCGTCTTCAGCAACGTCGACGGTCGCCTCGTCGACGAGACAGGTGCGATCGTGCCGGGCGGATATGTGCTCGGCTGGGCCAAGCGCGGACCCAGCGGCGGCATCGGCGCCAACAAGATGTGTGCGACGCGGACTGTCGAGGACTTCATCGCCGACGCCGCGGCAGGCCGGCTGCCCCGGACCGAACGCGAGCCCGGAGCCTTCGGTGCGTTGGTGCGCGCACGCGTCCGGACGGTGATCGGCTACCGCGGGATGCGGGCCATCGACCGTCGCGAACGGCGTCGCGGCCTCGAACAGGGCCGGCCCCGTGTGAAGTTCACCCAGGTCGCCGAGATGGTGGGCGCCGCGGGATGGCGTCGGACCTGACGGCCACCGCTCCGGTTTCGGGCCGGGGTGCCGCTCTGCCGTGCCACCATCGAGGTTCCGACACGTCGAGGAGGGCCTGATGACCACCGATTCCTACCAGAAGTGGCGAGAGCGATCGTTGTTCGTCGTCTTCCTGTCCGCGCTGGTCACGCAGAACGCCATCGCGATCCCCTACGTACGACAGAACGGGCCGGGGTCGGTCAAGGACTTCTTCGTGGGGGACATCCTGAAGACGACGCCCGGACGGTTCGCGATGGTCGACCTGACGTTCGTCGTCATCGGCTTCCATGTGTGGGCTCTCGCGGAGGCCCGCCGCCTGCGCATCCTGCCGTGGTGGCTGGCGTCGGTCGTGCTGACCTTCGGCGTCGGCATCGCCACCGCGATCCCGTTCTTCTTCCTCGCCCGGGAGCGTGCGCTGGGTTCGCGGTAGCGGAACCGCGCGCTCGGTGGCGCTCTCGCGGGCGGGCCGGGCCGGTGAGAACCAGACAACGTCGCCGTAACACCGAGGCAAGTCGCATTTCATGCGCCTCGCGGATAGTGGCGGAATGTCGAGCACTCCACAATTCCTGCAGGGTGTCTACGCGTTTTCCGGTTCGGGCCTGTCGAAGCCGGGGCCGATCGATGCGTCGCTGACCTTCGTCGTCCCGCCCGGGATGACTGCTCAGCCGTTGTACTTTCGCGGCGGCAACAGCTCCGACGAACTCATCTGCGTGACCCTGGTTCGCGACGGCACGCCGATGCGGATGTTCCCGATGGGCGCGAGGTCGTCGGTCAACGTGCCGTTGCGGGTCGTCGAAGACGTGGAACCCGACACCACCCTGGAGCTCCTCCTCGCCGCGCCGAAGGGCACGAGCGGTGAGGTCGTCGTCGACTTCGGGATGGTCATCTTCTGATGGGCGACGAGCACCTGACGCCACCGGTTCCCACGCGTCGGCTGGTCGTGGTCGGCAACGGCATGGCCGGCGCGCGCACCGTGGAGGAGATCATCTCCCGCGGCGGCCGGGAACAGTTCGCCATCACCATGATCGGCGACGAGCCGTACGGAAACTACAACCGGATCATGCTCAGCCATGTGCTGGCCGGGGAGACCGCGGTCGACGACGACGACCTGATGCTCAACCCGATGGCGTGGTACCGCGAGAACGACGTCACGCTTTACTCCGGTGATCGCGCCGAGTCGATCGACCGGTTCGCCAAGACGGTGAGCTGCGCGAGCGGGCGGATCATCGAATTCGACGTGCTGATCATCGCGACCGGGTCCCACACGTTCTTCCCCAACATGGACGGACTTCGCGAGTCCGACGGCAGGCTCGCACGCGGCGTGTTCGGCTTCCGCACCATCGAGGACACGAACGGCATGCTGCAGATGGCCGCGTCGCGCGACAACGTGCGCGCGGTGGTGATCGGCGGCGGGTTGCTCGGACTCGAAGCCGCGTACGGACTGCAAACCCAGGGTGTGGCCGTCGACGTCGTGCATTCGCCCGGGCACCTGATGAACCAGCAACTCGACGAGCGCGGTGGCAAGGTGCTGCGCAACCAGATCGAGGCGCTGGGGGTCGGTGTCCACACCGGCAAGCGGACGACGGCGGTGTTGCGCAACGACGACGGGACCGTCGCGGGAGTCGGTTTCACCGACGGGGATTCGCTGCCCGCCGACATGATCGTGGTGACGGCCGGCATCCGTCCCAACGTCGAGATCGCCCGCGGCGCAGGTCTGGTCGTCGAGCGCGGCATCGTCGTCGACGACCAGATGCGTTGCGAGGACGAGGCCTTCATCTACGCGGTCGGGGAGTGCGCGCAGCACCGCAGCGAGGTGTACGGTCTCGTCGCACCGCTGTGGGAGCAGGCGGTCGTGCTCGCCGACGTCCTCACCGGCGCGAATCCGGCTGCCGAATACCACGGTTCGCGACTGACCACCAAGCTGAAGGTCGCCGGTGTCGACGTCGCGGCCATGGGGGTCAAGGGACCGGAACGCGAGGACGACGAATTCGTCCAGTTCTACGAACCACGCAACGGCGTCTACAAGAGCGTCGTGGTCCGTGACAACAAGCTCATCGGAGCGATGCTGCTGGGCGACATCTCGAAGGTCAACTTCCTCACGCAGGCCTTCGACGACAAGGTACCGCTTCCCGACGAACGCATCTCGATGCTGTTCGACCTGGGCACCCCCAGCGCCGAGACCGGGGCGGCCGAGCTCGCCGACGACGTGCAGGTGTGCAACTGCAACGGGGTCACCAAGGGCGACATCGTGGCCTGCGTGGCGTCGGGGTGCACGAGCGTCGGCGAGGTGTGCGCGAAGACCCGCGCCGGCAAGGGATGTGGTTCCTGCAAGGGGCTCGTCGCCGACATCGTCGAACTCGCAGCGGGGGACGAGCTCACCGCCGACGCGTCCGCCGATTGGTACGTCCCGGCCATCCCGCTGACGAAACCCGAACTGATAGACGCCATCCGACGGCAGGACCTGCGGTCGGTCAGCGAGGTGTTCGACAAACTCGCACCCGACGGCGAGGACGCGACGGCGAAGATGCCGCTCGCCTCACTGTTACGGATCATCTGGGGTTCGGCGTGGAAGCGCGAACCCGGTGCACTGTTCGTCAATGACCGAGTGCACGCGAACATCCAGCGTGACGGTACCTTCTCGGTGGTGCCGCAGATGAAGGGCGGGGTGACCTCACCCGAGCAGTTGCGCAAGATCGCCGACGTCGCGGAGAAGTACTCGATCCCGATGATCAAGGCGACCGGTGGGCAGCGACTCGATCTGCTCGGCGTGAAGAAGGAAGACCTGCCGAAGGTCTGGGAAGATCTCGGCATGCCGTCGGGGTACGCGTACGGCAAGAGCTTCCGGACGGTCAAAACCTGTGTCGGCACCGACTATTGCCGTTTCGGTCTCGGCGACTCGACGCAGCTCGGCATCGACATCGAGACGCGCTACCAGGGTCTGGAGTCACCGGCGAAGCTCAAGCTCGCGGTGACCGGGTGCCCGCGCAACTGCGCCGAGGCCCTGTGCAAGGACTTCGGCGTGGTCGCGATCGGTGACGGCAAGTGGGAGATTTACGTCGGTGGCGCCGCGGGCGCGCACATCCGCAAGGGCGACCTGCTGGCCACCGTGGATTCGGCCGACGAGGTGATCCGGTTGTGCGGCATCTTCATCCAGTACTACCGCGAGCAGGGCAAGTGGCTGGAGCGGACGTACGCGTTCGTACCGCGCATCGGCATCGAGGAACTCCGCGCGATCATCGTCGACGACCGTGACGGACTGGTCGCCGGGTTGCAGGAGGGGATCGACGCCGCGGTCGAGGCCTACGTCGATCCCTGGCTGGACCGCGCCGAACCCAAATCGCCCGCGCAGTTCACCTCGGCGCTTCCGCTGCTGCCGCTGCCCCGGGTGCCGGTCCGATGACCAGTGTGTCGGCGGACGCCGGCGTCGTCGTGGGACAACTGGGAGACCTGCAGGTCGGCGAGAGCCGCGCATATGCGATGCAAGACAGGCAGATCGCGGTGTTCCGCCTGACCGACGGGACCCTGCGCGCCACCGACGCCGTCTGCCCGCATCGCGGGGGACCGCTCGCCGACGGTCAGTTCGATCTGGGCAAGGTCGTCTGTCCGTTGCACCAGTACGCCTTCGAACTGGCCGATGGCCGATGCACCTCGGACGGTATCGACTCCATCGGCGTCTACCGCGTCGAGGACCGAGACGGGGACATCGTCGTCTGGTTGGGTGCTCCTGCGGGCGTTAGTGACAAACGAATGCTCCCTGAGGTGTGAGGAGCGATAGCGACGAGCCACGAAGGGCCTGGTGAGACGCGTTGCGGAGCCCTTCGTGGCTCGCTTCGCTCGCACCTCAGGAACATGGGTTCAGGCGCCCAGGAGTGGTCTTTCGTGGCCCACGACGGCCGTCAGGCCGGAGACCCTGATCTGTGAGGAGCGATCGCTACGAGCCACGGAGGGCTGGTGACGGCACTGAAAGTCCTCCTGCACGTTTGTTCACGAAGCCTCGTGTCAATGTCAGCGTGGTCGACCGCCCCTGCGCCCTGCCCGGGCGCGCAGTAGATCGATATCGCCGTCGATCAGTGCCTTCTTCTTCGCACGAGACCAGCCGTGAATTCGTCGCTCGATCGCGTAGGCGTCGTCCAGTGACAGTTCAACCGACCACGCCAGCCTCACCGGCTGGCGGTGAGCAGTGAAACCAACCTGCGCCGAGCTGTGTTGGCGTAACCGATTGTCGAGGTTTCGCGTGCTTCCGACGTAGTACTTCCCGTCCGCGCACTCGAGGATGTATACCCATGCCATCGCAGTATCGTCGAAGATTCTGGCAGCCCGAGGAACGTATGTACCCCTGCCTGTGGAGAGTTCGCGGCAGCTCGCGTCGCCTGTGTACTCCGACTTGCGGTGCCCTTCGTGGCTCGTCGCTTGCGCTCCTCGCACCTCAGGGAGCATGGGAAAGCGTCGCGCCTCAGGGAGCATGGGGAAGCGTCGCACCTCAGGGAGCCATTGGGTAGCTCCGCATCTTCGGTCTGCGGCCAGGTGCCGACCGGGGCTCGCCCTTCAGTACACGTCCCGCACATAGCGTTTGTCAGCTGCGAGTGCCTTGACGTACGACTCGGCGCTCGCGGGGGAGCGGCGACCGTACTGCGCGACAATGCCTTTCAGTGTTGCGTCGACGTCCTTGGCCATCCGAGTCGCGTCGCCGCAGACGTAGACGTGAGCGCCGTCGTGCAGCCACTGGTAGAGCTCTTCACCGTGTTCGCGCATCCGGTCCTGGACGTAGATCTTGCGATCCTGATCGCGCGAGAACGCGACGTCGAGGCGGGTGAGCAGTCCGTCGCCGAGCATGGTCGTCAACTCGTCGCGATAGTAGAAGTCGGTCGCCGAGTACTGCTCGCCGAAGAACAGCCAGTTCTTCCCGGTGTGCCCCAGGGCCTCGCGTTCGCGGAGGAAACCGCGGAACGGGGCGATGCCGGTGCCGGGGCCGATCATGATCATCGGGGTGTCGGGATCGGCCGGCGGCCGGAAGTGGCTCGTGGAGGTGACGAACACGCCGATCTCCTCGTCGGCGCGGTCGGCCAGGAAGGTCGAGCAGACTCCACCGCGCGGCGTGCCGAACAGGTTGTAGCGCACGGCCGACACCGTCAGTTGGATCTCGTCAGGACTCTCCAGGGGGCTCGATGAGATCGAATACGACCGGGGGGCCATCGATTTGAGGACCTGCATCCACTCCGCGGCGTCAGCGCTGACGGGATGATCGGCCAGGACATCGACCGACTGTCGCCCCCATGCCCAGTCGTTGAACTGCTGTTTGTTCCCGGGTGCGATGAGCGTCTTGAGGTCGGCGGAACCGGTACGGTCGGCGACGAAACGGACGAGATCCGGTGTCACGCGCGCGAATTCGATGCGGTCGCGCAGGGCGGTGTGCAACGCGACCTCATCGCCGCCCACGGTCACCGACGCGTCGGCGTCGAGGCCGGTACGGTCGAGGAACTCCTCGACGAGCGTTGGGTCGTTGCGCGGCCAGACCCCCAGCGCGTCCCCGGCCTGGTACGACATCGTGCCGGCGGGCAGGTGGAACCCGAAGTTGCGCACGTCCTTACCGGACCCCTCGGAGTTGAGCTTGACGTTCCGCACGAGCGAGGTGAGCAGCGGCTTCTTCCGCGAATAGGCCGGCGCGGAACGTACCGAGGGTGCCGCCGCGGAGTCGGCCGGTTCACTGACCACGGTCACCCGGTCGCCGGTCACCCCCGAGGTGGGTGCCCGGTTCGACATGCTGATCGCCCGGATGACCTCGGTCAGCCAGCCGCCCGCCGTCTCCTCGAAGTCGGGTTCGCAGTCGACGCGCTCGAGTAGGCGACGGCCACCCAGTTCGCCGATGCGCGTGTCGAGTTTGCGTCCGTGGCCGCAGAAGTCGTCGTAGTTGGAGTCGCCGAGCGCCAGCACCGCGTAGTCGACGCCGGACAGGTCGGGTGCGTCGTCGGAGTTCAGCGCATCCCAGAACGATGTACCGTTGTCCGGCGGATCGCCGTCCCCGGTGGTCGAGGTGACGAACAGGGCCGTGCCCTTCAGTTCGCCGACCTCGACATCGTCCATCGACCGGGCGTCGACCCGGAGGCCGCTGGCCTTGACGCGCTCGGCTGCTTCTGCGGCGAGCTCCTCGGCGTTGCCCATCTGCGAGGCCCAGAGCACCGTCACCGTGTCGGTGTCCGGTTCCGACGACGATGAGTCCGACCGGGGGACAGCGGGATCGGGTGCGGCGGCCGCGCGGGAGTACAGGCCGGCGAGAACACCCGACACCCAGATGCGGAGCTCGGCCCCCAGCGGCGCATCGGCCGGGACGACCGGACTGCCCGCGGGCGAATCGCCCACGCCGGCCACGAGACCGGCCAGGTAGAGGCGCTCGGCGGGGGTCATCGCAGGCGCCTCGACACCCGAGACCCCCAGTGCGACGCCGAGGTCCGTCGAACCCGCGGCGACGACCGGCGCATCGTCGACGTCACCGCGCGAGCCGGGCACCCGGATCAGGGTCACCGCACAGACTTTCAGCTCCGGTTGCTGCGACAACGGATCCACCGCGTCGGAGGTGACGGCGTTGATCGCCAGGTGTTCGCCGAAGACGTCGTTCCAGTGAAACGGTACGAAGCAGTTGCCGGGTCGCACGCGGTCGGAGATCCGCGCGGGCAACACCGCCCGGCCGCGACGGGACGCCACCTCGACCTTGTCCGCGGCGGTGATGCCCAACCGGTCGGCATCGTCGGGATGTATCTCGACGAAGGGCTCCGGGTTGAGTTTGTTGAGCTTGGCCACCCGGCCGGTCTTGGTCATGGTGTGCCACTGATGGGGCAACCGGCCCGTGTTCAGCAAGAAGGGGTAGTCGTCGTCGGGCATCTCGGCCGGGTCGAGGTGGGGACGGGCGAAGAACTGGGCGCGGCGGCTGGGGGTGGCGAACGCGAGGCGCGGTGTCGACCCGTCGTCGAGGCGGTGGAGCGTCTGACTGCGACCGTCGTTGAGATATCGGATCGGGTTGCGGGCACCGGTGTCCACCGGATCGGGCTCGCTGTCGTCGGCCGGCGGGCACGGCCATTGCATCGGAGTGCGGCGGAGCCGGTCGTAGGTAACCCCGCGCAGGTCGTAACCGGTGTTCGGGTTCGCGAACCGTTTGATCTCCTCGAACACCTCCTCGGCGCTCGCATAGTCGAAGGCGTCGGCGTACCCCATCTCGGCGGCGATGCGCGCGATGAGCTGCCAGTCCGGGATCGCCTGTCCGGGGGCGTCGAGCGCGGGTTCGAACAGGGTGAGGTTGCGTTCGGAGTTGACCATCACACCGGTCGACTCCGACCACAGCGTCGCGGGCAGCACCACGTCGGCGTACTGGTTGGTCTCGGTGTCGACGAAGGTGTCCTGGGTGATCACGAGCTCGGCGCGCTCGAGTCCCTCGATGACGGTCTTGCGATTCGCCACCGAGGCAACGGGATTGGTGCAGATGATCCAGCACGCCTTGATCTCGCCGTCGGCCATCCGACGGAACATGTCGATGGTGCCGCCGCCCACGTCGGTGCGCAGGGTCCCGGCCGGAACACCCCAGACACCTTCCACGAACTCACGGTCCGCCGCGGACACGACAGCGCGCTGGCCGGGCAGTCCCGGGCCCATGTAACCCATCTCGCGCCCGCCCATGGCGTTCGGCTGTCCGGTCAGTGAGAACGGTCCGCTGCCGAGCCGGCAGATCGCGCCGGTGGCGAGGTGGAGGTTGATGAGCGCGTTGGTGTTCCAGGTCCCGTGGGTGGACTGGTTGAGGCCCATCGTCCAGCAACTCATCCAGTTGGCTGCGTCGCCGATGAGCTCGGCCGCGGCCCGCAGGTCCGACGCCGCGATCCCGGTGATCGATTCGACGACATCCGGCGGGTACTGGGCGGCGAAGTCGGGGATCTGGTCGAAGCCGTCGGTGAACGACTCGATGAACTCGGTGTCGGTGTGGCCGTTCTCGATGAGCAGGTGCAGCAGGCCGTTGAGGAAGGCGAGGTCGGTCCCGGACCGGATCTGCAGGAACAGGTCGGCCTTGTCGGCCGTCGCCGTGCGTCGAGGATCGACGACGATCAGCTTCGCCCCGGCCTTGACCCGGTCCATCATGCGCAGGAACAGGATCGGGTGACAGTCGGCCATGTTGGCACCGATGACCAGGAAGACGTCGGCGTGGTCGAAGTCCTGGTACGACCCGGGCGGCCCGTCGGATCCGAGCGACAGTTTGTATCCGGTCCCGGCGCTCGCCATGCACAGCCGCGAGTTCGACTCGATCTGATTGGTGCGCAGGAATCCCTTGGCCAGCTTGTTCGCCAGGTACTGCGCCTCCAGCGACATCTGGCCCGACACATACAGGGCCACCGCGTCGGGCCCGTGCTCGTCGACGATGTCGCGCAGGCGTCGCGCGGTGTCGGTGACGACGGCGTCGAGTGCGGCGGGCCGGAGCTGGCCGCCCCGATCGTCTCGGACCAGCGCGGTGGACAGGCGCCCGCCGGCGGCGAGCATGTCCGCGGTGGTGGACCCCTTGGTGCACAGTCGCCCGAAGTTCGTCGGATGATCGGGCCGGCCGATCGTCCTGGTGACGCGGTCGGAATCGTCGTCGAGCTTCATCTCCATGCCGCAACCGACACCGCAATAGGCGCACAGCGACATCACCGATCGGGACACGACAGATCGAGTCGGGGCAGACAGGGTCACGGGTTTCAGCGTCGGAGGTCGATGTTTCGCGACCCGAAGCCCGGCGTTACGCATCCATCAATTTGACCTCACAGAACTCGGTCCCCGATGTGAAAGGCCGCCGGAACCGCAGGTGAACGCCGACTCCGTCACTTGAACGGGTGGGTTTCGGCGTTGCTCAGCCGGATCTCAGCCGGGGTGGATAAGACTGTAGCCATGCGCATCCTCGTGGTCGATGACGATCGGGCCGTCCGGGAGTCGTTGCGACGGTCGCTCACCTTCAACGGCTACAGCGTCGAGACCGCGGGCGACGGCATCGAGGCACTCGAGAAGATCCTGGCCGACCGACCCGACGTGGCGATCCTCGACGTGATGATGCCTCGGCTCGACGGCCTCGAGGTGTGCCGCCGGCTCCGCTCTGCCGGTGACGACCTCCCCATCCTGGTGCTGACCGCACGCGACTCGGTGTCCGAGCGGGTGTCGGGGCTCGACGCCGGAGCCGACGACTACCTGCCCAAGCCGTTCGCCCTCGAGGAACTCCTCGCCCGGTTGCGGGCGCTGTTGCGCCGTGCCTCGCCGGACGAGGACGCGGATTCGGAGACCCTGACGTTCGCGGATCTGTCGCTCGATCCCGTCACCCGCGATGTCACCCGCGGCGAGCGCTCGATCAGTCTGACGCGCACCGAGTTCGCCCTGCTCGAGATGCTCATGGCCAATCCGCGCCGGGTGTTGTCGCGCAGCCGCATCCTCGAAGAGGTCTGGGGCTACGACTTCCCGACGTCGGGTAATGCGCTCGAGGTGTACGTCGGCTATCTCCGGCGTAAGACCGAGGCCGACGGCGAACCGCGACTGATCCACACCGTGCGCGGGGTCGGGTACGTCCTGCGGGAGACGCCGCCCTAGTGATCGGCAAGTCGTCGAACTCGACGTCGCGACACCCGAAGACCCGGGATCTCCTCCGCGACCGCCTCACCCGGGCGATCACGGGGCACACCACCGGTGTCGGGTCGGACGAGAAGGAGATGCGGGCGCCGATGCCGCTGATGCGCGCGGTGTCGCTGCGTACCCGCGTGACGATCCTGTCGGCGACCGTCGTGCTGGTCTCGGTGAGTCTGATGGCCGCGGCCGCGTATTTCGTCGTGTATCGCGCGATGTACAACGATGTCGACCAGCAGCTCGAGAGTCGCGCCGACGGGATGGCCGCGCTCGCCCGCGCGGGGGTCCTGCGTACGCAACCCGAGCAGCTGGTGGCCGGAACGGTGTTCTCCACCAACATCTCCATCGCGCTGGTGACCCCCAGCGGCGAGACGTATCTCATCGGTCAGGTGCCGTTCGACGACGTCGAGCGCGGCATCGTCCGGTCGCCGTCCGTGCCCGGTTCCACGCAGCAGAGCCTGCGCACCACGCGCAATCAGCGTGTCCTGACCCGCAAACTCGACGACGGCAACACCCTCGTGCTCGCACAGAGCCTCATCCAGACCGACCGGGTGCTCAAGCGTCTGGCCTGGGTGCTCTTCGTGGTCGGTTGCGGCGGGGTCGCCCTCGCCGCCCTGGCCGGGACGACGGTGGCGCGCGCCGGGTTGCGGCCGGTCTCGCGTCTCAACCGCGCCGTGGAGCGGGTCGCGCGGACCAACGACCTGACGCCCATCCCGGTGACCGGCAACGACGAACTCGCCAAGCTCACGGTCAGTTTCAACGCGATGCTGCGCGCCCTCGACGAGTCCCGGGATCGGCAGGCACGTCTGGTCGCCGACGCCGGACACGAGCTGCGGACCCCGTTGACCTCGTTGCGGACCAATCTGGAGTTGCTGATCGCCGCGAGTCGTCCCGGGGCGCGGGCGGTGCCGGAGGAGGACATGGTCGATCTCCGTGCCGATGTGATGGCGCAGATCGAGGAATTGTCCACGCTCGTGGGCGATCTCGTCGACCTCGCCCGCGAGGACGCGCCGGAAGTGGTCTACGAGGAGGTCGATCTCGCCGAGATCGTGGAGCAGGCCCTCGAACGAGTTCGACGCCGCCGCAACGACGTCGAGTTCGAGGTCGACCTCGCCCCGTGGTTCGTGTTCGGCGAGGCACATGGACTGTCGCGCGCGGTGCTGAACGTGCTCGACAACGCGGCGAAGTGGAGTCCTCCCGGCCGCACGGTGCGCGTCGGCCTGACCCAGATCGGGATGTCGACCGCGGAGCTCAACGTCGCCGATGCCGGTCCCGGAATCCCCGAGGAGGACCGAGGTCTCGTCTTCGAGCGGTTCTATCGGTCGACGCAGTCGCGGTCGATGCCGGGATCGGGTCTGGGACTGGCAATCGTGCGTCAGGTGGTCGAACGACACGGCGGCACCGTGGTCGCCGACACGTCGCCGCTCGGGGGAGCGCTGATCCGGATGACCCTGCCGGGCCGGGCAACTGCGGCGGAACCATCCCCGCAGGTGATTCGTCAGTAGAGGAGAAGCGGGTGGCGCCGGGCCGACGACTCGGTTGTCGACGACTGCGAACAGCCTTGAACTCGCCCGGTGTGACCTGGTCTCGGATCACCTAGGGTTGACCGAAGGCGCAGTTCGGGTACGACGATGCCGAGGTGTTGCGGTCCCGGCCCGGCCACTGACAACAAGCACCGGCGCATGGCCGGGCCGACGAGGAAGAGACGAAGATGACGACTGGCGGTTCGCACGGTGACAGCTCCTACGGGGGCGGTCAGCACGGCGGTGGTCAACACGGCGGTGGTCAGCACGGTGGGGGCCAACCGGGCGGGGGTCACCGCGCGGCGTCGGGCAACGAGGCGTCGGGACAGGGCGGTCCGTTCGGTCCGCCGTCGGGCTCCTTCCCCGCACCGGGCGGCCAGGGCTACCCGGGTACCAACGCGTCGACATCGTCGTACGGCAGGCCCGGGACGAGTCCGTTCCCGCCACAGGGCAACTACGGTCCGGGTCCCGCGTACGGACAGTCGGGCCAGCCGCCGTTCGGCTCCCAGCCCGGCTTCGGGAACCAGGGCCCGGACGGCCCCTCGGCCGCACCCGCCAAGAAGAAGAGTGGCGGACGCCTCGTGGCGCTGGGGGTGGCCGGACTCGTCCTGGCGTTGGTCGCGGGCGGTGTGGGTGGCGTGGCCGGATACAACCTCGCCGAGTCCGACGCTGGTTCCAGCTCCAGCAACGGTCCGCTGGGCGGCGATCCCGGCAACGACAACACGACGCCGGTCGCCGCGCCGGCCGGTTCCGTGCAGGAGGTCGCGGCCCGGGTCACCCCGTCGGTGGTCTCCATCGAGGTCGCGTCCGGCGGGGCGATGGGTTCCGGCTCGGGCGTCGTCCTCAGCGAGGACGGCGTCATCATGACGAACAACCACGTCGTCAGTGCCGGCGGCAACGGCCCGGCGTCGAGGGTCGCGGTCAACTTCGCCGACGGTTCGCGGGCCGAGGCCCGTGTCCTGGGGGCCGACCCGATCTCCGACATCGCGGTCATCAAGGTCGACCGCGACGACGTCACACCGATCACCGTGGGCAACTCGAACAACCTGGCCGTCGGGCAGGACGTGATCGCAATCGGTTCACCGCTGGGACTCGCGGGCACCGTCACCACCGGCATCATCAGTGCGCTCAACCGTCCCGTGCTGACCTCGCGTGACCCCGGGACCAACACCACCTCGGTCATCGACGCCATCCAGACGGACGCGGCGATCAACCCGGGCAACTCCGGCGGTGCCCTGGTGAACGCCCGGGGCGCGCTGATCGGGATCAACACCGCGATCGCCACCCTCGGTGGGGGTGAGCAACAGGCCGGTGGCAGCATCGGACTCGGGTTCGCGATCCCGATCGATCAGGCCATCCGGGTGGCCAGGGAACTCGAGTCCACCGGCAAGGCCAGCCACGCCAACATCGGTGTGTCGGTACGGCCGAGCGGCGCGTCCGACGCACCCGGGGCCGTCGTCACCGCGGTGACGCCCGGCGGTCCGGCTGCGAACGCGGGCATCCCCGAGGACGCGGTCATCACGAAGGTCGACGACCGCGTCATCTCCTCGGGGGACGCCCTCGTCGCCGCGGTCCGGTCGCACGCACCGGGCGACACGGTCACCGTGACCTATGTGGACAACGGCGCCACCAAGACCGCCCAGGTGAAGCTCGGCACGCTCGCGGCCGGCTGACCGACCACCACAACTGCATCGAGGAGGCTGTTCCGGCGCCCACCGCGGGCGCCGGCACAGCGCAGCACGAACGACCGTTTCGACGGTCCCACCTATCAAGAAAGGGCCTGTCATGTCCGACGCTGCTCCGCGCAACCCGGGTACCACCGCCGTCTCGGCCGAGACCGATCTCGACGAGAACTCATTGGACGTCCGCCTCGCGGGCGGGCCGGGTCCGGTCGACCCCGCCGACGTGGTCGCGGCCGACGCCGCGGCACGGGAGTTCGTCGCGCGCCACGAACAGGCCGCTCACCGCCCGCAGGGCGAAGAGATCGGTCGTGCGCTGGTCGTCGTCGTCGACGACGAGGCGGCCCACGGTGAGGACCAGCGTCTGCTCGGGCCGCTCGTGAGCGAACTGCTGGCCGAGGCGGGGTTCCACGTCGACGCCGCCGTGGTCGTCTCCGGGGACGAGGTGGAGATCCGCAATGCGCTCAACACCGCGGTGATCGGCGGAGTGGACCTCGTGGTCTCGGTGGGCGGCGTCGGCGTCGGCGCCCGGGATGTGACGCCCGAGGCCACCGAACCCCTTCTGGATCGGCGTCTGCGGGGTATAGAAGAGGCCGTCCGCAGCTCCGGTCTGGCGGCGGGAGCCACCGACGGCGGACTTTCGCGCGGGCTGGCTGGAATCTCCGGACAGACACTCGTGGTGAACCTGGCCAACTCGCGGGCTGCGGTGCGCGACGGCATGGCAACTGCCGCACCCCTCGCCAAGTACGTGATCGAGTCGATCAGCGAGTTCTGACCCGGTCGCTCCGCGAGGCCTCCGAGCGGCCCGGAAATCTGTTCAGCAATACAAAGAAAACTCCTGGTTAACAGGGTGACGGGCCACTTTCGATGGGATATCCGACCGGTGGGAACAGAGTCTTCAGAACCCCGGAAATTGCCGATGAGCAGCGATGATGACGCCGCGCAGCACCGAGCTGCGCGGCGTCGTCGTCTCGACGCGGTGTTCGGAAACACCCTTCCTGAACTGACTTCAGACGAGAGTGACGAACATCACACAGGGCGCTCTAAGGATTGGTACGAGGCGCAGCGGCCGCCGCATCACGGGTGATTTCGCTCTTTACGTACGTAGTCACATCAGCGTGTTTTCCTGTCGTTAACTTTCGCCGTTCTATCGTTGGCGAATCTGAGATTCACGCTGGTGCGTGCCCTCTTCGTGACACGGCCGAGTCCTCCTGTTGCCCGAGTTGAGACCGCTCCGATAACGTTCGGCTCGACGACGCGCGGTCCCCAGAGTCGGGGACCGGGGGAGTCCTGCGATCTGTCGCGAGTGACAACGCAGCAGTGACCACGAATTCGATGGATTCTTAACGACAGCTAAGGCATGCATAAGAGCTGGCTTGGTGGTAACTGTGTGGAAGCCCATCGAACGTCGTGGGTCATGACTTGCGGGTGTGAGTGCATTCCGCGGGGTAACAGCCGAATCCTGTGAGAGGGAACGAATGAGCAAGTTCAGCAAGCTTGGGCTGCGCCGCGCCGCGGGCGCGGTCGCGATCGCCTCGGCCGCGGTCGTGGGCCTGGCCGGCATGGGCGTCGGCGAAGCGGCAGGTGCGCCGCTGCCGAACGGTTACAAGAACGCCACCGGCATCGACGGCGAGTCCATCCAGACCTGGCGGACCGGTGAGAACGCCTACCCGATCCCCACCGTCGCGAACAACCCCGCGTCGCGTGGTTTCGTGCTTTCGGGTACTTACTCGGCCAAGGCATCTGCTGGCGTCGGCGGCAAGCTTGCCGTGAAGTACATCGTGGGCTGCCAGGTCGACGTCAGCGGCATCACGCTCGATCTGGGCGGCGTGATCAGCCTGTCTGCTGCCACGTTGTCCGGCTCGTTGAGTCTTCCCCTCGCTCCGGGGCAGGTCGCCGTTGTCGACCTCACCGACAAGGACTTCTCCGACTCAGGTGTTGCCGCCATCCAGCTGTCGCAGCTGTCGTTCAACCTCAATCAGTGCGGTGGCTTCGCCTCGGCGCGATCGGTGGCCAAGACCATCGGGGCCAAGGGCTACAGCACCGACGACGGGAAGCTCAGCGGCGAGGGCACCCTCATCCAGTCCACCCTGTACGGCAAGCCCTTCACCATCGGTTGATCCGGGCGCAGATAACAAGCTTTACCTGACTTATCTGCCCTGAGCAGATCGATATTCCACGAAGGGGAATCATGAAGAAGAACATCACGCGTCGCGTGGTTGCGGCGGCCGGTCTCGCCGGTGCCGTCGCGATGGGCCTCACCAGCCTCGGCGCCGGTGGCGCCACCGCCGGCCCGCTGCCGGGTGGCACCATCACCAAGACCCTGGTCGACGGCACGCCCGTCACCGTCCAGCTGTTCGACGAGTTCGTTAGCGTCCAGCGTCCGATCAGCAACGTCCCCACCACTCGCGAGGGCTGGTTGTCGGGCAAGGTTCGCGTGACCGTCGGCGGCAAGGCCGAGGGTGGCTCCATCAAGGTCGGCTACGACGTCGGCTGCCAGGTCCACTTCGGCGGTGGCGAGGCCCAGGTGCCTGGCGCAGAGGCCGGCATTGACTACTCGAATCCGGGTAACGTTACTGCGGGTGCAGGCCTCACGCCGATCGACGATGACGACAACCTCTTCGGCGGCGGCGTGTCGCTCGGCCCGGGCGAGGTCAAGCGTCAGTGGCTCATCAGCGAGACCTCCGGCTCGGACACGGCCTACTCGGACTACAACTTGAGTGCGTACACCTTCCAGGGGCAGAAGGGTGGCGTCGTCTACAGCCAGGAGCAGTTCAAGGTCGAGAGCTGCGCCGGCTATGCTTCGGCTCGCGCCTTCATCCAGGTGACCGTCAGCACCGACGCCGTCAAGGGTGTCGTGGCGCTCAACGGTAAGCCGTTCAGCCTCGGCTGATCGACTCCTCCACCACGCCGCGGGGCGGGAATCCGAACGGATTCCCGCCCCGCGGTCGTCATTGTGGGGCCGGTTCGGGGTCGCTGTGAGTCTCCTGTAACCGGCTGTCTGGCAGTGAAACTCATCGGTCCTCGGTCGTAGTCTCGGTGCCGGCGGTGCTCATCCCGCCGGTGAGGAGCCATCACATGTCCACCGCGACCGAGCCGCGACCGGTTGACGATCCGAGCGCGGGCGACGTGGGGCCACGCGTCCCGACGTCAGAGGTCCTACCGCCCACTCTCTCGGTGCCGGCGACCATCCGCCGTTTCGCGCCTTTGGTCGCCGGTCTGAGGTGGCGTCTCGCGCTCGCCGTGATCTGCCATCTCGTGCAGGTCGGCAACACGGTGGTCACCGTCGCGCTGTTCGCGCACATCGTCGACGACGTGCTGGTGACCGGCGATCTGAGCGCGCTGTCCACCCCGATGATGATCTGGGTGGGTGTCTCCATTCTCGGCGCCGTGTCGTCGTATGCGGGCGGGATCCTGACCGCAGGAGTGACCGAGACGGTACTGCTGCGTCTCCGGGGTCAGCTGTACGCGCACATCCAGCGACTCGCGCCGCACACGCGGGACCGGTTCGGTGACGGAGACCTGGTGTCGCGCACCACCGCCGACGTCGAGGCGGTCGACAGTCTCGTGTCGTCGGGTGTGGTCTCCGGCGTCGTCGCCACCGTGAGTCTCCTCGTCTACGGTGCCGCCGCCTTCGCGACCAACTGGCAGTTGGCCCTTGTCGCCGCCGTTCTCGCTCCGCTGCTCTGGGTGACGGCCCGCCGATTCGGCGCCGTGGTCAAACGTGCGTCGCGTCGCGAGCGGCAGGCTGCCGGCCGGATCAGTTCACTGGTCGCCGAGGGGATCGGCAACATGGTGGCGTTGCAGGCCGACAACCAGACCTCGCACCACCGAGCCCGGGTCCTGGAGCAGAACCGCCGATGGCGGGAGTCCCGGATGTCGGAGTCCCGGGCGGGGGCGGCCTTCGCCGAGGCGGTCACGGTCGTCGAAGTGCTCTGCATGGTCGTCGTCATCGCGTTCGGGGCGTGGCTCATCGCCGGCGGTGATGCGCAACTGGGCACGCTCATCGCCCTGACCGGATATCTCGGGTACCTCTATCCGCAGATCCAGGTACTCGGCGGTCTGCTCGTCGAGGTCACGTCCGCGACCGCGAGCGCCGAACGGGTGGCCGAGGTCCTCGACGCGCCGGCGGGTGTCGCCGAACCGATTGCGCCCGAATCGCTTGCGCCCGAACCAGGTGTCACTGACCCGATTCCGGCCCGTCGTCCGGTCGCGCCCGCCTCGGTTCGTCTGTCGTTGACCGGGGTGTCCTTCGCATACCCGGACAACGGGTCCCGAGTCTTCGAGGACGCCCACCTGGAGATCCGTGCGGGTGAGACAGTGGCGGTCACGGGTCCCAGTGGTGTCGGCAAGAGCACCCTGACCCGTCTGCTGCTGCGTCTGTACGACCCTGACGCGGGGTCGATCCGGCTGAACGGCACCGACATTCGCCATCTCGACGTGAGCGATCTGAGAGAGCATCTGTCGGTGCTGCATCAGCGGCCGGCGTTGATGCGCGGCACGATCGCGGACAACATCCGTTTCGGCTGCACCACGGCGACCAGAGCGGACATCGCAGCTGCCGCGCGGGCCGCAGGGGCCGCCGAATTCATCTCGCGGTTGAACGGCGGCCTCGACGCCGAGGTCGTCGAACGTGGGGAGAACCTGTCCGGTGGTCAGCAGCAGCGAATTGCGCTGGCGCGCACGATCCTTCGAAACCGCCCGGTACTGGTCCTCGACGAACCGACCACAGGTCTCGACGACGAGACCGTCAGCGGGATCCTCGAACCACTCGCCAGGGTCGCGTCACTGCGGACCACGATCCTCATCACCCATGATCCGCGTGTGCTCGAGCTCGCCGACCGGACACTCGAATTGCGCGACGGACGGTTCGCCGATGTGGCTCCGGTGGCGCCGTGGTCAGGCGAGGGCGCGCTCGTAGAACGACCACGAACGGTGCAGCTGGTCCTGCCAGTACAGCCATGAATGGGTTCCCGCGGGCGGGAGGTCCACCGTCGCCGGGATGTTCAACTGCCCGAGACGATTCAGGAGCTGGACGGTGCAGCCCAGGGTGGCGCCCTCGATGACTCCGCCCACGACGATCTGGTCGGCCAGGGTGTCCAGGTCCTTCACGTAGCGAGGATTGTCGTACTGCCCGGGCAGACCGCCGGCGTTCGAGATGTAGAGCTTCTGGCCACGCAGCTTGGCGGCGTTCACCACGGGATCGTGGGCGCGCCAGCCGGAGCCGCCGTACGGACCCCACATATTGGTGGCGTCGCCGTCCCCGCGGATCTCTACGACGAGTCTGATGTATTCCTGACCGAACGGGTCGGACGTCGTCGGACATCCGCTGTAGGAGCCGACGGCCTGGTAGAGATCGGGATGCTCGATGGCGAGGTTCAGCACCGACGTCGCCGACGAGGAGATCCCGCCGATGGCGTTGCGCCCGGAGGTGTTGTAGGTGGCATCGACGACCGCGGGGAGTTCCTTGCCCAGGAAGGTCGACCACTTGTGCACGCCGAGAACCGGATCGGGCTTCTGCCAGTCGGTGTAGTAGCTGTACTGGCCGGCGTTCGGGATGACCACGTACAGGTTCTTGTTGCGCGTGAACTCGACGATGTCGGTCTTCTCCAGCCAGTTGGCGCGATCCTCGCCGCCGCCGGCACCGTTGAGGAGGTAGAGCACCCCGCGCGGCTTGGACTCGTCGGCCGGCTTGATCACGGTCAGCGGTACATCACGGTTCATGGCGTCGGAATGCACGACGATGTCGGTCACGCGCCCGGGCGATCCGGCGTCGACGAGTCGTGGTGCGGCGCTCGCCCCGCCGGTCATTGGAGCGACGAGGGAGACACTGAGGGCGACCGCCGCTGCCATCCCGAGTTTGCGCAAACCTCTGTACACGTTTCCTCCTGATCGGGAGACGGCGGGCCGGTGGTCCGACTCGCGCTGGCTCCTGCCTTCTGTCACGGGTCCGACCTCGCGTCCGGACCGCTGGGACTGCTGCCGCTCACACTCGCGTCGTCGCCGGCCGTGGCGTCCGCCGGCGCGAGTCCGCACCGTCGGGCGTAGATCCCGCCCGCGGCGAGCAACTCCTGGTGGGTCCCTGCTTCGGCAATCACCCTATCGTCGAGGACGACGATCTCGTCGGCCAACGCCGCGGTCGCCATGCGGTGGGTGATGAGCAGGGTGGTGGTCCCCGCGCGTAGTCGGTGCAGGGCACGTTGAACGAGCAACTCGGTGCGGGGGTCGGCGGCGCTGGTCGCCTCGTCGAGAATGAGGATCTTGGGCGACGCGGCAATCGCGCGCGCGACGGTGACCAGCTGTTTCTCGCCGGCGCTGAGGTTTTCGGATTCCTGGCCGATCACGGTGTCGATGCCCTCGGGGAGTGCTGCGACGATCTGCGCGACGTGGCTGTCCGTAAGAGCCGCATCGACCGCACGGCCGTCCTCGATGCCGAAGGCGATGTTCTCGCGGACTGTCCCGGTGAACAGCCACGGTTCCTGGGTGACGACGGCCATGTCCGCCCGTACCCGGTGCGGTCCGAGTTCGACGAGATCGACGCCGTCGATGGTGATCGAGCCCCGACTGGGTGCGTAGAACGCCTGCAGGAGATTGGTCAGCGTGGTCTTGCCCGACCCGGTGGTCCCCACCACGGCGGTGGTCGTGCCGGGCGCCATCCGGAAGCTCACCGAGTCGAGAACGGGGTTGTCTTCCTCGTAGGCGAAGCCCACGTCGTCGAAGACGATCTCGGGCGGGAGCTGGTGCCGGCCGGACGAGACCGGCACCGGCTGGCCGGTGTCGGCGCCGCCGTCCTCGGGTGCTTCGAGCACCTCTCGGACCTTGCTCGCCGACACGGTGCCGGACTGCACCTTCGTGACGAACCCGGCGAGTTCGCGAACCGCGCTCGTCAGCTGCTGTGCGAACACCACCACAACCTGAGCCGCCCCGAGACTGAGGTGCCCGTCGACCACCATGATCCCGCCGAGGACCGCCAGGATCAGGAACACCAGGGCGTTGACCGCGGTGAGGACCGAGGGCAGGGAACCGCCGATCCACTGGGCAGAGCGGACCGACGAGAAGAGTTTGTCGTTGAGGTCGTCGAAGCGGCGCGCGGCGGTCGGCTCGGCGTTGTACGCCTGCAACATCCGGCGCGCGCTGAGTTCCTCTTCGATATGCCCCGTGAGGGCGGCCGTGGTCGTCCAGCGGGACTCCATGTGCGGTCGTGCCCGGCGGGCGAGCAGGACCGCGGCCAGCGCCGACACGGGTGCTGCGACCAAGGCGACACAAGCCAACACCGGGGAGATGACGAACAGCACGGCGGTGACGACGACAAGCGTCAAGGCATTCGTCGGAACGGTCACCAGCACCGGTGCGATCACCGTCGCGGCGTTGTCGGTGTGGGCTGTCAGCTTGCTCACCAACACACCGCGTGTGGTGTTCTCGAAGTAGCGCAACGGAAGACGGTGGATCTTGTCCTCGATGCGTGCGCGCAACCCGGCCACCGACCGCTGCACGGCGACGGTCAGCAACCGGCCCTGCGCGAGGCTGCAGACCGCGGCCGCCACGAACACCCCGACCTGGATCGCCAGCAGCGTCCAGAGCAATCCCCAGTTCATCGTCGCGTCGCCGACCGCGCCGTCGACGATCACGTTGGTGACCGCACCGAACAGGATCGGCGCTACGACGCCGCCGACCGCGGCGAGGATCGCGCAGAGGGAGATGGCCGCCCCACGTCCTCTGCTCAGGTCGAGTTGCCGGACGATCCAGCGCAGCGATCCGTCGCGCCGTCGAGCCGTCGGTCGGTCTGCCGACGCCTGCTGCCCCCTCGGCCCGACCGCCGGCGCCTGCGATCTCTGGTCAAGCATTGGTCACCGCCTGCGCGTAGGCGATCTCCCGATAGATGTCGCTTCCTGACCGCAACTCCGAATCTGTTCCGAGGCCGACGATCCGTCCCGCGTCGAGCACCGCGATGACGTCCGCGTGCTGGACCGACGACACACGCTGCGCGGCGATCAGGACCGTCGCATCCGGGTCGGCCCGGCGCAACCGTCCGATGATCTGGGCCTCGGTGTCGACGTCGAGAGCGCTGAACGGGTCGTCGAGGACGTACAGCGCGGGCCGGCGGAGAACGGCACGCGCGAGTGCGAGCCGTTGGCGCTGACCACCGGAGAAGTTGCGTCCCTCCTGCGCCACCGTGGCGTCGAGAGCGCCGGGGCGAGCCGAGACGAAGTCGGCCGCGGCGGCGACCTCCAGGGCGTCCCACAGCTCGTCGTCGGTGGCGGTCGGTCGGGCGATCCGGAGGTTGTCGGCGACCGTCCCGGTGATGAGCTCCGCACCCTGACCCACGAAGGCGCTGCGTGCGCGAACCCAGGCGGGCGCCAGAGCGGTCACGTCGGCGGCATCCCATCGGAGCACGCCCGACGTGGGGTCGGCGAACCGCAGGGGTAGGGACAGCAGCGTCGACTTGCCGCTTCCGGTTCCGCCGAGGACGCCGGTCACCGTGCCGGGTGCGCAGAACAGGGAGACCTGGTCGACGGTGGGGGACTCGGCGCCCGGATAGGCGACCGACACCGCGTCGAAGACGATCGCGGGCGGTGAGGGCGCCCGGCCGTCACCGGGGTCGCCGGGGTCGAGCGGCTCGGTGTCGAGTACCTCGGTGATTCGTCCGGCGCTGGTCACCGCACGCGGGATGACCCCGGCGATCATGGTCAGCAGCGACACCGCCAGCAGGATCTGCGCGAGATAGCCGACCGTCGCGGTGATCTGGCCGATCTGCATCTCACCGCGGTCGACGAAGATCGCACCCAGTGCGGTCACCGCGACCACGGCGAGGTTCGAGACCACGGTGACCAACGGCAGCATCAGGACCTGCAGTCGGCCGAGGCGCAGGGCCACGTGGGTGAGTTCGTCGTTCTCCACCGCGAACCGGGCGCGCTCCCGGTCCTCTCGCCGAAAGGTGCGGATGATCGCGATCCCACGCAGCTGCTCGCGCAGCACCCGGTTCACGACGTCGAGACGACGCTGCAACTGCGCAGCCCACGGCACCAGACGCCGGACGAGGACGGCGACGACGACGACCAGCACCGCCCCGGCGACCACCAGCACGGGCGCCATCCGCCAGCCCTGCGCCAGCGACAACACCAGCGCGCCGAACAGCATCAACGGCGCGGTCACCACGACGGTCAGGCTGATGAAGAGGAACCCCTGGATCTGGCCCACATCTCCGGTGGAGCGCGTCAGCAGACTCGAGAGGCCGATGGAGTGGACCTGCGGATCGCTGAAGGCGCTGATCCGACCGTGCACACGCGTGCGGAGGTCGCGCGCCGCGGTTGCCGAGATATGGGAGGCCAGGAACGTGGCACCGATCGACACCACCAGGTTGACCACGGCCACCACGACCATGAGCACGCCGACGCGCTTGATGGTCGCCACGTCACCG
This sequence comes from Gordonia sp. IITR100, assembly GCF_002009645.1. NCBI lineage: Bacteria > Bacillati > Actinomycetota > Actinomycetes > Mycobacteriales > Gordoniaceae > Gordonia > Gordonia sp. IITR100. The sequence goes on along the minus strand of NZ_MVKV01000002.1, from coordinate 521,033 downwards.
CGCAGGATTCCGTCGTCGATGATCGCGGCGTTGAGAGCGGGCTGGGCGAGCGTGGTGAACACCGACGCGAGCTGGAAGACGACGAAACCGGCGCAGGCCCAACGGGTTGTCCGGAGCGCGTCGAACAGGAGCGCGAGCAACGCGCGTACCTCATCTTTGCTCATCGAGCGGGTGACGGGCATCTGGTGAGGCTACTCCGGGTCGTCGTGACGCTGGCCTACCGTGGGTGCGGAACTCCCCACCGATATCGGTTTCGTGTGCGTGCCGTGAAGTGTTCCGAAGTCTACATGCGGCGGTTTCGTGCGGGGTGAGCCCGGATATGTGGGCCGCTGCTCTAGTCGCTTCATCGCTAAATGCGGATGAACAATACTTCGGGAGTTGCTGTCGGAACCATAACCGGAACAGACGAAACCGCCCCGGACGCGTGTCCGGGGCGGTCGAGTCTCGATTCGAGATCTACACGGGTGCTTCTTCCGAACCCGATTCGATTGAACCCGTGACCAGTTCGACGATCGCGTCGGTGATAGCGCCCTGAATGATTTCCGCCATGAGATCTCCTTCGTCAGTGATGAGATGCTGGACGGGTATCGCGTGCACGTGATCCACGCCCCCGTCGCAGACCTATGGATCATAGATGCTGAATTCGCCGCAGTGCTCGACCGATTGATGAACGAATTTCAAATCTTTCGTTCATGATGTCGCTGCGTCGGCTAATCAGCGCGCAATGCCGAACCGGCCCCGGAGTGCACCTGCGGAGCCACTTGGCATCGGGCAACTGTCAGGCAGGCGGAGGCGTCGTCTCTTCTTCCAGTGAACCGCTGAAAACGTCCTTGAACAGCTCGTTGAGGTTGATCTCGATGCCAGTGGCCATGTCGGTTCTCCTTGAGTCGGTGTACTCGCTGTGCGGGATCGGGTCGACGTCTCAGTCGACCTCGACCTCTTCTCCGTAGTTGTCATCCGAGCCGCTGAACAGCGCCTTCAGTGCGTCTTCGATGGAACCGCCGTAGATTTCGCCCATGATGTTCTCCTAGGTGTTGATCGCTTTCCGGAAATTTCTGACCGGAGTAGATGCTTGCGCCGTCACAATCGGAAACGATCGAAAACGGCGAGAGTCGCTGTGCTTGCCTTACTCCGCTGCGTACGAGCCGAATCCGTCGTCGCCATCGGAATCGGTGACGATTTCCTCGAGGTAGAGGCGGATCCAGGAAATGCTGATCGCGTCGGACATGCGATTCTCCTAATGGGTGTCGACGATGTCGTTGTCTAGCACGGTCGTTCCGTCGCGAGGACGGCAACGCGGCTGACAATACCGCACGTTTCTACGCCTGTCCTGACAGGACAAGGTTGAATTCTCAATGAACTCATTCGGTTCTGACCCACGGAACGGTCCTGCCGGTCGCCGGTTGATGACTGGCCGTCGGCGATGTGAATGTGCTGGTATGAAGCGGTGACGCAGCGCGTGGAGGTGGGAGGCACGACGTCCCGGCGATTGGTCGAATCGGACATGGAGACGGCGCTCGACTTGCTCGAACGAGGTCTACGCGAGGTCCCGGTCTACCGCTGGCTCATCGGCGCTGACGCGGTCGCCGAGGCGTACCGCTGGTACGGCGAGATCCTGTTCATCGAGTACCTACCTGGTCTGCGGGGTGTATTCGACGAGAACGGAGAGCTGATCGCTCTGATCGCGGTCTCGGCCCCCACCGACGAGGCCGGGCGAATTGACGATGACCTCAAGGAGCGGACCAAGCAGATCGTGCAGGAGCTAGACGGCTTCATCCACCGCTTCACAGAGTTGCAGCGGAAGTCGGAGGAAGCGCAGGTCGCGGAGAATCCGATCAAGGTGATCTTCGCGCTCGTCCACCCCGAACATCGGCGAGGCGGGACCCTCGCCGGGCTGGTCGACCCGGTCATCGAGCGTGGCCGTCGCGAAGGCCTGCCGGTCACGTGCAGCACGAGTGACGAACAGCTGTCGGCCCTCTACGCCCGCCGGTGGGACGCGCAGGTACGGGCTCAGTTCACCCTGACCGACGGGCCGACCGTCTGGGTCCAGCGCGTCGATCCGCCGGCGTGAACTGGCACTGCCCCTGAGGTGCCCTCCCCATGCTCCCTGAGGTGTGAGCGAAGCGCCCTCCCCATGCTCCCTGAGGTGTGAGCGAAGCGAGCCACGAAGGGCTGACGAGGTAAGTCGCCAAACCCTTCGTGGCTCGTCGCTTGCGCTCCTCGCACCTCAGGGAGCAAAGGGATCTGCTGGACTTCCCTGATGAGAAGCGGGTTTACCGAGTGTGGTCAGCTACCGAAGAACCACGGGAACGTCCTGGGGCGGGCCTGCGCACGCGGTTGGGTGCGCTGCTGCGGCCGCGCCGGACGCCGGTTCTGGTTCTGCGACTGACGGTTCGGTGCGGGCTTGTTCGGCATTCGTTCATCCTGTTCTCGTTCGGTCGCACCGGCTTTCAGGTCCGGTGCGGTCGCACGTTCCGGCGACGAATCCCAAAGTAGGGGGCCGACCTTCGGGTTCGGATGGCTCCCGCTGTCAGCTTCCTGGGAGACGGGGCCCGCGTGTCAGCGCGAGTGACGCCCCGGCGCGTCCGGGTCCTCGCCCGGGAAGTCGCCTGGGTATTGCTCACCGGGATAACCGCTTCCGGGGCCGGGAGGCGGGTAGTTGCCCGGGCCGGGGTAGTTCCCGGGCGGCGGGTAGCTACCGGGTGCCGGCTGCGGCGTCGGATACGGCTGGCCTGACGGGCTTCCCGGCGGTGGGCCCTGCGGCGGACGATTCTGCGGGACGGACTGGGACGGGACGTTCTGCGGCGGAACCGATTGCGGGGGAGTGGGGTGCGACGGCGGGCCCTGCGGTGCCGGCGGAGTCGAGATGCGTTGCGTCGTACCGGCTCCGGCGGGCGCTTCGTACGGGGCGAAGGATCCCGACGGTGTGCCGTAGGAGTCGCCGGCCGGTCCGGCCGGGTCGCTGAGATGCGGGGGCAGATCGCTCTCGGCCTCCGCCTTGGCTTTCGAGGTTCCGTCGGGGTCCAGCAGATCGCGGATCTCGGACAGCAGGGCGATCTCGGTGACCTCTGCCTTCTTGCCGAAACCGCCGAGCTCGGCGAGTTTGTTGTACGGCATGATGATGATGAAGTAGACGACCGCGGCGATGATCAGGAAGTTGATCACGGCGGTGATGACGCTGCCGAGGTCGACGAATGTCGATGGGTTGTCGGTGATCTGGAAACCGAGTCCCTGTGCGGCGTCGGAGCCGACGGGGATCGAGTTGATGATCGGCTGGACGATGCCGTCGGTGAACGCGGTGACGATCGCGGTGAACGCAGCGCCGACGATGACCGCTGTCGCCAACTCGACGACATTGCCCTTGAGTATGAAGTCCCTGAATCCCTTGAGCACGGTGTGCGGCCTCTTTTCGGTGATGTCCTGCTCTTGTCCGGTGATTCTGCGCATGATCGGAGCAAGTCCGACATGCGGTGCGCGAGCTCCTACTACCCTATCCACGATCGTGAACGAACCGATCCATTTGACTTGATTCGTCCGCCTGTGTCGTGATGCCGTGACCCGGCCGTTGTTCAGTGCAGGACCACTGCGAGCGCCGTATCGAGCCCTGCCGCCGCGACCCGATGGGCGGATGCGGCGTCCATCGCGAGCAGCACCGGGGCGGCCGCGGTCCCGCCGGGAGCGATACCACCCGACTGTGATTCGGCGGCGTGGAGTGCGACAACGGCGCGGCGGGCCAGCACTTCCGCCTCTTCGGTCAACACGTCGACAACGTCGCCGGGTCGCAGCAGCGCAGTCACGGCGTCGTCCGACAGTCGTATCGGTACGAGCCGGGCATCGTCGTCCCCGGTCAGGTCGGCGGGTAGACGTGACGACAGCAGGCGGGCATCGGTGAGGATTTCTCCTCCGCGGACACGCCCGGTCACGGTTCGCCCGAGTGCGGGTGCCGCCTCGGTGAGGACACCGTCGGGAACCGTGGCTTCCGCGACGCTCCGCGGCGCCAGATCGTCTATCTCGACCACCTGTCCCGGCAGCAGGTCATGCGCGGCAACCATGACCTCGACGTCGCCGTCGGCGCGTGTTCCGGCAACCCCCACCACCACGGCCGCGACGACCAGTCCTGTCGCGGCGACACGTCGGATCAGGACGCTGCGCGTCCACCCCGGTCGCAGCGCCGAACTCACCCGGTCACGAATTCGAGGCCCGAGTGAGGCTTTCGACGGAAGCTTCGACGGGGGAGACATGTGACGAAGGCTAGGTCCGTCTGCCCGGGTGATCGGCCCGTGGAACTCGTCTGTGGACAACATCAATCGGGCCGTCGACCGGTGTGGACAGCGGTCCGGCCGTGGGCCCGGAATGGCCCGCGGCATTGCGGTGGGGGAGAATCGATGTTCTGTGCCGGGAAGTCTGGTCGGCCGCTCGTCGCGCGGGCGGCGTCCGGCGCACCGCGTGCGATCGAGCAGAGGAGAGCCTATGGCCGATGAGCAACCGACAGCAGACAGCGCACGCAAGGCCGATCGCATCCGGCGCTGGGCGGCGCTAGACACGACCAGTGGGGGGCTGCTTCTGGTGGCCGCCGCTGTTGCAGTGTTCTGGGCGAACTCGCCGTGGCGGGAGGCCTACGATTCTCTGCTCCATGTCGAGGTGGGGCCTGAGGCGCTGCACCTACATCTGTCGCTGGCGCACTGGGCGTCCGACGGGCTGTTGGCGATCTTCTTCTTCGTCGTCGGAGTCGAACTGAAACACGAGTTCGTGGCCGGGAGCCTCCGGGATCTCAAACTCGCCGGTGTTCCCATTGCGGCCGCGGTGGGTGGCATGGTCACGCCCGCGCTCTGTTACGTCGTCGTGGTGGCGATCGGCGACCCGGACGGGCTGCACGGCTGGGCGATCCCCACCGCCACCGACATCGCCTTCGCTCTCGCTGTTCTCGCGATCTTCGGCCGCGGTCTCCCGCTCGCCCTGCGGACGTTCCTGCTGACGCTCGCAGTGGTCGACGACCTGCTCGGGATCATCGTCATCGCGACGTTCTACACCGAGAAGATCGACTTCGTCATGCTGGTGGCCGCCCTTGCCGCGGTGGCGCTCTTCGCCGTGCTGGTGCGGCAGGCGTGGCGGTGGTGGCCGGTCCTCATCCCGGTCGCCGTCGTCGCGTGGGGTCTGATGCACGCGTCCGGGGTGCACGCGACCGTTGCGGGCGTACTCCTCGGGTTCGTGGTGCCGGCCGTTGCGATCCGTGGTGAGGAGGAGCCGCGCACCGAGCGACTCGACGACGCGGTCCGCCCGTACTCCTCGGCGCTCGCCCTGCCGGTGTTCGCCTTCGCGGCCGCGGGCGTCACCGTCGTGGGTGGTGATGGTTCGATCGTCCAACCGGTGTCGATCGGAATCGTCGTCGGTCTCGTCGTCGGCAAGGTCGTGGGTGTGATGGGTTCGACGTGGCTGATGACCCGGTTCACGCCGTTGCGCCTACCAGACGCGATCGGCATCCGCGATCTGCTGCCCGTCGGATTCCTCACCGGAGTCGGTTTCACCGTCGCGTTGCTGATCGCCGAGTTGAGCTTCGAGGGCGGCTCCGACGACCACGCCGCCGCGGCCAAGGCGGCCATCCTCGTCGGATCTGTCGTCTCGGCAGTGCTCGCCGCGTTCCTGCTGCGGTGGGACGCTCGACAGGCCCGCGATCCGGACATGAACCGCGACAACATCCCCGACATCGACAAGGACGTCATCGGGGGATGAACCCGCGAGCCTCGGTCCGAGGCCCGCGGGTCGCGTGTCGACGGTCCTACTTCGCGACCGTGACCTCGTCGGTGCGTTCGTCGGCCCGGCCGTAGGACTCCCAGAACGTCGCCCCGACGATTCCGAGAGCGATCGGGTCGAAGATCGGGTCCTTGCCTTCCTTCTTCTGCTTCTCGTAGTCGCGCAGCGCTTTGAACGCGGGTTGCTGCAGGATGATGATGCCGACGATGTTCAGCCACGCCATCAGCCCGACTCCGATGTCGCCGAGGGTCCACGCCTCGCTGGCGGTCGAGACGCATCCGATGGCCACCGATACGAGGATCAGTGCCTGCAGGAGCATCGTGAGGTTCGAGCCCAGCGTGCTGCGCAGCGGACCGATGTAGATGGTCGCCGCCTTCCCCATCAGGAACCGCAGGTTGGTCTCGGCCATGTAGTAGTAGGCGATGATCGTGGTCAGGCAGAAGAACATCAGAGACACCGCGACGAAGGTCGAACCGGCGCCGCTCCACATGCTGTCGAAGCCGATCTGGACGAAGGTGGGTCCGACGTCGGTGGCCGTCGGCAGCAGTCCGCCGTCGGCGATCACCGCGCCGTCGGCACTCTCGCCCTCGAACACCCGGTACGCACCGGTCGAGATGATGAGGAAGCCGGTGGCCGAGCACACGAAGAGGGTGTCGATGTAGACGGCGAACGCCTGCACGAAGCCCTGCTTCGCCGGATGCGAGACCTCGGCGGCCGCGGCTGCGTGCGGTCCGGTGCCCTGGCCGGCTTCATTCGAGTAGATGCCGCGCTTGACGCCCCACATGACCGCAGCGCCGACCACCGAACCGAAGACGGAGTCGATCCCGAAGGCGCTGGCGAAGATCATCCGGAGGACTTCGGGAATCTCGGACGCGTTGAGGAATACCACCACCAGCGCGAAGAGGATGTAGAGGACCGCCATGAACGGCACGACAACGGTGGCGAAGGTAGCGATGCGCTTGACGCCGCCGATGATGACGAACGCCAGCACGATGACGACGCCGATCGCGACGGCCCAGTCCGCGATACCCCACGCCTGGTTCATCGCGATGGCCATGGAGTTGGACTGCACGCTCGGGAGCAGCAGGCCGCAGGCGAGGACGGTCACGGCGGCGAAGATCAGCCCGTAGACCTTGAAGAACGGTGCCGCCTTGGTGTGGGCCAGCGCCTTGCTGAAGTAGTACGCCGGGCCGCCGCGGTACTCGTTGGTCAGCGGATCGCGGGTCTTGTAGATCTGGCCTAGCGTGCACTCGACGAACGACGTCGACGCCCCGAGGAAGGCCATCGCCCACATCCAGAACAGGGCGCCGGGACCGCCGAAGGCGATCGCCGTAGCCACACCGGCGATGTTGCCGGTGCCGACCCGGCCGGCCAGCGAGATCATCAACGCCTGGAAGGACGAGACGCCATCGGGCGAACTCTGACCGTGGCGCATCACCCGGATCATCTCCGGTATGTGCCGGATCTGCAGGAACCGCGAGCGGATGGAGAAGTACACCCCCACTCCGAGGCATAGGTACACCAACGGATTGCTCCAGATGATGCTGTTCAGGTCGTTGAGGAAGTCGGTCATGGCGGCTCCAGCGATGGTGGGATCGGCCGCTCGTGGCGGTCCGACCCGGTGATCGAGCGGTGAACTGGTTGCTTCAGCTAGGGGAACACTTTGCACGACTGCACTCGGCGGTGCGCGCCAAGGTGCGAAATCCGTTGACGGGAAGCCGGGCCGAACCTGCGCTTAGCACTCGGAATGAGGGAGTGCCAAAGTCGGTTACACTGGTCATCGTTTACTGACATTCGGAGGTTTCGCGGTGCCCACCTACTCGTATGCCTGCACGGAGTGCGACAACAAGTTCGACATCGTCCAGTCCTTCTCCGACGACTCGCTGACCGAGTGCCCGCAGTGCGCAGGCCGCCTGCGCAAGCTGTTCAACTCGGTCGGCATCGTGTTCAAGGGCAGCGGTTTCTACCGCACGGACTCGCGTCCCGGCTCGTCCTCGGACACCTCGACGCCCTCGTCGGACAGCTCGTCGTCGTCGGGCTCCTCGTCGTCGGACAGCTCGTCGAGCAGCTCCAAGTCGGACTCCGCGAGTTCGGCGTCGTCGACCAAGAGCGAGACCAAGGCCGCGACTCCCGCTTGACCGGCGTCCCGCCACGACAACGTCATAGGCCGAACCCGGGCCGGTGTCACCCGACACCGCCCGGGTTCCGCTGTACCCCGGGTCAGCCGAGTCGGCGGAACCCGTCTCCGGGAGTGAGAATCCAACCGACCGGGACATCGTGGTCACCGGACGGCAGTGAGTCGACGACCTCGTCGTCATAGACCACGCCGACGAGGTCGGCCGACAAACCGTGCAGGGTCCGGTCGTAGTATCCGGCGCCGCGTCCGAGCCGCACACCGCTCTTGTCGATCGCGAGCGCCGGGACCAGGATCACCGACGCCGCGCGGATCGCGGTCACACCGACGCGGTCGGTGGTCGGTTCGAGAAGTCCCCAGCGTCCGGGAGCCAGCGAGTCCGGCCCCGTGTACGGCGCCCAGTCCATCGGTGCGGGATCGCCGTCGGGGACCACCGGGACCAGAACCGACACGCCTCGGTCGACGAGCGCGTCGAGCATCGAATTCGAGCCGGGTTCGTTGCCGACGGGGACATGCGCGGCGACCGTGACGTCGTATTCGAGCCGGAAGGGGCAGGAGTACATCCATTCGGCGAGGGCTGCGGCGGACCGGTCCCGCTCGTCGGCGGACCGGCGCGATCGTCGATCCTCGATCTCTTGTCGCAGTTGCTGTTTCAGCGTTGTCAAGACCCGACCGTCCTTCGCGTCGTCTCGAGACCGGTGGCATGTGCACCCCGGCCGGGACAGCCGGGACGCCCGCACTGTATCCGACCGTCGGAACGAGCGTGGTGAGGTCCCGGTCACCGCCGTCTGTCCGGCCGAGAACCGGCACCTGTCCTAGGGTGGATTCATGAGTGCGACGGATAAAGCTGGTTTCAGTGAGTACGAAGGTGTACCCAACACTCCGCCGATCCCGCGTACCGCGGTCGTCCCGGCAGCCGGGTTGGGCACGAGGTTCCTGCCGGCGACCAAGACGGTGCCCAAGGAATTGCTGCCGGTGGTCGACACCCCTGGCATCGAGCTCGTCGCCGAAGAGGCCAAGGCGGCCGGCGCCGATCGTCTCCTGATCGTCACCTCTCCGGGCAAGGACGGCGTGGTCGCCCACTTCGTCGAGGACCTCGTGCTCGAGAACACCCTCGCCACGCGTGGCAAGGAGTCGATGCTGGCCAAGGTGCGCAAGGCGCCCAACCTGCTCGAGGTCGCGTCGGTCGTGCAGGAGAAGCCGCTCGGCCTCGGGCACGCGGTCGGTTGCGTCGAGAGCTACCTCGACGACGACGAGGACGCCGTGGCAGTTCTGCTGCCCGACGACCTGGTGCTACCCGGAGGTGTCCTGGAGGTCATGGCGCGCACCCGTCAGCGCCGGGGCGGCTCGGTGCTGTGTGCCATCGAGGTCCCCGAAGATCGCATCAGCGCCTACGGCGTCTTCGACGTCGAGCCGCTTCCCGATGCCAACAACCCGAACGTCATGCGCCTCAAGGGCATGGTCGAGAAGCCCGAACCGCAGGATGCGCCGTCGAATCTGGCCGCCGCGGGTCGCTACATCCTCGACCGCAAGATCTTCGACGCGCTGCGCCGCATCGAACCCGGCGCCGGTGGCGAACTGCAGCTCACCGACGCCATCGCGCTTCTCATCGAGGAGGGCGAGCCGGTCCACGTCGTCGTCCACCACGGCACCCGACACGATCTCGGCAACCCCGGCGGCTATCTCAAGGCTGCCGTCGACTTCGCGCTCGACCGCGACGACTACGGTCCCGATCTGCGCGAATGGCTCGAGAAGCGTCTCGCCGACGGCTGATTTCCGCACGGGCGATCACCGGTCGCATCCGCGCGCCTCGCACGCTGCCGCGGGCGCGCTCGATAACGTTCTCCTGTGTTGTATCGAGTGCACGACGTGCCGAGCGCTGTCGGCCGCACGTCCCGGTGCACTGACCGGTTGAGACGGGAAGAGCGGTGAGATGCGGTCTGTCGAAGATCATCTGACGCTGGTGACCGCGGCGGCAGTGGCGCCGCGTCCGGTGCGCGTCGCGATCTCCGAGGCGCAGGGCCTGATGTGCGCCGAGGAGGTCGTCACCGAGCACCCGATGCCCGGCTTCGACCAGGCGGCCATCGACGGCTACGCGGTGCGTGCGGTCGACGTCGGTCTGGCCGGGGTGCTCGCACCCGAAGACCTGGAGGACTTCGACGCCAACGGCGCCGAGCTCGTCGACCTCGAACCGGGCGAACCGATGATCGTGTCCCTGCCGGTGGTCGGCGAGGTCGGGCCGGGCTCGCGGACACCGACGCGGCTGCAACCGCGTCAGGCGGTGCGCGTCGAGACCGGGGCCCCGATGCCGACGCTCGCCGACGCCGTGGTCCCGTTGCGCTGGACCGACGGTGGCGACCAGAAGGTCAAGATCGGACACGGCGTCGAGAGCGGCAACTACGTCCGGCGGGTCGGCGACGACGTGCAGCCGGGCGATGTCGCGGTCCGCGCGGGCTCGATCATCGGCCCGGCCCAGGTCGGGCTGCTCGCCGCGGTCGGTCAGGCACGCGTGATGGTGCACCCGCGCCCGCGCCTGTCGGTCATCTCGGTGGGCAGTGAGCTCGTCGACATCGACCGCACACCCGGTCCCGGTCAGATCTACGACGTCAACAGCTACGCGCTGGCCGCTGCCGCCCGCGACGCCGGCGCCGACGTGAACCGCGTCGGCATCGCCGAGCGCGAGGCGTCGCGGATGCGGGAGGTCGTCGAGGCGCAGCTCATCCGCTCCGAGATCGTGGTGATCTGCGGTGCGGTGGGGGGAAGTGCGTCGACCGCTGTTGCCGACGCCCTCGCCGACCTCGGCGACCTGGAGATCGTGCGGGTGGCGATGCACCCGGGGTCGGTCCAGGGCTTCGGGCGCCTCGGACGCGACGAGGTGCCGACGTTCCTGCTCCCCGCCAACCCGGTGAGCGCTCTGGTGACCTTCGAGGTGATGGTCCGGCCGCTCATCCGGATCGCGCTGGGCAAACGGCAACCGATGCGGCGGATCATCAAGGCGCGCACCATCGGACCGATCGCGTCGGTGCGCGGCCGCAAGGGTTACCTGCGTGGGCAGCTGATGCGGGACGAACGGTCGGGGGACTACCTGGTGCAGGTGCTCGGCGCCTCACCGACCGGGTCGTCGCACCTGCTCGCCGAACTCGCCGAGGCGAACTGCCTGATCATGGTCGACCCCGATGTCGAGGAGATGGGCACGGGCGACGAGGTCGAAGTGGCGTTCCTCGCGCAGCGCGGGTGACCCCTGCTGAGCAAGCAACGAACGAGCGCGTCGAGGTCGAGGCGCCCCCACCCCCGCTGGTTGAGCCGGCACCGAGCGGAGCGAGGCGCCGAGTCGAAACCACCACCCCGACGCGAGATCCAGGTCTCACGCCGTCGGCACTGTGACAGCGCATAAACTTCTTCTCGTGTTCAGGTGGTTGAGCGGCAGTCAGGGAAGTCCGGGATGGCCGGCCACCCTCGGGCCGCTGCGCACCCGGACCGGCACGGTCACCCTGCGGCCCGTGAAGGTGCGGGATGCCAAGACGTGGAGCGAGTTGCGGATCCGCAACCAGAACGCCCTGTTGCCCTGGGAACCGACGGGTGTCGGAAGCTGGGCTGAACGCCATCAGCCCGGGTCGTGGCCGCCGCTGTTCGCGGTGCTGAAGTCGGAGGCCAAACGAGGTGCGCTGCTCCCGTTCGTGATCGAACTCGACGGCCGCTACGTCGGGCAGCTGACGGTGGGCAACATCCAGCGCGGTGCCGTCCGGACGGCGTGGATCGGCTACTGGGTGGACGCGGCGTACGCCGGGAACGGCATCGCGACCGCCGCGGTGGCGCTCGGGGTGGACCACTGCTTCGGTCCGGTGGGCCTGCACCGGCTCGACGCGACGGTGCAGCCGACCAACGAGGCATCGCGGAAGGTGTTGACCAACATCGGGTTTCGGCAAGAGGGTCTCCTGCTGCGCTATATGGACGTGAACAAGCGCTGGCGCGACCACATGCTGTTCGCGCTCACGGCCGAGGAAGTGGTCGGCAGCGCCGCCGAGGCACTGGTCCGGGCGGGCCGGGCGTCGTTCCAGTGAGTCGGGGCGTCGAGGTCACCGCGTGATCACCACGACCGGCTCGCGTCGTCTCACGCTGACCGTGGCGGCCGCGTTCTTCGCCACGGGGTGCGCGATCCACGAGACCGGACGCGCCGTGAACGGCGTGCCGGTCTCCGAGCAGGTCGCGACCGGCAGCGACACGGACCCCTGCGACGTGCCTCGAAATGTTCTGGAAGAACTCGGTGTACAGGACATGCCGGTGCAGCGGGCCGCGGTGTCCCGACCGACGTGCGCCTGGGAGATCGGTGCCTACCGGGACCCGAGTATGTACTACTGGGTGTCGGGTCCCACCGAACCCGACCACCTCAACGACACCGTGGTTCTCGCCGGCACACGGGCCGAGATCTTCTATGAGTCAGAGGGACTGGCGCGCTACATCGTGCGCCTGGACCGCCACACGTTCGATGTGGCGTATTCGGCCGACACCTCGCCGGACACCCCGACCGGGCCCGAAGGGGCGGGGCTCGTGGTCACGGCATTGCTCGACAAGTACGGCTACCGCTAGCCCGAATCGCCATGCGGTCGCCGGCTTCTTCAGCGCCTACGTCAGCGCCCGGTCTCGATGGGGAAGTCCCGCGCGCGCATCTCGGATTCGATCGCGGCTCGGGTGCGGAGATAGGAACTCGTCCGGATGGAGTCGTCGGCCGTGTACAGCGAGGGCAGGAACGTCGAACCGCGCTGATCCCGGTGCGCGCCATCGGCGCCCGCACGCAACAGGACGAGGCAGTGGTCGATGTTGAGCACGTCTGCCGAGGTGAACAGCGGCGTTCGGCCGGCGAGCGGTTGCACCGAGTTGAGGTCGGCGCCGCGGTCGATCAGCAGGCGCAAGGCGTCCCCGCGACGATGGCGGACAGCGGTGTGCACGACGTTGCCGCCGATCCGGTCCGACGCCCCGACCAGCCCTTCGTCGAACTCGATGATGGTGCGGAAGGCGTCGAAACGGTCGAGCAGCACGCTGTAGGCGACGGCGTTGTAGCTGCCGGCGCCTGGCAGATGCGGGTCGGCGCCCGCGCGGAGCAGGGCACCCACGGCCGCCGGCGGCCCGAATTCCACCGCCCACTGCAGTGGCGTGATGTCCACGCGCCGCGGGTCGGTCTCCGGATCGCCGCCGAGTTCGTCGAGGTCGGCGCCCGCGGCGACCAGGGATTCGATCGTGGTCTGATCGTCTCGTCGGGCTGCGTCGAGCACTCGGACGGTGGGGGCGGTGAAGTAGTCGGCCGCGTCGACGCGCGTCGAGACGACGTCCGCGATCCACCCGCACCCGGCGACCACGCACGCGGACAGTGCTGTCGCAACCACCGCCACGAGTCTCTTCATCCGCACCATGCCGTCCCTCCGTGCCTCATGTCCGATTTTTACGATAACCCCCCTCAGTCGACGCATAGGCTCTCGGAATGACCGAACACAGTGACGAACTGGAGATCGTGGTCCGCGGCCAGGCACGCGGTCGGTATCGGCCCGAGCGCGGAATCATCCACCTCGTGGTGCGCGTGGAGGGTGCGGACAAACCGGCGGTCTACACGCGCGCGGTCGAGGTGCACACCGATCTGACCCGTGCGCTGACGGGACTCGAGTCGGCGGGGGCAGTGACCCGATGGACGGCCGACTCGGTGCGGGTCTATTCCTATCGTCCGTATTCGGAGACAGGCGAGCGTCGAGAACTGGTGTACAACACCCGCATTCGCATCGAAGCCGAGTTCGTCGACTTCGAGGGGTTGTCAGAGTTCATCGACCTCTGGGCGTCGGTCGATGCCGTCGAGGTCGGTGACATCGACTGGGATCTCCACGAGCAGACGCGGCGCGAACGCGAGCGGGAGTTGCGTCGGGACGCTGTCGAGGACGCGATTCTCAAGGCCCAGGCCTATTCCGATGCGGTGGGTCGGGGACCGGTGACGCCGGTGCTCCTGTCCGATCCGGACCTGGCCTCGAATGTGCCGACGGCGAGGCGACGGGCCATGCCGATGGCGGTCGCCGCCGGTCCGCCGGCCTCACCGTCGCTGGAACTGCGCACCGACGACATCGAGATCGCCGTCGCGGTGGACGCCCGGTTTCGGGCGCAGTGAACCCCCACGGCAACGGTGATGCTGAGAGGCGCGTGTGAAACCCGCGCCGATTCGCCTGTGACACGGCGCGTCTACCCGGGGCCGACCTGTCGTCGTCCTAGATTGTGGAGTGGCTTCGTGTGACCAGAGTGAATGAAGGGAGAGTCGCATGCCCAACTCCGTACTGTGGGTCTGTCTCGTCGCGGTCTGGCTCTTCGTGCTGGTCCCGATGGTCATCAAGGGACGTCCGCAGATCCTGAAGTCGACCGACGCCGCGCGCAAGACGCGACTGCTGCACCGCGGTGGGTCGCGCACCGCGACGGCCTCGGGAAGTCGACGCCGGTCGTCGGCCCGTCATCCGCACGATCCGTCGTGGAAGTCCTCGCGTCGCAGCGCCACCGCGACGCTCGAGGCCGACAGCGACGTCGACACCGAGGACGACGCCGACGTCGCGAAGAGTGAGTCCTCGACCCGAGTGCGTCGTTCCGGCAGTGCGAAGGTCGAGAAGCCGACGGCAGAATCCGTGGACGACGACGATGATTCGGTCGACACCGCACTCGGGGACACCGATGACGAGTCCGTGGACAGCCACAGCGAGAGTGACAACGACGCCGTCGCGGAAACCGATGACGACATCGAGGTCGACGTCGAACGCGACGAGACCGCAGACGACGAGTCGGACACCACGTCCGAGGAAGCCGAATACGACGACGACTTCGAGGACGTCGACAGCGAATACGAGGACGGCGAGTACGACGACGACCTCGAGGACGAGGACGCCGAATACGAGGACGCCACAGACGAACTCGACGAGGACGAGTACGACGACTACGCCCGCGCGTCGCGGCGCAGTGATCGAGCCGAGTCGGTCGACGAGGACGAGGCGGACGACGCCGAGGCCTATGTAACCGATCCCGACGAGGTCGAGGACAGCCGCCCGGCGGCGCATTCGTCGAGCAGTCGACGGTCCGGACGCAGTGTCTATTCCTCCGAGAAGGAACGCGAGCTCAAGTACCGGGAGCGTCAGCGCGTCACGCTGGGGTTGTTCGTGCTGGTCTTGCTGGCGATCGCGGCCGGCTTCGTCGTCGGGACGCCCGGTTGGGTGGCCACCGGCGTGCTCGGTCTGCTCCTGGTGGGCTACCTCGCGTACCTGCGTCGTGCGGTGAAGACCGAGCAGCAGATCCGGGCACAGCGCCTTGCGCGCGCCAAGCGGTCGGCGCGTGCCGAGGAGGAGCGTCGTCGACGCGCCGCCGCGGTCCCGGAGTTCGCCGCCGCACCCCCGCCGCCGCGACTTCGGCGGCCCGGTGGCGCAACGGTTCTCGAGATCGACGACGAGGACCCGGTGTTCGACCACCTTCCGCCGTTCCAGCGTCGCCGCATGGACCGCGAAGACCTGCAGTACCGCCGCGTCGGCTGATCTCCACACCCGTTCAGCAGTAGGTGTCGCTCAGCGAGACCTACTGCTGAACTGTTTCCCGGCTACTTCGTCACAGCCGGCTTGCCGTGCGAATCCAGCCACGCCTGACCGGCTTTCGCCGCCTTCGACAGCGCGATGCGCTCGCCGAGATAGGTCGCGGGCGCCCCGACGACGGGGACATACGCGAGCATGCGGAACGGCGCCATCGGCTGCGGTCGTTTGTCGAACTCGTCGTCGACGGCACGGAGCAGCTTCGCCGCATCCCAGATGGCGGCGAAGAGCGACCTCTCCCGCTCCTCGGGTTCGGACGGCAGCGACTTCCCGGACTCGGCGGTGACATCCGGGTTCGTGAGATCACGTTTGCAGAGCACCGACGCGAGCAGCTGCACCTGTCGTTTGCGATCGGTGACCTCGTACTCGCGGGCGATCGCGACCAGCACCATCGCCTGGTTGGCGAACCCGAGGTACGGGGTGATCGGCAACCGCTTCGCCCACACGCCGAAGACCCCCGGGAACGCCACGGCGCCCGTGTTCAAGGTGCCGATGCGGGTCACCCACCAACTGGCGCGCTTGTGCATGGACCGCTCGGACCAGCCCTTGGTACCTGGCCATTCGGCGGCGTCGAGCAGCTTCGACGCGGCGTGCTGGGCCTGCCGCAGGCGCGAGTCGGGGTGGTCGTCGTCGTGGAAGGTGTGGCCCTTCAGGCCGAGCGGGTCCCGCTCGGCGAGTGCGTCGAGGACGGGGTTGATCACCCCGACCACGTTGTCGAGAACGCCGGCCAACTGTTGATCTGACATCCGAGGCACCCGCCCAGCCTAGTCGTGGGCCGGCCGTTTGGGAGTCGACGACCCCGGGCTGATAAAGTAGCCCGCGGATGGTCGCAAGACCTCCCGGGGCTATGGCGCAGTTGGTAGCGCGACTCGTTCGCATCGAGTAGGTCTGGGGTTCGATTCCCCATAGCTCCACCGAAAACGGCAGCTCAGACGGCTCCGCCCGGAACCCGGGCGGGGCCGTTCCGCATCTAGCAGACCGGCCTCGTTCCGAGATCAGGAAGCGCAGGGAGTGAAGTGGGAGGCGGCGTGATCGCCGCACAGCGGCACCGACATCTCGGGAGATATCCCGGCAGGCGTCACCATCTCCCAGTGGGTGGCCCGGCGATGGCAGTCGACGACGTAACAGGCGGGGGCGAACGAGTTTTCCACGCCTGAGCAACGTGTCAGTACGCTCGGCAATTCCCGGGACGGGGGGTGTGCCACCACCGGGTCCACAGCGTCGACAATCAGTGGAGGGTGACCGAGGGTCCCGACACCGACGTGCTCGTCGCGTGTCCGCAGTAGTTCCTCCGCGATTGTCGCTCGGCGAGGGTGCAGACAGATCCGCGCCCGGGGCAGTACCCCGGACGCGGATCTCTGACCGTCGCAGTCGACCTGCTACGTTGCCGTATCGTCCGATCCTGATTCAATCGCGCCCGTGACGAGTTCGACGATCGCGTCGGTGATTGCGCCTTGAATGATGCTTGCCATCTGTGACCCCGATTTCTTGATGGATGAGTGCCTTGCCGTCAATACATTACGGTAGAAACATGGGCCTCGCGAACTGAGTAGGCCATGATGAAAGTAAATTCTTGGTTGATGGAGTGTTATTCGCCTGACAACCGACGAACCCGAAGTGTTTTGTCGAACCCGCGGTGTGGCAGATCGATATTGCATGGTGGCCGACAGATTGCCTTGCCATGATCAGGACGTTGCAATGAACAGCTCGAAATCTAGTATCGGTGAACGAATCAGCGATAGCGAACTGGCATCTCCTTGATGCCGTTGAGCCAGCCGGACCTGACTCGAATCGGCTCGCCGGTTTTGGTGAGGTCGGGGATGATGTCCGCGAC
Source organism: Gordonia sp. IITR100 (assembly GCF_002009645.1). NCBI lineage: Bacteria > Bacillati > Actinomycetota > Actinomycetes > Mycobacteriales > Gordoniaceae > Gordonia > Gordonia sp. IITR100. The sequence continues at coordinate 503,722 of NZ_MVKV01000002.1, read as the reverse complement.
GGCGTTCATCATGATGTCGATTTCCATCTTGGCGAGGTTGGCGCCGATGCAGTAGTGCGCCCCACTTCCTCCGAACCCGAGATGCGGGTTGGGGTTTCGTGTGATGTCGAAGGTGAATGGATCTCGGAAGACACTGTTGTCGTAGTTGGCTGACCCATAGAAGAGGCCTACGCGTTGGCCCTCGCTGATGCGCGTGCCGTTGAGCTCGGTATCCTGCGTAGCTGTTCGCTGAAAACAATTGACCGGGGTTGCCCAGCGAACGATCTCGTCGGCAGCCGTGGACGGACGTTCGCGGCGAAATATATCCCACTGCTCGTGGTCGACGAAGAACGCGCCGGTGAGGGCGACCGCGACGAGAAGGACGACGGTGGCCCGATCCATCAGCTTCTCGGCCGCGGCGGACACCGAGATACGTTTCCGCAGAACAGGTCCGGCAGCGCGCATTGCGTAGGTGCCGACTGCGAGGAGTGTGATCCCGATGGCCAGGGAGACGCCGGCGCTCATCGCGATGTCCGAACGGTGTCGTGCTCGAGCGTGTCATTCGGCTCGGCGTTCCGGGCGTCGGCGCCGGTCCTCGTGCGGGGCAGATCCGGTGCCTCCGCGGATGCCGACCGAAGGCGGCGGACCACCTCGAGGGCGGCGAAACCGCCGAGTGCACCCATGATCGGCAACCCGGCCGGTAGGAACGGCGTCGAGGAGACGGCCACCGCCGCGCCGACGGTCACCGCCGCCCAGGTGGCGCCGTCGCGAAGGGCGGGGATGGCCAGCGCGGCGAGAAGGGCGGGGAAGGCGGCGTCGAGGCCGAGGCTCGCGGGGTCGGCGACCACGCCCCCGAGGGCGGCACCCAGGGCGGCGCCGACGGGCCAGGAGATGAGAACTCCCAGCCCGCACAACAGGAACGCGGCGCGTGCGCGCCGGGGATCGGTCTCGGCCGTCGCCAGGGCTGCCGTCTCGTCGTTGATGAGGTGGGAGCCGAGCAGGATCTCGGGCGTGCCGCGCAGGTGCTTTCCGACGGCGAGGCCGTATCCGAAGTTCCGGGTGTTGACCAGCAGGCCGGCCAGCGCGGCCAGGATCGGCACCCCGCCCGCGGCGAGAATCCCGACGAAGACGAACTCCGACGATCCGGCGAGCACGATAGTGGCGATCAGGACGATCTGCCAGAGAGTGAGGCCCGCGCCGTGCGCGGCGACCCCGTACGACGTCCCGATCACGAGCACCGACAGCGACATCACCACGACAGCGCGCAGGGTTGCCGAGTCGAGTGTTCTCCAAGCCGAACGCATGACTATCATAGTGAACAGTGGAGGAGTGTTCGTCAAGATGGACGATCGGACGGTTTGATGAACGAAGCGCGCTCGGTGAATCCGAAAGAGCTCGTCGCCGCGTCATTGAAGCGAGAACGCGCACGAGCCGGTCTGTCGCTGACCGAACTCGCCCGGCGCGCCGGTATCGGCAAGTCGACGCTGTCCCAGCTCGAATCGGGGGAGGGGAACCCCAGTGTGGAGACGCTGTGGGCCCTGTCCACGGCTCTGGGGGTGCAGTTCTCGGCGCTTCTGGATTCGCCTACGCCCACGGTCGAGGTCATCCGGTTCGGTGAGGGACCGGTGATCCCGGCCGCGGACGCCGATTACTCGGCCACGCTGCTGTCCACCGCGTCGCCGGGTTCCCGGCGCGACATGTACGTGATCCGGGCCGAGCCGGGTAAGCCCAGGGTCTCCGCCCCGCATGCGCGCGGGATCGTCGAGCATGTCGTGATCAGTTGCGGCCGAGCGCGTCTCGGGCCCACCGATGCCACCGAGGTGCTGTCGGCCGGTGACTACATCTCGTATCCCGGTGATGTCGAGCACGTCTTCGACGCGCTCGAGCCGGGCACCGTCGCGGTGATGCTCAGCGAGGCGTTCTGAGGTTGCGGGACAAAACCTTTCAAGTCCGGACAGGCCTGGGAAGCGCCGGTGAAAACCGCCCTCGAGAGGCGCGGCGTCGACCGCATGCCGTCGTGAGCACTGTCCTGGGCGGTCTTCGGTCGGATTTCCGACGACCCTGCCGGTGTGGGCGAAACGCGACGTGCATCACAGCGATTCGCGGTATCGATCACCGACGCGTACTGTTGCCAGAAGTGATGCGCCCGTACAGGCCGCGTCTAGCGTCGTAGAACGCCTCTCTCGCAGGTCCGGACATTCCGACACCGGTCGGCCACCTGCCATTGACTTCATACGGCGAACGAGCTCGCGCACCCGCGTGTTCGCCACCGGCACCGCCCTTGCACGTCAGTCGTGCTGTTCGCGTGCCAAGCACAGGAAGAAGCCTGCACACCACATGACTGCTGTCCTCGAAAACCCGGCCACCTCCACCGATGCTGCTGCGTCGGCGCCCGGTGTGTCGTTCGAATCCCTCGGTGTCCCAACCGAACTCGTCAAGGTTCTCGTCTCTCAGGGCAAGACCGACGCCTTCCCGATCCAGAAGGACACCCTCCCTGACACCCTCGACGGCAAGGACGTCCTGGGCCGCGGCAAGACCGGCTCGGGCAAGACCCTCGCCTTCTCCATCCCGCTCGTCGCCGGCCTGGCCGAGATGCAGGTCAAGCGCTACGTGGGCGCACCCACGGGACTGATCCTGGCGCCGACCCGCGAACTCGCGACCCAGATCGCCGCGGTCGTCGAGCCGCTCGCCGCCTCCGTGGGACTCACCGTCACCACCGTGTTCGGCGGCGTCAAACAGACCCGCCAGGAGCAGGCGTTCCGGCGCGGAGTCGACATCGTCGTCGCGTGCCCCGGACGTCTCGAGGACCTGATGCGTCAGGGCATCGTCCGGCTCGACGAAGTCGAGATCACCGTGATCGACGAGGCCGACCACATGGCCGACCTCGGCTTCCTGCCCGTCGTGACCAAGATCCTCGCCGCGACCCCCGCCGACGGCCAGCGGATGCTGTTCTCGGCCACGCTGGACAACGGCGTCGACAAACTGGCCAAGCGGTTCCTCGACAACCCGGTGCTCCACTCGGTGGATTCGGCGGAGTCGCCGGTGGCCGCGATGACCCACCACGTCTTCGAGGTCTCCTCGGCAGACAAGCAGGATCTCGTCGCCGAGCTCGCCTCGGGCACCGGTCGACGCATACTGTTCATGCGCACCAAGCACCAGGCCAAGAAGCTCGCCAAGAAGCTGACCGGGGCCGGGATCCCGGCCGTCGACCTGCACGGCAATCTCAGCCAGGCGCAGCGCGACCGCAACCTGGCCGCATTCGGCGAGGGTGAGGTCCGTGTCCTCGTCGCCACCGACGTCGCCGCCCGTGGCGTGCACGTCGACGGCATCGAACTCGTCGTGCATGTCGATCCGCCGGCCGAGCACAAGGCGTATCTGCACCGCTCGGGCCGCACCGCCCGCGCCGGGTCGGCCGGCGACGTCGTGACCGTCTGCCTGCACGAGCAGCGTCGTGAGGTCGCACAACTACTGCGCAAGGCCAAGATCAAGGTGACACCCATCGCTGTCGACGCATCGTCGGCAGCCGTCGACGAGCTCGTCGGCGAGCGCGCCCCCCGCGTGTCCGCGGCGGCACGCGCAGCCGCCGAAGCCGCTCGTGGCGGTGGTGCACAGGGCGGCCGGTCCCAGGGAGGTCGTTCGCAGGGAGGTCGTTCGCAGGGCGGTCGCTCGCAGGGGAGTCGACGCGGCGGTCGTGGTCGAGGCCAGGGCGGCAACGGCGGCGCTCGTGGCGAGAGCCGGAGCGCCGGAACCGGCGGCGGCCGGAACGCCACCGGCGGTGACTCGCGCGGTACTCGCGGCGAGGGCCGCGGCCGTCCGGCTCGGAGCGACTCGCGCGCGGGCGGTTCGCGCTCGTCGGACGCACGAACCGGAGGCCAGGGACGCGGCGCCGGGCAGTCGCGTGGCGGCGACCAGCAGCGGGCGGGCGCCCGCGGGCAGGGACGCCGGGCGAGCCGTCCGGCGGGTTCGCCGACCGGTCGCTGAGCCGAGCACGGCGCGGGTGTCACCTCCCGCACACCATTGACGTCGCATGCGACATGAATCCGGCGGCGCGACCTCGATCGAGGTCGCGTCAACGGAATGATGTCGCATGCGACTTTTTCCTGGAGCGCGGCGTGCTGTCGTCACCCGCGCCCCTGCGCCGCGGCGCCCGCTCAGGCGGGCAGGAATTTGTGCTGGAGGCGAGGAGCGAGCCACGGCCGGGCACCCCAGGCGATGCCCTTCCCGGTGAGGCCGACCCACCCCGGGGACAGGCGACCGTAACCGGCGAGGAGAGCGGTCGCGGGGTCCACGCTGATGTGGACATCGGGCCGGCGTGGCTCCGGCGGATCGATGTGCAGCTCGCCGTCGGTGAACTGGTAGACGTGCCGTTCGCCGCACCCGCGGAGCCGGATGTCGTAGGTGCCGGAGTGCCCGGCGGCGTGCAGCGGATCGACCCAACTGGGCAGGATGTGTTGGCGTGCCCGGATGATCATCAGCACCACGTCCGGTTCGACCCACCAGCGGGCCCCGACAGCGCGTGCGATGTCGCGGGCGTGCACCACGAACTCGCCGATCAGCAGGCCGAGAGCGGCGTCGGCCCGGATGACGCAGTCGCCGTCGAAGTGCATCTTCGGGACCTGCGCGTGGAAATGCGACACCTCGTCGACGAGTTCGCGGAGGTCGTCGGTCAATCGTCGGCAGAGCACTGTCACGTCGCGCGTCGGCAAGTTGGCGATCTGTTTGGCATTGAAGTCGGGTACGTCGACCGCCGAACAGCACCACTCACCTTCGCCGCGCGCGAGTTCGAGAAAGCGCGACGGCGCCATCGCGACATGGCCGACACAATCGGTCAACGTCCAGGCGGGGGTGTCGGGGAGCTCGGTGTCGGGGTCGCCGACACCGAGCACGAGATCGGTGAACCGATCCGCAGTCGTGAGCGCGGCGTCGATGTAGTCAAACCTCGAGAACATCCCCGTCGCGCGTGGTTCCTCCCCCCACATGGGGCACGAGATTACCCCGGCCCGTTGCGACGTGCGACACATTCCGTGCCAACACGTCGAACCTGTGGACAGATGTGCAAGGTGCGCAACATTATTCACAAACGCGCACGATGATTCTCAGTCACGTGACACCGCCGGGGCGGCTTCGCCGAGCCGTACGCAGACGACGCCGAGCACGATGAGCAGGCCGCCGGCGAGTTGAATCGGTGCCGGCAGTTCGTCGAGCACGAGCCAGGCGAAGACCACCGCGAACAGCACCTCGGACAACGCCACGAAGGACATCACCCGGGCCCCGAGCAGCCGGCCGCCCGCGATGCCGGAGCCGTAGGCCATGGCGGCCGAGACCACACCCAGCAGCACGAGCGGGATCCACCAGGCCACCTCGAGCGCACCGACCTCGACCGGGTCCGTGGTCATGGTCATCGGCAGGATCCCGGTCAGCCCCGCGACGACGAGGGCCAGTGCGCCGATGAGCAGGCCACCCGCGGCCAGGCTCAGGGGCGGCCAGCCCGTGCGGTCGTCGGCGGAGATCACGAAGTAGGCGGCGGCCCCGACCATCGCGGCGAGCGCCCACAGCACCCCGATCGCGCTGATCGGGACGTCGCCGGTGAGGTCGAGGACGAGCGCGAGTCCCCCGATCGCGAGTGCCGCGCCGAGCACGGTGACGCGACCCGGACGCTGGCCGTGGCGCAGCCACATCCACACCAGCACGGCGACCGGGGCGGTGTATTCGATGAGCAGCGCGACGCCGACCTGCAGGTAGGTCACGGCATAGAAGTAGGCCAGCTGACAGCCGGCCACCGCGAGGAGTCCGTAGGGGACGAGCACCGTCCAGGACCGTCGGCCCGGCTGCTCGGGCAGCGGCTGCCGACGGTCGCGAAAGGCGAGGAAGCCGGGAATGGCCAGGACCAGACCGCCTAGTGCGATGCGGACGGTGACGGTCGCACCGGCCGTCCATCCCGACTCGATCATGGCCCGGGCGAGCACCCCCGAGATGCCGAAACAGGCCGACGAGATCAGCGCGAGTGTGAGACCCAGCGCGGGTCGCGAGAGCGGCGCAGTGCGGTCCGCGGTCCTCACGGATTCTTGGCGGCGACGATGGCCGAGCGAACGGCCTCCCGGCATTCCGTGCCCGCCGGCTCACCCGTTCCGAGGTAGAAGCTGCCCGGACGTCCTTCATGACCGGCAAAGCCGGTCACCGAGAATCCGTCGGACTCCGGAACATACGGGGTCGACGACATCGACGCGACGGCGAGCGGACACGATAGCGCCGACACCCCACGTTCGGCCCCGGACACCACGACGATCAGGTGGGTCGGATGCAGCACGATGAGCGTCTGGTGCTCGGAATCGGGGTCGACGGGGTTGCTGCGTCGTCCGAAGAGCTTGCCGAAGAACGTGGTCGACGGCGGGTTGATGCTCCGGGTGATCCACGCCGGCAGGTCGTCGGTGACGGTGAGCTGTGTCGACTCGGCATGGTCGCGCAGCGAGGCGGCGACGTCGGCGGGTAGATCTGACAGATCGGCGCGCACGGTGGCGCGCTGGTACGCGGGGAGCCCCATGGCTGAAATCTAGCGCAGCAGTCCGTCAATCGAGGCCGGCGACGGACGACGCGACGCCGAGGCGTCGGCCGAGCAACCGACGGCGACGCGGTGCCGAGGCCTCGATCGCGTTCGACTCGAGGTCGTCGAGCAACGAGGCGACGGTCTGCGCCGAGTCGGTCTTGTTGGTGCCGATGAAGCCCGACGGACCGCGCTTGATCCAGCCGGTCACATACATCCCGGTTACGGGCTCGGTCCCGTCGAGCACGCGGCCGTCGAGGTGCGGGATGATCCCGGCCGCGTCGTCGAACGGGAGACCCGGGACCGCGACACCGCGGTAACCGACCGAGGTGAGGACGAGCCCGGTTTCGAGGCCCACCGTCTCGCCGGTGGGTTCGATGCCGACCGCGGCTCCGGAGTCGTCGACGACCGGACGGTTGCGGCCGGCGGTCAACGTGCGCGCGCGGCCGTCCGCACCGGCGGTCACCTCCATCGGAGAGGCGAAGAACGCCAATCGGATTCGACGGCCCTCGGGTTCGGGGCGGGCGGCGCACTCGGCCAGGAGATCGAGCTTGGCACGAGTCGTGGTGTCCAGGTCGGCGGGTGCGGGCAGCGCTTCGAGGTCGGCGGCGTCGACGGTGACCGGGACCCCCGAATCGACCAGTCCGATGAGTTCGGGCAGGGTGAAGGCCGCGTGCGCGGGTCCGCGGCGGCCCATCACCACCACCTCGCGGACCGATGAGGACCGCAGCTTCGCCAGTGCCGGACGGGAGATGTCAGTGGCGGCGAGGGTGCCCGGGTCGGCGACGAGGATGCGTGCGACGTCGAGGGCGACGTTGCCGTTGCCCACGACCACGACGCGCTCGGTGTCGAGATCGACGTCGAGGTCGGCGAAGTCGGGATGGCCGTTGTACCAACCCACGAAGGATGTCGCGCTGGACACTCCGGGGAGATCGAATCCCGGCAGCGCGAGTTGCCGGTCGGTGGGTGCCCCGCCCGCCCAGATCACGCCCTGGTGACGGGCGCGCAGGTCGGCCAGGGTGAGGTCCCGCCCGACCTCGGTGTTCAGCAGGATCTCCAGTCGGGGGTTGCGCGCGATGTCGTCGAACAGCTCCATCACCTTGCGGGTGTGCAGGTGATCGGGCGCGACGCCGAACCGTGCCAGCCCGAACGGCCGGTCGAGACGTTCGTACATGGTGACCGAGACCTGTGGCTGCCGCAGCAGCTCGTCGGCCGCGTACATCGCCGACGGGCCCGAACCCACGATGCCGATCGAGATCGAGGTGTCGACGGCCAGCTGCCGCGGACGATCGATGGGCGCGAGGGGTAGCCGACGGGCCGGGTCGACGGGGAAGCGCGCGGCTCCGTCGGCCGGATCGTGGTACTGGGTCGCGTTGACCTCGACGAACCGTTCCTGTCCGGTCGGCAGGCGATGTCCCGGGACGATGGCGCCGACCGGGCACGCACTGACACATGCGCCGCAGTCGACGCAGGTCGCGGGATCGATGTACAGCATCTCGGCGATGCCGAAATCGGGCTCTTCAGGCGTGGGGTGGATGCAGTTGACGGGACATGCGTACACGCACGACGCGTCGCCGCAGCACGCCTGGGTGACGACGTGGGGCATGGTCTCGGGTTCTACCTGCGTTCGGGGTTCGGGTTCAGGCCGCGGTGTAGGTGGGCTCGCTGCGGAACCGTGACGGGCGGCCGCTGATGCCGAGCGCGCGCCACAGCAGGCGCGAGACCGGGTTCATCAGTCCGCTCTGCTCGCCGAGCATGCGGACGTCACCGAAGACGTTGCGCAGGAACCGCTTCGACTCCGGCGACCGCCAGAAGATGTCCTTCATGACCGCGTCGGGCACGTCGAACCGCTTGGCGAAGCTCCGCGGGGGCACCACGATGGCGCCGCAGAGGATGCGCATGGTCAGCGGGAGCATCAGCGACAACAGGAAACGCTGGACGCGTCCGCGCTGCGGCACCTGCTCGCGGATCAGGTGGTGGGCGAAGGAGATGTGGCGTGCTTCCTCGGCGACGTGCAGCTGCATCACCGCGGCCATCGTCGGGTGCAGGCTCGCGCGGGTGCGCAGGAAGTCCTTCTGGATGTGGTCGATCGGCTCCTCGCCGCCGAGCACACCGAAGAAGAAGACGGTGGGGAAGACCGTCGAGACCAGCGGAACGAGAGGAGAGATGAGGCGATAGCCCAGCTTGGCCCCGGGAACGTCCATGCCGGTTCGGTTGACGAACTCCTGGAACATCAGGGTGTGGTTGCACTCCTCCTTGGATTCGTGCGTGGTGTAGCGGAATTCGCGGGCACCGTTGGGGAGTTTGAAGCTGTACTGCATCAGGCCGCGGATCAGGACCGACTCGAACTGCAGGCCGACCTTGGCGACATTGGCCTGGCGCCACATGCCGATCTCGATCTGCTTCTCCTGCGGCAACTGCTGGTACCACGGGTGGCGGCCGATCGGGTCGACCTCGTAGGACAGAATCCACCGCGGATCGTTCTCGACGATCGCCATGTCCGGCGCGTCCCAGTCGATGTCGACGTACGGGTCGAAGTTGCGATGGACCGATGCCGCGGACAGGTCGTCGAGGACCTGGTCGTAATCGTGGTCGCTGCCGGACTTGTCGTGCTGCGGCACGTAGCGGGCGGGGGCCTCGTGCTCCCGGTCGGTCGGGGTCAGTGCTTTCGTCATCGTCGCATCCCTTCGGGGTGGGCGGCTCGGCCGGTGAAACAGACCACAGCGGATGACTCGAACGTATTTCGACGGGCCGCTATTTGTCAACACTCGATGTCACGTTCGATACCGGCACAATGCACCGGTGCGTTCACCGGCAAGCCTGCCCGACTCCGCGCAGTTCAGGGGCTGACCTGGTGCGACGGGTGTAATTCGTTCGGGTTATATAACCCCGTCGCGAGCATCGCCGCGGGTTAGAGTTACCGCACCATCCGTAACCGCGTCTGCTCACCTGGAGGAGCGATGTCCCGTCGTGTTCCGCACGCGTCCCGGCATTCTCGGGGCGCGACGCATGCCGCCCGCGTCGGTCGACGCGGCCTGCCGGCGGTACCACGCACCCGGGTCCGGTCGTGACCCAGCCGCCGCACGGTCCGACGCGTGTCGTCCCCGACCCCGGCGGGCCCCTGCCGGGCGCACCGGGTCCGCGGCCACCGGGGCCCGCCCCGCGTCGCCCGGGACCCCCACCGCCCGTTCCGCCTCGTCCCGGACCGATGCCCGGCCAGGCGCCCCCCGCGCCGCGGCCGGGCCCTGGGCCTGTTCCGGCGCCCGGACGAGGCGCTCCCGGGCCCGCGGGCGCCGTCGGCGATCTGACACCGGGGCTGGTCGACACCGACATCTGGACCGATGCGATGGTCGAGGCCGCGGGCATCCCGATCGTCGACGTCCCGTTCGTCACGGTCGGCTCGGGCATCGGGTCATTCGTGACCGTCGACTATCTGCGCATCTGCGGGGTGCCGCTCGACCGGATCGCGGTGCTCGGCCCCCAGGACGTGCCCTGGCACAGCTACGAGTACCTGACCCGGGTGTCGCAGATCCCGCGCACGGAGCGCCTGCGTTCGGATTCGGCGTCGACCCCGGACAACATCTGGGGTTTCCCGTCGTACGCGGTGCGGGAGGCCTGGGCGGACAAGAAGCTCAAGCCACTGTGGAATGTGCTGGTGGAGCCCGTTTTCGCGAACTTCTACACGCCGAGGGCCGGGCAGGCGTTCGAGTCGATGCAGAAGGAATGCGAGCGGATCGGCTATCTGAAGTGCCTGCACCGTGGTCAGGTCCGGATGATCCGACGCCGCGCCGCCGGTGGCTACTTCACGATTCTCACACCGCCGCAGGGGACTTCGCCCACCAAGCGGGTGGCCTTCCGCAGCCAGTGGGTCCATGTCGCGATCGGATACCCGGGGATCAAGCTCCTGCCCGATCTCCAGGCGTTCCGCGAGACCTACCGCGACGCCAGCAAGGTCGTCAACGCCTACGAGTCGCACGAGCACATCTACCAGTCGCTGCAACGCAAACCCGGCACCGTGGTGATCCGCGGTGCGGGGATCGTCGCGTCGCGGGTCCTGCAGCGGCTCATCGACGATCGCGACGCGTACGGGCTCCAGACGCAGATCGTGCACCTCTTCCGCACGTACTACGACAAACCCCACGGCCCACACATCTTCATGCGGCGCAAGGGCAAAGACGGTTGGGCCTACCAGGGCTTCAACTATCCGAAGTCGGTCTGGGGCGGGCAGCTCAAGGCCCGCATGCGCAAGCTCGAGGGACACGAGCGCGCGGAGGCGTACAAGCAGATGGGCGGGACGAACACCCCTGTCCGCGACGACTGGCAGGAGCAGTTGGCCCGTGGGCGGCGCGAGGGCTGGTACCGCGTCGCCGTCGGCAAGGCGGAGAGTCTGCTGCCGGCTGCGGGCGGGCAGGGGGTGGTGACCACCGTGCGGGTCGACCCGCATGCACCGATCCGGCAGGACCACCGGCCCGACGGCACCTTCGAGATCTACGCCGACTACGTGATCGACTGCACCGGACTCGAAGCCGACGTCCGCGAGCACCGCCTGCTGCGTGATCTGCTGGACCACACCGGCGCCGGCATCAACCCGGTCGGCCGCATGGACGTCGAACGCGACTTCGAGCTGAAGGGGACGCGCAGCGGAAACGGCAAGCTGTACGCCTCGGGCAGCGCGACGCTCGGCGGTTACTTTCCCGGCGTCGACACCTTCCTCGGTCTGCAGATCGCCGCCCTCGAGATCGTCGACGACCTTGCCCGCCAGGGGTTCTGTCGACGACTGACGCCCTGGCGATCGACCGCCCAGTGGTGGCGCTGGATGAACAACAAGGGAGTCGACTGACATGTTGCCCACCCTGTGGGGGCGAATCCAGACCCGCGTGCTGGTGCTCGGCATCCTCGGCGGCCTGTGGACCATCGTGCTCGTCCCGTTCCTGTGGCTCATCTCCTCGGGGGACCCGTCGATCCTCGACGTCTACCGGGTCGCCTTCACCGTGCTCGTCACCGTCATCGTCCTCGGGGTGCTGTGGGAATTCCTGTACCACTTCCTGCAGCAGTTCCGCTGGGAGAAGGACTGGCCGACCCTTTTCGGGCTCCTCACGGCGATCAACGAGGGCATCCTGGTGTGGATCGTGATCGACGGCACCGGACTGATCCCGGAGTCGCTGCAACCGTCGCCCGTCGTGTTCACCGTCCAGTTCGTCACCACCTGGTTGCTGGTGTGGGTGGCGGTCAACGGTCCACTACGCGCCGTCTTCCCCCACTGGCGATTCCAGGGAGGACGGTTCCTGTGACCGGTCCGGGCGACATCCCGAGCGTCACGCCGACGGTGACGCTGATCCCCGGTGCGGGGATCGTGATCCGTACCCCGGCGTTTCTGTGCCTGACGAACGACGCGGTGCCCGTGTCCTTCCTCACCGATCTGCTCGACATCGAATCTGCGGTGGTCGTGCCGGATTCGGCACCGCGGCGGGGCCGGCACCTGGTACGGGCGCTGGCTCAGCTGGTGGCCACCGCCGACGACCCGGTCGACATCGCCTTCGCGGCTCCCGACAATGCCGGCATCGCGATCTTCCTCTCGGGCCGGGTGTACGGGGAGACCGACGGCAAGCGGATCGAGCCGCCCGCGGGCGATTCCTATGACCGCGCCGTGCCGTGGCCGTTCGAGGGTCTCGGGCTCTACCTCGCCGGCACGAAGCCCGCGGAGGTCGGTGACGAGCGCTTCGACCTGGTCCAGGGCACGGTGCCTGCCGCGGGCGCGCTGCTGCACACCCCGCTGGGGTTGCGCGGCACCGAATTCCACTCCCTGGCCGAGCGCCCGCCGCAGCCGCAGCCGCGGCCGGAACCGGCGGCGGCGCGGCCGGAACCGGCCGTCGAACCGTCCCGACCCGATCCGGACGCGGGTCCACCGACCGAGGCCCTGGACGATCTCGACAAGCCGGCACCCGGGGCGCCGGAGCCCCCGGCGCCCGAGCCCATCCGGAAACGGTCGCCCTTCGACGACTTGCCGCCGGAGCCGGACCCGATGGGCACGACCGAGCGGATGGCGCCCGGCGCCGATGGTGGTGCCGACCTGCCGGCACCCGATCCGTTGCCGTTCACCTCGACTCCGCTGGGCGGTCCGTTCGGGTCGGAACCGTTGTCCTCGAACGTTTCCCACCCACCTGAGCGGCCGCCGCGGGACGCCACCCCGCCGAGCGGCCAGCCTCGCGTCGAGCCGGCTCCCGCGCCGAATCCGTTCGCCGAACCGCTCGAACCGCGCGCGCCGCTGCCCAAGGAGGAGCATCAGAAACCCGCGACCGAGGTCGTCAAGATCGAGGCGTCGCGGGCCATGGTGCACGGCATCCGTTGTTCGCGAGGCCATCTGAACCATCCGCAGTCGTGGCTGTGCGGGGTCTGCGGAATCCGGATGGACCAGTTGACGACGTTCCTCGTCGAGGGCGAACGGCCCCCGCTGGGCTGGTTGCTGCTCGACAACGGGTTCACCTTCCTCCTCGACGAGGACCTGGTGATCGGCCGGGAACCGGGATCGGCCGGCGGTGGACCGGCGGGTTCGCCCAAACCGATTCGCGTGCAGGACGAGACAGGTCAGCTCTCGCGCCGCCACGTGGAGATCCGGCTGGTGGAGTGGACGGTGCAGCTGGTCGACCTCGGGTCGGCGAACGGCACCTTCGTCACCGATCCGAGCAGCGGCAACCGGGAGACCCGGCTGCTCCCGCATCGTGCCCACGTGCTGGTGCCGGGGTCGCATGTCCGGATCGGCGGGCGCCACTTCATCTTCGAGTCACACCACGCCCGTATCTGAGCGAACGGACCCGAGGTCATGGACAAACACACGGTCGCCTTCCTGCTGCTCGACGTCGCGATCGTCATCGCCGCCGCCCGGGTGGGTGGGATGATCGCGCGTGCCTGCCGTCAGCCGGCCGTGGTGGGCGAGATCGCCGCCGGGATCGCGTTGGGTCCCAGCCTGCTCGGGCTCCTGCCCGGCAATCCCGACCAGTGGCTCTTCCCCGACGACGTCCGGCCGCTGCTGGGAGCACTGGCCCAGATCGGCCTCGTGCTGTTCATGTTCATCGTCGGCCTCGAACTGGACATGCGGCTGACCAAAGGGCGTGAACGCGCGGCGGCCAGCATCTCGGCATTCTCGATCGCGCTGCCGTTCGCCCTCGGCGCGGCCCTCGGCCTGCTGCTCTATCCCTCGCACGACATGGTCGGGGGAATGGAGATCGAGCGGCTGGGGATGGTGCTGTTCATGGGTGTCGCGATGTCCATCACCGCCTTCCCGGTGCTGGCGCGGATCCTCACCGACCGCGGGATGATGAGAACGATTCCCGGGGTGTTCAGCCTGGCCGCGGCCGCCATCGACGACATCCTCGCCTGGACGCTGCTGGCGTTCATCATCGCCATCATCCAGGGCGGCAGTCCGCTCGAGGTCGCCAAGATCGTCGGACTCACGCTCGTCTACGCCGCGGTGATGTTCGGTGTCGTCCGTCCACTGCTGGCGAAGCTGATCGCCTGGCGCGACAGTGCCGGCCGGCTCACGCCGGACATCCTGGCGGTCATCCTGATCGGACTCTTCCTCTCGGCGACGGCCACCGACGTCATCGGCATCCATCAGATCTTCGGCGCCTTCGTGTTCGGCGCGGTGATGCCGAAGGTGGGAGCCGAACAGCTGCACCGAGAGATCCTCGAACGGCTCGAGCAGGCGAGCGTGCTGCTCCTGCTGCCGATGTTCTTCGTCGTCACCGGCCTCAACGTCGACCTCACCCAGATCGGCGTCGCGGGCATGGGGCAGCTGCTGCTGGTCCTGCTCGTCGCGATCGCGGGCAAGTTCCTCGGCGCCTATGCGGGCGCGCGGGCGAGCGCCATCCCCACCAGACAGAGCGCGGCCATCGCGGTGCTCATGAACACGCGGGGACTCACCGAGCTGGTGATCCTGGCCGCGGGGCGCGAACTCGGTGTGCTGAGTGACGAACTGTTCGCGATGCTCGTAGTGATGGCGCTCGTGACCACGATCCTGACCGAACCCCTGCTGCGCGTGGTGTATCCGGACAAGGTGGTGGCCAATGACATCGCCGCCGCCGAACGTCGCGCCCTGGCCACCGCCACCGCCCCGCGGGTCCTGGTGCTGATGCGCGATCCCGTCGGGACGACCGCCGACCTGCGGGCGCGGCATCGGCGAATGCTGGACTGCACCACCGGATTCGACGTCGTCCTGGCCGGGTTGCTCACCGCCCCGGACCGGTCCGTGCGCCCGCTCGAGGTCGGGATTCCGGTCGTGCCGGACTTCGCGGCGATCGCATCGGCCGTCGAGCGCCTCAACGAGTTGGGCGCGTCGCTGACCGGCGCGGGTGCGGTGTCGGTGCTGTGCCGGTTCAGCGCCGATCCCGCAGCCGACCTCGAGGCCATGTCGGAGAACGCCAATGCCGACCTCGTCCTCGTGGACAGTGGCGACCGGCTCTTGGGGGAGTCGCTGCGATCGGCTCCGGTGGCCGTCGTCGACGAGACCGCCGATGACACCGTGGCACCGAGTCGTAGCACCATCACGTGTATCGCCGCGGACGATCGCAGCGGGCGGACCGCTGCGTTGATGGCCGCGGGTCTGGCGCTCTTCGGGTCGCGGTCGCTGACCGTCGTCGCATCCGGCTCTCGGCGTCGGTGGCTGGCCGACCTCAACGCTGTTGCCGAACAGGGGGTTTCGGTGTCGGTGCAGGATCCCCGCCGACACCGCGACAACGCCGTGTCGTTCACCGTCGCCGGATCGGACGAAGGCGATCCGGCCGTACCCGTTCCGGTCACCGTCGTCGACAACACCGAGACGAGCGAGGAATCGCTGGGCGACCGCGTCGCGATGCTCTACCCGTCTCCGGCCGCACCATCCGCACCCACGAGGGCGGCCGACGACCCGTCCAGTCCGAACATCGGTTCATCATCGGAGAGGCACTGACATGCCAGAAGTCGAGATCCCGCAGCAGCTGGCGGATTTCACGGTGCTCGAGAAGCTCGGCATGGGGGGCAACGGCACGTTCTATCTCGCCGTACCCCCCGCGCGACTGGGCCTGGCCACCGACCGCGTCGTGGTGAAGGTCTTCGGCGGCGTCTGCAGCGACGACGCCTACCGCCGCGGGGTACGCGAATTGCGGGCGTTCGCCGCCGTCGTGTCGCCCTACCTCGCCGGGCTCTACGACGCCGTGCTGCAGGGCCAGTTCATGTATGCGATGGAGTATTTCCCGCTCGGCTCGCTGGGTAGTCCGGCGCGCGAGCTCAGTCGAGACGAGAAGCTGGCGGCGATCGCGGACGCGGCGCGCGGCGTGGACGCCTTGCACGAAGCCGGTATCGCGCACGCCAACGTCACGCCGTCGAGCATCATGGTCACCGAGACCGGCGGCAAGATCTCCGATCTCGGTCTGGCCCGGGTGCTGGCGGCCGACGAGCCCATCACGAGCTTCGCCCAGCCCGGGGCGGTGCAGTACATGGACCCCGCATTGTTGGCCGGCGATGTGCCGTCGCGGGCGACCGACATCTGGTCGCTCGGGGCGTGTCTGCACCGTGCCCTCACCGGCGACGGGGTGTACGGGGAGGTGCCGGACACCCAGCCGCTGCTGGCGATCCGGGCGGCGCTGTCGACGCCGCCGGCCCTCTCGGAGAACCTGGACCGCGACGAGCGCACCCTCATCGCCAACTGTCTCGCCCTCGCCGGCTCCCGTCCCTCGACCGCGATGGAGGTCGCCGTCCGGATCGACGGGCTGCGCGGGCGCTGACGACAGACGTCATCGGGCGGTTCGCGCCCCCTGCTCCCTGCGTCACGAAGGGTCGGCCTTCGTCCCGGTCACGGTCGTCAGCCGAGCGGCGCCGTGCGCCACCAGTCGTCGAGGATCTCGCGGCCGGTGTGTCCGGGCCACGTCGTCACCAGGGTGTACTGCGCATGCGGTGGCCCGGTGAAATTGGTGACGACCCAACCGTCGACGACGCTGTCCCGGCTCGCCGACGCCGGACCGTCGCGCCAGCTGATCTCATCCCCGGGGTAGCCCTTGAGGCCGGTGGTGACGCCAGCGCGTGATGGTGACGTCGGTGTGTGCCACACCACGAATCCGACGTTCGTGGCGTCGGTGCACGAGATCCCGTCGATGCCGTTGCGGACGACGGCCTCACAGTCGGCATCTCCCCATCCCGGCGCCTCGGGCGTATCCGGCAGGAGTTGCGGGAAGGCAGCGGCGATCGGGGCGACGCCCGCCGGCCACGGCGGCGGTGTGGTGCGCGCGCCGAGCAGCATCACCGTTCCGACGACGACCGCGACGATCGCCGTGGCGACGAAGAACGGCGCGATCAGCCGTCGTCGACGCATCGACGGGGAGGCCGTCGGCGGGGGCGCCAACGGTGGGGGTGTCGGCGGCCGGTTCACCGGCCCGGCCCCCCGCGGCCGGTCGGTGACGACCTCGGTCGGCCGATCCGGATGACCGGCGGGCTGGAACACGCGCGGGACGCCGGCGGCCGGCCCCGCGTCCACGACCTCCGTCGTGTCGGAATCGGTTGCGGCGGACTCATACTCGGATTCAGGGTGGCTGGCGGGGATGATCTCGGTCGGCGGTTCGCCGTCGGAGTGGGTGAGGTGCAGGGCGAGCTCGGCCGCTCGGACGAATTCCGCGCAGGTGCGGTATCGGTGTTCTGAATCGGCGTCGAGCGCCCGTGCCAGCACGGCGTAGAACGCCGGCGACACTGCTCCCGACACCCGGTGCCGAGCGACCGAGCTTGTGCCGGTCACATTCGGCCCGCTCGCTTCACTCCCGGCGCCGGTGAGCATTTCGACGAGGGTACGTCCCAATGAGGCGACATCGGCTGCCGGGTGCGGCATCTCGTCGCCCGCTATCGGTGCGGTGAGGCCGAAACCGGTGAGCGTGACGGCGCCGGGCCCCGACGCCCCGGCGACGGTCGGGTCTGCGGAGCCGTTGAACAGGATGTCGGCGGGGGAGACGTTGCCGTGGACCAGGCGCCGGCGATGGGCCGCGTCGAGCGCCTCGCCGACGACGGTGACGACGCGCACCGCCAGATCGATGTCGATGCCGTCGGGGTGGCGCCGGATCAGCAGGGCGGCGTCGGAGGCGGGCACGGGAGCCACCGCCACCCAGGCGCGGCCGTCGGCGATGCCGTGTCCGGTGATGCGCGCGATCCCGGGATGCGCCATCGCGGAGGCCTTTTCGATCGCATCCCGGAACCAGTTGCCGAACGCGGGAGTGATCGAGGCGGCCCGGTCCACGACGGTGAGCAGCACGCGCTCGGCGGGCGCCCCCGGATAGGGGGCCGTCGCCAGGTAGTCGGCGCCGGCGACGCGTCTGCGCAGGAGGCGCTCGATGCGGTGACGCCCGACGAGAGCGCCCGGAGGAAGTGGTTCGTCGTGGGTCGGACCGACGGACACGGCGCCTCCCTCACCTCACGTGAAAGGACCGACTCTACCGGTCAGAGGGCGTCCACCGGGGCGAACAGGCGCCGGGCGACCCCGCCCGGGTCATTCGAAGAGGACCGGCGCGGAGTTGAACAGCATGACGATGAAGAAGAACAACAGGAACCACGCCGCCCCCTGCCACACCTGCCAGCGACCGTTGCGTTTCCAGACCCGGTACGTGCGGTACAGCATGGTGCTCGCGCCCAGGAGAACCACGACGGGAGAGGCGACGACCAACACGGTCTGGAGGGGATCCGACGACGCATGCGCGAAGAACAGCAGGCCGAGTCCGAGTGCGACGGTGATCCCGATGTGGATCATGATTGCGCGAAAGTCGTTGGTGCCGTTCTGCGGAAGGGGTGACGTCATGGTGTCCGCCAGGTTACACGGCGCCCGAATCGTGGAGAAAGCGACGGTGGTCGGGACCTCGTACTCATTGCCGCGGCAACGGCGCCGGGGCAGGATGGGGGCCGGGGCCGATACCGGGCCGTCCGGGGCGAGCCCGGGCCGACCCGCGGCCGAACCGAAGACCCCGCCAGGGGCCGTCGCGATCAGAGGAGATGAGCCACAACATGAATGCGATACTCGTCGGCGTGGACGGGTCGGACGCGGCCACGGGCGCGGTGCGCTGGGCGGCGCGGGCGGCCGCTGCCGAAGGTCTCGACCTCAAGGTCGTCGGTGCGTACGACGCCAGCACGAGTGACTACGCCCCCGGCCTGATCATCCCGCAGGACGTCGTCGACGCCATCCGCCAGGACGCCTCCGACGCGGTCCATGCGGCCGCCGACGCCGCCAAAGAAGCGGCACCCGGCGTGACGGTCGCCACCTCGATCGTCGACGGCGACGCCGCGCGCGTGCTGCTCGAGCTGGGCAAGGACGCCGCGATGATCGTCGTCGGCACGCGCCGTCTCGGCAGCGTCAAGGGCCTCTTCCTGGGTTCGGTGAGCACCAGTGTCGCCGCTCACGCACACGGCCGGGTCACGGTCGTCGCCGCCGAGGGCAACCCCGACGGACCGGTGGTCGTGGGGGTCGACGGTTCACCGGTCAGCGATGCCGCGGTCGCCGAGGCGTTCCGGCAGGCCTCGCTGCGCAACGTGCCGCTCCGCGCGGTACACACCTGGACCCCGCTCGACGCGGACGCGCTCCACGGGTACGGCATCGGCGCCGACGAGGTGGCACGGATGACCCAGGACGCGGTCGAGGTACTCGCCGAGCGCCTCGCCGGATACGCCCAGGACTACCCGGACGTGACGATCGAACGATCAGTCCTGCCCGAGGAGCCGGCGAAGGCGCTGCTCGACGAGGCGGGCGCGGACGCATCGCTGCTCGTGGTCGGCAGTCGCGGCCGCGGTGGCTTCCGCGGACTCCTGCTGGGCTCGACCAGCCAGAAGGTGATGCACCACGCCGACTGCCCGGTGATGGTCGTCCGCACCTGACCCCACGGTGAGCGCTGCCCGTCGTCCCCGGTCGCGCACCGGGGACGACGCCGTCGGAGGCGCTTACCATCGACCCATGACGCTGAAGAAGCTGGAGCTCTCGGTCGGCGAGCTGGCCCAGCGAGCCGGGATCGCCCCGTCGGCGGTCCGCTTCTACGAGGACCAGGGCCTGATCTTCAGCCGGCGCACCTCCGGGAACCAGCGCCGCTACCACCGGGCGATGCTGCGGCGCGTCGCATTCATCCGCGCGTCGCAGGTCGCCGGGATTCCGCTGTCGGTCATCGGCGAGGTGCTCGCCGAACTGGGCGACCACGAGTCGCCCCCGAAATCGATGTGGGAAGCGGCGTCGAAACGCTGGATGGACGACATCAACCAACGCATCGCACTGCTCGAGAACATGCGGGACATGATCGGGTCCTGCGTGGGTTGCGGTTGCCTGTCGCTCGGGGAGTGCCATCTCCTCAACCCCGGCGACGAACTGAACAAACTCGGCCCGGGGCCGCGGCGACTCCTCACCGAGCAGTAGCCGTCTCCGCCAGTTGCGATGTCGGGGAGCAGAACAGGCGGCGGTACTGTTGGCCCATGGCTCGACCGTCGCGCGTGGCGCTGGCTCTGGGAAGTGGCGGCGCCCGCGGTTACGCGCACATCGGGGTGATCGCCGAACTCGAGGCGCGGGGGTTCGAGATCGTCACCGTCGCCGGCTCGTCGATGGGTGCTCTCGTCGGCGGGTTGTATTGCGCGGGGAAACTCGACGACTACGTGGACTGGATCTCGGGTCTGTCCCAGCTCGACGTCGTCCGGTTGCTCGACGTCTCGCTGACCAAGCCGGGCGTCATCGGGGCCGAGCGGATCCTGCTGCGGGTGCGGGAGATCCTCGGAGACACCGCGATCGAGGACCTGCCCGTCCCGTTCACCGCGGTCGCCACCGATCTGAACGCCGGCCGCGCGGTCTGGTTCCAGCGCGGTGTCCTCGCCGACGCCCTGCGTGCGTCGATCGCGATCCCGGGCGTCATCAGCCCGCACGAGCACGGTGGGCGGCTGCTGGCCGACGGCGGGATCCTCGACCCGCTGCCGGTGGCGCCCACCTCGACGGTGCCGAGCGATGTGACCATCGGCGTCATCATCGGTTCCGACGGTGGCCCGGAAGCGGGCGCCACGCGCGAACAGAAGGCCAGGGGACTGCTGCGGCGCAACGTGGCGCCGATCCTCGACAACGAGTTCATCCGCGCGGTCCGCGACCGGCTCGGCCACGAGATGCCCTCGGAGGAGGCAGCGGCGTCCGATGCGGCGGTGGCCGCCACCGGTGGCGGCGCCGTCGCGGTCGATGCCGCGGCCGAGTCCGGCTCCGTCCCGTCCGCCGAACAGGTGGCGCCCGCGTTCGGCGTCGACGAACCGGCCCGGATGGGACGCGTGGAGGTGCTGAGCCGGTCGCTCGACATCATGCAGGAGGCCCTTACCCGCTACCAGGTCGCCGGCTATCCGCCCGACGTGCTGATCCGGGTACCCCGCCGGACGGTCCGCACGCTCGACTTTCACAAGGCCTCGGAGATGATCGAGCTCGGCCGGACCCTCACCGCGCGGGCCCTCGACGACCTGCCCGAGCTGCCATGAGGCAGATCCCCCGCGGCATCTGGGTGCTGCTGTCGGCGAACGTCGTCATCGCACTCGGATACGGGTTCATCGCGCCCGCGCTGCCGACCTTCGCCCGCACCTTCAACGTCTCGTTCACCGCCGCGACCGCGGTCATCTCGGCGTTCGCGGTGATGCGCCTGGCGTTCGCGCCCGCAACGGGACGGTTGGTCACCGTCTTCGGCGAGCGGCGCATCTACCTGACCGGTCTGCTGATCGTCGCGGCCAGCACTCTGGCGTGCGCGTTCGCCCAGTCCTACTGGCAGCTGCTGATCTTCCGCGGTCTCGGCGGCATCGGGTCGACGATGTTCAGCATCTCGGCGATGGCCTTGCTGATCCGTATGGCGCCGAGCGACATTCGCGGTCGCGTGTCGGGCTTCTTCTCGGCGGGGTTCCTCATCGGCAGCATCACCGGTCCGCTCATCGGGGCGGCGCTGGTCGGCTTCGGACTCCGGGTCCCGTTCGTGGTGTACGCGGTCGCGCTGCTCGTCGCGTCGACGGTGGTGGCCACCCAGTTGCGGGAAGTGATCGCACCGGATCAGGCCGACGGCCCGACGGGCGGGCTGATCGGTTTCCGGACCGCCCTGCGCGACAGCGCCTACCGGGCGATCCTCGCGTCCAACTTCACCCAGGGCTGGGCGTCGATGGGGGTCCGGGTCGCGGTGGTGCCGCTGTTCATCACCGAGAGTCTCGGTGCCGGAGCGGGAATGGCGGGAATCGTGCTGGCGATCTACGCCGCGGGCAACGTACTGGCGATCCTGATCGCGGGCCGTCTGTCGGACCGGTTCGGACGGCGACCCATCATGCTGCCCGGACTCGTCATCACCGTCGTCGCCACCATCGCGCTCGGGTTCTCGCCGAACGTGGGCGTCGCACTGGCGTTGTCGGTGGTCGCCGGGGTGGGCTCGGGACTGTTCGCACCCACCCATCAAGCCGCTCTCGCCGACGTCCTCGGCAACCGTCAGCAAGGCGGTTCGGCGCTGGCCGCCTACGGCATGTCGTCGGACCTCGGTGCCGTCACCGGTCCGGTCATCGTGGGATTCGTCGCCGATCGGGTCGGTTTCGGGCCGGCGTTCGTGCTGACCGGGGTGGTGGCCGCGGTGGCGCTGGTCCTGTGGATCTTCGCGCGCGAGACCGCGCCGGTGATCGTGGGCGACGGTCCGACGATGACTCCGACCGACACGAAGGCCCGCGCAGACGATGAGTGATGTGCGCGGGCGGACGACGAATTACGGTTGAGCGATGACCGCGCCCGCCTACGACTACGCCCTCGGCGCCGACTCGGAGGTCGGCACCCTGCGAGCGGTCATGCTGCACCGCCCGGGCGACGAGTTGCGCCGGCTCACCCCGCGTAACAGCGACCAGCTCCTGTTCGACGGGCTGCCGTGGGTCGGGCGTGCGCAGGAGGAGCACGACGCCTTCGCAGAGGTGCTGCGCGAGCGGGGAATCGACGTCTATCTCCTCGGTGACCTGCTCGCCGAGACCATCGCGCACAGCGGTGCGGCCCGCATCCAGGGCATCGCCGCGGCGGTGAGCGCGCGGCGGCTGGGCACACACCTCGCGGAAGATCTCGCGACCCATCTGCGGGGGTTGTCGCCGACCGACCTCGCGTACGTGCTGACGGCCGGCATGACGTTCGACGAGCTGCCGATCACACCCTCTGCCGAGCGGTCCTCACTCGTGCGGCGGATGCACCACGGACCCGAGTTCGCGATCGAACCGCTGCCGAATCTGCTGTTCACCCGCGACAGTTCGTTCTGGATCGGCGGCCGGTTCGCGATCACCTCGCTCGCGCTTCCCGCCCGCGCGCGGGAGACGTCACTGACCGATCTCATCTACGCCCACCACCCGCGATTCACCGGGGCGCGGCGGGCCTACGAATCGCAGGTCGCGCCCATCGAAGGCGGTGACGTGCTGTTGCTCGCCGCCGGTGTGGTGGCCGTCGGGGTCGGCGAACGGACGACGCCCGCCGGGGCGGAAGCACTGGCGCGCAGTCTGTTCGACGACCACCTGGCGCACACAGTGCTGGCGGTGCCGATCGAGCAGTCGCGCGCCTTCATGCACCTCGACACCGTCTGCACGATGGTCGACACCGACGCCGTGGTGATGTATCCCAACATCCGCGACACCATGTCCGCATTCACCCTCGTGCACGACGCCGCGACCGACGCGGTCCGGATCACCGGGGAGCGGCCCTTCGTCGACGCCGCCGCCGAGGCGATGGGCATCACCAAGCTGCGTGTCATCGACACCGGGCTCGATCCGGTGACGGCCGAGCGGGAGCAGTGGGACGACGGCAACAACACCCTCGCCCTCGCGCCCGGGGTGGTGGTGTCCTACAACCGGAACGTGGAGACCAACCGGCGACTCCGGGACTCGGGCATCGAGGTCATCGAGATCGAGGGTCGGGAACTGGGATCGGGCCGCGGTGGGCCGCGGTGCATGTCGTGTCCGTTGGCCCGTGATCCCCGGTGAGGAGGAGTATCCGGTGACCCCCGACACCCCGGTGGCGCTCGACGCACTGCAGATCGACCCGGCCTCCGACCGGCCGCCCTTCGAGCAAGTACGAGTCGGCATCATCGAGCTCATCGAGTCCGGCGAACTGCTCAGCGGCGAGCGTCTGCCGACGGTCCGGGCGCTCGCCTCGCGGCTCGGCGTGGCCGCCAACACGGTCGCGCGGAGCTATCGGGAACTCGAGGCGGCCGGCGTCATCGAGACCCGCGGGCGGCAGGGCTCGTTCATCAAGGCGGGTCGCCACGATGCGCTCGACGCGGGTTTCGCGGCTGCCAAGCAGTACGTCGAAACCGCTCGCGAGCTGGGCCTGGACGATCCCGTGATCGTTGAGATACTCAACCGTGCGCTCGGGCGAACTTGAATACCTGAACCGAGATTGATTGGCTTGACGAATGACAAGTGAACAGGATGTGATCACCGGGCGTCCGAAGCAGACACTGGACCCGGTGGTCTTCACGGTCACCGCGGTACTGGTCATCGCGTTCGTGATCTGGGGGATCGGGGACAAGGAGAGTCTCAACACGACGACCACCGAGGTGCTGGGTTGGATCACCAAGAACCTCGGCTGGCTGTTCATCCTCTCCGCCACTGGCTTCGTGATCTTCGCGGTGTTCCTCGCCGTGTCCAAGTACGGCCGGATTCCGCTCGGCCGCACCGGGGAGAAGCCGCAGTTCCGCACCGTGAGCTGGATCGCGATGATGTTCAGTGCCGGCATGGGCATCGGCCTCATGTTCTTCGGTGCCTACGAGCCGCTCTACCACTTCGCCAGTCCGCCACCGGAGATCGGCTCCGACGACATCCGCGCGGCCATGGCGACGACGATGTTCCACTGGGGTTTCCACCCGTGGGCCATGTACGCGGTCGTCGGGCTGGCGCTGGCCTACAGCACGTACCGGCTGGGCCGGACCCAGTTGATGAGCGCGGTGTTCACCCGGCTCCTCGGACCGCGGGTGGCCAACGGCCCGGGCGGGAAGATCATCGACATCCTCGCGATCTTCGCGACGCTGTTCGGGACGGTGGCATCACTCGGCCTCGGCGCGCTGCAGATCGGATCGGGACTCGACACCCTCGGTTGGGTCAACGAGCCGACGAAGATGCTGCTGGTCGCGATCATCGCCATCCTCACCGCCGCGTTCGTCGCGTCGGCCGTGTCGGGGATCGCGCGCGGCATCCAGTGGCTGTCCAACATCAACATGGTGCTCGCCATCGTGCTGGCACTGTTCGTGTTCGTCGTCGGACCGACGATCTTCATCCTGAACCTGCTGCCGACGACCCTCGGCGCCTACTTCACCGATCTGACGAGCTTCGCAGCCCGCTCGGACGCCACGATCATGACCGAGGAGGGTCATCAGTGGCTGGCGGACTGGACGATCTTCTACTGGGCGTGGTGGGTGTCCTGGACCCCGTTCGTGGGTCTGTTCCTCGCGAAGATCAGCCGCGGCCGCACCATCCGCGAGTTCGTGATCGGTGTGATGGTGGTGCCCACGACGGTCTCGCTGGTCTGGTTCTGCGTCTTCGGCGGTACCGCGATCCATCAGGACATCGAGGGCACCCTGGCGTTCGATCCGGCCACCGCGGCCAGTGAGAGCACGCTGTTCGACGTGCTCGCCCACCTGCCGTGGACCGGGGTGGCCTCGGCGCTGGTGATGATCCTGGTCGGCATCTTCTTCGTCTCCGGCGCCGACTCCGCGTCCCTCGTGATGGGCACTCTCTCGCAGCGCGGCGTCGAACACCCGTCGCGTCCCCTCACCGTGTTCTGGGGTGTGCTGACCGGTGTCGTGGCTGCGCTGCTGCTGGCCATCAGCGGCGACGACGCCCTCGACGGCATCAAGACGATGGCGATCATCGCCGCGTTGCCGTTCGTCGTGGTGATGATCGGCATGTGTCTGTCGCTCTATCTCGACCTCCGACACGATCCGCTGATCGTCTCCCGCCACGTGCTGACCGCTCAGGTCGACGAGCATGTCCGGGACCAGGCCAACGCCATCGCGACCGGGGAGCTCGAGGCGATCGATGCCGACGCGATACGACACCTCGAGAAGATCGACCCCGACTACGTCGACCAGGCAAACGGATCGGCGCCCGCCGAGCCGACGGTCGACCCGGGGCCGGACGACGAGCCTCGGGACAAGGGCACTCACGGCACCGACCGGTTGACCGGACCGACGGTGTGACAACCCCCACCGGGGTCGGCAACCGATCCCGGTGGGTGAGTCGTCGTCGGGTCGGTGGGTCCTCAGCCCTGTCCGACCGCCCCGGCGAGCGCTGTGCCGAAGGTCTTCGCGGTCGCCCGGTCGAGCCGGGAGGTGGTGACGCGCAGACCATTTCGCTGCTCGGCCCCGTCGACGGCGAATACCGTCCCGGGTTGCACGGCCCACCCCAGGCGCGCCAGTTCGACGCCGACCCGCTCCGCGGGCACCTCGGGCGGAAGATCGACCCACACGTTGATCCCGTCGGGCGGTCCCATGGTCGACGCCACCCCCCGGGCATCGAGCACGTCGATGAGAAGTCGTGTGCGACGGGCGTATTCGAGGCGTGCGGTGGCGATGAGCTCGGTCGTCGCCGGATCGGTGAGCAGGTGCGCCGCGGTGGTCTGCAGCAGGTGGCTGACCCAGGGGCGGCCGGAACGCAGCCGGGCGTCGAGCGCGGCGGCCGTGGTCGGGTCGGCATCGACGAGCGCGACCCGCAGATCCGGACCCAGGAATTTCGCGACGGACCGGACGACCGCCCAGTGTCGGCTGTTGTCCGGGATCACCCGCTGATAGTCGCGAACCGACAGGAGTGAGAAGTGGTCGTCTTCGATGACGAGCACCTCGGGGTATCGCTCGAGAACCGTGCGTAGTTCATCGGCACGAGCCGCGGAGAGGGCGATCCCGCCGGGGTTGTGACCGCGGCAGGTGACGATGACCGCTCGGGCGCCCGCACCGAGCGCCCGCGCCAGATGATCGGGGCGCATGCCGTGCTCGTCGAGCTCCATGGGGAGCGCGCGGTACCCGTTGACGCGGATCGTGCCGACGCTGGCGAGGAAGCACGGATTCTCCACTGCGACGCAGTCGCCGCGGACGAGGTGGGTGTTCAGCAGCCGCTCCATCGCGTCGACGGCTCCGTGGGTCGCGATGAGTTCCCCCCGTTGCGGGTGCTCCCCGAACAGCACCGACGCCGCCTCCCGCAGTGCCGGCGCCACCGCGGCGGTTCCGTACATCGTCGGTCGGTAGGGGGCCGCGGCGATCGCGGCGCGCAGGTCGGGCAGGAGATCGGGATCGGGATTGCCATCGGCGAGGTCGATGGTGTCCGCGGGAGCGGCGAGTTCACTGCCGGGGTGGAGCCGGTCGGCGACCACCGTTCCGCCCCGGCCGCGGGTGTCGGCGGCGCCCACCGAGACGAGCTGCCGGTACGCAGCGGCCACGGTGTTGCGGTTGACTCCCAACTCGGCTGCGAGTTCACGGATCGGCGGCAATGAGTCGCCCGGTCGCAGACGGCCGGAGACGATGGCGTCTCGCACGCTCTGGACGATGGCCTGCACCGTCTGCCCGGTGATCACGACGCTCACCACGACCTCCCTACTGATCAAGATCACGTTCTTTTGTCCTAGGACAAATGCTACGGTGGTCGCACGGCACCGAGATCAGGAGTTGTGCGCCATGAACCGAAGTCCCGAATCCGCCCGTCCGACCTGGGGTCGCCAGGTTGCCTACTGGTACGGCGGGCGACTGCCCGCCTCGATGACGGAATGGGTCGGCAACGACCTCGCCGGTCCCGGTGCGTCCGTGCGGATGGTCGCCCGGTGGTCGATACCGTGCATCCTGCTCCTGCTGCCGATGTTGTTCGTCCCCGCCCCGTGGGGAGTGCGGATCACCATGACGATGCCGATCCTGCTGTCGTACCTGTTCTTCTCCATCGCCCTGAACCGGGTCTACCGTCGCTACCGACTGGTCCAGCACGGACTGGACCCCGAGCTCGTCAACGCCGTCGATCGTGTGAAGAACGCCGACCTGTACGCCGAGTACCACCGGAAATACCGCGGCGAGAACGGCCGGCCGGTGTCCGTCTCCCGGTAGGGGACCAGGCCGCGTCACGGTTGCTCAGCCCCAGCTCGGCAGCCAGATCTGCTGCCGCCACAGGCTGGGCGAGATCGGGGAAGCGGTGAGGATCGGCCACAACCACACGAAGTTGGTGACGACCAGACCCACGTAGATCGCCACCACCATGATCGCGAGGGCCCGACGCTCGGGCCGGGCGCGGGCGGTCGCCGCGGCCGAACGCAGCAGGTCGCCGCAGCACAGCGCGAGGCCCATCACCAGGAACGGCGCCAGCACGGTCGCATAGAAGAAGTACATCTGCCGGTCCAGGGCGAGGAACCACGGCAGGATCCCGGCTAGGTAGCCGACCAGGGCCGCCGCGTACCGCCAGTCACGCCGCACGATCCACGACCACAGTCCCCACAGCAGCATCGGCAAGGCCAGCCACCAGAGAGCCGGCGACCCGATCAGCATCTGCGCGCGCACGCACTCGCCCGCGCCGCACTGGTCGGGACCGTTCTCGAGCGCGTACAGCATGGGGCGCAGGCTCATCGGCCACGTCCACGGCTTGGACTCCCACGGATGTTGGTTGCCCGCCGAATTGGTCAGCCCCGAATGGAATTCGAGGATTCCCGACTCGTAGTACCACAACGATCGCCAGGCGCCCGGCACCCAGGCGAACGGTCCGCCCGTACCGATCGTGTTGCCCACCTGATAGCGGTAGACGGCCGTCTCGCTGTTGAACCAGGGCAAGTAGGTCAGGAAGTAGATGACGACCGGCATCACCGCGAGGCTCGCGCCGCTCGGCACGACGTCGCGCACCAGGGTGCCCACCCAGGGGCGTTGCACGTGGTACGCCCGGCGGGCGGCCACATCGAGGCCGATCGCCAGTGCGGTGAAGAAGATGACGTAGTAGATGCCCGACCACTTGGTGCCGCAGTTGAGCCCCAGCATCACGCCGGCGACGAACCGGTACCACCGGAAGCCGAGGCGCGGCCCGAAGGGACTGTCGGCGATCCGGCCCTCGCGGTACACGCGGTCCATACGCTCCCGCACCTGGTCGCGGTCGGCGACGAGCGCGGCGAAGGTGGCCACGATGAACAGCGTCTGGAAGATGTCGAGCATGCCCATCCGGGACTGCACGAACAGCACGCCGTCGCAGATCGCGAACACACCCGCGATCGCTCCGACGAGCGTCGAACGCGTGAGCCGTCGAACCGCACAGTAGATCAACACGACGATGAGGACGCCCGAGATGGCCGGTGCGACGCGCCATCCGAGCGGGCCGTAACCGAAGACCGCCTCCGAGGCGGCCAGCATCCACTTGCCGACCGGCGGATGCACGACGAGGCCGTACGCCGGGTTGTCCTCGATCCAGTTGCCGCCGGTCAGCACCTGCCAGCCCTGCGGGACGTAGTGCTTCTCGTCGAAGACCGGCGTGCCCTTGTCGGTGGGGTGGGTCAGGGCCCAGAAGCGGGTGATGGTGGCCAGCAATGCGATGACCACGCCGACGAGGAGTCCACGCCCGCGGTCGGGGGCACCGAAGAGCGGTGCGGGCACGTCCGGGCCCAGGCGAGGTGGCACCCGATCGATCCTAGTGGTCCCTCGTAAGCTGGCTGTCGATGAACGCCGCCCAGTCCGACTCGCCCCAGCTCGACGACGATACGACCGTGTCTCGTGACGCCACCGGGGACGCCGATCCCGGTCCCGGTCACTCGTCGGACGCGCGCGGCCGGCTGGTGTTGGCGGCCACCCCGATGGGACAGGTCGACGACGCCTCGCCGCGTCTGCGTGCGGCGCTGCGGACCGCGGACATCGTCGCCGCCGAGGACACCCGTCGCGCCCGTGCGCTGGCCGCGGCGCTCGATGTCGAGATCGGCGGGCGGTTGGTCAGCTATTACGACCAGGTCGAGGCCGCCCGTACGCCGGGTCTCGTCAGCGCGATCGCCGAGGGGCAGACCGTACTGCTCATCACCGACGCCGGGATGCCGTCGGTCAGCGATCCCGGATACCGCGTCGTCGTGGCATGCGCGGACGCCGGACTTCCGGTCACGGCACTGCCAGGACCGTCGGCGGTGACGACGGCCCTCGCGGTGTCGGCACTGCCCTCCGAGCGGTTCTGTTTCGAAGGGTTCGCTCCCCGCAAGCCCGGCGCCCGGGCCGCGTGGCTGCGCGAACTGGTGTCCCAGCCCCGGACCGCGGTCTTCTTCGAATCGCCGCACCGGCTCGCCGACACGCTGGCGGCCGCGGCCGAGATCCTCGGTCCGGACCGTCGCGCGGCGGTGTGCCGTGAGATGACCAAGACCTACGAGGAGGTCCGGCGCGGCGGACTCGCCGAACTCGCGGAATGGGCGAGTGGGGGCGTCCGCGGCGAGATCACCGTCGTGATCGCGGGTGCGGTCGCGGCCGAACCCGACATCGACGACCTCGCCGATCGAGCCGAGGAACTCGTGGCCGGCGGCATGCGCCTCAAAGACGCCTGCGCCGCGGTCACGCAGGGTTCCGCTGCCTCTCGACGCGACGTCTACCAGCAGGTGCTCGAAAGACGTCGAGCTGATCCGGGCTGACGCGCAACTCCACCCGCGGCGCGAGGCGGTAGGGGCGGCTCGAGACGAGCGCGCCGACCACCCGGCGCAGCCGCGACAGTTCGGCGCGCACGCTCACCGTGTGGCCGTCGTCGCCGAAGAGCAGCTGGCTCAACCGCTGTGAGGTGAGGCCCTGCTCGCCGGCGTCGGCGAGCAACAGCAGGATCTGGGCGTGGCGACGGGTCAGGACGGTGCGCCACGGTTCACCGTCGCCGGTCACCGTGACCGTCGGCTCACCGTCGAGGGAGAGCTCGGCCAGGACCGGGCCGGACGGACCCGCCGGACGCACCAGCCATCCGCGGCCGAGACGTTCGACCACACAGATCCCCAGTCCCGGCACGAACTGACGCATGTCGTCCGTCGGGACCGCGACGCGCACGGGCGGGGTGCAGCCGCGGCCTTCGGCCACCCACCCGTCGTCGTCGATGAGCAGTCCCGGTCCGTGCAGGCCGGCCAACTGCGCCTGGCCGGAAAACCGGAGTTCGGCGAGCTCTCGCTGGTGGGCGAGGGTGATCTCGTGTTCGCCGAGTGCGGCCAGCGCCGAGGTGAACGCCGATGCCGCCGGCTGCATCTCCATGGCCGGGCCCGCCAGGCCGGCGATGGCGATCATGTCGCCGGTGCGGTGGTCGTGCACCGGCACCGCGGTGCAGAAGAGTCCGTGCAGCGAACTGTAGTAGTGCTCGGCGCCGAACAACCGGGTCGGGCGCTGGAGATGAACCGCGAGGCCCACGGCCGTGGTCGCGGTGGAGTTCTCGTCCCAGCGGCTGCCCTCGACGAGGTCGAGTCGATCGGCCTCCGGGAGAACCGACGCCGAACCTCCCCGCCACAGCAGCACGCCGTCCGCGTCGAACACGCCCAGGGTCATCGATGCGTCGTCCGCCGACTGGGCGAACAGACGCTGCAGCGGCTGCACCGCGTCCCGTAGCGGGTGCGCGGCCCGGCGTGTCTCGAGTTCGTCGTCGGAGATGTGGCCCGGATCGTGCGTGTCGACGGTGGACCGGTGTCGACCCGACCGGACACGACCCCATGATTCGACGACATCCCCCGGGACCTCGGCACGCGGGGTGCCGCCCGACATGAAGGCATCGTGGTCACGGCGCAGATCACGATCGAGCACCGCGAGATCGGTGGACGACCGGATGGGCACAGTCATGGCGGAATCGTACCCAAAGCGGCACTCGATCATGCCGATCCGCGCGACCCCACGATGCTCGCGGCCTTGTCGAGGCACTCCTGCCATTCCCGGGCCGGGTCGGAATCGATGGTGATCCCACCGCCGACACCGAGGGCGAGGGCCCCGTCGGGTGCGATCTCCACGGTCCGGATGGCGACGTTGAGATCGAGGGCGCGGTCGGGTCCGGCCATGCCGATGGCGCCGCAGTACACACCGCGAGCATCGGCCTCCCAGTCGTCGAGGAGTTCCATCGCCCGCAGCTTCGGGGTGCCGGTGACCGACGCCGGCGGGAACGTCGCCGCGAGAACGGCGTCGTTGCCCGTGCCCGGTGCCACGATGGCCTCCACCCGCGAGACGAGGTGCCAGACGCCCGGGGCGGGCACGACCGACAGGAGCTCGGGTACCCGCACGCTGCCGGTCACCGCGATGCGTCCCAGATCGTTGCGGACCAGGTCGACGATCATGATGTTCTCGGCGATGTCCTTGGCCGACGCCGCCAACGCGTCGGGGTCGGCGTGCGCGGGCAGGGTGCCCTTGATCGGCGACGACGTGATGATGTTGCCGGTCCGGCGCAGGAACGTCTCCGGCGACAGGCTCGCCACTGTTCCCCAGTCACCTTGTAGGAAAGCGGCTTTCGCCGGTGCGGTGGCGCCCGCGAGTTCGGTGAAGAAGTCGACGGGGTCGCCGCTGAGCGTTCCGGTGAAGCGGGTGCACACACAGGCCTGGTAGACCTCGCCGTCCCGGATCGCGTCGAGGCATCTCGCGATGGCGGCGAGGTGCGGAACCCGCTCGGGGGCATGCCATTCCGTCGCCGACAGTGGGGTGGTGGCGCTCGGCCGGGCCGAGGAACGGTCGCCGGCGGCACGGATGGTCGCCGTCACCCAGTCGGGGATGCCGGTGCCGATGGACTCCCATCGGCCGTCGCGGAGCACGAGCACGCCGTCGGTGTGCCCGCCGACGTTCGCCGGCAACGGCGCCTCGTCCGGCCGCACCGGGAACCCGAGGTAGCCGAACCAGAACCGGTCGGGATCGTCGGGCGGGAGGCAGCCGGGCGTCAGCGCGACCGACGGTGCGATGACCGCGTCGGCGTCGTACCAGTCACCGATCAGCGCGGCGGGCGGCGGCAGGCGACGGGCGGCGGTCTCGGCGTGCAGGGCGCGGAGCACGTCGAGCGCCGGCGCTGCCGCAACCGGGCCGGGCAACGCAGATCCCACCCCGTTCGACGCGACCATTCCGGATGCGCGAGTTCAGTTCTCGTATCGCGGGAACACCGGAGTCGGCTTCGGCAGCACGGTTCCCGGTTCCAGCCGGGTGGCGACCGCGGTGAACTGACGATCGACGTCGGCGACGAGCAGATCGAGGATCTTGTTGGACGACTCCGGCATGACCGGCTGGCTCAGGAGTGCGACGATGCGCACGACCTCGGCGCAGACATAGAGAACCGTGCCGGTGCGCTCGAGGTCGGTCTTGGCCAGCTTCCACGGTTCCTGCGCCGAGATGTACCGGTTGGTCTCGGCCAGCGTCGCCCACAGGGTCTCCAGCGCCAGGTGGATGGCCTGGTTGTCGATGTGGGCCCGCACGGCGTCGAGCAGGGAGTCGGCACGCGCGAGGAGCGCGGTGTCGACGTCGGTCAGTTCGCCCGGTGCCGGCAGGGTGCCGTCGAAATATTTGCCGATCATCGACAAGGTGCGCTGGGTCAGGTTGCCGAACTCGTTGGCCAGGTCGGCGTTGATACGCGACACGATCGCCTCGGCGGAGTACGAACCGTCCTGTCCGTAGGACACCTCACGGAGGAAGAAGAACCGCACCGGGTCGAGCCCGAACTCGTCGATGAGGTTCTCCGGGTCGACGACGTTGCCGACCGATTTGCTCATCTTCTCGCCCTTGTTGAACAGGAATCCGTGTGCGAACACCCGCTTCGGCAGTTCGACGCCGGCGCTCATCAGGAACGCGGGCCAGTAGACGCAGTGGAACCGGATGATGTCCTTGCCGATGATGTGCAGGTCGGCCGGCCAGAAGCGCGCGAAGGCCTCCGGGTCGTCGACGAATCCGACGCCCGTGAGGTAGTTGGTCAGGGCGTCGACCCACACGTACATGACGTGTTCGGGATGGCCGGGCACCGGGACGCCCCAGTCGAAGGTCGTGCGCGACACCGACAGATCGGTGAGACCGCCCTTGACGAAACTGATGACCTCGTTGCGCCGGACGTCGGGGCCGACGAAGTCCGGCTGGGACTCGTAGAGCTCCAGGAGTTTGTCCTGGTATGCCGAGAGGCGGAAGAAGTAGGTCTCCTCCTCGGTCCAGGTGAGCACGTGTCCGGTGTCGGTCGCGACGCGGTCGCCGGACTCGTCGACCCGGGTGTCCGCCTCGGCGTAGAAGGTCTCGTCGCGGACGTCGTACCAGCCCGAGTACTTGTCCAGGTAGATGTCGCCGCGGTCGCTCATCCGCTTCCACAGTTCCTCCGACGCCCGCTTGTGGTCCTCGTCGGAGGTGCGGATGAAGCGTTCGAAGCTGGACCCGAGGCGTTCCTGCAGGGCCTGGAATCGGTCGGAGTTCCGCTTGGCCAGTTCCGCGGTGGGGATGCCCTCCGCGGCGGCGGTCTGCTGCATCTTCTGCCCGTGGACGTCGGTGCCGGTCAGGAACCGGACGTCGAACCCGTCGAGCCGCTTGAACCGCGCGAGTGCGTCGGCGGAGATGTACTCGTAGGCGTGCCCGATGTGCGGAGCGCCGTTGGGGTAGGCGATCGCGGTGGTGATGTAGTACGGGCGTCCGCCGCCGTGGGACGCGCCGGACGGATCAGGGCTGGTCAGATCGGGTGCCATAGTGCCCAACAGACTACCGACCGCGCGCGACCGGACCCAATTCCGGTCCGGCCGATTCGGTCGGTTCACACCCACCCCTTTTCGGTGAACCCACGGCCCGGTGTGGACGTGGGTTCACCGAAATGGGGTGGGTGTGCGGCTCATGAAACCTGGCGCTCAGTCCACCGGCCGCTGGTCCAGAATCACGACCGCTGTCCTGGCGACCATGTCGTCGGCATCATGGATGTACACCTGTAGCGCCGAAGTCGATGCGGTACCGGGGATTTCGGCGAGCGCCTGCACCAGCCTCGATCGGACGGCCGCGTCCGGGTCGGCGCCCAGGCGGTCGACGAGCAGGTCGACGATCCGCTCTCGATGTGCCTCGTGGCCGGCGAGGATCTCGGCGGCCTCGACGTCCCGGTCGCCGGCTGCGATGAGCTCGACCAGTGCATCGACCGCAGCGGCGAAGCCGCGACGCCCGAGGGTCAGGGCGGCGATGCGTCGGACCACGGTGTCGGGGTCGTCGAGCAGTCCGCGCAACACCGAGGCGACCTCCGGGGTCTCGTCGACGGCGGCGAGGGCGGTGACCGCTCGGCGTCGGATCGACGGGTCGGGGTCCGACGCGCCGGTGGCGAGACGCTCGACGCCGCCCGGCCGCTGCGCGAGGGCCCAGCGCAGCGCGCCGGCGACGTTGGGATCGGTCTCGGCCAGCAGCGCGTCGGCCAGCGAATCCCCGGACACGCCCACCTCCCCGGCGAGCAGTGCGGCCTGCTGACGAAGCGCCGCATGCTCGGACTGGACCGCACGGAGGAGGCCGATCACACCCAGCACCGACGACCAGTCCGAGGGGCCCGTCGCCCGGACATGTTGCAGGCGCTCGAGGAGTTGCGCGTCGGCGGCCATCCTCGCCTTCGTGTCGTCGACGAGCCGGTCCATGAGCGAGTCCGGCGCGAACTCCGGGTCGTCGAGCGCGAGTCCCACCTCCCGCAGCGACAGTCCGAGCGAGCGGAGACTCTCGACGTGCATCAGCCGTTCGAGGTCGGCGTCGGAGTATTCGCGATAACCGCCCGACGTCCGGCCCGTGGCCCGGACGAGGCCGAGCGAGTCATAGTGGCGCAGCATCCGGTTGCTCAGGCCGGTATGCCGCGCCACCTCGCCGATCAGCACCGCTATGTACCGTCCTCTGACTCGATCGTCGACGAATCCTCCGCCGCGGCATCGCTGTTCACCAACCGTGTCGCGTACTCCAACGCAGTGGCGAAGTCGCTGTCCGGGTTGTCGATCAACCGCTCGGTGGCGGCCACGTGTGCCTGTACCGTCAGATCGCCGCGCCTCTTCGCGGCGGTCAATGGTCCGGCGGCGAAGCCTTCGAGCCCGGCCAGGGCACGGCTGAGACTCCGCTGTACGTCCGTGCTCCCGCGGCCGAGTTCGCCGGCCAGTTCGTTCGCGAGCCAGGTCTCCCGCCCGGACGGGACCAGGCCGACGGCGGTCCGCCACGCGGCGCGCGCCACCTCGTCGTCCGTGTCGTGCAGGAGCGCGACGGTGATCGACGTCCACGCCGATCGATCCCCGATCTTCGACAGGGTGTGCAGGGCCTGGGCCCGCGCCTGTGGGGACGCCGACTCCAGCTCGGTCACGAGTCCGGGAACCGTGAGATCGACGGGCAACCGCGTGAGGGCCCAGGTCAGCATGTCCCGCACGAAGAAATCCGGCTCGACGCCGCAGCGTCGGATCAGCTCCTCGGCGTAGCCGGGATGGGGGTTGCTGCCCGCCGCCATCGCGGCACGCAGCCTCGTCGAGGCGTCGTCGGCGGCGAGCGCCGCCAGCAGGGCAGGGTCGGGCGCGTGGGTTGTCTGGTCGGTCATCGTCGACCACCTCCTTCGCCACCCATCTGAGCGCTTGACACAGTGAGAAGGTCAAGCACCGAGAGCTAGATCTCCCGGCGATACGGTTCGCACCCCGGCGGGGCCTTCGGTGGTTCGCGGTATTCCAGTTCCGGAATGTGCATGGTCATCGGCGCGGATTCGAGCGTGAACTTCTCGCCGTGGTGCGCCAGGTCGATCGGCGGACCCGACAACAACCGGTACGTCGCATTGTCCTTGTCGACGGCCACCACGATCTTCGAGTCCCGGATGATCATGCGGAAGGACATGTAGGTCAACCGCTTCGGCAGCCGCGGTGCGAACGTGATGTTCCCGCCGAAGTCGCGCATACCGCCGAAACCCGCCACGCAGTCGGTCCAGGCACCGGCGAGAGCCGCGATGTGCAGGCCACTGCTGACGTTGTTGTGCAGGTCGTGCAGGTCGGTGAACACGGACTCGGCGAGCAGGTCGTAGGCGAGATCGGGGTAACCGACCTCGGCGGCGGTGACCGCCTCGCAGCAGGCCGACAGCGACGAGTCACGAACGGTCAGCGGGTAGTAGTAGTCGAAGTTGCGCAGCTTCTGCTCGGGCGTGAAGGCGTCCCCGAACAGGTAGGTCGCGAAGACCAGGTCGGCCTGCTTGACCACCTGCTTGCGGTATAGGTCGTAGTACGGGTAGTTCAACAGCAGCGGATAGCGTCCCACCGACGACTCGAAGTCCCAGGCGCCCAACAACGTGAACGACTCACACTGCTGGTGCACGCCGAGCGCGTCGTCGAAGGGGATCGTCATGTCGTCGGCGCACGCTTCCCAGTGCGCCGCCTCGGCGGTCGTGACCCCGAACTGCTCGGCGAGATCCGGACGGCGATGCACCGCCGCCACGGCGTCGCGCAGATTCTGTTGCGCCGCCAGGTTGGTGAAGGTGTTGTTGTTCACGACGGCGGTGTACTCGTCGGGACCGGTGACCCCGTCGATGCGGAACTTACCGTTCACATCGTGGTGCCCGAGCCCGGCGAACAGTCGGGCGGTCTCGACGAGAAGTTCGACGCCGCATTCGGTTTCGAACTGTTCGTCGTTGGTGGCCCGCAGGTAGCGCGCGGTGGCGTTGGCGATGTCGGCGGAGACGTGGACGCCCGCGGTGCCCGCGGGCCAGTACCCCGAACACTCGTCGCCGTTGATCGAGCGCCACGGGAACATGGCCCCGCGTTGCCCCAGTTCGGCGGCCCGGGACTTCGCCTTGTCCATGGTGGAGTGGCGCCATCGCAATTCCTCGCCGGCGGCGGCGGGCACGGTGTAGGTGAGCATCGGGAGGATGAAACTCTCGGTGTCCCAGAAGGTGTGACCGTCGTAGCCGGGGCCGGTGAGACCCTTGGCCGGGATCGCGCGGGACTGACCGCGCGCGCCGGCCTGCAGGACATGGAACAACGCGAAGCGAACCGCCTGCTGCAGTTCGGGATCGCCGTCGAGTTCGACGTCGGCGTCGCGCCAGAAGTCCTCGAGGTACCGGACCTGGTCGGCCTTGAGCGAATCCCAACCGGTCTCCATCGCCATCGCGAGGGCCGCGTCGACCTGGGCGCGCAGCGCCGGCACCGAGCGTCGGGCCGACCAGCCGTACCCCATGTACTTGGTGAGGGTGAGACTCTTGCCCTTCGGCACGTTGGCCGCGATGGTGAGCCGGGCCAGGTCGCCGTCGGCGCGGATGAAGGTGTCGGCCTTGTCGGGGAAGTAGATCTCGTGGTCCATGCCGGCCGCCATGTGCAGGCCGGACTTCTTGGTGTGGTGGACCAGCATGCCCCAGTAGTTGCGACAGGTGGCGAGGTCGGAGACAAGCGGGGCGTCGAGTGCCGCCGCCAGGCGCGGGTCGTTGCCCGGTGCCGGAACCGGCTCGTTGGCCAGGAGATCGGACTGCAGAACGAGTTTCATGTCCTCGTCGACCGGCTCGACCTCGTATCGGATCGCGGCGATCGTGCGTTTGGTGAAGGACACGAGGCGCTCGGACTTGATGCGGACCTTCCGGCCGGTGGGTGAGGTCCACACCGTGTGACGACGCAGGGTGCCGGTCCGGAAGTCCAGCGTCCGTTCGTGCTCCTCGGTACGCCCGTACCGAAGGTCCATCGGCTCGTCCTCGACCAGCAGCCGAATGATCTTGCCGTCGGTCACGTTGACGACG
Organism: Gordonia sp. IITR100; assembly: GCF_002009645.1. Lineage (NCBI taxonomy): Bacteria > Bacillati > Actinomycetota > Actinomycetes > Mycobacteriales > Gordoniaceae > Gordonia > Gordonia sp. IITR100. Next base: position 465,576 of record NZ_MVKV01000002.1, on the reverse strand, counting down.
GTCTGTCCGGATTCGGGATATCCGTAGCCGCTCTCGGCATAGGGCAGGCCGCGCAGCTCGTAGAAGCCGTTGAGGTACGTGCCGGGATGATCGACCGGCTCACCCTCTTCGAAGGACCCGCGTAAACCGATGTGCCCGTTGGACAGTGCGAACAGCGTCTCGGTTCGGCCCAGCATGTCCAGATCGACGCCGCCGCGCCACTTCAGCTGCCACGGATGGATCTCGAAGCCGAAATCGTGGCCGTGCTCGGCGGTCATGCGGGGAGCAATTCGACGAGGTCCTTCACGACGATGTCGGCGCCGGCGGCACGCATCGCCTCGGCCTGGCCGCCGCCGACCCGGTCGATGCCGACGACGTAGCCGAAGGCTCCCGCGCTCCCGGCCGCGATGCCGGAGATGGCGTCTTCGAAGACGACCGCCGCGGCGGGCTCGACGCCCATCAGTTCGGCGCCAAGGAGGAACGAGTCGGGTGCGGGTTTGCCCTTCAGGCCTTTCGACACGATGTCGAGTCCGTCCACCCGGACCTCGACGAATTTCGACAGGTCTGCCGCATCCAGCACTGCTGCTCCGTTCTTCGAGGAGGTCACCACGGCGATCCGGAGACCGGCGTCGCGCGCCGCCTCGAGATATCGCACGGACCCCGGATAGGCCTGCCCGCCGTCCTCGGCCAGGCTGACCAGGAACATGTCGTTCTTCCCGTCTCCGATCGCGGTCACGGTCTGCGCGTCGACATCGTCGATTCCGCGAGAGGCGAGGAAGGCCCGGACGCCGTCCTCACGGGGACGTCCGTCGACGTAGTCCAGATAGTCCTGGTCGGTGAACTCGACGAAATCGGCGTGGTCTGCGCCGCCCGCACGGGCGGCGAGAAAGGCGTCGAACGCCTTCTTCCACGCCTTGCGGTGTAGCACCGCGGTCTCGGTGAGAACCCCGTCGAGGTCGAACAGTGCGACGGTGATCGAATCTGGCAATCCCAACACGCTTCGCCACGCTACCCGTCCCGGGCGACTCCGGCGCGATTTGCGTGGCCACCCCGGGTGTTTTCTGCCGGCCGCGGGCGCGCGATCGCACGCGTCGTCCCGGACAGCGGTTCCTCCGGCGACGCCTGCGCGCCCGAAAAGGCTTTGACCGGGCGACAACTGGAGGTGAGACGATGGTCCGATGACTCGACGATTCGCTCAGATCGATGTGTTCTCCGCTACCGGGACCGGTGGTAACCCGGTTGCCGTGGTGCTCGATGCCACCGACATCCCCGACGACCGGATGGCCGCGTTCGCGTGCTGGACGAACCTGTCGGAGACGACCTTCGTGCTACCGCCGACCGACCCTGCCGCCGATTACCGTCTGCGCATCTTCACCCCTGACGGCGAGTTGCCGTTCGCCGGGCATCCCACCCTCGGCTCGGCACATGCCTGGCTGACGACGGGCGGCCGGCCTGCGGGGGAGGACATCGTGCAGGAGTGCGGCGTCGGCCTGGTGCGACTGCGGCGCACTGGTGCACGGCTGGCCTTCGCGGCGCCGCCGTTACGGCGGTCCGGACCCGTCGACGCCGCCGTCGTCACCGAGGTCGCCGCGGCGCTACGGGTCGACACGGCCGAGGTCCGCGCGGCCGAGTGGGTCGACAACGGGCCGGAATGGATGGTGTTGCAACTCGAATCGGGCGAGCGGGTGCTCGAGGTGACCCCGGACATCCCTGCCCTCGGCGATCACAAGGTCGGGTTGTTCGGGCGGTACGGCTCGGGGGACGGAGAGGTCTTCGGCGAGGTGCGCGCGTTCGTGCCGGGCATCGGGGTCCCCGAGGACCCGGTGACGGGCAGTCTCAACGCCGGCATCGCCATGTGGTTGCGGGCCACCGGGCAGGCGCCGGCGTCCTACGTCGCCGCGCAAGGTGCGGCGCTCGGTCGGGCCGGCCGCATCCACGTCCACGACGACGGCGAGCACATCTGGATCGGCGGCGACACGACAACGGTGATCGAGGGGACGGTGACGCTCTAGTGGTGTCGCGACCGCACCGGATGGTGTCGGCGCGCTGTGCCAAGGTGGGTGCCATGACCTACGCCCCGGAGAACTCGGCGCCGGGTGATGCCGAGAGCGGTGGCGGCGAGACCCTGAGCAACAAGGCCGCCAAGAAGCGACGTCGACGCGAACCGCCACCGGACCCGGCGCCGCTGCCCGGCCTCGTCGACGCGCACACCCACCTCGCTGCATGCGGCGGACGCGACGCCGAGACGGTCCGCGCGATCTGCGACCACGCGCAGGGCGTCGGCGTCGGCCATGTGGTCACCGTCGCCGACGACATGGTCGATGCACGGTGGGCGGTCGCCGCCGCGGAGTGGGACGATCGCGTCTACGCGGCGGTGGCCCTGCACCCGATGCATGCCGGCGATCTGAACGACGAGACCGCCGCCGAGCTCGAGCGGATGGTGCGTCACCCGCGAGTCGTCGCGGTGGGCGAGACCGGGCTCGACTACTACTGGCCCGGGAAGTCCGACGACTGTGCGTCGCCCGAGGTGCAGCACGAGACGTTCCGCTGGCACATCGACCTCGCGAAGCGGGTCGGCAAGCCGCTGATGATCCACAACCGCGAGGCCGACCGGGATCTACTCGACGTCCTGGCCGCCGAGGGCGCCCCGGAATCCGTGATCATGCACTGCTTCTCCGGTGACCGAAATGTTGCACGCGAATGTGTCCAGCGTGGGTTCATGCTCAGTTTCGCCGGCACTGTGAGCTTCGCCAACGCCGACGAGCTCCGGGTCGCGGCCGAGCTGGTCCCCGACGACCAGATCCTCGTCGAGACCGACGCGCCGTTCCTGACCCCGCATCCCTACCGTGGCCAGCCCAATCAGTCCTATTGTCTGCCGTACACAGCCCGGGCCCTCGCGGCCGTGCGTGGCGTGGCGGACGAGGAGATGGCTCGCATCCTCGGGGCGAACGCGCGGCGCGTCTACGGCATCCCTTTGCCATAATCTGGCCGGTTCGTTATCGTACTGTGATCCAGCTGGCCGACGTGCTGATCCACTCGGCCGGCGTGGTGCCAGTGTTGCCTATCAGGATGTCGTGCCCTTGTCTTCTCTGCCCAACCCAGAGCTGCAAAACCCCGAACTGTCGAACCCGGAGCCGTCCGCTCCGACATCGTCGGGTTCGGTGTTCGCCAAGATCAACGGCTCGAAGTCGTTGCGTGTCCGCGTCGCCGTCGGCGCCGTGTGCGCCACCGTCGCGGCCGGCGGGGTCATGGGCGTCAGCATGCACAAGAACGTCGCGATCGACGTGGACGGCGACATCCGGCACGTGTCCACCATGGCGATGTCCGTCGAGAGTCTCCTCGAGTCGGAGGGGCTGGCGCCCGCCGACGGTGACAAGGTGAGTCCGGCACCCGACTCGGGCTTCGGCGACGGCCAGACCATCAAGGTCAACAAGCTCAAGGAACTCACCCTCGACATCGAGGGCAAGCGCGAGACCATCGTCACCAACGCCTCGACCGTGGACCAGTTGATGGCCGAACGCGGACTGACCCACGCCGCCGAGGAGACCGCCTTCGGCGAGGAACTGCCGGTCGACGGCGGTCAGATCGAGGTCGCGCTGCCCAAGCCGGTGAACCTCGTCGACGGACCGGCCCGCAAGCGCCCGACCGTCGCCGCGCACACCGTCAAGGATCTGCTCGAGTCGCTCGGCACCCCGCTGGGCGCCGAAGACAAGGTCACCCCGGCCGCCGACACCAAGATCACCCCGAACCTCAAGATCGTCGTCACCCGGATCAAGACCGAGGACGTCACGCTCACCGAACCGGTCGCCCCGCCGGAGGTCAAGAAAGAGGACCCGACCCTCGTCCGCGACCGCAAGGTCGTCGAGAAGAAGGGCACGCCCGGCGAGGCGCGTGTTACCTACAAGGTGACCACCGTGAACGGTCGGGTCGTCAAGCGCGACAAGCTGACCAGCGAGGTGCTCAGCGAGCCCGTCGCGGCCACCGTTCGCATCGGCACCAAGCCGGGTGCGCCGTTCGTGCCGCCGGGGTCGGTGTGGGACGCGCTCGCCGCGTGCGAGGCGACCGGCAACTGGGCGATCAACACCGGCAACGGCTTCTACGGCGGCGTCCAGTTCGACCAGAACACCTGGGAACGCTGGGGCGGACTCGAGTACGCGCCGCGCGCCGACCTCGCGACCCGCGAAGAACAGATCGCCATCGCGAAGAAGACCCAGGCGGTCCAGGGCTGGGGCGCATGGCCGTCCTGCTCGTCCAAGCTGGGCCTGCGCTGATCAGCGACTCGACAGCGGGTTCACCCGACGGCGCGCCCGACGAGGCTCCGCGTCTCCTCGGGCCGGCACAGATCAGGGAGCTCGCGGCGGAGGTCGGCGTCCGGCCGACCAAGACTCTCGGACAGAACTTCGTCCACGACGCGAACACCGTGCGAAGGATCGTCGCGGCATCGGGGGTCGGGCCCGACGACACCGTCCTCGAGGTCGGTCCGGGCTTGGGCTCACTGACCCTCGCCCTCCTCGGGACGGCGGGCAGGGTCGTCGCCATCGAGATCGATCCGGTGCTCGCGGAACGTCTTCCGGCGACGATCGCGGAGTATGCCCCGAGTCGGCAGGGCAACTTCGAGGTCATCCTCGCCGACGCGCTACAGGTGACGCGCGACGACCTGCCGGTGGTCCCCACCGCGCTGGTCGCGAACCTGCCGTACAACGTGTCGGTGCCGGTCCTGTTGCACCTGCTCGGACTCTTCCCGGAGATCACCACCGCCCTCGTCATGGTGCAGGCCGAGGTCGCTGACCGCCTCGCCGCCGGCCCGGGCAGCCGCACCTACGGGGTGCCGAGCGTCAAGGCGCGCTACCACGGTCGTGTGAGCCGGGCCGGTGCGGTGGGACGCAACGTCTTCTGGCCCGAACCCAAGGTAGAGTCGGGTCTCGCCCGCATCGAACGAACCGACGACCACTCGACCGATCCCGTTGTGCGGCAACAGGTGTTCGCCGCGATCGACGCCGCATTCGCCCAGCGACGCAAGACGATGCGCTCGGCGCTGGCCGGCTGGGCCGGTTCGGCGGCCGAAGCCGAGCGCCGGCTCCGTGAGGCCGGTATCGATCCGGGTGTGCGGGGCGAGAAGCTCGACGTCGACGACTTCGTCCGCCTCGCGCGCACGACTTGATCCCGACGCCGGGTCGCTGATCGCGGGAGACCGCGGCTCGTCGTGGGGCCGGCGCAAAACCGCTCGCCGTCGGCGGGGAGAGGCTCGTACCGTGTTGTGCATCCGCAGCATCGACGACGAGGTCCGGCATGGTTCCACCACAGACTCTGACGACGCCGAGGCTGCGGCTGCGCGCACCCGCCGATCGTGACATCGAACCGATCTTCCGCGCCTGCCAGGACCCGGACATCCAGCGCTTCACACTGGTCCCGGTCCCGTATACGCGTGCGCACGCCGAACATTTCGTCCGCGACATCGCCCCGGCCGCCGGGTCGTCGGTGTGGACGATCGAGATCCCCGTCGGTGAACTCGTCGGCACCATCGGACTGCGAACCGTCGAGAAAGGCGTTGCGTCACTGGGCTATTGGTGCGCGCCGTCGCATCGGGGCCATCGCTACCTCACCGAGGCGCTCGCCGCGGTCCTCGACCACGCCTTCGCCGACCCCGCCGACGGCGGAGCCGGGTTCGATCGCGTGATCTGGCGGGCGCTGGTCGACAACGTGGCCTCGGCGCGGCTGGCGGCGTCGGCCGGCTTCCGCTACACCGGCCGACGCCCCGAGGACGAGATCGATCAGCTCCCGTCGGGTCGCCACGTCGGCGATGTGCACACCGCCGTGCTGCGGGTGGGCGAGGACCGCACCCCGCAGTCCTGGAACCTCGAGCAATCGGACTCAGTTCGACGCGGCGCGCAGTTTCTCCAGTAGCTCGGGAGCGGCGTCGCGCAGGAACGCATCCTGGGTGTCGCCCCCGATCTGCACCAGCGCGATGTCGGTGAACCCCGCCTCCCAGAAGGGTTTCACCGCCTCGACGATCTGGTCGAGGTCCGGGCCGCAGGGGATGTTGCCCGCGACGTCGTCCGGCGTGACGAACTGCGTCGCTGCGGCGAAGCCCGCGGTGGTGCGCAGGTCGGCGTTGACATCCCACCCGCCGGCGAACCACCGGAACTGATCGTGGGCGCGCTCGATCGCCTTGTCGCGGTCGGGATCCCAGCTGATGGGGATCTGCCCGATCGCGCGGGACCGCTGCCCGTCGACGGTCGGGGTCGACGAATGTTCGTTCCACGCCTTGATGAAGTCGGCGTCGGGTTCGACGGCGATCAGGTGGTCGGCCAGTGGCCCGAAGGTCTCGATACCCGCGTTGCCCGCCACTGCGACGCCGATCGGGACGGGCTGGTCGGGCAGATCCCAGATCCGGGCGGCGTCGACCTGGAAGAACTCGCCGCGGAAGTCGACGAGCTCACCGGTGTGCAGTGTGCGGATGATCTCGATCGCCTCGGCGAGCATGTCCTGGCGGTCGGCGACCGAGGGCCAGCCCTCTCCGACGACGTGCTCGTTGAGGTTCTCGCCCGAGCCGAGGCCGAGAGTGAAGCGACCGTCGGCGAGGATCTGCAGCGTCGCAGCCTTCTGCGCGATGATCGCCGGGTGGTAGCGGATCGTCGGGCACGTCACGTAGGTCATCAGGTCGACCCGCTCGGTCGCGTGGGCCACGGCTCCGAGGACCGTCCACGCGTACGGTGCGTGTCCCTGGGCCGAGAGCCACGGGAAGTAGTGGTCGCTCGACACCTCGAAGTCGAAGCCGGCGTCTTCGGCGCCGACGGCGTACCGCACCAGCTCTTTCGGGCCTGCCTGCTCGGTCATCAGGGTGTAGCCGAAACGTGTTGCCATGGAGGTCTCCTCTGCGAGATGGGTCGCTTCGGTGTAGCCGTGAGTCATGGGTCCGAAACCCGGGACGCTCGAGACAGTGGTGCCCGGACGACGGACGTTCGACGACGGGGCGCGGTTCTCGACCCCGGAAACGAGGCGCAGATGCCAGACCAGAACGCGGATGGGTCGATCGACACCGTGCTGCTCGATGTCGACGGTACGCTCGTCGACTCCACCTACCTCCACGCATTGGCGTGGATGCGGGCCTTCGCTGCTCACGACCTGATTTCGCAGTGGTGGCAGGTGCACCGGGCGATCGGCATGGGCGGCGACCGGCTCGTCGGCGAGCTGCTCGGCGACGACGTGGAGGAATCGCTCGGCGACACCTTGCGCGACGAGTGGGAGGAGGCCTATCGCGACCTGCTGCCCGACGTGCGGCCCCTGCCCGGCGCGGCCGATCTGGTGAAGGGACTGCTGGACGCCGGCTACCGGGTGGCGCTCGCGTCGTCGGGCAAGTCGGAGTTCACCGACGCCGCGCTCGAGTCGATGGGATTGTCGCGGAACGACTTCGCCGCCGTGACCACCTCGGACGACGCCGATTCGTCCAAACCGGCGCCCGACATCCTGTCGGTCGCCCTGGACGAGGCCGGCGGCGGTAAGGCCGTCGTCGTCGGCGACACCGTGTGGGATGTGGCCTCGGCGCATCGCCTGCCGGCGGAGTGCGTGGCGGTACGGTCCGGTGGATTCGCGGAGGGTGAGTTGCGCGACGCGGGCGCGGTGCTGGTCGTCGAGCACGTCGGTGAACTCGTCGACCGCGGCTGGCGCCCCTGATCGACGGCGGCTGGATCGCCGGACCGACCGCATCGGTGGGCGCGGGGCCGACGCCGGGGCGCTAGGCTGGATCATTGTGTCGCGAACGTCGCTGTCTGTGGTGTCGGACTCCGTCACCGCGCGGGCTCCGTCGAAAGTCAATCTGCACCTCGGGGTCGGTCCGCGCCGCGAGGACGGCTACCACGACCTCGTGACCGTCTTCCAGGCGCTGTCCCTGCACGACGACATCAGGGTCGCCCGGGCCAACGAGATGAGCATCACGGTTCGTGGCGAAGGCGCCGGGTCGGTCCCGACGGACGAGTCCAACCTGGCGGTCCGGGCGGCGCTGGCACTTGCCGAGTGGGCGGACCGTCCCGGCAAGGTCGCGATCGACATCGACAAGACGATCCCGGTGGCCGGGGGCATGGCCGGTGGCAGCGCGGATGCCGCCGGGGCGCTGGTCGCACTCGCCGCCCTGTGGAAGCTCGACATCGGCCGCGACGACCTCGCCGCGATCGCGGCGGACCTGGGCAGCGACGTCCCGTTCGCGTTGCACGGCAACACCGCCCTGGGTACCGGACGCGGCGAGCGGCTGATGCAGGTCCTCTCCCGCGGTGACTTCCACTGGGTGCTCGCGCTCGCACGCGACGGACTGTCCACGCCCGCGGTGTACCGCGAACTGGATCGGCTGCGCGACAGCCGTTCCGGAGAATGCGCCACCGACGACGAGCGGGACCTCCTCCGCCGCCCGGACGAACTCATGCAGGCTCTGGCGTCCGGCGACCCGCATGCGGTGGCGCCCCTGCTGCACAACGACCTACAACCGGCGGCGCTGTCGCTGCAACCCACCCTCCGCCGGACCCTGCGTGCCGGAATCGACGCCGGAGCACTGGGCGGCATCGTGTCCGGCTCCGGTCCGACATGCGCCTTCCTGTGCGCCGACGAGACCGGCGCGGTGAACGTCGCCGCCGAACTGTCCGGCGCCGGCGTCGCCCGGTCGGTCCGCACCGCCAGCGGTCCCGCCGCCGGTACGCGCGTCCTCGGAGCCGACGTCCGCCACTGATCGCCTACGGTTGCCTGATGTCCCGCAGACCCTCCGCAGTCGTCGCCCCACTGCTCGCGGTCAGCGCAGTCGTCGCTCTACTGCTCGCGCTCTGCATCGTCACGGCCGGCCCGTCGACGGCCGCCGCACCCGCCGACGGTTTCGTCTTCACCACCTCCGAGGTTCCCGACGACGAACTCCCGTCGGCGGCCGGCTCGGGCACCCGCCTGACCTATGCGACGCGCGATCAGAACGGCCGCCCGGCGATGTCGAGCGGCGTGTACTGGGTGCCGAAGGGTACGCCGCCCGCCGGTGGCTGGCCCGTGGTGTCCTGGGCACACGGGACGGTCGGCCTGGCCGACGAGTGCGCGCCGACCCTGCACCGGCTGGGCGACGGTGTCGAGGCCCCGGTGCGCGCGGCGCTCGACGCCGGGTTCGCGGTCACGGCAACCGATTACGCGGGGCTCGGGTCGGCGGGGGAGACCGAATACCTCGGCGGTCGCGCGGCGGCTCACTCGGTGATCGACATGATCCGCGCGGCGCGGTCGGTCGACGCCTCGCTCGGATCACGCTGGGTGTCGACCGGGCACTCCCAGGGCGGCCACGCTGCGCTGCACGCGGGCCGTCTCGCCGCGGAATTCGCACCGGAACTGCCGGTCGCCGGCATCATCGCGATCGCCCCGGTCTCGTCGCTCGAGAACCTGTTCGGTCTGTTCGGTCCCCGCGTGCCCGGCCTCGGCGCGCTCAATGTGCTGAGTGCGCCGTTCCTGTTCACCCTCGCCGGCCTCGACCACGCGAATCCAGAACTCCGCGTCGCCGATTCCCTGACGTCGGACGGCAAGCGCTTCCTCGACCGCGCGCGTGCCCGGTGCAACGGGGATGTCGTGGACGCGTTGCGGTCGGTGCCGCCGGGCTCACTCGTGGCGTCGTCGTTCACCGCGAAGCAGGACTTCCGGGACGCCCTGCGGGAGTACGCCGAGGTGCCCGTCTCCGGCTACCCGGTGAAAGTCACGCTCGCACATGGTCTTCTCGATCCCGTCCTGCCGTACCCGCTGAGTCGTTCACTGCGGTCCGCGATGCGCGACGCCGGCACGGATGTGGACCTCAAGACCTACGCGCGGGCCGATCACAGCGGCGTCGTCGACGAGTCGCTGCCGGACGTGCTGGCCGCGATCCGGGAGTCGTTCGGCCGTTGAGGTCGGGCCGACCGGTTCTCGCGGAGTCGATCACTCGACGCTCTCGCCGAGTTCCATCCAGCGTTCCTCGAGTTCCTCGAGTTCGGTTTCCATGCTGCGGATGCTCTCCGTCTCCGCGGCAAGGCCTTGGTAGTCGGACTGATCATGGTCGGCCAGCGCGGTCCGGGCAGCATCGATCTTGCTGTGCAGCTTGTCGATCCGACGCTCGAGCGAGGCGAGCTCCTTGTTGGCCGCGCGCAGCTCGGCGCCGCTGAGGGTCGAGCCCGACACGCCGCCGTTCCCCGAAGCTGTGGCGCTCGTACCGGATCCGCCCGATGTCGATCCGGAACCCGACGTCTTCGCCTGTGCCAAGCGGAGTCTCAAGAACTCGTCGACGCCGCCGGGGAGGTGGCGGAGCCCGCCGTCGAGGACGGCGAACTGCTGATCGGTGACCCGCTCCAGGAAGTACCGGTCGTGCGAGACGACGATCAGCGTGCCGGGCCACGAGTCCAGCAGGTCCTCGAGCGCGGCGAGCATGTCGGTGTCGAGGTCGTTGGTCGGCTCGTCGAGGATCAGCACGTTCGGCGCGTCGAGCAGGATGAGCAGCAACTGCAGCCGCCGCTTCTGCCCGCCCGAGAGGTCGCGGACCGGGGTCGAGAGCTGCGCGCCGTCGAAGCCGAGCCGCTCGAGCAACTGCGACGGCGACAGTTCCTGTGCCTTCGACCCGGAACCGAAGGTGTACGTGGTCTGCAACTGCGCGATGACCACCCGCACCGGGTCGTCGAGGTACCGGTCGAGGTCGTCGAGGCGTTGGGTCAGGGTGGCGACCTTGACCGTCTTGCCGCGTTTGACCCGGCCGCCGGTCGGTTCCACGGTTCCGGCGATGAGGCCGAGCAGCGTCGACTTGCCCGCGCCGTTGACCCCGAGTATGCCGGTGCGCTCACCGGGCGCCAGCCGCCACTCGACGCCGTCGAGGACGGTGCGGTCACCGTAGGAGACCGACACGTGGAGCAGGTCGACGACGTCCTTGCCCAGACGAGCGGTGGCCAGTGACTGCAGGGCGACCGTGTCGCGGACCGGTGGGACGTCGGCGATGAGGGCATTGGCCGCGTCGATGCGGAACTTCGGCTTCGACGTCCGGGCCGGCGCGCCGCGGCGGAGCCAGGCCAGTTCCTTGCGGGCGAGATTCTGTCGTCGTGCCTCGATCGCGGCGGCCTGCCGGTCCCGTTCCACCCGCTGCAGGATGTACGCCGCGTAGCCACCCTCGAAGGGTTCGACGATGCGGTCGTGGACCTCCCAGGTGACCGTGCACACCTCGTCGAGGAACCACCGGTCGTGGGTGACCACCAGCAGTCCGCCGGCGTTGGCCGGCCAGCGTCGCTTCAGGTGGTCGGCGAGCCAGGTGATGGCCTCGACGTCGAGGTGGTTGGTCGGCTCGTCGAGCGCGAGGACGTCATGCTCGCCCGCGAGGAGTCGTGCCAGCGACACGCGGCGGCGCTGACCACCCGACAACGAACTGGTGGGCGCTGTCCATTCGACGTCGCCGAGCAACCCGCCGATGACGTCGCGGACCTTCGCGTCGCCCGCCCATTCGTGTTCGGGACGGTCGCCGACGACGGCGTGCCCGACGGTCTCGTCGTCGTCGAAGACGTCGACCTGGTCCAGCACGCCGATGCGGACGCCGCCGCGGACGGTGACGCGACCGGAATCGGGTTGCATCCGTCCGGCGAGCATCGCCAGCAGGCTCGACTTACCGTCGCCGTTTCGGCCCACGATGCCGATCCGGTCGCCCTCGTTGACCCCGAGGGACACCGACTCGAAGACCTTGGTGGTCGGGTATTCGAGGCCTAGGGTTTCCGCGCCGAGTAGATGAGCCACCCGACAAACGCTAGTGGGTGACCGGTCTCGGCCTAACGGCGGATGGCCCCGTTGATCATGGCCGCGAACGCGACGGCGCCGGCCTGGTTGACGTGGAAGGGCAGCGCGATCCGATTCGACAGCGCGCTCTCGTACCAGGGGTTGATGAGGTTGCAGGCATCGTGTCCCGCCGATCCTCGGTTGGCGTCGATGAAGGTGCCGCCGACCTCGGTCGACGCCCGCCAGAGCGCGCCGTTGGCACGGTTGAAGACCTCGCGCATCCACCGGGCGTCGGGGTCACTCAGCGGGACCAGCGGCCAGCACCCGGTGAACCCGATGAAGCCGCCCAGACCGACGACGATGATCTGGGCGTGCGGCGCCTTGTTCCGGATCGCGCGCAGAGCGGGGGTGACGCGGTTCTCCATGAGTTCGATCCGCCACCGGACCTCGTTCTCGAGGGCACGGTTGTGGCGGCAGCGCCGGTCGGTGAACGCCGGGGTCCGGCACTGGCCGAAGATCGCGCCCCACCGCATGTCGTTGCCGCCGATGCTCACGGTGATCAGCTGAGCGTCGCGCGGAACCAGGTGCAGCTGAATGGGTTTCGTGCCACCGCTGGTGTGCTGCGGGGCCCGGTACAGATGTGCCGACTGCGCGCCCGCACACGAGGCGTCGATGAAGCGTCGCGGCAGGGTCGCGGCGGCGACGAGGGTGGGGTAGTTGAACGCCGACCGCTTGCATCCGCCGAAGTAGGCGGGCGTCGGGGTGTAGAAGCTGCCGGACGCACGCGAATCACCGAGAGCGACGTAGGTACCGCCGGTGTAGCGCGTCGGGGCCGCCTGCGCGGGCGCGGCCACCGCCGCCATCATCGACACCACGAACGCGGTGACCAGCACCGTCGCCAAGATCTGGACCCCGCCCCGAAACCTGCCTACCACCGAACACCGCTTCCACTGCCCACCGAGTTTGCTCAGGGAATCTTAAGGCACGACCTCGTGTCCGACGACAGAGTGCGGGATCCGTATTGGAAACCGGCACGAATCCCGCACTGTGCGGGAAGTGGAACCGGCGCGACGGGGGATGCGTCTACAACTGCATGGCCACTGCACCCGAATTGCGGACCTTTGTCCTCACGCGCGACGGCGTGATCACTGCGGCGTAGGCCCGCGAGCACGGTCTCAGTCGTGCCTCGGTGGCCCGGCGGGTGAAGTCCGGTGAGTGGGTTCGTGCGAGTTCCGGCGTCTATCGCCTGGCCGATCATCCGGTGACCGCCCGGACCCGGACCCGACTGGCGACCCTGCAGGTCTCCGCGGACGCCGTTCTCAGCGGACTCGCGGCCGCGTGGTGGCACGGCCTCGTGACCAAGCGGCCGACGACGATCACCGTCACCGCTCCCCGAAGCTGGCACGGTTCGCCGGAGAAGGGGACGGTGGTCATCCGGAGATCCCTCGACGCGGCCGACGTCGTGGTCGAGAAGGGACTCACGGTGACCGCGGTGCCGTTGTCCGTCCTCGAAGGCGCCGTTGAAGGAAAGATGGACGTACTCGACCGGGCACTTCAGAACAAGAAGGTCACGGTTGACGCTCTCCTCGAGACCTACCAGCGGCGACGCCGCTGCCGTGGTGCAACCGAGATGGCGAAGATGCTCGTGCTCGTCGGTTCTGGTGCCCGTTCGGCTGCCGAACGGCTGACCGTGAAACTGTTCGCCGAGCACGACATAGCGGGTTGGGTCGCCAACCACCCGGTGTCCGGTTACGAAATCGACTTCGCCTTCGTCGGGAGGAAGGTGGCGGTCGAGATCGACGGCATGGCTCATCACCGGGACGCCGAGGCGTTCCAGCACGACCGCACCCGCCGCAACACCCTCATCGCCCTGGGCTGGACGGTGTTGAACTTCACCTGGGCGGATCTCGTGGAACGCCCGGGATACGTCGCGTCGCAGGTGCGACGAGCGACCGTCTGATCGCCCTCCGCAGAGTGCGGGATTCGTACTGGAAACCGTTACGAATCGCGCACTTTGGAAGAGCTCTGGACCACCTACAGGCCGAGATCCTTGGCGATGATCGTCTTCATGACCTCGCTGGTACCGCCGTAGATCCGCGTGACGCGGGTGTCGGCGTAGAGCCGGGCGATGGGGTACTCCAGGACATAGCCGTACCCACCGTGCAACTGCAGGCACTTGTCGATGACCTTGCCCGCGGTCTCGGTGGCGAACAGCTTCGCACGGGCCGCATCCGGGACGGTGAGCTCACCCTCGTTGTGGAGTTCGAGTGCGCGGTCGACGAACTGCCGGATGGCCTCGACCTCGGCGGAGCACTCGGCGAGGACGAACTTGGTGTTCTGGAACGCCGCAACGGGTTTGCCGAAGACGTCGCGCTCCTTGGTGTAGGCGATCGCGTGCTGGACGGCCGCGGCGGCGGTGGCCGACGCCCCGATGGCGATGGTGAGTCGTTCCTGCGCGAGATTGTGCGCCAGGTACGAGAAGCCGGCACCCTCCTCGCCGAGCCGGTCCTCGACCGGCACCTTGACCGAGCTGAACGAGAGCTCGGCGGTGTCGGAGGCCTTGAGGCCGATCTTCTCGATCTTGCGTCCGACGGCGAAACCCTCCGACGAGGTGTCGACCACCAGGATCGACAGGCCCGCACGACGATTCGACTCGTCGAACGGTGCGGTCCGGGCGACGACCAGGATGCGGTCGGCCAGGGCGCCGCCGGTGATGAACGTCTTCGCGCCGTCGAGTACGTAGTGCGACCCGTCTTCGGACAGCTTGGCGGTGGTCGAGATGTTGGCGAGGTCCGACCCGGTGCCGGGTTCGGTCATGGCGATCGCGAACATGAGTTCGCCGGAACAGAATCCGGGCAACCACCGCTGCTTCTGTTCGTCGGTGGCGTACTCGACGAGGTAGGGGAGGATCAGGTTCGAGTGCACCGAGTAACTGCCGAAGGTGACACCGGCCGCCGATGTCTCCTCCGCGATCACCATCGAATAGGTGAAGTCCGAGACGCCACCGCCCCCGAACTCTTCGGGTGCCTCGATGCCCAGGACGCCGAGTTCGCCCAGCCTGTTGTAGAACTCGCGCGGCGGATGGCCCTGCTTCTCCCAATCGTGGTACACCGGCGCGACCTCTTTGGCGATGAAGTCACGGATGGTCTTGCGGAAGGACTCATGGTCCTCGGTGAAGATGCGACGCTGCATTGGTCCCTCGAAACTGTTGTGGGCGGACGGGTCTGACGACATTCACCTCAAGTGGTCATCGCTCCTGATATTCGCGTAGGAGCCCCTTGGAGATGATCTGTTTCTGGATCTCGCTGGTGCCCTCGCCGATCAGCAGGAAGGGCGCGTCGCGCATGAGGCGCTCGATCTCGAATTCCTTCGAGTAGCCGTAACCGCCGTGGATGCGGAAGCTGGCCTGGGTGACCTCGGCGCAGTACTCACTGCACAGGTATTTGGCCATCCCGGCGGCGACGTCGTTGCGCTCGCCGGAGTCTTTCAGTCGTGCCGCATTGACCATCATCAGGTGTGCCGCCTCGACCTTCGTCGCCATCTCGGCCAGCGAGAACGCAACGGCCTGGTGTTCGGCGATGGGTTTGCCGAAGGTGGACCGCTGCTGCGCGTACTTCACCGCGAGTTCGAAGGCGCGCTGGGCGATTCCGCAGGCGCGGGCCGACACGTTGACGCGCCCGACCTCGACGCCGTCCATCATGTGCGCGAAGCCGCGGCCGGGTTCGCCCCCGAGGATGTCGGTGGCGGGCGCGCGGTAACCGTCGAAGATCAGCTCGGTGGTGTCGATGCCCTTGTAGCCCATTTTGTCCAGCTTGCGCGGGATGGTCAGGCCTGGGAGTACCTCGCCGAAGCCGGCCGGCTTCTCCACCAGGAACGTCGTGAGGTTCTTGTGCGGCTTCTCGTTGCCCTCCTCGGTACGGACAAGAGCGGCAACGAGAGTCGACGACCCGCCGTTGGTCAGCCACATCTTCTGACCGTTGATGACGTATCCGTCGTCTCCGTCCCGCTTCGCGCTGGTCTTGATCGCCGCGACGTCGGACCCCAGTTCCGGTTCGGACATCGAGAACGCGCCGCGCACCTCGCCCGTCGCCATGCGGGGGAGGAAGCGCTGTTTCTGCTCGTCGGTCCCGTGCTGGCGGATCATGTACGCCACGATGAAATGGGTGTTGATCACGCCCGACACGCTCATCCATCCACGTGCCAGTTCTTCGACGCACAACGCGTAGGTCAGCAGGGACTCGCCGAGTCCGCCGTACTCCTCGGGGATCATCAGGCCGAACAGGCCCATCTCGGCCATGCCGTCGACGATGGCCTGCGGATACTCGTCGGCGTGCTCGAGTTCCTGTGCGGTGGGGATGATCTGCTTGTCGACGAACGAACGGACGTTGGCCAGGATCTCCGTCTGGATCTCGGTGAGGCCCAGGGTCTGCGCGAGGCGGGTCATGGTGGCTGGTCTCCGAAGTCGGTCGGGGTGCGCTCGCACCGTCGGGCGGACGTGGTGCGCGACCGGCACGCGTCCGTCTCACAGCATGCCCGGCGGCGGCCCGGCGAAGTAGTCGCGGTGAACTAAGGGAGCGATAGCGCGAGCCAATGGCTCTCGGCTGCGCCACCGGCGCCTATCGGTCCGATAGCCATCGCCGATGACCCCGCTCGCATCGCCGTGTCCTCGACACATAGGCAGCGACAGTCAGGTCGTTCGCCGAGCGAACGTTGTCACATGGGTTCGACCCTGGTTTGAATCGGAATGGATGTGAGCCATAACACTGACGGAGCGCATCGCAACCCAGATCACTCGGCTGGAAGAGGTAATGCCATGACGGTCTCCACCGCCTCCGGATCAGGAGCCGGCGACAAGCCCGGGTCAGCGGCGCGCACGGGACCCGATGGTCCCGCCCACATCGTCGACTTCGAAGCGGCCCAGACGCCGCGAGGTCTCGGCCCACGCGGCGAATCACGCGCCGGCGCCTGGGGTCTCACGGCTCTGCTGGTCAGCCTCTACGTCATCAACTACGCCGACAAGGCAGTGCTGGGCATCATCGCGCAACCGCTCCGCGAGGAGTTGGGCCTGAGCTCCTCGCAGATCGGTCTCGTCGGCAGCCTGTTCTTCCTGACGTTCACGATCGGCGGATTCTTCGCGGGACTGCTCAACCGCTGGATGACCCTGCGCTGGTCGCTGGTCCTGCTGGCCCTGTGCTGGGCCGCGGCCATGCTCCCCATGGTGGTGGTGGCGTCGTTCGCGGTCCTCGTCCTCAGCCGGCTGTTCCTCGGTCTCGCCGAAGGTCCGAGTTCGGCGCTCCTGCACACGGCGGCCTACTCCTGGCATCCGCCGGCCCGGCGCGCCTTGCCCGGTGCCCTCCTCGCCGGTGCCGCGTCGATCTCGAAGATCGCGATCGCTCCGCTGCTCGCCGTGATCACAGTGAGCTTCGGGTGGCGCTGGGCACTGATCTCCCTTGCCGCCGGTGGCCTCGTCTGGTGTGTCGTCTGGCTGTCGACCTGGCGCAACGGCCCGTACATCGCGAGTGGGAAGACGTCGAAGGACGCGCCGACCGCGAGTGCCGGCGCCGAACCCGCGACGCCGTGGATCTCGATCTTCCGCTCACGCACGTTCGTCACCGGCGCGCTCGTCGTGATGAGCGTTTATGCGCTGGTCAGTGTCGTGCTCACGTGGTTGCCGTCGTACTTCGAAGAGGGGCTGGGGTACAGCCGCCTGCAGTCCGGGTCGATGTTCGCGTTCCCCTCGATCGTCGGCCTTCTCCTGATGGTGCTGAGTTCGATCACGAGTGATCGGATGATCTCGAACGGGGCGACCTCGCGGATGCTGCGCATCGTCGTGCCGTCGGTCGGGGTTCTCGTCTCCGGCGTCCTGCTGTTCCTGCTTCCCTCGGTCGGCACGCCGATCGTCGCGGTCGCGATCCTGTCGATCGGTTATGGCTTCGCGGCCACGGTGTTCCCGCTGTTCAATGCGGCCGTCGCCGAGATCTGCCCGCCCCGGCAGACCGCCGGAACGCTGGGTGTCTTCCTGGCGATCATGGCGATCGGCGGTCTCGTCGCGCCGTACGCGACGGGTGTCATCGTCGACGCGGCCGCCACGCCGGCCGAGGGTTACGCCACCGCGTTCCAGGTGCTCGGAATCGTCGCCGCGGTGTGCGCGGTGCTCGCGCTGGTCTTCGCCGATCCCGAGCGCGATCGTGCTCGGTTGCGTCCGCACGCGCCGGCCGTCGAAGGCGCCGCCCCGTGACGCGCGCGTCCCATAGGTAGGGCCTCATCGACTGTGAGTGTGAATCGACTTGTCTGCCAAGCGCCCCGGTGGTCGGCTCGTCACAACGGGCGATCGGCGTCCGCCGGCGTGGTGCACGTCGGACACAACTTCATCCCTTGCCCTGACATCGAGGAGTCCCCATGCGTGATGCAGTGATCGTCGACGCGGTCCGCGCGCCCATCGGCCGCCGCCGCGGCGCCCTGTCCGGTATCCATCCCGCCGACCTGTCCGCCCACGTACTGGAGGCGCTCGTCGAGCGGACCGGCATCGATCCGGCCGTCGTCGACGACGTCGTCTGGGGATGTGTCAGCCAAGCCGCCGAGCAGGCGGGCAATGTCGCGCGGACGGCCGTGCTCGCCGCCGGCTGGCCCGAGAGCGTCCCCGGAACCACCGTGACGCGCGCCTGCGGGTCCAGCCAGCAGGCGGTCAGCATGGCGGCCGCGGCGGTGGTGTCCGGCCAGCAGGATGTCGTGATAGCCGGCGGGGTCGAGTCGATGAGTCGTGTCCCGATGGGCAGCGCCGCACCGAATGGCGAGCATCAGCCGCCCACGGTCCTCGACCGTTACGGCGTCGACAAGTTCAGCCAGGGGATCGGCGCCGAGATGGTCGCCGCGAAATGGGGATTGGACCGCACCCGCCTCGACGAGTACTCGCTGCGCTCGCACGAACTCGCTGCGCAGGCGGCCGACCGTGGTGCGTTCGACGCCCAGTTGGCGCCGATCCCGGGGGTGCTCGAGGGTGACGAGGGCATCCGCCGCGGTGGGACGCTCGAATCGCTCGCCAAGCTCAAGCCGGCCTTCAGCGAGGACGGCGTGATCCACGCCGGCAACTCCTCGCAGATCTCCGACGGGTCGGGTGCCCTGCTGATCATGTCCGGCGAGACCGCGAAGTCGCACGGTCTCACGCCGATCGCCCGCATCCACACCGCGGTCGTCGCAGCCGATGACCCGGTGATCATGCTGACCGGGCCGATCCCGGCCACGGCCAAGGCGCTCAAGCGATCCGGGCTGTCGATCGACGACATCGGGGCTTTCGAGATCAACGAGGCGTTCGCCCCGGTCCCGCTGGCCTGGCAGGCCGAGACCGGTGCCGACATCGAGCGTCTCAACCCGCTCGGCGGTGCGATCGCCGTCGGTCACCCGCTCGGCGGCTCGGGCGCCATCCTCATGACGCGGCTTGTCCATCACATGCGTGACAACGGAATCCGGTACGGACTGCAGTCGATGTGCGAAGCCGGTGGCATGGCCAACACCACCATCCTCGAACTGCTCTGACCGCGGGCTTCCGCTCCTCTGCTCCCTGAGGTGCGAGGAGCGCAAGCGACGAGCCACGAAGGGCCTGGTGAGGCAAGTTTCGAAGCCCTTCGTGGCTCGCTTCGCTCGCACCTCAGGGAGCAACGGGGGCTCGCTTCGCTCGCACCTCAGGGAGCCGGGCCGGGCTCGCGAGCTCGCTCATCTGGGAGCACGAAAATCTCATCGAAAGGTGCTGGATAACAATGAAACTCAATGGACTGTCGGTCGCGATCACTGGTGGCGCGTCCGGTCTCGGGCTCGCGACGGCCCGGCGCGTCATCGACGCCGGCGGCCTGGTCACCCTGATCGACCTGCCGACCTCGGACGGTCAGGCCGTGGCCGACGGACTCGGCGCCGCCGCGTCGTTCGCGGCCGCCGACATCACCGACCGCGAACAGTTCGCCGCCGCACTCGATGTCGCCGACGACCGAGGTGGCCTGCGCGGACTCGTGCACTGTGCCGGGGCGGGCCGGCGCATGCGCATCCTGGACAAGGAGGGCAGGGCGGGTTCGGTGGAGGACTTCGAGTTCGTCATCAAGCTCAACCTCGTGGGGTCGTTCCATGCGCTCTCGCTCGGCGCGGAACGTATTGCGCGACAGGAGCCCGTCGACGGGGAGCGGGGCGCCATCATCATGACCGCGTCGGTCGCGGCGTACGAGGGACAGATCGGCCAGATCAACTACTCGGCGTCGAAGGCGGGCATCGTCGGGATGACGCTGGTCGCCGCGCGGGACCTGGCCAGCAAGCTCATCCGCGTCAACACCATCGCGCCGGGCACGATGGACACGCCGTTGCTCGCCCGGTTGCGCGACGACGTGCGCGATGCGCTCGCCGCGAGCATTCCCAATCCGGCGCGGCTCGGTCGGCCGGAGGAGTTCGGTCAACTCGCCGCGTCGATCCTGGAGAACACCTATCTCAACGGCGAGACCATTCGACTCGACGGGGCGATCCGGATGGCACCGCGGTAACCCGAACCCCGGCACGTCCGTTCTGCGGCTTCCACAACGCCTTTCGAGAGGATTCATCGCGATGTCTGCCACGGCGCCCACCACTCTCAGCTATCCCGACGCCACGATGGCGGTGCTGCCCGCGAGTATGGCCGCCCTCTACGGCGAGCGCGCGGCCGTCGTCGACGGCGCGACGACGCTCACGTTCACCGAGCTCGACGTGCGCTCGGCCGCCGCGGCGTCGGCGTTGCGTGCGGCCGGAGTGAGCGATCGCGATGTGGTCCTGCTGTACCTGACCAACAGCGTCGAGTTCGTCGTCGCCTACTACGGATCACTGCGGGCCGGTGCGGCGGTGACCCTGGTCAATCCGTTGCAGCCCGTACCGGGTCTGCGACGTCAGATCGCGGAAACCGGTGCGGTCGTGGGTTTCACGCAGGTCGAGCAGTCCGCGCGTCTCCTGTCCGCCGCCGTCAGCACGGCGTTGACGACGGTGGTGACGGTGGACGGGACCGCGGATGCGCCGGAGAGCATCGACACCGTCCCCCTCGCGGAGTTCGTCGTCGGGCACGAGACGGCCCGGCCGGTCTCGACCACGAGCGACGATGTCGCGCACCTCGCCTTCACCGGCGGCACCACGGGTGTCTCGAAGGGCGTCCGGGTCCTGCACCGCAACGTGCTCGGCAACGTCACGCAGATGATCGCCTGGCGGGCAGGTCATTCCGTGGAGGTGGGAACCGACGGTCTTCTGACCCTCACTCCCCGGTCGTCGGAGAACCCGGGGGTGGTCCCCGGGCATGCGGCGACGGTCGTCGTGTCCCCGCTGTTCCACGCGCACGCCCTCATCAACATGTCGTTTCTCCTGCTGTGCGGTGCCACGCACGTCTTCGCCGGTCGTTTCGAGCCCGGGCGGATGCTGGCCCTCATCGAGGGGCATCGGGCGTCGTATGTGACCGGGAGTCCCGCGATGTGGCATGCGCTCGCCGTGCACCCCGACGTCTCCACACGGGACCTGACCTCGGTGCGGGTGGTCTCCTCCGGCGCGGCGCCGATCGATCACGTGACCCTGGAGCAGCTCGAGAAGGCGTTCCCGGCAGCGGCGATCGTGGAGGGATACGGCCTCACCGAGACGACGTGCCTGGTGTCCTCGGCGCCCCTGACGTCCGGGGGTCGATACCGGCTCGGGAGTGTGGGTCTGCCGACGTTCGACACCCAGATCGAGATCCGCGCCGTCGACGATCCGGCCGTCGTCCTCGCGCCGGGGGAGAAGGGACAGTTGTGGGTGCGCGGCCCGCAGGTCACCGACGGCTATCTCGATCACCCTGAGAAGACGGCCGAGCAGTTCGTCGACGGGTGGCTCGACACCGGTGACATCGCCTACCGCGACGCCGACGGGTACCTCTACATCTGCGACCGTGCGAAGGACATGCTGATCTACAAGGGCTACAACGTGTATCCGCGCGAGCTCGAGGAGATCCTGGTGACGCATCCGGACGTCGGTGCGGCAGCGGTCGTCGCCCGGGAGGCGGGTGCGGTGGGGCAGGAGCCGGTGGCCTTTCTCGTTGCCCGGGACGGTCACGTCATCGACGCCGATGCGGTGTCGGACTTCGTCGCCGCGCAGGTGTTGCCCTACAAGAAGATCCGGGACGTGTACGTGGTCGACGAGCTGCCCACCTCGGCGGCCGGCAAGGTCCAGAAGGTGGCGTTGCGGGAGCGCCTGGCGAACGCCTGACAGGGTCAGCGCCGGCGCCCGAGGCGCCGGCGCACGCGCGTGTGGTCAGCGCTGCGCGCGCTTGACCAGGTTGCGCCCGATGATGAGTCGCTGGATCTCGCTGGTGCCCTCGTACAGGCGCAGCAACCGCACCTCGCGGTAGATGCGTTCCACCGCGACATCGCGCATGTAACCGCTGCCGCCGTGGATCTGCACGGCGAGATCGGCGACCTTGCCGACCATCTCGGTGCAGAACAGCTTGGCAGCCGACGGGGCGATGCGGCGGTCGGTGTCGTCGACCCACGCCCGGGCGGCCTCGCGGACGAGCGCGCGTCCGGCCATCACCCCGGCCTGCTGGTCGGCGAGCATGGCCTGGACCAGTTGGAACTCGCCGATCGCGGTACCGCCCTGGGTGGCGGTCGCCGCCCAGGTGACCGACTCGTCGAGCGCACGCTGCGCGGTGCCCACCGAGAGAGCCGCGATGTGCACCCGGCCCCGGGCCAGGCTCATCATCGCGGCCTTGTAGCCCACGTCCTCGCTGCCGCCGACCAGTGCCGACGCCGGCACCCGCACGGCGTCGAAGTGCACGTCCGCGGTCCAGGCGCCCTCCTGGCCCATCTTGCGATCCTTGGCGCCGACGCTGAGGCCGGCGGCGTCGGCGGGGACGAGGAACACCGCGATGCCGGTGCCCGCCTCGTCGGCCGGGCGGGTACGTGCGAACACGACGAACAGATCGGCCAGCGGGGCGTTGGTGATGAACCGCTTCTCGCCCGTGATCACCCAGTCGTCACCGTCGCGGACGGCCTTCGTGCGCAGTCCGGCCGGATCGGACCCGGCCCCCGGTTCGGTCAGCGCGAACGAGGCGACCACCTCGCCGGACGCGATCTTCTCCAGCCACGCCGACTTCTGCTCATCGGTTCCGAAGTGGACGAGGACCTGGCCGGCGATGCCGTTGTTGGTGCCGAACATCGAGCGCAGCGCCAGGGAGGTGTACCCGAGCTCCATCGCGAGTTCGACGTCCTGGGTCAGATCGAGGCCGAGACCGCCCCACTCCTGCGGGATGGCGTAGCCGAAAAGGCCCATGCTCTTCGCCGTCTGGCGGATGTCGTCGGGGATGGCGTCGGTGTCGAGGATCTCCTGCTCCCGCGGGACCACCACCTCGCGGACGAACTCGCGCGTCGCGGCGAGGATGTCGGCGAAGTCCTCGTCGCCCACCTCGGAGGAGGTCGTCCGCGCTGAATGCATCACTCCGGTCATGCTGTCACTCTCGCGGCCGGCGGGCGAGGGGTCCAATACGAAACCGGGATCGCTGCGATAGCCGTTGCGTATGAGCGCGGAGGGGTCGATCGGGGCGGAACCTCGATAGATTTGTCCCCGCGGCACTCACCGCGGGCCCGGCGCTTCGCGACCGGTTGCCCGACGACCGTCACCCCGCCGCCCTCGAAAGGACTCCGATACATGTCATCGCACCCGCCCGCCGCCGCGTTGCTGGAGGGTCGTACCGCCGTCGTGACCGGCGGAGCCCAGGGCATCGGTTTCGAGATCGCCCGCTCGTTCGTCGACGCCGGCGCGCGAGTCGTGCTCGGTGACCTCAGCCTCGACGCCGCGCAGGCGGCCGCGGACGAACTCGGCGGCCGCGACGTGGCCCGCGCGGTGAGGTGCGACGTCGTCGACGCGGGCGAGGTCGACGCGCTGCTGGCGGCCGCGGTCGACGGGTTCGGGTCACTCGATGTGCTGGTGAACAACGCCGGGATCACCCGGGACGCGACGATGCGCACCATGACCGAAGACGATTTCGATCAGGTGATCTCGGTGCATCTCAAAGGCACCTGGAACGGCACACGCAAGGCGGCGGCGATCATGCGCGAGGCCAAGCGTGGTGCGATCGTGAACATCTCGTCGCTGTCGGGCAAGGTCGGCATGGTCGGGCAGACCAACTACTCGGCCGCCAAGGCGGGCATCGTCGGCCTCACCAAGGCCGCGGCCAAGGAGATGGCCCATCACGGCGTGCGGGTCAACGCGATCCAGCCCGGCCTCATCCGGTCGGCGATGACCGAGGCGATGCCGCAGAAGGCGTGGGACCAGAAGATGGCGGAGATCCCGATGCGGCGCGCCGGCGAGGTCGGTGAGGTCGCGAGCGTCGCGCTGTTCCTGGCGTGTGACATGTCGTCGTACATGACGGGCACCGTCCTCGAGGTGACCGGCGGCCGTTTCATGTGACCGCGCCGGTCCGCTTCACGCTTCCTCTGACACCGAAAGGTCACCTATGCGCGACGTCGTCATCTGCGAACCGGTCCGTACCCCGATCGGCCGTTACGGCGGAATGTTCAAGAATCTCACCGCCGTTGATCTCGGGGTCGCCGCGCTGACGGGGATGCTCGACCGGACCGGACTCGACCCGGAGAAGGTTGAGGACGTCATCCTCGGTCACTGCAACGGCAACAGCGAGGCGCCCGCCCTGGGACGAGTCATCGGACTCGATGCCGGGTTGCCGATCACAGTGGGCGGCATGCACATCGATCGTCGGTGCGGGTCGGGACTACAGGCCGTCATCCAGGCCGCCTACCAGGTGTCCTCGGGGGACAACGACGTCGTGGTCGCCGGCGGTGCCGAGTCGATGAGCAACGCGTCGTTCTACTCGGTGGACATGCGGTGGGGCGGGGCCCGCACCGGAATTGCCATGCACGACAGCCTCGTCCGGGCGCGCTCGACCGCCGGCGGCAAGAACTATCCGGTGCCCGGCGGCATGATCGAGACGGCCGAGAACCTGCGCAAGGAATACGAGATCTCCCGGGAGGAGCAGGACGCGCTGGCTGTGGCATCGCACGAACGAGCGGTCCGCGCCCAGAAGGATGGCGTACTGGCCGAGGAGATCATCCCGGTCACCGTGGCTTCGCGATCTGGTGATCAGGTCATCGACACCGACGAGCATCCACGCCCGGATGTCTCGGTCGAGTCGCTGTCGAAGTTGAAGCCGATCATGGGCAAGACGGATCCGGACGCGACGGTGACGGCGGGCAACGCCAGCGGTCAGAACGACGCCGCGTCGATGGCGCTCGTGACCACCCCCGAGGTCGCAGAGAAGCTGGGTCTACGCCCGCTGGTGAAGCTGGTGTCGTGGGGTCTGGCCGGTGTGCCGCCGCGCACCATGGGGATCGGGCCGGTCCCCGCGACCGAGAAGGCGCTTGCCAAGGCCGGTCTGACGCTCGCCGACATCGACGTGATCGAGCTCAACGAGGCGTTCGCCGCGCAGGCACTCGCCGTCACCCGCGAGTGGGGTTTCGGCCGGTTCGGTGCCGGCGGCGATTTCGACCGCACCAACGTCAACGGCTCGGGCATCTCGCTGGGCCACCCGGTCGGCGCCACCGGCGGACGCATGCTGGCCTCCCTGGCGCGTGAACTGCACCGGCGCGAGGCCCGCTACGGGCTGGAGACCATGTGCATCGGCGGTGGCCAGGGCCTCGCCGCGGTCTTCGAACGCGTCAGCTGACCCGAGACTCACCGGGCCCCACCTGATCCGCACCGGTGGGGCCCGGTGTTCCACCCGTCATCCCGCAGTTTCGCGCACGAGGTCGACGAAGGCCTGACCGACGGCCGACAGCGACGGCGGGTGGAATGCGATGGCAAAGGGTCGCACCACATTCGGTTCGATCTCACGGATCACGACCGGCTCGTCGGCCGACTCCGCCACCGATCGTTCGAGTAGAGTGCCGCCGATTCCGGACTCCACCATCGGGAGCCGTTCCTCGCGGATCTCCGACAGCACAGCCAGCGGCGGACGGACGCCCCCGACGCGGATCGCCTCCTCGAACTCGTCGGCCACCGAGTAGCCGCGTGGCACGAACACCATCGGGATCGCCGGCAGATTGTTCAGCGGGATCGGGCCCTCGGGTACGTCGGTGCCCGGCGGGTAGACGAGCACGTGTTCGTGTTCGCCTATCACGATCACCTCGAGGTCGTCGCCGGCGATGGGTAGGTGGGCGACGGCGAACTCGCAATGACCGTCCTCGATGGCCGACGCGGCCCTGGTCTCATCGCGTAACTCGCCGAGTCGCACCGAAACCCGCGGATAGGCGGCCCGGAACCGGGCGACCAGATCGACGACGGGCCCGACCGCGGTCGCGGCGAAGGCCAGGATCTCGAGGTGGCCGGTGAGTTCGTCCGCCGAGGCGGAGAGCAGATCGTCGACGGCGTCCATGTCGCGCACGATCTGTCGCGCGGGACCGACCATCGTGCGCCCGGCCGCCGACAGGACCATCCCGCGACCGATGCGGTGGAACAGCTGGACTCCGAGTTCGCGTTCGAGCGCCCGGAGTGCTTGGGACACTGTGGGTTGCGCGACACCGAGAGCCGACGCGGCCCCGCCGATGCCCTTGTTCTCGACCACCGCCAGGAAGTACTCGACCTGTCGCAATTCCATGGTGTGTCACCAATCCCGTGGTTCGGCGTGGTCCGGCGCGATCCCGCAGTGGACCTTCGCCGCGGAGATGAAGGCGAGGGCGGCCGGTGAGGGGAGCCCGGATCGCAGCACGAGACCCCACGGTCGGGTGAGTGGTGGGTCGAGCGCGAGTCGACGGAGTCCCGCAAGCTGCCGGTCGGCCACGGTGCGTGGGAGAATCGTTGCGCCCGTGCCTTTCTTGACCAGACTCCACACCGCGGACGGTAATTGGCAGTCGACCACCACGTTCTTGGCGTCGTCGTCGAGGAGTCCGCCGAGGAGTTCCGCGGTGATCGGGTCGCTGTGATCGACGACGAGTGGCAGCGAGCGCACCGCCGACTGCGGTATCGGTTCGGGCAGACCGTCGGCGAGCGTCGTCGGCGCCGCGACGATGAGTTCCTGCTCGGCCATCGGGATGGCGGTGAAGATCGCGTGCTCGGCGGCCGAGTCCATGATCCCGATCTCGGCGTCCCCGGATCGCAACGCCGACAACACCCCGGTGGGGCTGTCGGCGGAGACGACTCGAACCGACAAGCGCGGAAACCGTTCCCGGAACAAGCGGACGATGTTGACCACCGGGTCCACACTGAACGCCGCGTACGTCACGATGTCGACGCGACCGGCGCGCAACTCCCGAACCGCGTCGACCTTGGCCTTGGCGCGGTCGACGTCGGCCAGGATGCGCCGGGCGGCGACGTCGAGTTTGCGTCCGGCCTCGGTGAGTTCGAGGCGTCGACCGGTGCGGTCGAACAGGGTGACGCCGAGACGTCTCTCGAGCGTGCGGATCGCCTGGGACAGCGATGGCTGTGAGATGTAGAGCGACTGGGCGGCCTTCGTGATGCCGCCGTGGTCGACCACGGCGACGAAGTAGGTCACGAGGTGCAGGTCCACCCCGGTCACTCTAGTGACCCGAGTGTCAGGTCACTTGCCGGTCCAGCGCGGCGCGCGTTTCTCGGCGAAGGCGACCGCGCCTTCCTTGGCGTCGTCGGAGACGAACACCGGACCGAGGAAGTCCCACTGCTTCTTGATCAGTTCGGGATCGGTGTAGCGGATCGCCATGGAGGTGACCTGTTTGGTGGCGCGGACGGCAAGGGGGCCGTTGGCGGCGATGACGGCGGCCAGTTCGCGGGCCCCGGCGAGTGCCTCGCCGGGTTCGGTGATCCGGTTGACCAGGCCGAACTGGTGGGCGCGTGCCGCGGTGAGCGGGTCGCCGGTGAGCGCGAGTTCCATGGCGAGCTGGTAGGGGAGGATCTTCGGGAGGCGTAGGAGGCCACCGGCGGCGGCGGCGAGTCCGCGCTTGACCTCGGGGATGCCGAACTTGGAGTCGTTTGCTGCGACGACGAGGTCCGCCGACAACGCGAGTTCGCATCCGCCGGCCAGCGCCCAGCCCTCGACGGCGGCGATGAGGGGCTTGGTCGGTGGGGCCTCGGTGAGGCCCCCGAACCCGCGTCCGTCCAGCGCGACCTTCTCGCCGCGGGCGAAGGCCTTGAGGTCCATCCCGGCGCAGAACGTGCCACCGGCACCGGTGATGATGCCGATGGTGAGGTCGTCGCGCGACTCGAGCTCGTCGATCGCGGCGGCGATACCCTCCGACACCTCGAGATTCACGGCGTTCTTCGCCTCGGGGCGGTTGATCGTGATGACGGCGACGCCGTCGGCGAACTCGGTGAGCACGGCACTCATGGGGACTCCTGGAGTTGGTGGACGGGACGGGCGGTCAGGTGTTCTCGGATGTGGAGATCTGTTGCGGCTCAGCCGGTGTGGGCTCGCCGGCGGCAAACCAGCGGATCGGATCCGGGGTCGTCGGATCGGTCGCCGTCTCATCGGGAACGTGGGCGTCGAGGACGCCGCGCTCCTGCAGGACGACGAGATGAGCGTGGGTCTCCCGCAACGCGAGTCGGCTGAGGGTGAGGGACAGCTCCTCGAACGGACGCGACCACGTCACCGACCGAGTGATCTCCCAGGCCGTGCTCTCCGGATACCGGGTCACGGTCGAGGCGATCTCGTCGAGCCGCTCCTCGTGATGCGTGAGGAGACCGGTGACGCGGTCGCCGAGGCCTCGGAACCGGTACTCGTGGGACGGCAGCGCCTCGTGGTCGCGCATCTTCTCGGTATTGGCCAGCGAGATCAGGTAGTCGGCGAGAGGACTGTCGGTCTGCATGGGATTGGTCGAGATGTTCGGACTGATCCGCGGCAGCAGGTGGTCGCCGGTGAAGACGATGCCGGCGGTGTCGTCGGCGAAGCAGAGGTGCCCCGCGGTGTGGCCCGGGGTCCAGACGGCGCGGAGATCCCAGCCGGGGATGTCGAGCGGGGCGTCCCCGGTCAGCTCGCGGTCGACGGTCCGCCCGTCGGGCAGGCGGATGAAACCGACCAGCCCCTCGTCGGCGACCTCGGTCGGTGCGCCGAGAGCGCGGAGTTCGGATCGCGCCTGGCCGAGTTGGTTCTCCACCTCGGCATCGGAGTAGTGGCGCAGGTACCGGGAATCGTTGCGATGCATCCACAGCTCGGCGTCCACGTGCTCGAGTAGACGCGGCACGAGCCCGAAATGGTCGGGGTGCAGATGGGTCACGCCGACAGACCTGATGTCGGCGAGGTCGTGGCCGGTGGAGCGGATGCCTGCGACGAGGATGTCCCACGACTCGTCGGACGGCCAGCCGGCGTCGATCAGTGCGAGACCGCCGTCGGGCAATCCGAGGGCGTAGACCAGGACGTATCGCAACGGATTGGATCCCATGGGGACCGGGATCGACCACAGCTGCGGCCGGACCTCCTCGACCGGGGGCAACACCTTGTCGGCCCAGGCCTGCTTCTGCAGCGTGCCGGTGACCTCGATCGTGCCCATCCAGCCTCCCGCCGGGTCCGTCGCGTGGTGACACCGCTGATGATCGTTGCAGTGATCAACAGTCATCCGATCACGAGAGGCGATCGCGCTCAAGCTGTGGGCGGCTCAGACATCCTGAGGTAGGACCTATGGATCCAGGTCGGCGAGTCCGGCCGCGGCCCCGTCGCAGCTCGCCGCGACGTCGAGCACCAGTCGCCCGGCGAGTTCCGGCTGGATGAGCGGGAACAGATGGCTTGCCCCGGGGACGACGGTCAGCGACGCGTGCTGTGCTGCCTCGACGAAACGTTGTTCGTGGACCCGGAACTGGTCTTGGCTACCGTTGACGAACATCGTTCGGCCGGGGTAGCGCCGGACCTCGCCGAGCGCGTCGAACCGCTTGATCTCGGCGACGACGTCGGCGATCGACCCCAGTGCCAGTCCGCCGATCTCCATGTCGGCGGACACCCGACGTCCCACGGCGAGGCGGGTGGCCACCTGACTGATGATCGCCGCCTGACGCGGCAGGAACGCGGTGACCGCACCGAACGTCTCGAACGGCGCGGCCAGCAGCGGACTGGGCTGCGCGGTCGCGCACATCGGGACCAGGGCCGCGACGGCTTCCGGATGGCGTCCGGCGACCGCCATCGCCACATAACCGCCCATCGACATCCCGGCCACGACCGCCGGCCGGCCGAACCTGCTGATCTCGGCGAGCACGGCGTCCACCGCGCCGGACATCGTGAACGTCTCGTCGCGGCGCTGCCCGTGGCCAGGGAGGTCGGGGGTGGCGACCGCGCGCCTCGAGTCGGGACCGGCCACAGCCGCCGCGACCCGGTGCAGGGTCGCGCCGCTCACGCGCAAACCGTGGACGAGGACGACGGGCGTGGGTTCGACCACCGCCGCGTCGACGGGAACGGGTACGGGCTCGGCCATCGCACGCAGTATGCCGCCGAACGGTTCTCGACGCCGCCGGCGTCACCGACTGTTCGTCAGCGATCTGCTTCGACGTCGGTTTGTTCGGCACCGATCTGCCCCGGCGTTCCCGACGGTTCGCCCGGTGGGGGCACCGGTGACACGCGCCGACCGATGCCGATGCGGTCGAGGAACCCGGCGTCGTGGGAGACGACCAGCAGCGCACCGGTCCAGGCCTCGAGTGCGTCCACGAGTTGCGTGACGGTGTCGAGATCCAGGTTGTTCGTCGGCTCGTCGAGGATCAGCAGCTTCGGTGTCGGGTCACCGAGCAGTGCATCGGCCAGTGCGACGCGCAGCCGTTCGCCGCCAGACAGTTCGACGAGTGCGCGATCGGCGCGCGCACCCCGGAACAGGAACCGCGCGAGATGCGCCCGCACCTCCTGCGTCGAGATGTCCGGGTGGGTCCGCGCGAGGTGCTCCGCGATCGAGACGGTCGGGTCGGGGAAGGTGATCTGCTGAGGTACGAAGGCGAACGGTACGACGACGGATTCGGAGGCGATCAACTCCGCGATCAGCGTCGATTTCCCGGAACCGTTGGGCCCCACCAGAGCCACCCGCTCGGGTCCGTCCATGCGCAGGCGGTCATCGACGACGATCTGGGCGCGCTGGGCCACTTCCGGCGTCGGCACGACGATCCGTGCGGTGCGGTCGGTGCGGATGTCCTCGCGGGCCTCGTCGAGACGCGTTGCCGCAGAGGCTACGTCGTCACGATGGGCGTTACGCAGTTTGCCCGCCGACACCTGCGCCTCGCTCCGGCGGTTGTGTGCCACGATCTTCGGCACCCGCTTCTCCCGCTCGGCTGTCGCGCCCGTCCGGGCCCGCCGATCGAGTTTGATCAGCGCCTCGGTCATCTCGCGGCGCTGTTTGCGCAGATCGCCGGCGGCGGTGGCCACCGCTGCCTCGGCGGCGTCTTGTTCGGCGTCGATGATCTCGCGGTACCGGGAGTAGGGCCCGCCGAACAGCCGCACTCGACCTCGGTACAGCTCGACCGTCGTATCGACACGTTCGAGGAGCTCGAGGTCGTGACTGACCACGACCACCGTGCCCGGAAACGACTCGATGGCGTCGAAGAGCCGGGCGCGGGAGTCGGTGTCCAGGTTGTTGGTCGGTTCGTCGAGGAGCAGGATCGCCGGGTCAGCGATGAGTGCGGCGACGATCGCCAGCAGGGTCGCCTCCCCGCCGGACATGGCGCCGACCGTGCGGTCGAGGTCGGGCGGCAGTCCCATCTGCTCGAGGAGTCCGATGGCGCGCTCCTCGACGCCCCAGTCGTCCCCGACTGCGTCGAAGTCCTGCGGATCTACCGAACCGCTCTCGATTCGTCTTATCGCACAACGAATCTCGTCGATGCCGAGGGCGTGCGCCACGGTCGACGACGGATCGGACTGCGGGTCCTGCACGACCACAGCGACATCGGTCGTCGACGAATCACCTGCGATCGTGATGCTGCCCGACGCCGGGCGTGATCGACCGGCGATCAGGCCGAGGAGGGTGGACTTGCCCGCACCGTTCGCGCCGATGAGGGAGTAGGTCTCGGCGCCCAGGGCGAGGTCCAGGTGATCGAAGACGACTGTCCCGTCGGGCCAGGCGAACGAGACATCGGACAGCACGATGGAAGATGGCATGAGCGCTCCTGAAGTGGGTCGGGTACACCGACAGGGCGTCGGTGGGGTCCGTCGGCGGTGCCGACGGCCGGGGCCACTTCAGTTCTTCATCGCGTGGATCACTCCTGGAGGGTCTGGGGGCAAGTGGTGACCACCGTAGCGGACGCGCTCGGAGTTGCAAACGGATTATCCGCCGACGAGTCGGATCCGGGCTCACCGCTACGGTTGGGGTATGTCATTTCTCCGCACCTCGGTGTCCAACGGCGTCGGCGAGATCGTCCTGGACCGGCCCAAGGCTCTCAATGCGTTGGACCAGAGCATGATCGACGACATGTACGTCACGCTCGGCGAATGGGGTGACGACGACGCGATCGACACCGTCCTGGTCACCTCGGCGAGCGACCGGGCGTTCTGCGCCGGAGGCGACATCCGTGCGATCCGCGAGCACGCCATCGACGGCGACCACGCCTCGATCAGCCGCTACTTCGCCGGCGAGTACCGGCTCGATCAGCTCGTCGCCGACTACCCGAAGCCCTACATCAGCCTGATCGACGGGGCGGCCATGGGCGGGGGTCTCGGGATCAGCGTGCACGGCGAGATCAGGGTCGTCACCGAGAAGGCGATGATCGCCATGCCCGAGACCGCGATCGGGTTCTTCCCCGACATCGGTTCGACCTACTTCCTGCCGCGGCTCCCGGAGGGCGTGGGCATGTGGCTCGGACTCACCGGCGCCCGGATCCGCGGTGTGGACGCGGTCGCCGTCGGACTGGCAACGCATTTCGTGTCCTCCGCCGACCTGCCGGCGGTCGCCGACAGCATCCGTTCCGGTGCCCCGCTGGCCGACGCGCTGGCCACGTCGGGGACCGAGGACACCAGCGACGTGCCGTTGCGCAAGATCGGCGAGTACTTCGCCGACGACAACGTCAACGCCATCCTCGGCGGCCTGCGCGGCGCGGTCGGCGACGACTGGGCCCAGGAGATGGTCGGTCTGCTCGAGGGTGCCTCACCCACCAGTCTGTGGGTCACCGCGGCGATGATCAGCGCCGGGGCGAGGTCGGGGATAGACGAGTGCTTCGACCGGGAACTGCATGCCGCAGAGGAGATCACGAAGACCCACGACTTCCGCGAGGGGGTGCGGGCCGTGCTCGTCGACAAGGATCGCAATCCCGAATTCGATCCGGCGCGCATCGACGACGTCGATCCCGCCGTCGTGGCCCGGATCGTCGGTGCCACCGCTGGTTGAGGTGCCGCCCCGCTGGTTGAGTCGCCTCCCCGCTGGTTGAGCCGCCTCCCCGCTGGTTGAGCTTGTCGAAGCCACTGGTCGGGTTTGCGAGGTCGGTTGCCGAGGTGGCCTCGACGGACGCGGCGTCCTCGCTACGCTCGGTCGACGCTGCTCGACCAGCGGGGGGTGGCGTCCTTACCACGCTCGGTCGACGCTGCTCGACCGGCAGATCTCAGGGCGTGAGCTGAAACCACCCCGACAACGACACGCTGGCGGTCGAGTTGCCCTCGGACTCCGGCTGTTTCGTCGCCGACGACTCGTCGAGGTCGTAGCGGACGTCGTCGTCGGGCGCGAGCGGGTTGGCCTCGACCCGTGTCGCCGTCGGGCAGGTGAACGAGCCGGCCGCGAGTGAGCTCGACATGCCGCTCACGCTGAGCTGGCACGCGGACGAGTGGTGGTAGTCGCCGTTGATCGAGACCCCGATCTGGGCGTTGATCGGTCGTGTCAACGGCCCGACGGTCGGACGCGTCGCGCCCACCGGTGGCAACAGGCCGCCGGTCAGTTCGCTGATCAGGAACTCGATCTGCGCGCCGCCGGTGCCGGCGTCCTTGAACACGAAGAGCAGCGAGTCCGGCGGCACGTCGGGCCGCGCCGGGCCCCACCGGTCGAACTCATAGCAGTTGGGCTCGTCGGCGGGGGTGGCGCCCACCGCGGGTCCGCGCCGGGAGTCCGCCGGCGTGTCCGCGACCGCGATTCTGATGTTGCCGTGACGGAACT
This sequence comes from Gordonia sp. IITR100, assembly GCF_002009645.1. Taxonomy (NCBI): domain Bacteria; kingdom Bacillati; phylum Actinomycetota; class Actinomycetes; order Mycobacteriales; family Gordoniaceae; genus Gordonia; species Gordonia sp. IITR100. Next base: position 431,833 of record NZ_MVKV01000002.1, on the reverse strand, counting down.
CGAAGTTCTGGCCACTGCGGTCGACGTTGCCCTGCGGTGGTTTCTCGGTGCAGAGCGTCGAGTCGACCGGGCGTGCGGTCGGCACCGGCGTCGAGGTGGTGGGCGTGGACTGGTGCGGGGCGTCGGAGCCACAGGCGGTGACGAGCGACGCCACCGCCGCGCACATCAGCACGGCGGCGCGCACCGGCCGGCGCCGTGTGCTCGTCGACCGGTCAGTCCGCTGCCGCGACAAGGGGTTCGAGAGTGAGGTCGGGGTGTTCCTTCTCGATGTACTGCAGGCGCCACTTGTCGCTGAAGAGCGCGAGAACGGCGCCGTCGGTGCGGGTGAAGACCTCGACGCCGCGTTGCCGATTCAGTTCGGGCGCGCTGTCGGCATCCGTGCGACGGGCGAGGGTGTAACCGAGCGGCTCGATGATGGTGTCGACGTTGTACTCGGCCTTCATCCGCGCGGTCACGACCTCGAACTGCATCGGGCCGACGGCGGCGAGCACCGGCGACGCATCACCGCGGGTGTCGTTGCGCAGGACCTGGACCACGCCTTCGCTCTCGAGCTGGTCCATGCCCTTGCGGAACTGCTTGTACTTGTCTGCGGTGGTGGCACGCAGGGTCGAGAAGTGTTCGGGCGCAAAGGACGGGATCGGCGGGAACTGCACCTTGGGGCCGTCGTAGAGAGTGTCGCCGGGAGCGAGCGCGGTCGCGTTCACCAGCCCGACCACGTCACCGGGGTAGGCGGTGTCGACCGTCGAGCGGTCGCGGCCGAAGACGGCCTGGGCATACTTGGTGGCGAACGGCTTTCCGGTCTGCGCATGGGTCACGACCATGCCGCGTTCGAACTCGCCGGACACGATCCGCATGTACGCCAGGCGATCCCGGTGGCTGGAGTCCATCCCGGCCTGCACCTTGAAGACCACCGCGCTGAACGGGTCGGTCACCGGCCGTGGATTGCCCTCGACGTCGGCCCGCGGCCCGGGCGGGGGAGCGAGCTCCACGAGGACCTCGAGGAGTTGCCGCACACCGAAGTTCAGCATCGCGGACGCGAAGATCATCGGCGAGGTCTGCCCGGCGAGGAACAATTCCTGATCGTGGTCCTGGCCCATCTCGGTGAGCAGTTCGCTCTCCTCGAGTGCCGAGGTCCACTCGTCGCCCTCGCGAGCCAGCGCGTCGTCGGCGGACATGATCTCCTCGGGCGCGATCTTCGCGCCGCCCGCGGTACGGGTGAAGTGCACGTACTCGCCGGTGCGCCGGTCGAGGAGACCACGGAAGTCGCCGGCGATGCCGACCGGGAAGAACAGCGGGGTCGGGGTGAGGCCGATGCGCTCGGTGATCTCGTCGATCAGTTCGAGGGGGCTCTGACCCGGCCGGTCCCACTTGTTGATCACCGTGATGACCGGGATGCCCCGGTGGCGGCACACCTGAAAGAGTTTGAGGGTCTGCGGCTCGAGTCCCTTGGCGGCGTCGATGAGCATCACCGCGGCGTCGACCGCGGTCAGCACGCGGTAGGTGTCCTCGGAGAAGTCGGCGTGACCCGGGGTGTCGACGAGGTTGATGACGCTCGGGATCTCGGGGTCGGCCTGGGCTGCGGCCGAGTAGTTGAACTGCAGCGCCGTCGAACTGACGGAGATGCCGCGCGCCTTCTCCATCTCCATCCAGTCGGAGACGGTCGACTTACGTCCGGCCTTGCCGTGGACGGCGCCGGCCTCGCTGATCATCCGCGCGTGCAGCGCCAACGCCTCGGTCATCGTCGACTTGCCGGCATCGGGGTGGGAGATGATGGCGAAGGTACGACGACGCGTCACTTCGCGACTGATCACCTCGGAACTCACGAGGTTCCAGGCTACCGGGCGTGCAGGGGGCGGCCAAACTCGCTCGCGGCGGAGTGCCGGGGCAGGTTGTGCCGGTATGCGGCACCTTGTGCCCCCCGCCCAAAAACTGGGAACCCGTCACCGTTGCTGTGCGTCTGATGGTCGTGCAGCTTCCACCGGGCCTTCGGCGCCGCGTTCTCGCCCGTGACGGGGTACTGACCATGGCGGATGCGCTCGAATTCGGCCTCACGCGGTCCGCGGTCCGGCGTCGAGTCGATTGCGGAGACTGGATGCCGCACACGCGCGGGGTGTATTCGCTCGCCGATCATCCGACGACGCCGGCCACCCGTGCGCGACTGGCAGTCGCGAGCGTGGGCCGAGGTGCGGCGCTGTCCGGATCGGGAGCGGCGTGGTGGCACGGGCTCCTCGACGAGCCGCCGAAGAAGTTCACGGTCACCGCACCGCGATCGCGGCATGGCACTCCGGTCGAGGGCGTTCGGGTCCGGCGCCGCTGCCTCGCGGACGCGGAGGTGGTGACCCGCAAGGACTTGCTCGTGACAGCCTTGCCGCTGTCCGTGCTGGAAGCCGCACTCGAGCGCGACAGTGGAGTCCTCGACAACGCGCTGCTCGTTCGCAAGGTCTCGCTGCGCCAGCTGCGCGTCGCCGCTGATCGTCGACGTGGCAAGGAGGATGGACCCGCGATCGCGGCCCTCGTCGACGGCGTCGAATCCGGCGCGCGCTCGGTGGCGGAGCGGCTGGCTGTCGACGTGTTGAGCGCCGGAGGTGTGAGCGGTTGGTCGTGCGGTCACCCGGCCGGCGGGTACTTCATCGACCTCGCGTTCCCGGATCGGCTGTTGGCGGTGGAGATCGACGGGATGGCGTTCCACCGCGACGCGGAGACGTTCCAGCGAGACCGCCGACGCCGAAACGACCTCATCGCTTTGGGTTGGACCGTCCTCAACTTCACGTGGAGTGATCTGCGGGAGCGGCCCGACGACGTCGTGGCACGTGTCCGCCAGGCGCTCGGCTTGCAGCACGACCGGCCGGCATGACAAATCCGGGGGCATCATGAGCCGCTGAGCGGATCAGATTGCCCCCGGACTCGATACGGCGCCCTACTCGAACGGAACCGGCGGCATGGTGACGACCTGCGCGGCGTAGGAGAGTCCGGCGCCGAAGCCGAGGAGTAGTGCGGTCTGGCCAGGCTGTGCCTTGCCGGTGGACAGCAGGTCTTCCATGGCGAGCGGGATCGAGGCGGCGCTGGTGTTGCCGGTGTACTCGATGTCCTTGGCGACGACCGCGTCGTCGCGGAGTTTGAGGTTTTTGGCGAGGAGTTCGTTGATACGGGCGTTCGCCTGGTGCGGCACGAAGACGTCGAGGTCCTCGGAACCGAGCTTCGCGGCCTCGAGGGCGCGGTGGGCGACCTTGCCCATCTCGAAGGCGGCCCAGCGGAACACCGCGGTGCCCTCCATGCGCAGGTAGGGGCGCTGGGTGCGGTCGCTGTCGAGGAAGGTGACCCAGTCGAAGTCCTGGCGGATCGCGTTGAACTGGGAGCCGTCCGAGCCCCAGATCACCGGGCCGAGCTGTTGCTGTTCGGTGGGTCCGACGACGACTGCGCCGGCCCCGTCGCCGAAGATGAAACAGTTGGTGCGGTCGGTCATGTCCATGGTCACCGAGAGCTGCTCGGCGCCGATGACCAGCACGTGGGTGGCGCTGCCGCCGCGGATCATGTCGGACGCGAGTGCCATGCCGTAGCCGAAGCCGGCGCAGCCGACGGTGACGTCGAAGGCGGGCACGCCGTTGCAGCCGAGTTCGGTCGCGACCTTGGTGGCGCCGGCCGGGGTCAGCAGCAGGTGGGTGTTGGTGGCGAGGATGACGGCGTCGATGTCCGAGCCCTGGAGCAGCGCATTGGCGATCGCCTTGCGGCCGGCGTTGACCGACATCTCCATGACGCTCTCGTCGCGACGCGCGAACCGGCGCGTCTTGATTCCCGTACGGGTGTAGATCCACTCGTCGGAGGAGTCGATGTGCTGGCAGATCTCCTCGTTGGTGACGACGCGTTCGGGGCGGTACGCGCCGATGCCGAGCATGCCGATGTTGTTGATGCCAGTGGTGTCTGCGATGACCGCCATGGTGAACCCTTCCCAAAACGTGCCCGGCGAATATGTGACCCGACATACGACGGTACTCACACCGCCTCTTACTGGGAAGTAGCGGGACCCCGCCCGCAATCGTTACGGAGTCGCGGAACGCGGACCGAAGTCGTCCTCGATGAGGGGAATGCTGGTCCGCAGGTCGATCGAACACCGCCGGGGCGTCGGAAAGCGGCCCGCGGTCACGACGATCAGCACACGATGACGTGCGCGCAGCGCCGAACGCACGAGTCAGTACACCATTCGACGACATCGAGAAGGGGAGTCCGCATGATCCACGCACGCGGGTTGGTCCAGGTGTTCAGCACCGGGAAGGGAAAGAAGAAGCGCGAGGTGAGGGCCGTCGACGGCGTCGACCTCGACATCGCCGAGGGGGAGGTGGTCGGGTTCCTCGGGCCCAACGGCGCGGGCAAGACCACCACGCTGCGCATGCTGACGACCCTCCTGCGGCCGACGGCGGGAACCGCGACCGTCAACGGTTACGACGTCGTGGCCGACCCGGTCTCGGTCCGCCGCAGCATCGGTTACGTCTCGCAGGCCGGCGGCACCTTCAGCCAGGCGCAGGCGGGCGACGAGATCGTCGATCACGGCATGCTCTACGGGCTGTCCCGGGCCGAGGCGACCCGCCGCGGCCACGCCCTGTTCTCCCAGCTCCAACTCGACGGCCTGTGGGAACGCCAGCCCAAGAACATGTCCGGCGGGCAGAAACGCCGACTCGACATCGTGATGGGATTGGTCCACGAACCGTCCCTGGTCTTTCTCGACGAGCCGACCACCGGCCTCGACCCGCAGGCGAGGGCCAATCTCTGGGACCACATCCGGCGGTTGCGCACCGAACGCGGCGCGACGGTCTTCTTGACGACGCACTACCTCGACGAGGCCGACGAACTGTCCGATCGGATCATCATCATCGACAACGGCCGGATCGTCGCCGCGGACACCGCCGACAACCTCAAGGCGCAGGTGTCCGGCGACCTGGTGGCACTCGAGGTCGCCGACTCCGCGGCCGTGTCCACCGCCGCGGAGAAACTGGCCTCGGTCACCGGTGGCCGCGCGGACGGCCGGATCGAGATCGACGGCCGGCACGTCCGGAGCCGGGTGCCGCGGGCGGGCCGGGCCGTCCCCGGACTGCTGCGTGACCTCGACGCCGCGGGCATCACCCTCGACTCCATCGAGGTCATCCGCCCGACCCTCGACGACGTCTTCCTCACCCTCACCGGTCGGTCGCTGCGTGACGCCGAGACCGAGCGGGGCAACGAGATCCATTCGGAAACAACCGATTCGACGAACGCCGACGCCCAGTCGGCCGAACTCCGTCAGCAGGGAGCCAACCGATGACCACGTTCCTCCGCGAGAGCACCATCGTGTTCCGCCGACAGATCCGCATGAACCTGCGCAACCCGGCCTGGGTCCTCATCGGGGTGATGCAACCGGTCCTCTACCTCGTCCTCTTCGGGCCGCTGCTGAAGCCCCTCGTCGCGCAGTTCCCGGGCGGCGCCGACAATCCGTACACGTTCCTGGTCCCCGGTCTGCTCGTGCAGCTCGGTCTGTTCGGCGCGTTGTTCGCCGGATTCAGCCTGATCGGGGAATGGCGCGAGGGTGTGATCGAGGCCGAACGGGTGACCCCGGCCAGCCGCACCGCCCTGCTCACCGGTCGACTCATGCGCGACATGCTGCAACTTCTCGTGCAGGCGCTGATCCTGGTGGTGCTGGGCTATCTGATGGGCATGCGGGGTTCGGTGATCGGCGTGATCCTCGGCATCATCATCACGATGCTGATCGGTGGCGCGTGCGCCGCGGCGTCGAACGCCCTGGCGCTGACCACGAAGAGTGAAGATGTGATGGCGCCGCTCATCAACATGGTCATGATGCCGGTCCTGTTGCTGTCGGGCATCCTGCTCCCGATGACCCTCGGGCCGTCGTGGCTGCAGAGTCTCAGCGACTTCATGCCGTTCCGGTGGATCGTCGACGCGGTGCGCGACACCTTCTCCGGCGACCTCGCCAGTGCTCAGGTCCTCTGGGGCGTCCTCGCGTCGCTCATCCTGGCCGGACTCGGAACCCTGTGGGGCACTTCGGTGTTCCGCAAGGAGAATGCCTGAGGCGTGAGCCGCGAGCTCGCTCCTCAGTATCTGCGCCCGTGTTCTGCGCGAGCCCAATGACTGCTCCCTGAGGAGGCCGGAGCTTGCGAGCCCGACCCCTGCTCCCTGAGGAGCGAGCTTGCGAGCGTCACGAAGGGTCCTGGCGAGATGCGTCGCCAGACCCTTCGTGACGCGCCCTCCGCAAGCTCCGGGCGCTCCTCAGGGAGCGGGGGTTGGCCGCGGCCTCCGCAAGCTCCGGGCGCTCCTCAGGGATCGGGGGTCGCAGCTCGCTTCTCAGGGAGCGGGGGTCAGTCGAAACTGGTGATCGCGGGGCCGGGGGAAGGGTGACGACCGCACCCGCGTAGCTCAGGCCGGCGCCGAAGCCGAGGAGCAGCGCGGTCTGTCCGCCCCTCGCCTTGCCGGTGGCGAGCATCTCCTCCATGGCGAGCGGGATGGAGGCCGCCGAGGTGTTCCCGGTGTTCTCGATGTCGTTCGCCATCGGCAGGTCGTCGGGGAAGCCGAGGTTCTTCTTCATCAGGTCGTTGATGCGGGCGTTGGCCTGGTGGGGCACGAAGACTTCGATGTCCTCCACGCCGACGCCCGAGGTCTCCAGCACGGTGGCGAGGGCCCGGGGCAGGGTGACGGCCGCCCAGCGAAACACCTTGGGTCCCGCCATCGTCACCACCATGCGACCGACCGGGTCGGTCTCGGGGTCTTTGTCCTGGTAGGCCTGCGCGCGGTCCATGTACTCGGGGATGTCCCAGTTCTGGCCGATCGCCTCGGCGTTCTCGCCGTCGCTGCCCCAGACGGTCGGGGAGATGCCGTTCTCCTCGCTCGGACCGACGACGACCGCACCGGCGCCGTCGCCGAAGATGAATGCGGTGTTGCGGTCGGTGGGGTCCATGACCACCGACATGGTCTCGACACCGACGAGCAGGACATACTCAGCGCTGCCGGCACGGACGGTGTCGGCAGCGACCCCGAGGCCGTACCCGAAGCCGCCGCACCCCGCAGCGACGTCGTAGGCGGGGATGCCGTTCAGCCCGATGTCGGAGGCGACGATCGGCCCGCCGTGGGGGATCTTGGTCTTCCAGCTGTTGGTGGCGAGGATCAGCGCACCGATCTTCTCCTTCGCCACCCCGGAGTTCGCGATCGCCCGCTCGGCGGCTGCGGCGGCCATCGATCGGGCCGACTCGTCGCCGCTGATCCAGCGGCGGTTGCGGATGCCGCTCCGCTCGAAGATCCACTCGTCGGAGGAATCGAGGACCTGGCAGACCTCGTCGTTGCTGACCAGGCGTCGCGGACGGTAGGCGCCGATGCCGAGCATCGAGACGTTCTGGTGTCCGGTCTTCACCGAGAGGTTGACCACTGTTGCCGATCCCTTCATTGCCCGCCGCAGCGATTCTACGGCCGCGCGGCCGCCGAATTCGGTGTCCTCACCAGGCGTGCACGGTGTTCTGCGCGGACTCCAGATCCTGTCCGAGCAATAGTTCGACGGCGTCGCAACCGTTGGCGATGAGGAGTTCGACCTCGCTGCGAGCGGAGGACGGAAACGGTTTCAACACGAAATCGGCTGGGTCCTGCCGGCCGGGTGGCCGGCCGATGCCGATGCGCACGCGCAAATAGTCGCGCGTACCGAGTGCCTGACTGAGCGACCGCAGCCCGTTGTGGCCGCCCTCGCCGCCGCCCCGTTTGAGACGGACGGCGCCGAAGTCGATGTCGAGTTCGTCGTGGACGACGATCAGGTCGTCAGTCGTGACCGAGTAGAACTTGGCGAGCGGGCCGATCTGACGGCCGGACTCGTTCATGTAGGTGCGGGGTTTGGCCACGAGTACCGACTGGCCGCCGAGGCGTACCTCGGCGACCTCGGCACCGGACTTCTTGTGCACCTTCCAGCGCTCGCCGGCCGAGGCGACGAGGCCGTCGGCGACCATCGCGCCGACGTTGTGCCTCGTCTTCTCGTACTTGGACCCGGGGTTGCCGAGTCCGACAATGAGTTTCACCACTTACGCAGTTTCACCACCCGAACCGGGCAGTCGGTGGTCGGATTACTCCGACTCCGCAGCGGCTTCCTCGGTCGCCTCGCCCTCGGCGTCGCCCTCGGCTGCGGCGTCTGCCGAGCCGTCGGCGTCGGACTCGGTGGCGGCGAGCTGCGCCTCGGTGACCGACACGATGAGGGTCTCGGGATCGGCGGTGAGGGTCACACCCTCGGGCAGGTCCAGATCAGAGGCGTGCACGGACAGGCCGATCTCGGCGCCCTCCACGCTGACGACGATCTGCTCGGGGATCGACAGGGCGTCGGCCTCGACCTCGACGACGCTGGCGTCCTGGACGACGAGGGTGCCCGGGGCGGCGTCGCCCTCGACGATGATCGCGATCTCGACGGTGACCTTCTCGCCACGACGGACGATCAGCAGATCGGCGTGCTCGATGTAGTTGCGGATCGGGTGGACGTCGACCTGCTTGGTGAGCGCGAGCTGGCTGGAGCCCTCGATGTCGAGGTCGATGACGGCGTTGAGGCCGCTGTTACGCAGGATGGCGGCGAACTCGCGGGCCGGGAGGTGCAGGTGCTGGGGGTCGGCGCCGTGGCCGTACAGCACGGCGGGGACCTTGCCCTCGCGACGCGCGCGGCGGGCTGCGCCCTTGCCCTTCTCGGTACGGGTGCTGACGGACAGCTTGCTGGTCTGGGTGGCCATGACGGTCTCCTCGCGATCGGTGGGTACGTTCTGTCGGCGTCGCGACGAGCAACACCGGGCACGAGTTCCGACCGCGGGCGTTCCATTCGCCCGGAGGGCGTGAGGAAGACCTGCGATGGCCGCGCCGATCACGGTGACTGGGTCACCCTCGCCGAGACAACGGCGATCAGAGTAGTCGATGACCTGCCGGGATGTCACATCGCCCGCTCGGTTCGCCGCGCTGGGGGATACTGGTCTGCCATGACCTCACAGACGCCGATCGAGATCGTGACGACCCTGCTGGACGAGTTCGCGCGGGGCGACGTGCCCGCCGCGCTGGAGACAATCGACGACGACATCGCCTACACGAACGTCTCGCTGCCGACGATCCGCGGCAAGCGGAAGGTGGCCGGTGTCCTGGGCGGGGTCACGCGCAAGGAGTCGGTGGGCTTCAACTACCAGATGATCAACGTGTCCGCCGACGACACCGGCGTGGTGCTGACCGAGCGCGTCGACGAACTCCGGTTCGGGCGGCTGCATCTCCAGTTCTGGGTCTGCGGCCGGTTCGAGGTACGGGAGGGTCGGATCACGGTGTGGCGCGACTACTTCGACTACTTCGACATGACCAAGGCGCTCGCGCGGGGCGTCGTGGCACTGGCCGTGCCGTCGGTGCAGCGGCCGCTGCCCGCGCCGGCCGTGCCGGCCTGACCTGAGCGCTGCCGCGCCCCTGAGTCAGAGGATCTCGTCGAGTTTCTCGATCGGCCGGGGGATGCGAGTGCCCTTGTCGGTCACCACGATCGGACGTTCGACGAGGATCGGGTGCTCGACCATGGCATCGAGGATCTGCTCGTCGGTGGCCGATGCGAGATCGAGCTCCTTGTAGAGGGCCTCGCGTTTGCGGACCGCCTGTGTGGGTGTGATCCCGGCGTCGGCGAACAGCTCGACGAGGTGTTCGCGGCTGTACGGCTCGTCGAGATACTTCACGACTGCCGGCTCGATCCCGGCGTCGCGCAGGGCCTGCAACGCCTTCCGCGAGGTCGAGCACTTCGGGTTGTGATAGATCGTCGCGTCCACGGGTGACACGGTACTCGGTGGGGCGCAATCTGCTCCCTGAGGAGGGCGAATCCCTGTGTTCCTTTGAGGAGCGTCAATCCCTCTGCTCCCTGAGGTGCGAGGAGCGCAAGCGACGAGCCTCGAAGGGCTGGCAACATCATCTCGCCAGGACCCTTCGTGACGGCCTCCGCAAGCTCCGGCCTCCTCAGGGAGCAGTGGTTGGGCTCGCACCTCAGGGAGCGGGGGGTCAGGCGATGCCGTCGAAAAGACTTGTGACAGAACCGTTCTCGAAGACCTCGCGGATCGTCTGGGCGAGCAGCGGTGCGATGGAGAGGACGGTGAGGTTCTCGAAGCGCTTCTCGGCCGGGATCGGCAGGGTGTCGGTGGCGATGACCTCCTTGGCGCCGCAGGACGCGAGACGCTCGGCCGCGGGGTCGGAGAACACGCCGTGGGTGGTGGCGATGATGACGTCACCCGCGCCGGCGTCCTTGAGGACCCGCACGGCGCCGGCGATGGTGCCGCCGGTGTCGATCATGTCGTCGATGAGGATGCAGGTGCGTCCCTCGACCTCGCCCACCACGCGATTGGACTTGACCTGGTTGGGCACGAGCGGGTCACGCGTCTTGTGGATGAACGCCAGCGGCGCGCCACCGAGGGTGTCGGCCCACTTCTCGGCTACACGTACGCGACCGGAGTCGGGGGAGACCACGGCGATGTTGTCGGTGCCGTACTTGCCCCGGATGTACTCGGCGAGCTGTCCCTGAGCGTGCATGTGATCGACAGGGCCGTCGAAGAAGCCCTGGATCTGGTCGGTGTGCAGGTCGACGGTGATGATCCGGTCGGCGCCCGCGGTCTTGAGCAGATCGGCGATGAGGCGGGCCGAGATCGGCTCACGTCCGCGGTGCTTCTTGTCCTGGCGGGCGTAGGGGTAGAACGGCAGGATCACGCTGATGCGCTTCGCCGAGCCGCGCTTGAGGGCGTCGATCATGATGAGCGCCTCCATGACCCACTGGTTCAGCGGGTACGGGCAGCTCTGCAGGACGAAGGCGTCCGATCCGCGGACCGAGTCCTCGAAACGAACGAACAGTTCGCCGTTGGCGAAGTCGCGGGCGGTCTGCGGGGTGACCTTGATGCCCAGTTCATCGGCGACTGCTTCGGCGAGTTCGGGATGGGCACGACCAGAGAACAGCATCAGGTTCTTCTGGTTGTCAGTGGTCCAGGTCATGAAAACTCTTCTGTTCGTGTAGTTTCGGATCTGCAGGGTCGAGCGCGGGTCGGGGTGTCAAGCCGTCCCGGGGTTCTTGTCGCGTGCCTCGAGGGCCGCGCGCGCCGCCGCGGTGTCGGGCCGCTTGCGCACGACCCAGTCCTCGATGACGCGTTGTTCGCCCGCCGAGACCGCGAGGGCTCCCGGCGGTACATCTTGCCGCACCACGGTTCCGGCGCCGGTGTATGCCCCGTCGCCGACGCTGACCGGCGCGACGAACATGTTGTCCGAGCCGGTGCGGCAGTGGTCGCCGATCACGGTGCGGTGCTTGGCAACCCCGTCGTAGTTGACGAAGACGCTCGACGCGCCGATGTTGGAGTGCTCGCCGATGGTGGCGTCGCCGACGTAGGTGAGGTGCGGGATCTTGGACCCGGCACCGATGGTCGCGTTCTTGGTCTCGACGAAGGTGCCGATCTTGCCCGCGTCCCCGAGGGCCGTGCCCGGTCGCAGGTAGGCGAAGGGCCCGACGGTGGCCTCGGCGCCGATGACCGCGTCACTGCCGTGCGTGCGGATCACCTGCGCGCCGCGTCCGACGGTGACGTCGGTGAGAGTGGTGTCGGGTCCGATCACGGCGTCGGCGGCGATGTGCGTGCGCCCGTGCAGCTGTGTGCCGGGCGCGATGTGCGCGTCGGGCTCGATGGTGACGTCGGTGTCGATCCAGGTGGTGGCGGGGTCGACGACGGTCACCCCGTCGAGCTGATGACGACGGATGATGCGGCGGTTCAGTTCGGCGCCCAGGGCGGCGAGCTGGGCACGGTCGTTGCAGCCGGCCACGAGCACCGGATCGGCGACGGTGTGTCCGCGGACGGCCCGCCCCTCGCCGCGGGCGATCTCGACGATGTCGGTGAGGTAGTACTCGCCCTGCACGTTGTCCGTCGACAGCTTCGACAACCCGTCGCGCAGCGCAGCGGCGTCGAAGGCGTACACGCCCGCGTTGACCTCGGTGATCGCGCGCTGCTCCGGGGAGGCGTCCTTGTGTTCGACGATCGCGGTGACGGCGTCCCCGTCGCGGATGATGCGTCCGTATCCGGTCGGGTCGTCGGCGACGAAGCTCGTCAGCGTGACCGCGGCCCCGCCGTCGGCGAGATGGGTGTCGATGAGCGCGCGCAGGGTGTCGGCGTCGAGGAGGGGGACGTCGGCAGCGGTGACGACGACGGTGCCGTCGAAGTCGTCGGGGAGCCCGCCGAGGCCCACCCGGGCGGCATCACCGGTCCCGCGGGGCGCGTCTTGTTCGGCGATCCCGATCTCGACGCCGAGGCCTGCCCCGATCTCGCCGATGGCAGCCGAGACCCGTTCGCGTTCGTGGCTGACGACGGCGATGAGATGCTCGGGGTCGATGCCCGCGGTCCCGTGGAGCGCGTGGCCGACGAGCGAGCGGCCGCCGATGGTGTGCAGGATCTTCGGGGTCTTGGACTTCATGCGGGTACCGGCACCCGCGGCCAGGACGATCACGGCCACGGACGGCGACGTTCCCGTCATCGAATGCCCACCCTCTTCCTGATCGGTGACTGCCACGATCATGTCTGTCCGACGGCGCCGGCGGGGGTCGCTGACCGGGTTCGCGGTCGCACGTCGGGTGCGATCCTACGCATCGGTACCCGATGGCAGAAATGCAGCGCGCTGTTTGTGGCGAAACCTCGCGACCGGGCCTGATAGAACACATAGGGACCGCAACGCCGAGCGATCAATCGGTAGATCATTGCCGTTGTCGCTGACGGAACAGGGTGGGTGCGGGGGAACCAACCATGCGCGCCGGAGTTGTCCGGCTCGCGAAACGACCACACGGAGGTAGTGAATGAGCACGCAGAAGACGGCGATCGTCACCGGGGCCGCACGGGGGATCGGTGCGGCGGTGGCCAAGCGCCTGGCCGACGACGGGCTCGCGGTGGCCGTCCTGGACCTCGACGCCGACGCCTGCGCCGACACCGTCAAGGCCCTCACCGACGCCGGTGGCAAGGCGATCGCGGTGGGTGCCGACGTCGCCGACGAGGCCTCGGTGAACGCGGCGGTGGACAAGGTCGTCGCCGAACTCGGAAAGCCGACGGTCGTCGTGAACAACGCCGGCATCACCCGCGACAACCTGCTGTTCAAGATGACCGTTGATGACTGGGATGCCGTCATGGCCGTGCACCTGCGGGGCGCGTTCAACGTCACCAAGGCCGCCCAGAAGTACATGGTCGAGGCGGAGTGGGGACGCATCGTCAACCTGTCGAGCACCTCGGCACTCGGCAACCGGGGACAGGTCAACTACTCGGCGGCCAAGGCCGGCATGCAGGGCTTCACCAAGACCCTCGCCATCGAACTGGGCCGGTTCGGCGTGACCGCCAACGCCATCGCGCCCGGATTCATCGAGACCGAGATGACCGCCGCCACCGCCGAGCGCATCGGCGTGCCCTTCGAGGACTTCAAGCGCGCCGCCGCCGGCCAGATCCCGGTCAACCGCGTCGGCGTGCCCGAGGACATCGCCCACACCGCGTCGTTCTTCATCAGCGAAGGTGCCGGCTTCGTGTCGGGGCAGGTCGTCTACGTGGCCGGCGGCCCCAAGGACTGATCACTCCCAGACGTCGACTCGACTCCCAGACCTCGATCGAAGTCTGTGAGTCGAGTTGACGTCGAGTGGTCACCTGGCGTGAGTGCCCGCGGGCTGTGGCACAATCGTCAGCGCAGTGATCCGCCATGGTGTAATCGGCAACACTCCTGATTTTGGTTCAGGCATTCTAGGTTCGAGTCCTGGTGGCGGAGCTCATGAGTCGCGGCGCAGCCGCGGCCTCCGGAGAGGCTCACGACGAGCAGCGGGTCCCCGGCGAGGCTCAACCCCCCGGGCGCGCCAGTCCCAGATTGTTCCGCAGCGTCGATCCCTCGTAGTCGGTGCGATACACGCCCAGCTCCTGCAGCACCGGCACCACCTCGTCGACGAACCGGTCGAGCCCGCCGGGCACGATGTGGGGCACCAGGATGAAACCGTCGGCGACGTCGGCCTGCACGAAATCGTTGATCGTGTGCGCGATCGTCTGCGGCGAGCCGACGAACGACTGGCGGCCGGTGACCTCGATGATGAGTTCACGCGTCGTCAGGTTCTTCGCCTCGGCCAGGTCGCGCCATTCGCGTGCCACGGCGACCGGGTCACGGTGCATGCGCACGCTCGCGCGTCCCTTCGCGACCGTGTTCTCGCCCGGGATCGGATCCACCTGCGGCAGCGGGCCGTCGGGGTCGTGATCGGACAGATCCCGATTCCACAGCTGTTCCAAGAACTTGATCGCCGTCTGCCCGCTGACCTGTTGCAGGCGCACCTCGTGGGCGAGTTCGGCTGCCTGCGCGTCGGTGTCGCCGACGACGAAGGTGGCAGCGGGCAGCACGAGGAGTTGGTCGGGGCGTCGGCCGTACGTGGCGAGTCGTCGTTTGACGTCGGTGTAGAACGCCCGGCCGGCGTCGTAAGTGGCGTGCCGGGAGAAGATGGCGTCGGCGGTCGCGGCCGCGAACTCCCGACCCTCGTCGGAGTCCCCGGCCTGGAAGATGACCGGCCGCCCCTGTGGCGGACGAGGGGTCGGGAAGTGCCCGCGGATGTCGAACTGTGAACTGGTGAACTCGAATTCACCCGCCTCGAGGCGTGCCAGGAACCGGCCGCTCTCGGCATCGGCGACGACGTCATCGTCGCGCCACGAGTCCCAGAGAGTCGCGGCGGCGGTGAGGAATTCCTTGGCGCGCGCGTACCGTTGGTCCTCGGGCAGGTAGCCGCCACGGCGGAAGTTCTCGCCGGTGAACTCGTCCCACGAGGTCACCACATTCCAGGCCGCGCGTCCGGCGGACAGATGATCGAGGGTGGCGAATTGCCGTGCGACGTCGACGGGTTCGTTGAAGGTCGAGTTGATGGTGCCGGTCAGGCCGAGGTGGGTGGTGACCGCGGCCAACGCCGACAGCACGGTGAAGGTGTCCGGTCGACCGACCACGTCGAGGTCGTAGATCAGCCCGTTCTGCTCGCGGAGCCGCAGTCCCTCGGCGAGGAAGAAGAAGTCGAACTTCCCGCGCTCGGCGGTCTGTGCGAGGTGGACGAACGAGTCGAACTCGATCTGGCTGCCCGACGCCGGGTCGCTCCACACCGTGGTGTTGTTGACCCCGGGGAAGTGGGCGGCGAGATGGACCTGTTTGGTCATACGACACCGGCCTTTCCAGTGGCGAAACGATTGGACGGGCGCGCCAGGCCGAGGTGCCCGCGCAGCGTCGAATGGCTGTACTCATCGCGGAACAGGTTGCGGCGCCGGAGTTCCGGTACGAGCTCTCGGGTGATTGCGCGCAGGTCCTCGGGCAAGGCGGCCGGGTGCAGTCGTATTCCGCTGATCCTTGCCACCGCGGCCCAGCGCTCGATCTCGTCCGCGAGCCCGACCGGTGTGCCGGTGAAGACCGCGCTGTCGGGCGTGAACGGTCCATCGGCTAAGTCGTCGAACCGCGCCCGACGGTCGTCGGCCTCCGCCTCCGATGCGGCGAGCACGACGAACAGGTCGACGAACAGGAGTGCTGGATCGGTGATCTCGCGACCGGCGTCGGAGTGTGCGGTGCCCACGGCGTCCGCCGCGCGTACGGCGTCGTCGACGTCGCGCGGGCTGATGAACCCGAGGTCGGCGCCCCGACCGATCAGCCGCAGATCGGTGGGGTGGGCGCCGGTCGCGGCGATGACCGGCCGGCCCTGCGGCGGGCGCGGCGTGATGGCGGGGCCGCGCACCGAGAAATGATCCCCGGCGAAGTCGATGTAGTGCAGCTTGTCCCGGTCGACGAAGCGACCGGTTGCGACGTCGCGGATCTCGGCGTCGTCCTCCCACGAATCCCAGAGCAGACCGAGCACGGTCGCGAAGTCGAGGGCCTCGGACGCGAGATCGGCGAGCACCGCCGGATCGTCGGGAAATCGTCGTCGGCCGAACAGCGCGGCCTCGTCCGGGTCCGCGGTCGTACGCAGCAGGACCCCGGCGCGACCCTGACTCACATAGTCGAGGGTCGCGATCGCCTTGGAGACGTGGAACGGCTCGGTGTGGGTGGCGGTCGCCGTCGGGATCAGCCCGATCGAACGGGTCGTGGGAGCGAGACGGGAGGCGAGTAGTACCGAGTCGAGTCCTCCCGTCGCCCGGTCGGTGCGGGGATGCCCGCGATGCAGGGCGAAGGTATCCGCGAGGGTGACGAAGTCCAGGACCCCGGCTTCGGCCTCGCCGACCAGTTGCTGCCAGTGCGCCGCTGTCGTGAGCGCGTTTGCCCGGGCCCCGGGCGCACGCCACGCACCCGGATGCGACCCGCAACCGTCCAGCGCCACGGCGACGCGTACGTGTTCGGTCATCGAGTCTCCCCTCGAGTCGTGTCGTCGATGTGTGTCTCCGTCTCGAACAGTGGCGGCATGACACGGGATTCCAGGGCCCGGTCATCGGATCGGCGTGGGCCTAACCCTTCCGATGTCCCGCCGATGCCGCTTCGGTGATCAGGATGAGGTGTGTTCGGCACAGGACTCGAGACGGTCGGGGAGCGGTATGACGGGACATGAACCCATACCGCTGTCGGTGCTCGACCTCGCGCCGGTCACCGAGGGAAGTGACGCGGCGACGGCGGTGCGTCGCAGCGTTGCCTTGGCCCGGCACGCCGAACGTCTGGGATATCACCGCTTCTGGCTCGCCGAGCATCACTTCGTGGCAGTGGCCAGCTCGTCGACGACCACGCTCATCGGACTCATCGCCGGCGCGACCGAGTCCATCCGCGTGGGATCTGCGGCGGTCCAGAGCGGCCTGCACACCCCGGTGTCGATCGTGGAGGCCTTCGGGACCATCGACGCGCTCCACCCTGGCCGACTGGACCTGGGTCTCGGTCGTTCCGCGCAGCGTCGCACCGAGTTGGCGACCGCCGACCGGAAATCCGCACCCCGCGAGCCCGCACCCCGACAGCCCGACGAGGTCGTCGACGGCCTGCTCATACCGTCGCCGTTCCCCGTCGAGTCGATCCTCAACGCACCGCGGGTCGTCGCCGCGTTCGAGGCCTCGCAGTTCGACGGTGGGTCGCCGCCGGACTTCGACGACGCCGTCGGTGATGTCCTGGCGCTCCTGACGGGCGGGTTCAGTCACCGCGACGTCGAACTGACCGCGGTGCCGGGGCAGGGCGCCGACGTGGCGGTCTGGATCTTCGGGAGCAGCAAGGGGCAGAGCGCCCAGACCGCAGGTGCGCGCGGGTTGCCGTTCGTCGCCAATTATCACGTCAGCCCGAGCACGGTCCTGGAGGCCGTCGAGGCATACCGAAGTGCGTTCCGGCCGTCGCCGGTCCTGGCCGAGCCGTATGTGGTCGTCTCCGCGGATGTCGTTGTCGCCGCTGATGAATCGACCGCACGGCACCGTGCATCCACCTACGGACACTGGGTGTACGGCATCCGCAGCGGAGCCGGCGCGCAACCTTACCCGGACCCTGACACGGCACGGCCGCTCGACGATGACGCGCTCCCGCTGGTCGACGATCGCGTGCGCACCCAGTTCGTCGGCGACCCCGACACCGTCGTGGACGGGCTACGCACACTCGTGCGGGTGACCGGCGCCGACGAACTGCTCGTCACCAGCGTCACCCACGACTTCGACCATCGGCTGGCGTCGCATGAATTGCTGGCGGCCGCATGGGGATTGCGACGGAAGTGAGATGACCGGCTATGCGGCAGAGGGTTTCGGACGACGCGCCGGTGGGCGGTCGTCGTTGAGGGCGCTGCTCACCGGCATCCGGCGTCGTGTCGACGTGGACCTTCTCGCCGTGTGTGCGGCGCTGCATCCGGAGGCACCGCCCCTGGGTCTCCCGTTGGAGTCAGCAAGAACGGTCGGCCGCGGAAAGGTCTCATAACCGGGTCCCGGTGGCACCATGAGGTTCTCCGGTGACGACGGTCGTCGCCGACGAGCAGCCACGAGGACGCCCACCATGTACGAGACCCCGGATGAACTACACGAACTGCAGACCCTTCTCGACGCGTCCCTGTCCCGATCGACTGATCATCTGCGGTCCATCATCAGCAGCGAGAACACGGTCGGCGCACCGCAATTGGTCGACATCCTGACGGGCATGCGTGTTCTCGCGCTCTCGACCGTGACCGCGGCGGGCGAGCCGAGGATCAGCGCCGTCGACGGGCATTTCCTCCACGGGAAGTGGATCTTCGGCACGGCGCGCACAGCTGCGAAGGCTCGGCACCTCGCCGCCCGTCCGGCCGCCAGCGCGGCTCACATCCAGGGCGAGGAGCTCGGGGTGTTCACGCACGGGACGGTCGAGATCCTCAATCCGCTCGACGGCGACCGCGCCGATGACTGGCCCGAGTTGGTGGCCCACTTCAAGACGATCTACGGCGACGATGCGTTCGACTGGGACGTCGAGGTCATCTACTTTCGCCTGCACCCGCATTGGATGACGGTCTACGCACCGAACCAGTCTCATTGACTGTGAGTCGACGGTCAGTCGACCGGGACGATGAAGCCTTCTTTCACGAGCCAGTCGTAGGCGACGTCGGAGGGGTCGGCGCCGTCGATGTCGATGAGTCCGTTGAGTTCCTGCATGAGCTCGTCGGTGAGTTTCGCCGACACGGGAGCCATGAGTTCGGCGATTTCCGGGTTCGCGTCGTTGACGCCGGTGCTCACCACGAGGCAGCCGCTGTAGGGCAGGAAGAACTTCTTGTCGTCTTCCAGGACGACGAGGTCGAGGTTCTTGATCCTGCCGTCGGTGGAGTAGACCATGCCGAAGTTGCAGGGTTCGCTCCGTGCGGTCGAGGTGTAGACGACGCCGGAGTCCATGGTCGTCACGTTGCTCTTGGGCACGCCGCCGGGGGCGTCGAGCGGGATGTCGTATGCCTCCAGCATGGGGATGAAACCGTCCGCGCGCGAGAGGAACTCATCGTTGATGCAGAACGTCCGCTCGGATTCTGGCAGCTTCGCGATGTCGGACATCTTGGTGACGTTCAACCGCTCGGCCGTCGGCGCCGAGGCGGCGAATGCGTAGGTGTTGTTGAACGACGAAGGCGGGAGCCACTCGACACCGTTGGCGCGTTCGGCGTCACGGACGCGCTCGTACAGCTGCTGCGGATCCGCGATGGTCTCCGTCTCACCGAGATAGGTCTGCCAGGCGGTGCCTGTGTACTCCCACACGATGTCGGCGTCACCGTTGAGAACCGCTTGCCGCGAGGACATCGAACCCGGCGCGTTGGTGAGGTCGTCGACGTCGGCCCCGGCCGCCGCCAGATACGTCGCGGTGATCTTGCCGAGCAGGACCTGTTCGGTGAAGTTCTTCGACGTCACGGCGACCGACGTACCCTCCAGCGGGCGTTCACCGCCGGGAAGGGAAGCGGGACGGAAGGTTCCGGACGAACTCACCAGACCACACGCCGACAGCGTCATCACGAGGGCCGCCGACGCGGCCAGGATTGCGAGTGCCCGGGAGCGCAGCGTGCGGGCCGAATGTGACCGGCGCCGGGAGCGCAGCGAGCGGGCCGAATGTGACCGGCGCCGGGAGCGCAGCGAGCGGGCCGACTGCGACCGTGTCATCATGCGATCCCCCGTGGTGTCGCGACGAGTTCGACGAGGCGCCCGAGCCAGTCGATCGTCATGGCGAGCAGGGCGACCAGGATCGCGCCCGAGACCAGCAGCTTGGGCAGGAACAGCGTGATGCCGGTGGTGATGAGTGTGCCTAGGCTGTTCGCGCCGATGAACGTGCTGAGGGTGGCGGTGCCGACCAGGATCACCAGTGCGGTCCGCACCCCGTTGAGGATGACGGGTACGGCGAGCGGGAGTTCGACCTGGACGAGGGTGCGGACGGCGGACAGGCCGATGCCCCGGGATGCCTCGACGGTCCGTTGATCGACCTGACGTAATCCGACGATGGTGTTCTGCAGGATCGGGAGCACGGCGTAGACGACCAGGCCGACGACGGCGGTGTTGAACCCGGTCCCGAGCCAGAAGGTGAACAGCACCAGCAGACCGATCGCCGGCGCCGCCTGCCCGATGTTGGCGATGTTCACCGCGATCGGGTTCAGCCACCGGAGCGACGGTCGGGTGAGCGCGATACCCAGTGGGATCGCGATCACGACGACGATGACGGTGGCGACGAGAGTCAGTTGGATGTGATCGAGGATGGTGGCGCGCAGCGCGGCCCACGACATCGACGCGCTCTCGGTGGTGGTGAACGTGGTGTTCGCGTACCAGATGGCGAAACCCACGCCGACGACCACGATCACGAGCGGTTCGAACCACACGTCGATGGGGATACGGGAGAGCCGTCGTCGAAAGCCGCTCGGGACCGTCTCCGGGGCAGGCGGTTTCGCGGTCTCGGTGATCCTCGCCTCTTCGGCGATGAAACCCGTCACCGCTCGGCGCTCGTCTCGGGTGTGCCCACCGGCGCTGTCGCGGAACCGGCGCCTGCGGCCGGTTCCGGGCCGGGCTCGTCGTCGGCCGCGACGACCGGGGTCTCGACGGGAGCCGAACCCTCGGCGTGGTCGAGATAGCCGCCGTGGTCGTCGTCCTCCCGCACCGTCGCGAGTTGGCCGCGGATCGCTTCCATCACCGAGGCGATGTTCAGCGCACCGACGACCGCGCCGCGTCCGTCGGTGACGAGCACGCCGCCCTGGCTCGTCGCGAGCATCGAGTCGAGGGCGTCGTTCAGCGTCGAGGACTTGGCGACGACCGGGAGGCGATGGTCGAGGTAGTCGGAGACCTCCGGCTTGGCGCGGATCTCCTCGACCGACGGCCATGCGCGTGGGCGGCCGTGTTGGTCGACGACGGCGACCCAGTCCTCGCCGGCCGCCTTCGCGCGGGTCACCACGGCACCGGACGGTTCTCCGACCCGGGCGGTGATCACCTCTTTGAAGTCGACATCGCGGACGCGGGTGAGGGTCAGGTGGGCGAGAGTCGCGCCCGATCCCACGAACTCCTCGACGAACGGGCTCGCCGGATTGGCCAGGATCTCCTCCGGCGGCGCGAACTGTTCGATCTGCCCGCCCTCGGAGAGGATCAACACCTTGTCGCCGAGTTTGGTCGCCTCCTCGAAGTCGTGGGTGACGATGACGATGGTCTTGGCCAGCTCGTGCTGGATCGCGATCAGCTTGTCCTGCAGGCGTGCTCGGGTGATCGGATCGACGGCGCCGAACGGCTCGTCCATCAGCAGCACCGGGGGATCGGCGGCGAGGGCGCGTGCGACGCCGACCCGCTGCTGCTGGCCGCCGGACATGTCCTTGGGGAGCCGGTCGGCGAAGGTCGCGGCGTCGAGTCCGACGAGGTCGAGCAGGTACTCGGTGCGCTCGGCGATACGTTTCTTGTCCCAGTTCAGGATTCGCGGGATGGCGCCGATGTTCTTGCTCACCGACCAGTGCGGGAAGAGGCCGCCGGACTGGATGACGTAACCGATGGACTGCCTCAGCTTGTCCGGGTTCTCGGCGGTGACATCGCGTCCGCCGATGTAGATGCGACCCTCGGTGGGTTCGATGAGGCGGTTGATCATCTTCAGCGTCGTCGTCTTGCCACATCCGGACGGGCCGACGAAGGCGACGATGTCGCCGGCGTCGATCTCCAGGTCGAGACGGGCGACGGCCGGCGTGGTGGCTCCTCGGTAACGTTTGGCCACGCCGTCGAGCCGGATGGACTCGCCGGTGACGTTGCGGTTGTTGCCGTTCGGCGCGGACGAGGTGGCGGAGTCGGTCATGAGAGTCCCTTGGAGATGGTGAGTCGGCCGAGCAGAACCAGGAGAGCGTCGAAGACGAGGGCGATGATGACGATCAGGATCGTTCCGGCGAGCGCCATTTCGAGTGCATTGGCACCACCGAGGCGGGAAAGCCCGTTGAAGATCAGCGATCCCAGGCCGGGGCCGAGGACGTAGGCGACGATCGCGGCGACACCGACGATCATCTGGGTCGACACGCGGATGCCGGTCAGGATCACCGGCCAGGCGATCGGCAACTCGACGGTGAGCAGGATGCGCCATCTCGAAAGCCCGATGCCGCGGGCGGATTCGACCACGGCCGGCGGCACGGACCGTAGACCGACGACCGCGTTGCCGATCACCGGCAGCGTGGCGAAGAAGGCCAGCATCAGAAACGACGGCGTCACACCGAGTCCGAACGGCACGATCAACAGGGCCAGGAGGGCAAGCGACGGAATGGTCAGCGCCACACGGCTCGACGTCAGCGTCAGCGCGCTGGCGAGCGGGAGGCGATAGACCACGGCGGCGATGAGGATCGCCACGGCCGTACCCACGAGCACTGTCTGAAATGACAGAGACGCGTGTTGATAGGTCAGAAAAGTGAGTGATCGGGCGTTCTCGCTGAGGTAATCCCACAATTGCACTGTCGGTGTCCCATCCCCGGTGTCCCATCCCCGATGTCCCACCCCCGGTGTCTGCGTCGACATTACGCAGAGTTGAACGAGACTGCCGACATTTGGACCGATCCAGTGTGACTTTCACGCGGCGTGGGTCGATCTCCGCTCGACTCGGTGCCATCCTGGATGGGTGAGTGAGACTGCGCTGACCAGCTCGGAGGTCGGACCCGACGACGATCGGGCCCACCTGGCCGAGGCCGTGCGTTCCTGGACGCGCATCGTCGCCTGGGTGCTGAGTGTCGGCGGGGCCATCGGCTTCGT
This sequence comes from Gordonia sp. IITR100, assembly GCF_002009645.1. NCBI lineage: Bacteria > Bacillati > Actinomycetota > Actinomycetes > Mycobacteriales > Gordoniaceae > Gordonia > Gordonia sp. IITR100. The sequence continues at coordinate 409,196 of NZ_MVKV01000002.1, read as the reverse complement.
CGCGGCGTTCGTGCTGACCGTGGAACGATTCGAACTAGCGGCCGACCCCGACTACGTGCCGTCCTGCAACTTCAATCCGGTGCTGAGCTGTGGTTCGGTGATGGCGCAGCCGCAGGCGGCGCTCTTCGGGTTCCCCAATCCGCTGCTCGGGATCGCCGGTTTCGCGGTCGCGATCACCACCGGGATGGCCTTGCTGGCCGGGGCGCGCCTCGCCGGCTGGTACTGGGCGGGGCTACAGGTCGGGGTCACCGCGGCGATGGTCTTCATCGGGTGGCTGATCTATTCGAGCCTCTACTCGATCGGGGCGCTGTGTCCCTACTGCATGGTCGTCTGGGCGGTCACACTGCCGATCTTCGTCCTGGTCAGCGTGCGCAACGCGCACGCGAGCGGTCTCACCTCGCGGTCCCGTGTCGCGCTCGCCCTGGCCCGCAATCACGCCCCCATCCTCGTCGCGGCGGTCGGCCTCGTGATCGTGCTGATCGCGGTGCGATTCTGGTCGTACTGGTCCAGCCTGTACTGAACCCGACCTCGCGCGACCGCTCGGAATCTCCCGAGATGCACCACTACGCTGGGCCCATGGCTATCGGGCGTCCATCGGAGGGTTCGGCGGAGGTGCAGCGCGCGCCGCGGGCGCGGATGACCGGCGCGCAACGGCGATTGCAGCTCATCGAGGTGGCGCGCGGACTGTTCGCCGAACGGGGTTTCGAGGGCACGTCGATCGAAGAGATCGCGCAGCGCGCCGGAGTCTCGAAACCTATCGTCTACGAGCACTTCGGCGGCAAAGAAGGTCTGTACGCGGTGGTCGTCGACCGTGAGATGGAAACCCTGCTGGAGATGGTGACCTCGTCGCTGTCGAAGAACCGCTCGCTCTATCGCATCCAGCAGGTCGCACTCGCGCTGCTGACGTACATGGAGGAGCGAACCGACGGCTTCCGCATCCTGGTCCGCGGCGACAGCACCGCGAGCACGGACGAGACGGCGACCTACTCGAGTCTCCTGAACGACGCGATCAGTCAGGTCGAGCACATCCTGGCCGGGGACTTCGAACGACGCGGCTTCGATCCCGCCCTCGCACCGCTCTACGCCCAGGCGCTCGTCGGGATGGTGTCGGTGACGGCGCAGTGGTGGCTCGACGTCCGCGAACCGTCGAAGGAGGTCGTGGCGGCACACCTGGTCAACCTGTGCTGGAACGGGCTCACCCGACTCGAACCCGATCCCGAACTCGTCGGGCCCGACTACGTCGAATCGCGCAAGCGGACCACCGTCGACGACGCCTGACCGGGGGCCGCTCGCGTCCCGGCCCAAACCCGACCCGAGGTGCACGGCGGTGTGCCCCAACCGCGTCTATTGTTGATTCACTCTGCGTCCCCCGGCCGGAAGGATCAACCGATGTCGACCCCGCACGGCGCCGGCCGGCCGGCCATCGCATCCCGCTGAGGCGCCGCGCGTGGAGACCGTCGGCATCTACCTGGTCGTCATCTTCGCGTGCGGGTTCCTCGCACGTGTGGCCCGCCTGCCGACCCTCGTCGGCTACCTCGCCGCCGGGTTCATCCTGCACGCACCGGGAATCGACGAACTGCCGATCATCGACACGATGGCCGAACTGGGCGTCACGATCCTGCTGTTCACGATCGGGCTCAAGCTCGACGTGCGGATGCTGCTCCGGCGCGAGGTCGTCATCACCACGGCGGCGAACCTGCTCGTCATCCTCGGTCTCACAATGGGTTTCCTCGGCGTCCTGGGTGCCATCGGGGTGCGGCTGCTCGCCGGCGAGGGCTGGGAGACCGTGGCGCTGTTGGGATTTGCGCTGTCCTTCTCGAGCACGGTGTTCGTCGTCCAGGTACTCGACGAGCGGTCGGAGTCGCATTCCCTCTACGGCCGGATCGCCATCGGCGTCCTCGTGCTGCAGGACATCGTCGCCGTCGTCTATCTGACCGCCATGCAGGGCGAGCCGCCGAGCCCCTGGGCGCTGGCCCTGGTGTTGCTGATCCCCGGCGCGTGGATCGTCCGGCGGTTGTGGAACACCCTCGGCCACGGCGAGTTGCAGACGTTGTTCGGGATCGTCATGGCGCTCGTGCCCGGCTATTGGTTCTTCGAATCCGTGGGTGTCAAGGGCGACTTCGGCGCGATGATCATCGGCGTCCTCCTCGCTTCGCACCCGCGTGCGGGGGAGTTGTCGCGGACGTTGTTCGGTTTGCGTGAGCTGCTGTTGGTCGGTTTCTTCGTGTCGATCGGCCTGCACGTCACACCGACGACCGAGACCGTGCTGCTCGGCCTGCTCCTGCTCATCCTGCTGCCGCTCGAGGGAGCGGTGTACACGCTGGTCCTGTCGCTGTTCGGCCTGCGTCGCCGGACGTCGATCCTCACCGGACTCGCCTTGGCCAACTTCTCGGAATTCGGGCTCATCGTGATCGCGACCGGTGTGGGGGCAGGCATCATCGGCGAGGACTGGCTGGTGGTGACGTCGGTCGCGGTGGCGGGGAGCTTCGTGTTCTCCACCCTCGTCAATCGACGCGGCACGGGCCTGGTGACCCGGCTGTCGGCGTTCGTCCCGACCACGGCCGCCGCCCGTGCGCACCCCGACGACGCGCCGATCGTGCTGGCGCCGGCGCGCGTACTCGTCCTCGGGATGGGTCGCGTCGGCCACTCGGTCTACGACCGGCTGGTCGACGAATACGGCCTGCCCGTGATCGGCGTGGAGAACGACCCGCTCAAGGCGAGCGAACTGGCCCAGCAGGGTGTCCGGGTACTCGACGCCGACGCCACCGAGACCGACTTCTGGGACCGGGCCGTCGGCGTCGGCGAGCTCGAACTGCTCGTCCTGGCCATGCCCTTCCACGGCTCGAATCTCGTGGCTCTCGAACGCATCGAGGAGCTCGGCGTCACCGGGACCATCGCCGTCGTCGCGCAGTACGACGACGAACGCGACGAGTTACTCCAGCGAGGGGCCGACGTGGCTTTCCACATCTACGAGGGCACCGGCGTCGGACTGGCCGACGCGGCCGCCGAGGCCGCAGGTCTGGAACGCTGAGCGACGGTTCACCCCGACCTGGTGGCCAGGCCGGTCAGCTGCCCGCGCCGGAAGCGTCGTCGCCGCTCCAGAGGTCCTTCTGCATGTAGACGCAGTCGATCCACTGCTCGGCCTTGTGACCGATGGCGCGCAGGCGACCCACCTCGTCGAATCCGAACCGCCGGTGCAGTGCGATCGAGCCCTCACCCCCGGTCGCGGCGATGACCGCGACGATCTGGCGGACGTTGTCCGGGTCGGCGCGGGCGAGCAGCGCGGACATCAACGCGGTGCCGATCCCGCGCCCCCCGTGACCGGGCCGCACGTAGATCGAGTCCTCGGTCGACAGGTCGTACGCGGGCATCGTCCGGAACGTCCCCAGGTAGGCGTATCCGACGACGCGCTCGACCCCGTCGTCGACCGCGCGGGCCACCACGAACGGCCGTCCCGCAGCGGTGATCGCGGCGTGCTTGGCATGCCACTGCGAGACCGACGGAACCAGGTAGTCGAAGGTCGCGACGGTGTGCTGCACGTAGTGCGCGTAGATGTCCGCGACGGCCTCGCAATCGTCGATCGTCGCGTCGGACACGCGGATCAGGGGCGAGGTCGCGCCGGAGGTGCGGTCGCTCATGCCGATGAGAGTAGGGCAGGGGCGCCGACGGCGAGAACTTCGTCGGGACGAGTCCGCCGACCGGGCAGGGCGGGCGGATCGGCGACCCATACAATCGACGGAGTGTCGACGCTGTCTGCCCTGTCCGGTCTGGCCACACTCGCGTGTGCGGACAAGTCCTTCCGCGAGGTGCACAAGCACCGCGACGAGCGCCGACTGGACATCACCGCGCCGGATGCCGCGCGCCCCTTCCTCGTCTCGTGCCTGGTCACCGATGCGCAGGCGCCGCTGTTGGTCGTGTCGGCCAACGGCCGCGAGGCCGACGATCTGACGGCCGAGCTGGGCGAACTCCTCGACGACGCCGGGGCCGTCGCACAGTTCCCGTCCTGGGAGACGCTGCCGCACGAGCGGCTCTCCCCGAGTGCGGACACCGTCGGACAGCGACTGGCCGTGCTGCACCGCCTGGCGAACCCCGGCGACACCCCGCTGCGGGTCGTCGTGACCACTGTTCGCTCGCTCGTCCAGCCGATGGCACCGGGTCTCGCCGACGTCGCCACGGTGACCCTGCGTGAGGGCATCGAGGTCGACTTCGACGCACTGCTGTCCCAGTTGGTCGAGATGGCCTATGAGCGCGTCGACATGGTCGGCCGACGCGGCGAGTTCGCGGTACGCGGCGGCATCCTCGACGTCTTTCCGACGACCGCCGATCATCCGGTGCGCGTGGAGTTCTGGGGCGACGAGATCACCGAGATGCGTGCATTCTCGGTGGCCGACCAGCGCAGCCAGCCCGAGGTCGAGACCAGCGAGGTGCGGATTCACCCGTGCCGTGAACTGCTCCTGACCGAGAAGGTCCGTGCGCGGGCCGCCGATCTCGCGGCCGCCGATCCGGGCGACACGACCATGACCGAGATGTTGGGAAAACTCGCCGAGGGCATGCCGGTGGAGGGGATGGAGGCGCTGATCCCCGCGCTCGTCGACGGCGACATGCAGTTGCTGACCGAGGTGATCCCGGACGGCACACGGGTCCTCATCCTCGACCCCGAGAAGGTGCGGACCCGGGCCTCGGATCTGTCGAAGACGGGTGCGGAGTTCCTCGAGGCGTCGTGGACGGCGGCGGCCATGGGCGCCTCGGCGCCGATCGACGGCCGGTCGTCGGAGAGCCTCGGCATCGATCTGCAGGCCAGCGCGTACCGGTCTCTCGACGAGGTGCGGAAGGCGACGCTCGCCGCGGGCCGGCCCTGGTGGACCCTGAGTCCGCTCGCGACCGGTAGCGGTGACGAACTCGAACTGGACCTGGCTCCCGGCCCGGCGCCGCGGGGCGACGACCGCGAGATCGCGGCGACGTTCGCGCAGTTGCGCGCCCACGTCTCCGACGGCAAGACGGCGGCGATCGTGGTGGCGGGCAAGGGCACCGCGCAGCGTGTCGGCGAACGACTGTCCGACGCCGAGGTGCCCTACGTGCTCGCCGAACCCGGGCATCGGCCGCAGCCCGGCGAGGTGACCGTCTTCTGCGCGCCGCTGCGTGCCGGGATCGTCTGTCCCGACGCGGGTCTCGTGGTGGTCGCCGAGGCCGACCTCACCGGTACACGGGTCGCGAACGTCCGGGACGGCCGCCGGCTGCCGGCGAAGCGGCGCAACCAGGTCGACCCGCTCGCCCTGGCCGCCGGCGACCTGGTGGTGCACGACCAGCACGGCATCGGCCGGTTCGTCGAGATGATCGAGCGGACCGTCTCGGGTGCCCGGCGCGAGTACCTCGTCCTGGAGTACGCCTCGAGCAAACGCGGCCAGCCGGCCGATCGGTTGTATGTCCCGATGGACGCACTCGACCAGCTCTCGCGGTACGTCGGCGGCGAACAACCGTCGCTGTCGAAACTCGGCGGGTCGGACTGGCAGAACACGAAACGCAAGGCGCGCAAGGCTGTTCGCGAGATCGCCGGCGAGCTCGTACAACTCTATGCCGCCCGCCACGCAGCGCCCGGACATGCGTTCGGTCCCGACACCCCGTGGCAGCAGGAGATGGAAGACGCCTTCGACTTCACCGAGACCGTGGATCAGCTCACGGTCATCGCCGAGGTCAAGGCCGACATGGAACGTGCGGTGCCGATGGACCGCGTCGTCGTCGGCGACGTCGGTTACGGCAAGACCGAGATCGCCGTCCGTGCCGCCTTCAAGGCCGTCCAGGACGGCAAGCAGGTCGCGGTCCTGGTCCCGACGACGATTCTCGCGCAACAACATCTGCAGACCTTCACCGAACGGATGAGCGGCTTCCCGGTGCGCGTGCGCGGCCTGTCGCGTTTCACCGATGCCAAGGAGTCACGCGAGATCGCCGAGGCGATGTCGAAGGGCGAGGTCGACGTCGTCATCGGTACCCACCGACTGTTGCAGACCGGGATCGTATGGAAAGACCTCGGACTCGTGATCGTCGACGAGGAGCAGCGGTTCGGTGTGGAACACAAGGAACACATCAAGTCGCTGCGCACCCATGTCGACGTGCTGACGATGTCGGCCACCCCGATCCCGCGCACGCTGGAGATGTCGATGGCCGGGATCCGCGAGATGTCGACGATCCTGACCCCGCCCGAGGAACGGCACCCGGTGCTCACCTACGTCGGTGCCTACGCGCCCAAGCAGGTCGCCGCCGCCATCCGCCGCGAGCTGTTGCGTGACGGCCAGGTCTTCTACGTGCACAACCGGGTGTCGACCATCGACAAGATGGCCAAGGACATCGCGGCGATGGTCCCGGAGGCGAGAGTTGTTGTCGCACATGGGCAGATGGGCGAGGATCAGCTCGAGCGCACAGTGTCGGGATTCTGGAATCGTGAGTACGACGTGCTGGTCTGTACGACGATCATCGAGACCGGTCTGGACATCTCGAACGCCAACACCCTGATCGTCGACCGCGCCGAGAACCTCGGCCTCTCGCAGCTACATCAGCTGCGCGGTCGCGTCGGTCGCAGCCGCGAGCGTGGATACGCCTACCTGCTCTACAGTCCCGACCGGCCGCTGACCGAGACCGCCTACGACCGGCTGGCGACGATCGCGCAGAACAACGAGCTCGGCGCGGGAATGGCGGTGGCGCTGAAGGATCTCGAGTTGCGCGGCGCCGGAAACGTGTTGGGCGCCGAGCAGTCCGGGCACGTCGCGGGCGTCGGCTTCGATCTCTATGTCCGGCTGGTCGGCGAGGCGGTGGAGGCCTACCGCGCGGCCGCGGACGGTAAGCCCGTCGAATCCCGGGAGACGGGCGAGGTGCGCATCGACCTTCCCGTCGATGCGCACATCCCGGTCGAGTACGTCGATTCCGACCGCCTGCGTCTCGAGGCGTACCGCAAGCTCGCGTCGGCGACCGACGACGCCGCGGTCGACTCGGTCCTCGTCGAACTCAACGACCGCTACGGCCCACCACCGGTGGAGACCACGCGGCTGGCGTCCATCGCCCGGCTGCGCCTGCGATGCCGGGAGCGGGGGATCACCGAGATCGGTCTCGCCGGACAGGGAATGAAGATCTCGCCGCTGTCGCTGCTCGACAGCGAGCAGGTGCGTCTTCGTCGCCTGTACTCGTCGGCCACCTACCGGGCGACGACGTCGGTGGTCACGCTGCCCATCCCGCGCACCGGAGGCGTGGGGTCGGCGCGCCTGCGCGACGACGAGCTGATCGAGTATCTGACGACCTTCCTCACCCAACTCCGGCCGGACCCTTCGTGACGCGCCCTCCGCAGGCTCCGGGCGCTCCTCAGGGAGCGGGGGTAGCGCGCCCTCCGCAGGCTACGGGCGCTCCTCAGGGAGCGGGGGTAGCGCGCCCTCCGCAGGCTCCGGGCGCTCCTCAGGGAAGGGCGTACGACGAATGACGGTGGTGCTGCTGGACCCGGCGCGGCCGGATCTGATCCCCATTCGCGCACGCTCATGTCTCGCCGGGCCGGTGCAGGTCACCGAGGACGTGCCCGCGGCGATGCTGTGGGAGTTCGACCACGTCGAACCCGTCTTCGACGACGCACCCGTTGATCCGGCATCGGTGCTCGTCAGTACCGATCCCGAACATCCGCTGGTGCAGGCGCGAATTGCGCGCGGGGACGAGGTCATCGCGGCCCAGACGGTCTCCGGCATGGCGCTTCTCGAGTCCGTGGCGTTGATGGACACATTGCGTCGGAACGGTCCGTGGGAGAGCACGCAGACGCACCACTCGTTGCGGCGTTACCTGCTCGAAGAGGTCTATGAGTTGCTCGACGCCATCGAGGCCGGTGACCCCGTGGAGCTCCGTGAAGAACTCGGCGACCTCCTGCTGCAAGTGCTGTTCCACGCGCGCATCGCCGCCGACGACCCGGAGTCGCCGTTCGACATCGACGACGTCGCACGGAGTTTCACGTCGAAGGTGACCGGCCGGACCCCGGGCGTGCTGTCCGGCGCCCACTCGGATCTGGAGACCCAGATCCGGGAATGGGAGGAACGCAAGGCGGCCGAGAAGCGCCGCGGCTCGGTGTTCGATGGCGTCGCCACGACCCAGCCCGCTCTCGCCCTGTTGCAGAAGGTCCTCGAACGGCTCACCGCGGCCGGTTACCCCGTCGACACCATCCCCGCGGAGACCCTGACCGTGACGGTCGTCGCCGGCGGCGACAGCGTCGAGGCGCAGGCCCGGGACCGAGCGCTCGCGTTGATGGCCGACGTGCGCGCGGCAGAAGCGCGTGCGGCCGAGCGAGGCGTCACCCTCGACTCGCCCGAGGCCTGGTCGGCCGTACTGGGGGAGAACCCGGCCTGATCCGATCATCACGCGACGACTGTCGCGGGGTTTGGGGAGATGAACCGGATCGAGGCTCAGACGGACAGTGCGGTCAGCTGTTTCGTGAACTCCGCCTCGTCGATTCGCGTGTGGCGTCCGTCCTCGACGACGATCTCGCCGCCGACCATCACCGTGTCGACGATGGACCGTGATCCGGTGGTGAGCAGCGACGCGCCGGGATCCCGGACGGGGAGGGTGGCGTAGTCGCGGTCGAACCGCACCAGGGTGAGGTCCGCGGGCGACCCGACCGTCACGCCGCCGGTCACCGGCGACAGACCGAGCGCGGAGTTGGCGCCGCCGCAGGCGATGTCGAGCATCTGGGGGAACCCGAGCAGGTCCGCACGCCGGTGGACGGCACGTTGCAGGTAAGCGGCGATGCGCAGCGTCGCCAGCATGTCCTGGGTGTCGTTGCTGGCGGCGCCGTCCACGCCCAGCCCGACCGCCAGGCCGCGCTCCAGCATCGCCGGGATCGGGGCCACCCCGCTGCCGAGACGCATGTTCGACAATGGATTGTGCGACACCGCCACCTTCCGGGCGGCGAGGGTGCGCTGGCCGGCGTCGTCGAGCTCGACGCAGTGGACGGCGAGCACGCGGTCCCACAGGAAGCCGTTGCGGTCGAGGTGGTCGACGGCCCCGAAGCCGGTGTGCTGCCGACACATCTGCTCGTCGGTGCCGGTCTCGAGCAGGTGGATGGAGACCGGCAGTCCACGTTCCTGCGCGAAGTCGCGGATCTTTCGCATCCCGGCGTCGGTGACCGAGCGCGGATTGGGTACCGCCAGGGCCATCGAGATCGCTGACCCGGCAACCTCGTTGCGGAGATGGTCGACGTGGTCGAGGACCTCGCCGAGGGGTTGCATCAGCCGCGGTTCGAACCCCCACTTGCGACTCGGGTCGGCCCGGTCGGCGACCCCGCGGCCGAGGATCGCCCGGATTCCGGTGTCGCGCAGTGCCCGCACGACGGCGTCATGGATCTCGTGCGACGGGTGCGGCCACATGTGTTCGACCACGGTCGTCGTGCCCGATCGCAACAGTTCGAGGCAGGCCGAGACAGCGGCGAGGTAGGCCCGCTCGGGTGTGATCGCCACCGATTCCTCGCCCACGGCCAGCAACCATTCGAGCAACGGTGTGCATTCGGCGATTCCCCGCATGAGCGACTGCTGGAGGTGCGTGTGGGTGTTGACGAACCCGGGGATGACGTAACCGTTACCGGTTCCACCGCCCGGACGGGCGGTGGGCGCGATCGCGGTGACGATCCCGTCGACGACATGGACGTCGTGATGGGCTTTCCACTGCCCGGCCGTGTAGACGGTGACGTCGCGAAAGGCCGGGGCCGCCGCGGTGACGGCGGCCCCGGGCGATGATGTGTCGGTCACTTCGCGAAGTTCGCGGCGATGCGCTGGGCGAGGTAGTCGGCGGCGGTGATCGACGGGTAGGTGCCGCCCGCGCTCTCGATCAGCACGTCGGAGTTCGCCTGGGCGAAAAACGCGAGCGTGTAGCGCGGACCGGTGTACTCGCCCCGTCGGGGAGCCCGGACCCGATGGAAGTTCGACGGCAGTCGGTCGTCGGACCAGCGCATCAGCATGTCGCCGATGTTGCAGGTGATGGCGTCGTCGGACGGCTCGACCGACGTCCAGGCCTCGCCGTCGGCCTCGGCTCCCGGTAGCACCTGCAGGCCTCCCTGACCGGACCGCTGGAACAGCAGGGTCAGTGCGTCGAAGTCGGTGTGTGCGCCGGCGCGCCAACTGTTCTCGGAGTCGATCAGTTCGTCGGGGAACGCGTAGTAGTGCAGCAGCCGCAGGGTGCTCTGGTAGGTGTCCGCCGTCGGGTCGTGCGCCCGGGTGAAGAAGTCGCGGTCGAGACCCAGACGCTCGGCGAAACAGCTGAGCAGGGTCATGGCCACCGACCAGCACCGGTGCTCGAAATCCTCGATGGTGGAGCGGAATCCGGCGAGCTCGGGCTCACTCGGCCACAGTCCGTCCATGCGGGGCCGGGTGAACTGGTAGGACTCCTTCTGGTCCGGTGTGCCGATCGACGGGCGTACCTGGGTGCGGTACTCCCAGCCCGCGTTCTGGCCCTTCTTGAGCGGATACTGCTCCTTGATCGAACGGGGGAGCGCGAAGAACCGGGCGGACATCTCGAACGCGTGGTCCACCGCGGCCAGGTCGATGCCGTGGTCGATCACCTGGAAGAAGCCGATGTCGGTTGCGGCCGACCAGAGTTGGTCGGCGATCTCGTCGCGGCGGTTGTCCAGATCGGCCAGACTGATCCGGCGGATCTCGCGGTCGGTGGTCTCGGTCCCCAGCCCGCCCATCCGGCGTTCCCGGTCGAGCTCGGTCAGGCCGGCCGAGGCGGCCGGCGACGGGGGTGTGGTGGTCTCTGTCATCGTGTGTCTCTCTGTGGTCGGGGAAGACGTGGGCGTCGGGTCAGCGGATCTGCTCATCGATGAACTGGGTCGTGAACAGCTGGTCGGCGGGCAATGCGGCCGGCAGGTCGGCGCCTCCGCCGTTCAGGATCGGCACGAGGTCGTTGATCACGTTCTGCGCCTTCACCATGTCGTAGCTGCCGTAGACACCGTCCGCGCCCGGGGCGATGACCGCGCGATCCTTCAGCAAGCCCGCCGAGTACGCCGCCTCGCCGGCTGAATACGGGGTGAAGGAGACGTCCTGGGACACCCAGTCGACGATGGTGGCGTTGACCGCGTCGGGCGAGGCCACGTAGTCCTTACCGGTCTGCTGGATCATCGGGACCAGCTTCTCCAGACACGGCGACATCTCATCGACGTCACCGGCGCGGACCGAGACGTTCGACGCGTAGACGTCGTACCCGGCGTCCTTGACCATCGCGTAGGCGACCGGCTTGTTCCACGACGGGGTCTCGTTCTCGTAGGTGTAGGGCTCGGAGTTGGCGAACCCCTGCTGGGTGATCGACGGGTCGCCGACGAAACGTGCCGGGGCGCCGTCGTAACTGGTGTCGAGCTGATCCTGCTGCAGCAGCCCCTTCGCGACCAGCCACTGCGGGAAGATCTGATCCTTCGACACCACCACGCTGGCGTCGGATCGGCCGATGTCGGCGATCGTCTTCACGTCCGGGTGGGTTGCGGGGTCCCACATGATGATCGAGGGGTTGTACTGCAGCAGGGGCGTCACACCGACCACGCGTTGGTCCTTGGCGGCGGAGATCATCTGGTCGCCGTGGACGAGACCGAGGTGGATGGAGTCGTCGGAGTACATGGCCGAGGGCACCGACTGGAATCCGATGGCCGGGCCGCCGGCGCGCAGCGTGATGTCGACGCCGGTGTCCATGCCGTCGAAGACGAGCGGCCCGGAGACCGACTTGTTGTCGGTGTCGACGGTGTACCCGGGTCCGAGAAGTCCGATGACCCCGGCCATGTCCGACTGCGGTTGCCACTGCAGTTGAACCACCACGTTGTCGGGGCAGGTTCCGGCGAGGGTGGATTCGGCCGGCGCCGAGGGGAGGCTCGACGACGCGGTGTCGTCGGACCCGGAACTCGAGCAGCCGGCGAGAACCGCTGCGCAGATCGTCGCCGCCGTGGCGGCCACGGCCAGACGCGACGTGCGGAGGCGGGACGGTGGGTGAGGGGTCATGGGATCTCCTGGACTGATGCCGTTCATTCGCGACACATTCGCGATCTACATGTGAAAGCTAGGTGGACGTTCAGGATTGCGCCAGCCGAGAACGGTGGTGTCTCGAACGTGTCGAATTCGGCCGTAGATGTGCATTGAACTGGACTTACGGGTCGAAATGCGCGATGTGAGGGGCCCGGTCCGCCGCGGCTGGTGACGCAGTGTTTACACGCGGTCATCAACCTGAAATACATGTAACCAATCATCTAGTTGCAGTAAGAGTGCAACAGTTACATGTAGACAGCACAGGGGAAGGCCGGATGGAACTCTACGACACGGTGAGGGATGTGGATGCGCGTCATCTCACCAAAGATGTGGTCGCGTCCGTCTCCGGGGTGACGAAGCGATTCGAGTCCGGGACCCAGGCGCTGGACCGGGTGGACCTCGACGTGCGCGCCGGCGACTTCATGGCCGTCGTCGGACCGTCGGGTTGTGGTAAGTCGACCCTGCTCCGGATGGCCGCCGGTCTCGAGAAGCCCACGGAGGGAAGCGTGGCACTGTCCACGGAGTCGGTCGGGTTCATCTTCCAGGAACCGACCCTCCTCGCCTGGCGCAGTGTGCGGGGCAATGTCGAACTCTGCGCCGAGATCGCCCGGCTGCCGCGGGGTGAACGACGACGCCGGGCGCAGGCCGCCATCGACGCGGTCGGTCTCACCGGGTTCGAGTCGCAATTGCCGCGCATGCTGTCCGGTGGCATGAAGATGCGTGCCTCGCTGGCCCGCGCGTTGACCTCCGAGCCCGAATTGTTGCTCCTCGACGAGCCTTTCGGCGCTCTCGACGAGATGACCCGGCTCGACATGCAATCCGAGCTGCAACGGCTCTACGCCGAACGCCGGTTCACCGCGATGTTCATCACGCATTCGGTGTCCGAAGCGGTCTTCCTCGCCAACCGGGTGATCGTGATGTCCGCACGCCCCGGGCGGATCGTCGCCGACATCGGCATCGACTTCGCTCACCCACGCCACCCGGATCTGCGCTACGACAGCCGTTTCACCGACCACGTCGCCGAGATCTCCGAGACCCTCCGAGGTGCACGATGACCACCGCCGCCCGATCTCGTCCCGCCGCCGGCGAGCACCACGGACCGGTCTCCGCGCCGCAGCCCGAACCCTCACGCGGCGAACGGTCGTCGCGGAAGAGTGGCGCCCGCCGTGTCACGGCAGCCGTGCTGAGGTACGGAGCACCCCCGGTCCTCTCCCTCGCCGTGGGAATCGCCGCCTGGTACGCGGTCAGCTATCTCATCCTCACTCCGGAACGGCGTTTCCTGCTCCCGCCGCCACACAGCGTGCTGACCGAGTCGCTGCTGGACCCGGACAGCGTCGGCCCCATGCTCGACGCCCTGTGGGTCACCGCGAAGGTCTGTCTCGTGGGTTTCGCCTTCGCCGCGCTGATCGGGGTCGCCATCGGCGTCCTGATGAGCCGGGGGTCCTTCCTCGAACGTGCGATCTACCCCTGGGCCGTTGTGCTGCAGGTGATCCCGGTGCTCGCGATCGTTCCGCTGATCGGACTCTGGTTCGGCTACGGGATGGTCGCCCGCACGATCGTGTGCGTGATCATCGCGATCTTCCCCATCATCGCCAACACGCATTTCGGGCTCGTCTCGGTCGACAAGTCCTCACAGGAGCTGTTCACCCTGTCGAAGGCCTCACCGGTGCAACGCCTGCTGATGCTCGAGTTCCCGTCGGCGCTCCCGTCGATGATGACCGGCTTCCGGACGGCCTCGGGGCTGGTCGTGGTGGGCGCCATCATCGGTGACATGTTCTTCGCCAAGGGCGAACCCGGTATCGGGACCCTGCTCGACATCTACCGGGCTCGCCTGCAGTCCGACGACCTCATCGCGGCGATCGTCCTGGCCTCGGTGTTCGGCATCCTCGTCTTCGGCGCCTTCAGCATTCTCAACGCAGCCGTGAACCGTCGTCGCTGAGGCCATCTCCGCGCTCGCAACCACCTCGACCCGAACCCATCCGGAGGATTCATGTTCACCGTTCCCACCATCGACATCTCGCCCTACCTCGACCCGGAGAGCTCGGCCGCGGCCCGCGACGGCGTGGCGCGCGCCCTCGACGACGCCTGCAGCGCAGTCGGTTTCGTCCAGATCGTCGGTCACGGCATCGCACCGGCCGTCATCGATGCCCTGACCGCGGCGCTCGACGAGTTCTACGCGCTGCCCCTCGAGGTGAAGAAGCAATACGCCCGCCCGGGGCAGAATCGTGGCTACAGCCCGCCGAAAAGTGAGTCGCTGAGCATGAGTCTGGGTGTGGCCGCGGCGAATCAGATGAACGACTTCTACGAGGCGTTCACCGTCGGCTCGGAGGGTTCCTGGTTCCCGGGCCTCGACCTGCCGGCGTCCAGCTACCCGACGAACACGTGGCCGGACGCGGCGCCGGGATTCCGCCCGGCCGTCGAATCCTGGTTCGACGCGGCGCGGGGCCTCTCACGAGTTCTGCTCACCGCCTTCACCGATGCGCTCGGTCTGCCGCCCGGGTACTTCGACGGGATGACCGATCACTCCATCGACGCGCTGAAGCTCAACAACTACACCCTCCCCGAAGGCGAGATCGAACTCGCCGGGGAGCTGACCGGGATGGGTGCGCACACCGACTTCGGCATCCTCACCGTGCTCTGGGCCGACCAGGTGCCCGGGCTCCAGGTGCTCGATCACGAGGGGCGGTGGCACGACGTGGCACCCGCCGACGGCGCGCTGCTGGTCAACCTCGGCGACGCCATGGCGCGGTGGACGAACGACCGGTGGCGATCGACTGTCCACCGCGTCGACCCGCCCGTCGTCGACGGCCGGATCCTGCGTCGTCGATCGGCAGCGTTCTTCTTCGACGGCAACGCCGATGCCGTCATCGAGACGCTGCCCGGGTGCGCGCGTACCGACCACCCGGGATATCCGCCGATCACCGTCGCCGAGAACATCGATGCGAAGCTCGCCGGGATGAAGAGCGGAATCGCACCCGTCGGCGCCGAGCGCGAGGCGCAGCGCGTGATGGCCGCGGGATGAGGTCGGGGCATCGGCCTTCTACGCTGGGACGATCATGACGGGAAACGGAGACGACGGCGCGCTGCTCATGCAGTCGGTCCTGCGCCGGATACGCGACGAGATCTTCGACGGCACGCTCGAACCCGGTGCGTCGCTCTCGGTTCCCGGTCTGGCCGCCCGACTGGACGTGTCCCGCAGCCCGGTGCGCGAGGCGGTCCAACAACTCGTCATGGACGGGCTGGCGGTCTACACGCCTCGTGTCGGTGCGAAGGTGGCTGTCCTCGACGACGAGATGCTGCGGCACGTCTTCGAGGTCCGCGAGGTCCTCGACGGACTCGCCGCGCGCCAGGCCACCATCCGGGTGACCCGTGCCGAGCTGACCGGGCTCTGGGATCGGGTTCGTGAGCAGGAACGTCTGCTGGAGACCGAGCCCGATCACCGACGCGACGCCGAACTCGATCTCGACTTCCACACCGCGGTCCGGTCGCTGTCGGGAAACGCCCCGCTGTGCGACGCACTGCTGAAGCTCGACACCCAGTCACATCTCTACCGATCCGACATGTGGTCGCACGAGGACAACCGTCGGCACGCCGTGACCGAGCACCGCCGGATAGTCGCGGCACTGGAGGTCGGTGACGCCGACGAAGCGGACCGGGCCGCGCGCGCCCACGCCGCCGGCGTGCTCGTCCGGCTGCTCCGTACCTGATCCGGTGCGCGATCGCCGTGACCCCGGCCACCGGACTTTCGCTCACGCTGATTTGATCTGGTCAGGCGGTGCGGCGGCGGGAGAGAGCGCATCCGCCGCCCCGGGTGGGCCCCGGCAGGGGAATCGTCTGCGCCATCATGGGTGAATGGTCTCTTCACCCGATGCCGCGCGCCGCGACAACGTGATCCTGGTGCACTGGCACGATCTCGGTCGCCATCTGCGGTGTTACGGCGCCGACGGCGTCGAGAGTCCCGTGCTCGACGACCTCGCCGCGTCCGGTATCCGGTTCGCCGACGCGCACGCGACGGCGCCCCTCTGCTCGCCCGCCCGCGGTTCCCTGTTCACCGGGCGCTATCCGCACGGCAACGGTCTCGTCGGCCTCGCACACCACGGCTTCGAGTACTTCCCGGACGTGCAGACCCTCCCGGCGCTCCTCGGCGGCGCCGGGTATCGATCGGCGCTCTTCGGGATGCAGCACGAGAGCGCCGACCCGGGCCGGCTCGGCTTCGACTCGGTGGACGTGTCGGATTCGCGATGCGACTACGTGGTCGACCGCTCCCAGGACTGGTTGCGGCGTCATGCCCACGACGATCGGCCGTTCTTCCTGACCGCGGGCTTCTTCGAGACGCATCGGCCCTACCCGGTCGACGAGTACAAGCCGGCGGACACCAGCACGATCGCGGTGCCCGGATTCCTGCCGGACACCGACGACGTGCGCGACGATCTGGCGGGTCTGCACGGCTCGATCACGAAGGCCGACTCGGCCGTGGGCCGGCTCCTCGACACCGTCGCCGAACTCGGTCTCGACGACTCCACCTGGATCGTGTTCGTCACCGATCACGGTCTGGCGTTCCCACGGGCGAAATCGACGCTGTACGCAGAGGGCACCGGGATCGCATTGATCATGCGCCCGCCGTCGCGGCTGGGGATCACGCCGACGGTCTACGACGATCTGTTCTCGGGGGTCGATCTCACGCCGACGCTGCTCGACCTGGTGGGCGTCGACATCCCGGACACGGTCGACGGTGACTCGCACGCCCCCGCGCTGGTGGGAACCGAATCCACGGCCGTTCGCACCGAGGTGTTCACCGAGAAGACCTACCATGATGCCTTCGACCCGATCCGGGCCGTGCGCACCAAGGACTTCAGCTACATCGAGAACTACGCGGCGCGGCCGGCGTTGTTGCTCCCGCTCGACATCGCCGACAGTTTGTCGGCGCGGTCGCTGGATCGGCAAGAGGTGCAACAGGATCGGTCGCGGGTCGAGCTCTACGACCTGCGTTCCGATCCGCATGAGCGCAACAACCTCGCCGACGACCCGTCGTATGCGCATGTCCGGGACGAGCTCGCGCGGGCGTTGGCCGATTGGCGCGAGCGCACCCATGACGACTTGCCCGATGAAGCGGCCGGCACGGCGACGGCGGAGGCCTTCATGGACGCATTCCACGCCAAGGCGGCGCAGGTCGAGGCCGAGGAGGAGGCATTGCCGTCCCGGCGTCCGCTGGGTGCCCGTCGCGAGTTGGCGGGGGACATCACATCGGGCGAGCGCTGAGGGGCGTCGGCACGAAAGCGTCATCTCGGACACGCGATCTCACGACACCCACAGCGCGGTCTCGGTGTCAATGGTTTCGACCCGGCTGCGCGTAAAAGGCCAGCTTGCGGTGCTTTTCCCGCTCGCTAGACTCGTCTTTCATGTCAGCGAAGTCCTCGTCGGGACCGGCAAATTATCTGGTGTGTGCCAGCCAGCGCAGCGGCAGCACGCTGCTGGTGGAGTCGCTCGCCGCGACCGGCGTCGCGGGTCGTCCGGAGGAGTTCTTCCAGTACTTCTCGGATTCCTCGGCGGCTCCGCAGCCGCGTGAATGGTTCGCCGGTGTCAGCGATCCCACCATCCTCGAGCTCCTGGAGCCACTCGATCCCGGGGTGGTGGACACCCGCGATTCGGCCACCTGGCGCTCGGACGTGCGGGCGGCGGGTCGCACGCCGAACGGGGTGTGGGGCGGCAAGCTCATGTGGAACCAGACTCCGCTGCTGATCTCGCGCAGCCGGGTCGCGTCGGGTTCGTTGCGCGGCGCCGTCCGCTGGCTGTTCGACGGAGCCGATCCGCTCTACGTGCACGTCCATCGAGAAGATGTTGTGCCGCAAGCGGTGTCGATGTGGCGCGCGGTGCAGACCCGCGTGTGGCGGCACGACGGCTCGGACACCGACGAGCACGACGAGGCGGTGTATCACGCCGGCGGTATCGCCCATCTCGCCGGCATCTTGAGCGACCAGGAACGACAGTGGCGCAACTGGTTCGCCGCCGAGGGGATCGAACCGCTCGAGATCGGGTTCCGGGACCTGGTCACCGATCCCACGAAGGCGACCGCACTGGTGCTGGAGAAGATCGGGCAGGACCCGGAGCTGGCGCCGCCGCCACCGCTGAAGCCACAGTCCAATTCGCGGTCCAAGGAGTGGGCCCGACGCTATCGAGAAGACGCCGAACGAAACGGATACCCACTGTGACCGCTGTAGACGAGACCTCGCTCGACCGGGCGACCGGCGACCGGGCCCGGCCCGGGGACGCCGACGACTTCGACCATGTGACCGCCATCCGGGTGTTGGAGGCCGAGGCGGTGCACATCATCCGCGAGGTGGTGGCGGAACTGGAGCGGCCGGTGCTGCTGTTCTCCGGCGGCAAGGACTCCATCGTCCTGCTCCGGTTGGCCGAGAAGGCATTTCGGCCCGCGCCCCTGCCCTTCCCGATCATGCACGTCGACACCGGCCACAATTTCGACGAGGTGATCGAATTCCGTGACCGACGGGTCGCGCCGACCGCCGAGAATCCCGAGGGCATCGAACTCATCGTGGCCTCGGTCCAGGAGTCCATCGACTCCGGACGAGTCGCCGAGTCCACCGACCCGTCGGGTTCGCGGAACCGCCTGCAGACCCGCACCCTGCTCGATGCGCTGGAGGAGGGCGGATTCGACGCCGCGTTCGGCGGCGCCCGCCGCGACGAGGAGCGTGCCCGCGCCAAGGAGCGCATCTTCAGCTTCCGCGACGAGTTCGGGCAATGGGATCCCCGCGCCCAACGACCCGAACCGTGGTCGCTGTACAACGGGCGGATCCGTCGTGGGGAGTCGGTGCGTGTGTTCCCGCTCTCGAACTGGACCGAGACCGACATCTGGCGCTACATCGAGCTCGAGGGCCTCGAGCTGCCCTCCATCTATTTCGCCGCCGAGCGGGAGGTCTTCGACCGGGACGGCATCCTGCTCTCGGTCTCGGAGTACTCACGGCCCCGCGACGGTGAAGAGGTACGGACCGAGTGGGTGCGCTACCGCACCGTCGGTGACCTGACCATCACCGGGGCGGTGCGCTCGCGGGCCACCACGATCGCCGAGATCATCGCCGAGATCAGCGAATCCACCGTCTCCGAACGCGGGGAGACCCGCGCCGACGACCGCACGTCCAGCGCCGCCATGGAAGACCGCAAGCGCGAAGGATACTTCTGATGACTCTCACCTCGCCACAGCCGGTCGTCCCCGCCGGTGACGAAACAAGCACGTCCGCAAGGCAATTCCTCCGGATCGCGACCGCGGGCAGTGTCGACGACGGCAAGTCCACGCTCATCGGCCGGATTCTGCACGACACCGGCAGTCTGCCGACCGATCATCTCGCCGCGGTCACCGACGGCGACGGTGATGTCGACCTGGCCGCCCTCTCCGACGGCTTGCGCGCCGAACGCGAACAGGGCATCACGATCGATGTCGCCTATCGCTTCTTCTCCACGCCCACACGGAGTTACGTCCTCGCCGACACCCCCGGACACGAGCGGTACACCCGCAACATGTTCACCGGGGCGTCGAACGCGCACGTGGCGATCCTGCTCGTCGACGCCCGGCACGGCCTGCTGCGGCAGACCCGACGCCACGCCCGGATCGCAACTCTCGTGGGCGTGCCGCACGTGATCGCGGCGGTCAACAAGATCGACCTCGTCGATTACTCCGAGCACCGTTTCGACGAGATCCGGGCCGACCTCGCCGAACTCGCGGTGCAACTCGGGATCGGGGAGATCTCGGCGATCCCGGTGGCCGCCAAGCACGGGGACAACGTCGTGCACCGCTCGTCGAACACCCCGTGGTACTCCGGGACAACGCTGTTGGAGTACCTCGAGGACGTCGAGCTCCACGCGCCCGCGCCGGTGACCGAGGAACTGCGCCTTCCGATCCAGTGGGTGTCGCGTCCCAGCGAGTCGAACCGGCGTACCTACACCGGCCGGCTCGCCTCCGGAACACTGCGCGTCGGTGACGAGATCGTCGTGCTGCCGTCGGGAAGCCGGTCGACCGTCACGGCGCTCGATACCCTCGATCCCACGAGAGACGTTGCGGTGGCGCCTCTCTCGGTGGGAATCCAGGTCGCCGACGACATCGACATCGGTCGCGGCGACGTCATCGTGAGCGGTGCGGACGGAGCGCATGTACCGGTCCTGGCCCGCGAGATCGATGCGCACGTGTGCTGGTTGTCGAACTCGCCGCTGCGGGCCGGTGACCGCGTCGCCCTCAAGCACGGCCCGTCGACGGTCCGCGCCACCGTCCAGTCCCTCGAGCGGCGCCTCGACCCGGACACCCTCATCGAGCACGTCGCCCCCGGTGAGCTCGTGCTCAACGACATCGGCACCGTCACGCTGCGGACGTCGTCGGTGGTGCCGGCCGACCCCTATGCGAGCAACCGCGACACCGGCGCGTTCATCCTCATCGACGAGGCCTCGAACGACACGGTCGGCGCGGGGACGATCCTCGAGCCGCGCGAGGTCATCCCGGGTAAGGCGACGCGCAACGACATCAAATGGCATCCGAGTTCGCTGGCGCGTGCGGAACGATGGGCGCACACCCAGCAGCGCGGAGCGACGGTGTGGCTCACCGGTCTACCGGCGTCGGGCAAGTCCACCGTCGCCGTCGCGCTCGAGCGGGCCGTCGTCAGCCGCGGGCGCGTCGCCTACCTCCTCGACGGCGACAACATCCGGCACGGGATCTCCGACGACCTCGGCTTCTCCGCCGGTGACCGCGCGGAGAACATCCGCCGTGTCGGCCACGTGGCCCGACTCTTCGCCGACGCCGGGGTCATCGCGATCGCGTCGATGGTCTCGCCGCTGCGTTCCGACCGGGAGATCGCGCGTGAACTGCACCGCGCCGCCGACCTCGACTTCATCGAGGTCCACGTCTCCACGCCGGTCACCGAATGCGAACGCCGTGACCCCAAGGGCCTCTACGAACGCGCGCGTCGCGGCGAACTCCGCGGGCTGACCGGCATCGATGCGCCCTACGAGAGTCCGGAGAGCCCCGATCTGCGATTCGACACCACCGGCGCGGACATCGACCGGCTGGCGTCGCTCATCCTCGGTGCGCTGATGGATCGCGGCATCATGGCGGGGTGAGTTGCTGTCATCCCCCGGGACCCGCGCACGGCGGCCCGGGTGCGCCGTTCCCGCCGGCCGAGCACGCCGGTGGCGGTCCCGGAGTGCACCCGATCGAGACGGTGGACATCCCGGCCGGGGGCTTCGCCATGGGCGACGCCTTCGACGAGGGGTACCGCACCGACGGTGAGCGACCGGTGCACGACGTCGAGCTCGGTGCGTACTCGATCGACGCGACGACGGTGACCAACGCCGCGTTCGCCACGTTCGTCGCGGCGACCGGACACCAGACCGATGCCGAGCGCTTCGGTGGTTCCGCGGTGTTCTACACCTACGCCACCGCGCCGGGCGAACCCGTGCCGGGAACGCCGTGGTGGCTCGCCGTCGAAGGTGCGTCGTGGCGCCACCCGGCGGGTCCCGGCAGCCGGGTCGACGATCTGGCCGACCACCCCGTCGTCCACGTCAGCCACCGCGACGCGCAGGCCTATTGCGTTTGGGCCGGACGTGTCCTGCCCACCGAAGCGCAGTGGGAGAACGCGGCGCGGGGTGGGTTGCGCGGGGCCCGATACCCCTGGGGGAATGAACCACCCACCGCAGAAGCGCCCCGCTGCAACATCTTTCGCGGCGAGTTCCCGGATGCGCCGACCGCCCGGGTCGGTACCGTGCCCGTGCGGGACTTCGAGCCCAACGGCTTCGGCCTGTACCAGTGCGCCGGCAACGTCTGGGAGTGGTGCGCCGACATCTTCGGCGCGCGGTACTACCGCGTCTCCGAACGCATCGATCCGGGCGGGCCGGGGCGGGGCCGCGCTCGCGTCCTGAGGGGCGGCAGCCATCTCTGCCACGACTCGTACTGTCATCGCTACCGGGTCGCCGCGCGATCTCACAACACGCCGGAGTCGACGGCGAGCAACATCGGGTTCCGGACCGTCGGTCCCGCGGCCGGCTGACATCCATCCGGCCGACAACCCGTCCACACGTCGCTGGGAACCGAACTCCGCCGTGGTCAGTTGGATCAGCAGACTGTGTGTCGATTTCCGGGAGACCCGATCGGCTGTGCGATCGTGGTTCCCCTCGGGCGGTGTCCGCCCGAAAGTCGTCGGACCGGAGAGGGGAGTAGGGCAGGAATGCGTGTGGAGGGCCGGGATGCGGCGCGTCGGGAGTCGAGGCGGCCGAACCCGTGGAGGAACGGCCTCATGGCCTCGGCCGTGGCGGTCGCGTCGTCGGTGCTGCTGGCCGGCTGCATCGACCTGCCGTCGCTGACCAGGCCGGACATCCCGGAGGGCATCCCGCCGGGGGCGGGCGTGCCCCAGCCCTACATCGACATCAACGCACCCGGGCGTACCGCGGACAGGATGCACGACTGGGCCGTGCCCATCGCGGAGTCCACCGGTATCCCGGTCGTCTCGCTCCAGGCCTACGGCAACGCCGCCGAGATCCAGCGCCAGCAACACCCCGAGTGCGGACTGAACTGGACCACGCTGGCGGGGATCGCCGGCGTCGAGAGCAAACACGGCCACTACCGCGGCTCCGACGTGGCCGACAACGGCGACGTCAACCCGCCCATCCGGGGCGTCAAACTCGACGGCACCCGCGGCAACATGGAGATCCTCGACACCGACGGCGGCGCACTCGACGGCGACGCCACCCACGATCGAGCGATGGGGCCGTTCCAGTTCATCCCGGAGACGTGGAAGCGCTACGGCGTCGACGCCAACGGTGACGGCGTCCCCGACCCCGACAACATCGACGACGCCGCCCTCTCGGCGGCCCGCTATCTGTGTGTCTCCGCCGGCAACGACATGACGACGCCGGAAGGGTGGGAGAAGGCCGTCCGGACCTACAACAACTCGATGGCCTACGTCCTCGACGTGCGCGATCACGCCAACGCCTACTCGATCAACGTCCGCTTCTGAACCCTGCCGGGAAGGCCTTCTGCGCTTGCGTCGACCTTGTCACGTGCGGCTTCGGCGCAGCCACTAGGCTCTTGCCTATCGGCCGGCACCAGACCCGGCCGTCGTCGGCGTAGGCGGCCCCGTCGGAGGACACATCTCCTGGGATCACGCCGACGAACTCGTCCACCGAGATTGGGGTGCAACCGTGGCAATCATCGAGCAGGTAGGTGCGCGTGAGATTCTCGATTCGCGGGGCAACCCGACGGTCGAGGTCGAGGTCGTCCTGGATGACGGCACCTTCACCCGGGCCGCCGTGCCGTCCGGGGCGTCGACCGGCGAACACGAGGCCGTCGAACTGCGCGACGGTGGCGACCGGTACCTGGGCAAGGGCGTCACCAAGGCCGTCGAGGGTGTCCTCGGGGAACTGGCCCCGGCCGTGATCGGGATCGAGGCCGAGGAACAGCGCCTCGTCGACCAGGCACTGCTCGACTGCGACGGCACCCCCGACAAGAGCCGTATCGGCGCCAACGCGCTGCTCGGTGTCTCGCTCGCGGTCGCCAAGGGCGCGGCCGAATCGGCCGGGCTGCCGCTGTTCCGTTACATCGGCGGACCCAACGCCCACATCCTGCCGGTGCCGATGATGAACATCATCAACGGTGGCGAGCACGCCGACAACGGCATCGACTTCCAGGAATTCATGATCGCCCCGGTCGGCGCGCCGACCTTCAAGGAGGCGCTGCGGTGCGGTGCCGAGGTCTACCACGCCCTCAAGGGCGTCCTGAGCAAGCAGGGCATGAGCACCGCACTCGGCGACGAGGGTGGCTTCGCCCCCGACCTGCCCAACACCGAGGCGGCCATCGCGGTCATCGGTGAGGCGGTCGGCAAGGCCGGCTACAACTTCGGCCGCGACGTCGTCATCGCGCTCGACGCCGCAGCGACCGAGTTCTTCTCGAACGGTGCCTACAAGCTCGAGGGCAAGGAACTCGGCGCCGACGAGATGGTGTCGTTCTACGAGAAGCTCATCAGCGACTTCCCGATCGTCTCGATCGAGGACGGTCTGTCCGAGGACGACTGGGACGGCTGGGCCAAGCTGACCGAGTCGATCGGCGACCGGGTGCAGCTCGTCGGTGACGACCTGTTCGTCACCAACCCCGAGCGTCTCGAGGAGGGGATCTCCAAGGGCATCGCCAACGCGCTGCTCGTGAAGGTGAACCAGATCGGCACCCTGACCGAGACCCTCGACGCCGTCGCACTCGCGCACAACAACGGCTACAAGACGATGATGAGTCATCGGTCCGGTGAGACCGAGGACACCACCATCGCCGACCTCGCCGTCGCCTGCAGCTGTGGACAGATCAAGACCGGCGCTCCGGCCCGCTCCGAGCGCGTCGCCAAGTACAACCAGCTGCTGCGGATCGAGGAAGGACTCGGCGACGCGGCACGGTACGCGGGCGACCTCGCCTTCCCGCGTTTCTCGTTTGGTTCGTGATTAGCTGTCTGCATGGCTTCGCAGCGACGTCACCGCGGTGACGGGCGTCAGCGTGGGCGCGATCGTCGGGTAGACGCGCGCTCACGCGAACGCGCCCGTCGCACGCGGCGGCACGCTCGTCCTGCGTCGTCGGCGGCGCCCGAGGAAGCGGTCGAGGCGGCCGGGCACGAGGTTCCCGCCGATCTCGACGCACCGGTCGCCGACGACACCTCGGATTCCGGGGTCCGTCGGGTGGCGCCGGAGCGCGTGCCTCGAACCCGCCGACGTCCGGCCCGCGCCGGCATCGGCGCCCGCCTGCGTGGTGTCGAGATGACCCCGGCCGGCCTTGCGACGCTCGTCATCACCGTCGTGGTGGTGTGCGTGGTGGCACTGACGCTCGCGATGCCGCTGCGGACGTACTTCAGTCAGCGTTCGGAATTCCGTCAGCTGACCGCGTCGAACGAGCAGCTGCA
Source organism: Gordonia sp. IITR100 (assembly GCF_002009645.1). Lineage (NCBI taxonomy): Bacteria > Bacillati > Actinomycetota > Actinomycetes > Mycobacteriales > Gordoniaceae > Gordonia > Gordonia sp. IITR100. The sequence continues at coordinate 384,250 of NZ_MVKV01000002.1, read as the reverse complement.
ACGCGAGGTCGCGGACTATCAGCAGAAGGTCAACGAGCAGAACGATCCCGCCTACATCGAGGCCCAGGCGCGGACGCGCCTGCAGTTCGTCAAACCAGGAGAGATCCCGCTCGTGATGTTGTTCCCCGCCGACGAGGCACGGCGCGAGGCCGCCGAACGTGCCGAAGAGCGCGCCCGCGCACCGTGGTACGGAAATCTCTGGGACACGCTGTCGACCCCTCCCGGCGTGCAGTGAGCTCCTCCTCCGGCCACGGTGTCTCCGCGGAGGATCTCGCCACGGTGGCCGCCCAGCTCGGACGCGAACCGCGCGGGGTCCTCGAGATCAGCTACCGCACACCTGACGGGAAGCCCGCGGTCGTCAAGACCGCGCCCCGGCTGCCCGACGGCACACCGTTCCCGACGTTGTACTACCTGACCGATCCGCGTCTGACCGCCGAGGCGAGCCGCCAGGAGTCGGCCGGTGTCATGAAGGGCATGACCGCGCGCCTGCACGACGACGCCGAACTCGCCGCGGCGTACCGCCGTGCGCACGAGGACTATCTCGCCGAACGCGACGCGATCGAACCCCTCGGCACCGATTTCACCGGTGGCGGTATGCCGGACCGGGTGAAGTGCCTGCACGTCCTGATCGCGCACTCCCTGGCCAAGGGCCCCGGGCTCAATCCTCTCGGTGACGAGGCGGTGGCGCTCGCGGCCGCGAACGGGTTGCGCGGCAGCGCGATTCCGGAGGACTGGCCCGAGCCGTCGGATACGGGGACCGACGAGTGACCGTCGTCGGAGCCGTGGACTGCGGCACCAACTCGATCCGCCTGCTCGTGGCGAAGCCGGGCCCGGACGGGCGACTCGTCGATCTCCATCGTGAGATGCGTGTGGTCCGACTGGGTTACGGCGTCGACGCGACCGGGATGTTCGCCGCGGAATCGATCGAGCGGACGCGGGTCGCCCTCAGCGACTATGTCGACACGATGGAAGCGCTCGGCGTCGAGAGAGTGCGGATGGTCGCCACCTCCGCGACCCGCGACGCGTCGAATCGCGACGAGTTCTTCGCCATGACCGCCGATCTGCTCGGGTGCGTGTCCGCAGGCGCGATCGCCGAGGTCATCACCGGCGACGAGGAGGCGCGGCTGTCGTTCCGCGGGGCAGTCGGCGAATTGGATGCGGCGGATGGGCCTTTCGTGGTCACCGACCTCGGCGGCGGTTCGACAGAAGTCGTCCTGGGCGATGCGGACGGTGTGACCGCGGCGTACTCGGCCGACATCGGGTGTGTTCGGCTGACCGAGCGTGCTCTGCCGTCCGACCCGCCCACGCCGGCGGAGCTGGCCGCGGCGACCGAATTCGCACGCGCACGTCTCGCCGAGGCGTTCGCCGCGGTGCCGGTTCAGTCCGCTCGCACCTGGGTGGGCGTCGCCGGCACGATGACGACGCTCGCCGCGCTCGGTGCCGGCCTCCCCGAGTACGACTCGGACGCGATCCATCTGTCGACGATCTCGCTGCCCGAACTCGACCGGGTCTGCCGGAACCTGATCGGTATGACACGCGCCGACCGCGCGGCGCTCGGACCGATGCACCCCGGGCGCGTCGACGTCATCGGCGGCGGATCACTGATCACCCTCGAGCTCGCGAGAGTGCTGTCGGAAAGTGCCGGTATCGACGAACTAGTCGTGAGCGAACACGACATCCTCGACGGGATCGCGTTGGGAATACTCGACTGAGCAATGCTCGATCCAGTTACCATGCGTCGCATGGCATACAACCTGCGTTGCCCCTGCGGTGAGTCCATCACGGCCCTCGAAGCCGACTTCGTGCCGTCGGTCCAGGCCCACCTCGCCGCCGAACATCCCGGCCGCGACTACAGCGAGACCGAGATCATGATGATGGCCATGACCGTTCCCGACCGTTCGGTGAAGTCCGACGGCTGAGCGGCGTCGGATCAGACGGCAGCCGGATCGCGCAGCGAGATGTTGTTGCACGCCTCGCAGACCGACTCGGGGATGACACCGCGGCGCTGCAGGAATCCGAAGATCGTGCAGCCCAGGCAGAAGCCGAAGACGGCCTCGAGCGTAGCGGCGGCGATCAGCACGCCCGTGGCGATTTGGGCGGCGAGCCCGTAGCCGAGCAGGCTGAGCACGAAGGCGGTCCCGCTGACGACGAGGCCGATGGTCTGGGCGAACCGCTTGGGCGGCCCAGGGACCAGCTTCTCCTTGCGGATGATCTTCGGCACGAGGAAGCGCACCGAGAGTTGCCCGAAAGGCGACAGGGTCGGTCCCGATGCCACACGCAGCGCGAACCCCAGGGCGAGGATGCCATAGAGCACGGGCGTGTTCACCGACACCGCGATGATCGCGAGGACGACGACCAACCCGGCGGTACTGCGCGCGGCGTAGTCGTTGACCGGGTTCGGGAACGTGAGGACAGAGCGCACCGACATCGGGCAACAACCTCCGGAGAGCGGGGACAATCGCCGACCAAGGTACGTGCGACGGCCCCATCGGGCAACGATTGCGCCCAGGGTGAATCGATCGGTGCCGGTCAGGACCCTGCGGTCGGGTCCATTCGCGGCTCGGACGCGGCGATGTCCCGCGGGTCGTCGACGTCCGGTTCGTCCTTGTCGGTCTCGCCGCCGTCGGAGGCGAGTTCCGCCTCGCGGGAGACCTCGCCCTCTTGGTCGATACCGGTCTGCTCACCGACGTCGATGCGGTCTGGCAGTTCGTCCATGTCCACTCCGGTCACCTCTCTGGCCTGTTCGGATTCGGCGTACGGGGCCGAGGTGTCCACCTCGGACGATGCGTCCGCGAACTCGGCGTCGATGATGCCGCTCGCGTCGTATCGCGGGTGGGCGTCGGCTTTGGCCTTGCGGGCCGCCTCGCGCATCTCGAACCCGTCGGTCACGATCTCACCGATCTCGCGGGTCACGCCCGCGACGGCTCCGGTGATGATGGTCGCTATCCGGCCGACGTGGGTGGCCGTGGACTCGATCAATTCCTGGAACAGATCCTTGTTGCGTTCGATGCTGTCGACCATCGCTTCGGGAATCCCCCTGCAGTTGATTGCGGCTGGAGCCTGATCGGTGTGCCCAGAGCCTACCCCCGAGGCACACCGATCAAACCGGCGTCAGGCGACCGAGGCGGGCTTCTCGCGCTCGACGATGACGGTCAGATCGTTGTCGTCGCGCGTCATCCAGTTGGGCAACGACAGCTTCGCGATCTTCTTCCAGGTCGACGCGAGCTGGTGGCTCAGCGAGCCGGTGTTGTACGGCAGTCCGTAGCGTTCGCAGATCTCCCGGACCTCCGCGGACATCTCGGGGTAGCGACTGGCCGGGATGTCGGGGAAGAGGTGGTGCTCGATCTGGTGCGAGAGGTTGCCGCTCATCACATGGAACAACGGGCTGCCGGTGATGTTGGCCGAACCCAGCATCTGCCGCAGGTACCACTGGCCCCGCGTCTCGTTCTGGCATTCCTCGGACGTGAATGTCTGTGCACCGCTGGGGAAGTGGCCGCAGAAGATGATCGAGTAGGTCCACACGTTGCGCACCAGGTTGGCGGTCGCGTTACCGATGAGGGTCGGGACGAAGAGCGGGCCCGTGAGCGCGGGGAAGACGACGTAGTCCTTGAGGACCTGACGACCGGCCTTGCGCCACATGCCTTTCACCAGGCCCTTGATGTCACTCCACTTGCGCTTGCCGGCGATGACGTTCTCGGCTTCGAGGTCGTGCAGCATGACGCCCCACTCGAAGAGCAGCATGAGTGCGGTCGCGTAGCCGAGGTTGCCCAGGTAGTAGGGGTTCCACTTCTGATCGCGGTCCATTCGCAGGATGCCGTAACCGATGTCGCGGTCCTCACCCAGTATGTTGGTGAAGGTGTGGTGCAGGTAGTTGTGGCTGTGCTTCCACTGATCGGCCGGACAGACGGTGTCCCACTCGAACTCGCGGGAGTTGTAGGTGTCCTCGCGCATCCAGTCGTACTGACCGTGCATGACGTTGTGGCCGATCTCCATGTTGTCGAGGATCTTCGACACCGAGAGGGCGCCTACCGCGGCGATCCACGCGGGCGGGAAGAACCCGAGGTACATGAGTGCGCGTCCGCCGATCTCGAAACCGCGCTGGGCGCGGATCACCGAGTAGAGGTAGTCGCGGTCCTTCTGGCCCAGGTCGGCGACGATCCGGGCCCGCAGGGCGTCGAGGTCTTGCCCGAGCGCCTCGACCTGCTCGTAGGACATGACGACGGTGTTGGGATCGTCCGCGACCTTCTGGTCGGCGCCGACGCGATGCATCGCGGGCAGGTTGTCGTCGATGGTGGTCTCGACGTCACGGCTGATGTCGATGGTCATGGCATTGCCTCCTTCTCGGAGAGGAGATGTGGCTGGGAAGGGTGGATCTGGGGCGGTCAGTTCGCGGGCATCAGATGTCGATGTCGACCGAGCCGACCGGCGCGCTGATGCACAGCTGGATCTGGGTGTCGGACTCGTCGTCGATCTCGCCGGTCAGGACGTTGCGGGTGCACCCCGACTTCTTCGTCGCGACGCAGGAGAAGCAGATCCCCATCCGGCACCCGGATTCGGGCGTGAGCCCGGCCGTTTCGGCCTGGTCCAGGATCGGACGGCCGTCGTTGGTCGCCGACGTCCCCGACGAGGAGAACGTGACCTCGCCCTCGACGGAGTCGGGGTCGACGGCGGGGATGACCGGCGCGAAGGCCTCGCTGTGCAACGGCTGGCTGATGGCGAGTTCGGCATGGACCAGTGCGACCTCGTCCATGAGGGCGGCGGGGCCGCAGACGAACACGTCGGCGTCGGACAATCCCGGGATTCCCTCGAGGTGGTCGGCGCTGAAGTGTCCGTCGTCGCGCGTGTGGTACACGCGCAGGTCGAACCGGGGATGGCGGTCCGCGAGTTCACGCAGCTCGTCGCGGTAGGCGACGTCGGCCGGGGTGCGCGCATAGTGCACGAACGTGATCGGTCCCGCGTACTGTCGGGCGACGAGTGTTCGCGCCATTGAGAGTACAGGTGTAATCCCGCTGCCGCCGCTGACGAAGACCGCCGACGTCGGGTCGGTGTCGGGAAGCACGAACTCGCCGTCGGCGGCGGACAGCCCGACGACGTCCCCGGCCCGGGCGTGCTCACGAAGGTGGGTGGACACGAAGCCGTCGTCGTGTGCGGTGATGGTCAGCTCGATCTCGCCGTGCGGGCCCGCGGCGGCGTTGGCCGGCGAGAAGCAGCGGGTGTGCCGAACGCCGTCGATGACGACCTTGAGCTGCACGAACTGGCCGGCCTCGTGGCCTCGCCACTGACGGGTCGGACGAATGGTGAGGCGGACGGTGCGCGCCGTGGGACGCTCGACACGGGTGATCTCGCCGCGCAGATCGCGCCAGGTGATCATCGGATCGAGCAACTCGAGGTAGCGGTCGACCGGATGCGGCGACAGCGCTGCCTCCACGATCGAACCGACCAGACGGCTCCACCGGCCGGGCTCGGCGCCGGTGTCGGCGCGGGTCTGGTCCTGGGGTGTGCGGATGCTCATGGGCTGGGCTCCGTTCGGTCTGTTTCGGTGTACATGTGTACACCGGCAAGTGTGACACAGCGCGATGGTCGATCGTCAAGTGTTCGCTGATGTGACTGCCGTCACGACACCGCCTGTGCCTCTCCGCCGCGTCGGCTGACCCGACGCATAGACTCGGATGCGTGACACGCACGCGAGAGCCGAGCCGGCGCGATGCGCAGACCCGTGCGGACCGCAAGAACCAGACGCGACAGGCGTTGCTGGACACCACGCGGTCACTGGTCGGCGAGCGCAGTTTCGGCAGCATCAGCCTCCGTGAGGTCGCCCGTGGCGCCGGGATCGTGCCGACCGCCTTCTATCGCCACTTCGCATCGATGGAGGATCTCGGGGTCACCGTCGTCGAGGACTCGATGCGCGTCCTGCGACGGGCGCTGCGTGAGGGACGACGCGACCTGGCGGCGCGTGACGCCCTGCCCACCGCACAGAACTCGCTGGCCATCCTGCTGCGGCACGTCCGCGAGAACGAGTCGCAATTCCGGTTCCTGGTGCGCGAGCAGCGGGGCGGCATCGCCGAGATCCGTCGTGCGATCGACACCGAACTCCGGTTGTTCTCCAAGGAACTCGCGATCGATCTCGCCCGGATGCCGGATCTGGCACGCTGGCAATCCGACGACCTCGAACTGGCAGCGGAGCTGATCGTCATCATCATGCTCACCGCGGTGGCCGATCTGCTCGACGGTGAGTATCGCGGACGTTCCGCCGAGCAGGAGATCGTCGAGCGCACCGAGCGACAACTCGTGATGGTCTTCCTCGGTATGGGTCAGTGGCGCCCGTCGACCGACTGAGCTGCGGGGATCGGACGCCCTGGTAGTTGCCGACCTACACCTTGTCGGCGCTCTCGGTGAGTCCCGACCCGCCGGGCGGGAGTAGCGGGCGAGGTGGCAGCGGGGAGGAATAGACCACATTGGTGGTGACGCTGCCGAGGGTTCCGACCATGCCGCTGACCCGTTCCAGGTGCTTCATGTCGGTGGCGACGACCTTCATGATGAAACAGTCGTCGCCGGTGACGTGATGCGCCTCGATGACTTCGGGTAGCTCCGCGAGCAGGGTGTGCAACGGCTCGTACCTGCTGCTGGGATACCGCAGCCGTAGGAAGGCCAGGATCGCGAACCCGAGCCGCTCGGGGTCGACGCTGGCGCTGTAGCCGCTGAATCACCCCGAATTCTTCGAGGCGGGCTTCGAGACCGATGCGTCCGACGTGCACGCCGATCAGGAACGCGGTGTGAACTTCGTCTTGATCGACTCACGAGGTGAGGCGGCGTGGGCGCAGGGGCGCATCGTCGGAGCCGTGCACATGCCGACGTCACAGATCGCCGCGCGCGCCGTCGACGAGATAGCAACGAGCACACCGGTTGTGACGTACTGCTGGGGGCCCGGATGCAATGGTTCGACGCGGGCCGCGCTGGAGTTCGCCAAGCTGGGTTACCGGGTCAAGGAGATGATTGGCGGTTACGAATACTGGGCGCGCGAGGGCTACCCCGTCGAGAATGATCACAGCCGGATCATCCGGTCCAAAGACCCGCTCACCGTGCCACTGGACTCGGTGGTCTGCGACTGCTGAAACAGTCGTACCCGCCGACGCCTAGCGGCCGGGCCCCGCGGTTGTCGATTTGCCCTCAGGGCGATTTCAACTGTGGTCCGCCGACGCGATGGTGCCGGACACTGGGCCGAGGCACCGCGCCGGCCCACTCGCCCCGAGGCGGGAGTCGAGGCGGTGTCGTGCTCGTCACGTGCCGACCCGACCGAAAGGTGCCCTCGCGGTGTCTCTGCATTTCCACTGGTTCCTGCCCACCTACGGCGACTCGCGCAATCTGATCGCGGGCGGCCACGGCAGCCAGATGACAGGGGACCGGCCGGCCGATCTGCGGTACCTCAAACAGCTCGCCGGCGCCGCCGAGGCCAACGGCTTCGAAGCCGTCCTGACCCCGGCAGGTCTCTGGTGCGAGGACGCCTGGCTGACCACCGCCGCTCTGATCGACGCCACCGAGAGCCTCAAATTCCTGGTGGCGTTCCGCCCCGGGCTCATCTCGCCGACGCTGGCCGCCCAGATGGCCGCCACGTTCCAGTGGCATTCGCAGGGCCGCCTTCTGGTCAACGTCGTCACCGGCGGCGAGTCGAGTGAACAGCGCGCCTTCGGCGACTTCCTGGCGAAGAACGCGCGGTACGAGCGTTGCGACGAGTACCTGGAGATCATCCGGCGGCTCTGGACCGAGGAAGAACCCGTCGACGTGGTGGGGAAGTACCTGCGCGTCGAGGGTGCGCAGCTCGGACGCCGCCCCGATCCGACGCCGGAGATCTTCTTCGGCGGATCGTCGCCGGCCGCCGGTGACGTCGCCGCCAAGCACGCCGACACCTACCTCACCTGGGGCGAACGTCCGGACGCGGTGGCCGAGAAGATCGCGTGGGTCAACGGCCTCGCGGCCGCGCAGGGCCGGGAACTCTCGCACGGCATCCGTTTTCACGTGATCGCCCGCGAGACGTCGGAGCAGGCCTGGGCCGAGGCGGCCCGTCTGCTCGGTGCGCTCGATCCGGCGCAGGTCGCGACCGCCCAGCAGAATCTGGCGCGCTCGGAGTCCGAGGGTCAGCGACGTATGTCCGAACTCCACGGTCGTGGAGCCGGTTTCGCCGACCACAACGATCCGCACTCGCTGGAGATCCACCCCGGCGTGTGGGCCGGGGTCGGACTCGTCCGTGGTGGTGCGGGTACGGCGCTGGTCGGCTCCTACGACGAAGTGGCCGCACTCATCGCCGAGTACGCCGCGCTCGGACTCGACCACTTCATCCTGTCGGGCTATCCGCATCTCGAAGAGGCGTACCACTTCGGCGACGGGGTCCGGCCCGCTCTCGCCCGGCTCGGACTGCTCGACCCGGCGTCGGCCGGCCCGTCCGTGGCCGTGCGCACCGCGTTCCTGCCGCGTCTGCAGGCCGCATCATCCTGATCGACAACACTTTTCACCTTCACCACGTCCCTTCTCGCCATGTAACCGACACCTCGCGGAGGTAGCCATGTCCACCGAGTCCATCGCGGACCAGATCAAGTTCGCCTACTGGGTGCCCAACGTCAGCGGTGGCCTGGTCACCAGCACCATCGAGCAACGCACCGGCTGGGACTACGACTACAACGTCAAACTCGCGCAGACCGCCGAGAACAACGGTTTCGAGTACGCGCTGTCGCAGGTGCGGTACGAGGCGAGCTACGGAGCCGAATACCAGCACGAATCCACCAGTTTCAGCCTCGCACTCCTGCTCGCCACGCAGCGGCTGAAGGTGATCGCGGCGGTGCACCCGGGGCTCTGGCATCCGGCCGTCCTGGCCAAGCTCGGCGCCACCGCCGACCATCTGTCCAAGGGTCGCTTCGCGATCAACGTCGTCAGCGGCTGGTTCAAGGACGAGTTCACCCACCTCGGCGAGCCGTGGCTCGAGCACGACGAGCGGTACCGGCGCAGCGGAGAGTTCCTCGAGGTGATCCGCAAGATCTGGACCGAGGACGAGGTCGATTACCGCGGCGACTTCTACCGCATCCACGACTTCACGCTGAAGCCCAAGCCGCTCAACACCGTCGAGCGTCCGAACCCCGAGCTGTTCCAGGGCGGGAACTCCTCGGCCGCCCGCAACAACGGCGGACGCTACGCGGACTGGTACTTCTCCAACGGCAAGGACTTCGACGGCGTGACCGAGCAGCTCGACGACCTCCGCGCCGTCGCACGTGCCCACGAGCGCGAGGTGAAATTCGGGCTCAACGGCTTCATCATCGCGCGGGACACCGAGAAAGAGGCCCGCGACACTCTGCGCGAGATCGTCGAGAAGGCGAATCGCCCTGCGGTGGAGGGCTTCCGGGACGCCGTCCAGCAGGCCGGGAACTCGACAGGCGACAAGAAGGGCATGTGGGCCGACTCGTCGTTCGAGGACCTCGTCCAGTACAACGACGGCTTCCGGACCCAGCTGATCGGCACCCCGGAGCAGGTGGCCGAACGCATCGTCGCCTACAAGCGTCTGGGCGTCGACCTGATCCTCGGCGGCTTCCTGCACTTCCAGGAGGAGATCGAGTACTTCGGTGAGAAGGTGCTGCCTCTGGTGCGCGAGATCGAGGGCGCCCAGAGCGACACCGCCCCGACGCCTGCGGGAGTGGCGTGACCGCAGTGAGCCAGGCGCGGGTTCGGTCCGCCGTGCGGATCGGGTCCGAGGCCGAGGCGCTGTCGATCGCGCGCGAATTGGCCGCCGAATTCGCGGTCGGGGCGGCCGAGCGCGACCGCGAACGTCGGTTGCCCCATGCCGAGATCGACCGTCTGTCGCAGTCGGGGCTGCTGGCACTCACCGTCCCGGCTCGGTTCGGCGGTCTCGACCTGCGTCCCAGTGCGCTCGCCGAGGTGGTGTCCATCCTGGCCGCCGCGGACGCGAGCATCGCGCAGATCCCGCACAGCCACTTCGTCTACCTCAATCTCGTCCGCCTGTCCGCGGGAGAAGTGTTGCAGGAGCGAATCTTCGCCGACGTCCTCGCGGGTGGACGGGTGGCCAACGCGCAGTCCGAGCGGGGCGGCAAGACCATCGCCGACATCTCGACACGGTTGAGTCCGGTGGCCGATCGAGCATCGACGCGTTTCGTCCTCGACGGTGAGAAGTTCTATTGCACCGGTTCGTTGTTCGCGGACACCCTCGCCGTCCTCGCGCGGCTGGACGTCGCCGTCGGCGACCTCGCACCCGGGGAGTACGTGGCTTTCGTCCCGGCCGATGCCGACGGCGTGGAGATCGTCGACGACTGGGATGCGGTGGGACAGCGCACGACCGGCTCGGGGACCGTCCGGTTCAGCGGGGTCGGCCTGGGTCTCGCGGATCTGGTGGCGCGCGCACCGGCAACATCTGCGCCCACCGGTTACGGCGCCTTCGCCCAGCTGCTCCATGCGGCGATCGACGTCGGTATCGCCCGCGGTGCGCTGCGCGCGGCGTCGGAGTTCGTGCGTACGAAGTCACGACCGTGGTTCGAGGCGAATGTCGAACGAGCAGTGGATGATCCGCTGTTGGTGCAGCGCTTCGGCGAGTTGGAGGTCGAGGTCGCGACCGCCGAGGCGACCCTCGCCGAGGCCGGTCGAAGAGTCGACGGGGCAGTGGGAGGTACCCCGGAATCGTCCTCGCGCGAGTTGGTCGCGGAGGCCTCGATCGCAGTCGCGACGGCGAAGGTGGTGGCCGACCGGGTGGCCCCCTCGGTGGCGTCGGCTCTGTTCGAGGTGAGCGGGACCCGCAGTGCCGCCGGTGGTGGGGGGCTGGATCGCTTCTGGCGCGACGCCCGGACGCACACGCTGCACGACCCCGTGCGATGGAAGTACCAGCACATCGGGCGCTGGGTTCTGCGCGGCGAGGAGCCGCCCCTGCACGGCGTGATCTGACCGCGGGGGCGTCCGGCGTCGGCGTCAGAGGTAGCGGCCGACGAGCGGCACGGCCTTCTTCGGGGTCTTCGCGTTGAAACCGTCGCCGATCGCACGCAGTTTCCACTCGCCGCCGTCGCGGGAGATGACCGCCATCGCGACCGCGGTGAACGGCATCCCGCCCTTGAGGGTGTAACGGGCCAGCTCGGCGGAGGTCGTCTCGTCGACGAGCCGGCAGTAGGCGTTCTCGATCTTCTCGAACGTGTGGCCCCGGTACGACGTGACGATGAACATCAACGCGTCGATCTGGGGTGGGACCGACTGCAGCGCAACGCGGATGACCTCGTCGTCGCCCTCGCCTTCACCGGTGAGGTTGTCGCCGGAGTGCAGGATCGAACGGTTCTTGCTGTTGAGGTGACCGTAGTAGACGGTCTCGACGCACTTCCCGCCCGAGAACATGAGCACCGAGGCGTCGAGGTCGATCGAGCCCCCGCGCCCGAATCCGCCGCGCACCGGATCCCACCCGAGTCCCATCTGGATGTCGGTGAGTGCCACGCCACCCTCCTTGCGGAGGGTGACCTTCTGGCCTTTCGCCAAGCTCACCGGGGCGCCCTTGCGCAGACTGACTTCCGCGGGCTGCGCGGGTGCCGGGGGCGCGGAGGTGGGCGGCGCCGCCGGGGGCGCGGGTGACGGGGGAGTGGGCGCCGACGGCCGCGAGTAGCTGATCGGCGCGGGCGGGGCGGGCGTCGGTTGCGGCTCGTCGTCGACGCTCACCCCGTGGTCGCGGACCAGATCGGCGAACCCGCCCGCGTATCCCTGACCGACGGCACGTACCTTCCACTCGCTGTTGCGTCGGTACACCTCGAGAGCGATGACCACCGACTCGCTGGTGAGGCCGGTGACGGTGAAGTCGTACAGCGGCCGGCCCGCTTCGTCGGTGACGTGAGCGACCGGCGGCGCGAAACGGCCGAAGGTCGACGACGCGTCGTCGAGCGTGATGACCGCGCGCACCGCGTCGATGTCGGCAGGTACTCGAGCGGTCGAGATGTGCAGTCGCGCAGAACCTCCGGCGGCCTGTTCCAGCCGGACGCCGGGCCCGGTCGGCTGGTTGTAGAAGACGAAGTCGTCGTCGGTACGCACCACCCCCCGGTCGGTGACCAGCAGGGCCGACAGGTCGGCGGCGGTCGCGAGGTCCACCGAGACGATGACATCGGGGGTCGGCAACGGGCCGTTCTGGCCTTTGGTCAGGGCAGACATCTCCGGGCGTTCCTCATTTCAGTCGGGCCGAATCCGTATCGGCGCCGGGAGCGAAGCGAGCGGGCCGAGTCCGTGCCGTCCGGGTGGACGGCGTCACCAGGCACAGCGTAGTCACGCAACGGCGCGGGCTCGGGGCCCGACGCGACACCCGTACTCCGAAGGTGCAATCGAGTGGTCGACAGACGATGTCCGATTGCCGACATATGCTCCTGCGTATGGCTGGGAGTCGGGTCAACACACAGTTCGGGCCGTACCGCCTCGACGAACTACTGGGCCGCGGTGGGATGGGCGAGGTCTACCGCGCATACGACACGACCAAGGACCGGGTCGTCGCGCTGAAGCTGCTCAACCTCGGGCTGGCACACGATCCGATGTACCAGGAGCGGTTTCGCCGGGAATCGCACGCCGCGGCCCGCCTCGGCGAACCGCACGTCATCCCGATCCACGACTGGGGCGAGATCGACGGCGTGCTGTTCATCGACATGCGCCTGGTCGTCGGAGAAGATCTACGCGCGCTCCTGACGCAGGAGATGCGGCTCCCGCCCGAACGCGCGGTGTCGATCATCGAACAGGTGGCCGCGGCGCTCGACGCCGCACACGCCGAGGGACTCGTGCACCGCGACATCAAACCGGAGAACATTCTCGTCGGGGCGAACGACTTCGCATATCTCGTCGACTTCGGCATCGCGCATGCCGCCGAGGACACCCACCTCACCCAGACCGGGACGGCCGTGGGATCGATCGCCTACATGGCCCCGGAGTTGTTCGACGCCGCCCAGGTCAGCGCGGCCAGCGACATCTACGCCCTGGCCTGTGTGCTTTTCGAGTGCCTGACCGGGCGGGTGCCGCATCCGGCGAAGACGGTGAGTGCGGCGATCAAGGCGGCCGTACTGTCACCGGCCCCGTCGCCGAGTGCGGTCAACGCAGACGTACCGCCGGCGATGGACGAGGTGATCCGCACAGCCCTCGCCGCCGATCCCGCGGCCCGCCATGACTCCGCGGTCGCGCTCGCACGCGCGGCTCGAAGCGCGCTCGCCGGGGGAGTGGAGGGGGTCCGGCCGGGGCCGGATCTCGTCAAGGCGTCGCCACCGCCTCCGGAAGCACCCACCGGTGTCGTCCGCGCTCCGGACACGGTCATCGCGCCCACCGACCCCGGGTACGAACCGACCCTGGTGCGGCACACGACGGGCCCCGAGGGCGGAGCCGGGACCACGCAGTTCTCGGGGCCGCAGCAGTTCTCGGGACCGCAGCAGTTCTCGGGGGCCCAGCACTTCTCGGGGGCGCACAACTACGCAGGACCGCAACCCGGTCCGATGTACGGGCCGCCGGGGTATCCGCCCGCCTATCCGCCGCCGCAGCGGCGCTCGGTCGCGATACCGGTGCTGATCGGGTTGATCGCAGTGGCACTCGTCGGGCTCGCCGTCCTCGGCGGCATCCTGATCGCCGGCTCGGGTGACGACGCCGAGACCCGGGCCGACGAGGAGCCGACGACGCCGACCGTGACCGAGACGGTGGCGCCCCCGCCGACCGTCCAGAACGTTCCGCCGGCCCCGGCTGCGCCGCCGCCCGGTTCGAGTCCGTGCGATGCGACGGTCGGGATCGGTACATCGGTGACCAGCTGCCCGTTCGCGTTCGCGGTGCGCGATGCGTATGTGGGAGCGGGTGCGGCACGGTCGCCGCGTGTCGTGGTCGCGGTCAGCCCGGTCACCGGGCAGGCCTATGCGATGAACTGCGTTCCCGAAGGCGGGATCGTCGCGTGCCGGGGAGGCAATGACGCCGTGGTGCACATCTACTGATGGACACCACCCGACGGCCGTTGTGGCTTAAGCGGACTCGGCGGAACCGCTGCATCGTCGTGCTCGGCGCGCTCGCGCTCCTCGCCGGTTGCTCGACCGAATCCGACCCGAAACCCGTTGTGCCGGTCACCGTCACCGTGACCGCCGACCCATCGGCGTCAACACCCGCCGCACGCGCTACAGACATCCCGACGTCGTCGGCGGCCGTCCCCTCCGCATCGTATGGAGGCCTCGCGGCGAGTTTCCGCAGGGTTGCCGCGTCGACCGGACTGACGGTCGGCATCGCGATCGCACCGGTCGGTGGGTCGGCCGTCCCCGGGCTCACCCTCGGCGATGCCACACCCCGGGTGGCGTGGTCGACGATCAAGGTCCCGCTCGCCGTCGCCGCAGAACGGGCGAACGGCCCGGGCCCGGCGGCGCGGGCCGCGATCGTCGACTCCGACAACGCCGCCGCGGAGAGCCTCTGGTCCTCGCTGGGCGGCGGACAGGCGGCAGCCAACGCCGTCACCGCGGTGCTGCGGGACGGCGGTGACACCACGACGGTGGTCCCGGCGACGCAGCGTCGTGCCGGTTTCACCGTGTTCGGGCAGACGGTGTGGTCGCTGCCGGGGGCCGCGACGTTCACCGCCGGCTTGCCCTGCATCTCGGGTTCGCGACAGGTCGTCGCCCTCATGGGTCAGGTGGGCGGCAATCAGCAGTGGGGAATCGAGATCATGCCGGCGCCCCGCGCAACCGCGGTGAAGGGTGGTTGGGGTCCAGGAGTGTCCGAGGGATACCTCGTCCGTCAGATCGGAATCCTCACCTTCCGCGACGGCCAACGTGCGGCGGTGGCGATGAGCGCGGTCGGGGGCTCGATGTCGGGGGGTATCGCCGCGCTGAATTCGGTGGCGAACTGGCTCGACACCAACCTCGCCCGTCTTCCGCGCGGACGCTGTTCCGCCTGACCGGTCCTCGAAGCGGTGTGACCCCGGTCCCAGCAAGGTTCCGATTGGGTATACAGCCTGGTCCCTGGTGCGTAACCGTCCTAGTCTCATGTGTCTGAAGTGACTCAGGAGACAGATGTGAAAGTTGTGACCAGGATCGGCGTGGTGTTCTGCGCGGTGGCGATGTCGATGGTGATCGGCACGGGCTCGGCGACGGCGATACCGCTCCCCGTGCTGCCGCCGCTGCCGGAGCCCTTCGCCACGTGGTTCAAGCCACCGGAACCACTCGACAAGAAGCTCACGAAGAGCTATGCCGCACTGACGAAGTCGATGCGCAAGTCCTTGCCCGGCCAACTCGGGATCGCGATCGTGCCCGTCGGCGGGGACGAGGTCATCTCCCTCGGGTCGCTCAAATCGGGACGTGCATGGTCGACGATGAAGGTTCCGGTGTCGCTCGCCGCGCAGCGCGAGCGCGGTCCGGCGGTCGCCGCGATGGAGGACAAGGCGATCACGTTCTCCGACAACGATGCAGCCGGCGAATTGTGGGGGGTGCTCGGCGGCGGACATGCGTCCGTCGACGCTGTCAGTGCGGTTCTCCGTGAGGGCCACGACGTCCGGACGCACGTGTCCTCCGAGGTCGACAACCCCCCGTCGTACCCCGGTCACACCGCCTGGGCGCTGCGCGACCAGGCGATCTTCGGCGCCCACCTGCCGTGTCTGCCCGACAGCGAACACCTCATCCGGCTGATGAGCGCCGTCGCCCCGAATCAGCAGTGGGGTATCGCGAAGGTGGGGCGCAGTCAGGGAGCGGTGACCGCGGTCAAGGGTGGCTGGGGTCCGGCGACGTCGAAGTCGTCGGCGCACCTGGTGCGGCAACTGGGCATCATCACCACGACCAGCGGCCAGGTCGCGGTGTCGATGGCGGCGATCCCGCGGAGTGGATCGTTCACCGACGGGACCAAGATGCTGACCCGGCTCGGCAATTGGCTCGGAAAGAACCTGGCCGACCTCCCCAAAGGTCGATGCTGATCGCGGGCCGTGACCTCAGGCCGCGGCGTGCGCGGCCGGTGTACGTCCCGCGCCCGCCGGGGTCGTGAGCGCGGCGGCGATCGCCGTCGTGAGCGGAACCGACAGCGCGATCGCGATACCGCCGACGAACGAGCGGGCCAACTCCACCGCGACGACGTCGGTGGTGAGCAGTCCGCCCAACGGCTGCTGGGCCACGGAGAACAACAGCATCAGCGGCAGCGCACTGCCCGCGTAGGCGAAGACGAGGGTGTACACCGTGCTCGCGATGTGGTCGCGGCCCACGCGCATCGCGGCGCGGAAGGTCGCGAGCCGTGACGGTTCGCCGGCCGCGGCCAGCTCGAAGGCCGCCGAGGCCTGGGTGATCGTGACATCGTTCAGAACACCGAGGGTGCCGATGATGAACCCGGCGAGCAGGAGACCGCTGACCGAGATGTTGCCCTGATACACCTGCAGATTGGTGGTCTGATCCCCCGAGAGCCCCGTGAGATTCATGGTCCGGATGGCGAGCCAGCTCAGGAATCCCGCGAGCAGGAGGGAGGTCAGCGTCCCGAGCAGAGCCGAACTGGTCCGGAGACTGACACCGTGCGCGAGGTAGAGGACCACGAACAGGATCACCGCCGACGACACGACCGCCACCGCAACAGGGGACGACCCGTCGAGGATGGCCGGCAGCGTGAACACGGTGAGTATCCCGAAGGCGATCGCCAGCCCGATGATCGAGCGGAACCCGCGCCACGCCGCCACCAGCACGATCGCGGCGATGAACAGCACGGCCCAGAAGATGATCGCCGGTCCGCGCTGGAAGTCGAAGAAGCTGTACCGGTTGCTGCCGTCGGGGCCGGGAACGGTCGCGAGCCGGATGCCGTCCCCGACGTTCAACGTCGGCTGGCCGGCCTGGGGGTCGTCGAGCGTGCCGGCGGCGGGGGCCACGGTGTCGGGCCCGGATCCGGCCTGTGCCCGGTTGGTCGGGATCTCCAGGACGGTGTACTGGCCGGCCACGTCGCCGGAGGTGAACCGGCCCGCGTTGAGGATGCACGGCCCACCCGGCACCGGATTCACCGGTATGTCGGCGGTCTCGAGCACTGATCCCGCCACCGAGTTGAGGCAATTCGCATGGAACTGGTCCACGATCTCGCCGTCGACCGTGGTGATCGGCCCGCCGTCGGCGGACCGGAACTGGGTGGGGATCGGGTGTTCGGACTCCGACGGCCACAGGACGACCATGCCGACCGCGACCGCGACCGCGGTCACTGCGAGCGTGCCGATGACGAACCACCGGGCGATCGGCGACAGCGTGTGGCTGATGTCGGACAGCGAGTGCGCATGACCGTGCCCGTGATGTGTGCGGCTCACGCGGTGAGCCTATGCGCACCGCACCCGGGTCGCGATGGGCGACCCGGGTGCGGTGCTGGGGTGTGCAGCAGTGCCGACGCTGGTCACAGGGGCAGCAGGATGCCCTTGACCCGCGGATCGGTCCGCAGGAATTCCTGCACGGCAGGGTCTTTGAACGCGGCGACCAGGTTCTTGATGTTCTCGGTGTCCTTCCACTGCGTCCCGATGGTCAGCTGCCCGGCGAACTCGTCGGGAGCGGGCGGAGCGTAGATCTGCTTGGCGATGTCGATGTTCGCGGCGAGGTAGTACTCGGTGTAGCCCACGGTGGCGTCGAGGTCGGCGAGCGAGCGCGACTGGGCGGCGAAGTCGAGCAGGACGAACTGCAGGTTCCGCGGATTCGTGGCGATGTCCTTCTGGGTCGCCTTCCACTTGTCCACGCCTGGTTTCAGCGTGATGAGTCCGGCGCGTTCGAGCAGCCAGAGTCCCTGGGCTTCATTCGCGGGATCGGAGTAGAGGGAGACGCGGGCGTTCTGCGGCAGGTCGGCGACGTCGCGGTACTTGTCCGACCAGATGCCGAATCCCCAGCGGAACACCGGCGTCGCGGCTTCCTCCTGGAAGTCCGGGTTCGCCTCGAGGACCTGCGACAGCCACAGCTTGTGCTGATAGACGGTGCCCGCGACCTCCCCGTCGCTGACCGCACGGTTCAGCGTCGTGGAGTCGGACAGGCCCTTGAATGCGACCTTGATGTCGTACCGGGGTGCGACCTCGTCGGCGATGAACTCGACCAGTGCCTGCTCGGAGGCGTTGCCCTCGGCGGTGACGACGGTCAGTGTCGCACCGGCGGTCTCGTTGGGCGACGTCGAGTCGGACCCGAGGAAGCGCCAGCCGACGACGGCGGCGATCACGGCGACCACGACCAGCGCGCCGACGATCAGCGGCCAGCGGCGACGTGTCGAGATCTCGATTCCGGAACTGCCGGGCGGAGAGGGAGTCTCGCCGGATTTCGATGAGGTGCCGGTGGTGGAACCGGTGTCCTGTGTCATGGGGTGCCTTTCGGGTGTGGCTGGGTGATGCGGTGACGGGCGCTCCGCCGCTCAGGGAGCAGAGCCGGCCGGCGGTGTTGTGGTTCTTCAGTGGTTGACCCGGCGGGACGTGACCGGGTTGAGGCTACGGGCGAGGGCGTCGCCGGCGACCTGGATCACGGCCACCGTCACGATGAGCACGATGATGGTGGCGACCATGACTCCCTGATCGAATCGCTGGTAGCCGTAGGTCACGGCCACGTATCCGAGTCCGCCGGCGCCGATGGTGCCGGCGATCGTGGAGTACTCGATCATCGCGATGGTGTTGATCGTCAGTCCGCCGATTATGCTCGGCAGCGCCTCGGGAACTTGTGCCTTCCAGATGATCTGGGCGTTCGATCCGCCGGACGCACGTGCCACGTCGATCGTCGAGGCCGGGACCGACCGCAGCGAGTTCTCGACGATGCGTGTGAAGAAGGCGATGCCGGCGATCGACATCGGTACCACCGCCGCGGCGATGCCGATGTTCGTGCCCGTGACCAGGCGGGTGAACGGGATGATCGCCGTCATCAGCACCAGGAAGGGCAACGACCGACCGATGCTGATCACCCACGACAGGGGGGTGTGCAACGAGCGTCGTGCGAAAAGCCCGCCGGGAGCGAGGTTGTGGATGAGTGCGCCCAGCGGGACTCCCACCACCAGGACGACGACCATCACGATGCTCACCATCAGGACCGTGTCGATGGCCGCCGGGATGAGCAGGTCGGGGATCTCGTCGAGCGGCACCGTGATGTTCGCCGAATACGTGGTGCTCACGCGGCCACCTCGGAGCCGGTGACGGTCTCGACGGCGGTACCGCCCGCGGTCGCGGTGGCGTCGAGAAGGCGCGCGGCCAGGCCTAGTTCACCCGCGGCGCCGATGAATGCCGACGCGTGTCCGATCGGCACCGACACGGTGAGATCGCCGAAGACGGTGCCGTCGATGGTCTGCACGTTGGCGCCCAGCACCGAGATCGAGATGTCGAGTCGCCTGCCCAGCTGGGTCAACCAGTCCGCGGGGACCGTCGCGGAGTGGTAGACCACCGAGATCGGGGTTTCGGCCGAGGCCGGTTGCGCACTTGGCCCGCGCGGCCGGAGTGCCCGTCCCAGAACCGAATCCGGTTCCAGGACCACCTGTTCCAGTCTTCCGTACTCGACGATGCGGCCGCGTTCGAGACGGCCGACGGTGTCGGCGACCCGCACGACCGTGTCCATCTCGTGGGTGATGAACACCACCGCGAGATCCAGTTCGTCCCGAACGTCGGTGAGGAGCCGTAAGAAGGTGTCCGTGGCCGCGGGATCCAGACCCGAGGTGGCTTCGTCGGACAGCAGGACGGAAGGCTTGAGTGCGAGGGCCCGAGCGATGCCGACGCGCTGCCGCTGACCGCCGGACAGCTGATGCGGATACAGGTCCGCTTTGTCGGCGAGGCCGACCAGATCGAGAAGTTCGCCGACGCGAGCCGTGGTCGATCGCTTTGTCGCACCCAGATATTCGAGAGGCAAAGCGACATTCTGCGCCGCGGTTCGCCGGGACAGCAGACTCGCCGACTGGAACACGGTGCCGATCCGGCGCCGGGCGTCGCGAAGGCCCGACGTGCCCAGTGCGGTGAGATCCTCCCCGTTGACCACGACCTTGCCCGACGTCGGACGTTCCAGCAGATTCAGACACCGGGCCAGCGTGCTCTTGCCGGCGCCGGACGGGCCGACGACGGCGAAGATCTCACCGGCGTCGACAGTGAAGTCGACCTCGTCGAGCACCGTCGTCGGGTCGGGCGAACCCACACCGAACACCTTCGTCAGCCCCACCACCTCGATCACCGGAGGTCCCCGTTCGCGCCGGTGGCTGCCAATTGCGGCCCGCTCGCTTCGCTCCCGGCGCCGGTGGTCGATCGCGGCCCGCTCGCTTCGCTCCCGGCGCCGGTGGTCGATCGCGGCCCGCTCGCTTCGCTCCCGGCGCCGGTGAGCTGAGCGGCTTGCCTGATCGAATCGTCGATGGTCGAGTTGCTCCCGCCGACCCGGTACGTGGACCCGCGATGGTTCTCCGGCAGTTGATCGCCACGCCCGAAGAGCTTGTGGCGCAGGGTTCCCGGGACGTAATCCCGATCGTAGAGTCCGCGCTTCTCGAGGGCGGGCACCACGTGGGTGATGATGTCCTCGAACGATCCGGGGGTGACCGCGTAGGCGACATTGAAGCCATCGACGTCGGTCTCGGTCACCCAGTCCTGCAAGGCTTCTGCCACCTCATCACCGGAGCCGATCAGGACCGGACCCATTCCGCCGATGCCGCCCCACGCCGCGATGTCCCGCACGCGCCTTTCCTCCCCGGTGTCGCTCGCCTGCTGGAAAGCGGCCACCGCGGACTGGATCGCGTTGCTGTGCACGTTGCCGATCGGTTCGTCGATCTCGTAACTCGCGAGGTCGATGCCCATCCAGCCCGACATGAAGACCAGCGCACCCTCGGTGCTGGCGTAGGACTGGTACTCCGCGGCTTTCGCGCGGGCGGCCTCCGGAGTCGAGTCGGTGATGATCGTCAGCAGCGTGTAGATCTTCGCGTCGTACGGGTCGCGTCCGGCCAGGATCAGCTCGTCGCGCACCTTGCTCACCACATCACGCAGGATGGCCTTGGTCGGCGCGGCGACGAAGATGGCCTCCGCGTTCTCCGCGGCGAAACGCCGGCCGCGAGGCGAGGCCCCGGCCTGGTAGATGACCGGTGAACCCTGCGGCGACGGCTCGGCGAGGTGAATGCCGGGCACGGTGAAGTGGGTGCCGCGGTGCCCGATGTGATGGACCCGGGCCGGGTCGGCGAAGATGCCCGCCTCGCGATCGCGGAGGACCGCGTCGCGTTCCCACGAACCCTCCCAGAGCTTGTACAGCACGGTGAGGTACTCATCGGCCTGGTTGTAGCGTTCGTCGTGCTCGAGTTGATCGTCGGCGCCCATGTTGCGGGCTGCCGCAGGCAGGTATCCCGTCACCACGTTCCAGCCGATCCGGCCACGGGTGAGGTGGTCCAGCGTCGACAGACGCCGTGCGAAGGGGTAGGGATGCTCGAAACCCGTACCGGTGGTGACCCCGAAGCCGAGGTGTTCGGTGGCGTGCGCCATCGCCGAGACGAGCAACAGCGGGTCGTTCACGGGGATCTGCGCACCCTGGCGGATGGCGGCTTCGTCGTTGCCGGCGTACACGTCGTAGGTGCCCAGGACGTCGGCGATGAACAGACCGTCGAATCCGCCGGTCTCCAGCAAGCGGGCGAGGTCGACCCAGTAGTCGATGGTGTTGTAGTCCCACGACCGGTCGTCGGGGTGGCGCCATAGACCCGGTGACTGGTGCGCAACGCAATTCATGTCGAAGGCGTTGAATCGGATCTTACGTGGGGCATTCGGTTCTGACACCGGAGGAATGATGCTGACGGATCGTCGGAGTGGCCATCGTTGTGCCCACCGCGAACCTAAACTTGTGCCATGCGATCTACAGATGTGTTGCTCGACGGTCTCGGTCGAGTCGTTGAGAACGTTCACGCCGTCCTGGACGACATCTCCACCGAGGAATTGAACCGGGCTCCCGCGCCCGGTGCCAACACGATCGCCTGGCTCGTGTGGCATCTGACGCGCGTGCAGGACTCGCACGTCGCCGACGTCGCCGGAACCGACGAGGTGTGGGTGACCGGGGGATGGGTCGAACGGTTCGGTCTGCCGTTCGACCCCGGGGAGAGCGGGTACGGGCAGTCTGCCGACGAGGCGGCGCGGGTCGTCGTCGACGACCCGGACCTGTTGCGTGGCTACTACGACGCCACGCACGCGGTCAGCGTCGACTACATTGGCGCGCTGTCGGATTCAGATCTCGACCGCGTCGTCGACGAGAACTGGGACCCGCCGGTCACGTTGGGCGTACGACTGCTCAGCGTGATCGACGACGACACCCAGCACATCGGTCAGGCGGCATACGTCCGGGGCCTGTTGTCCTGATCCCGTCGCTGTCGCTCCGCGTTCTGAGTAATTGCGGCCTGGCGGCCGTCGTGGACCACGACAGAACCGTTGTGCGCGGTGCGAGCCCATTCACTGCTCCCTGAGGAGGCCGGAGCTTGCGGAGGCCGTCACGAAGGGTCCTGGTGAGTCGGGTTGCGAAGACCCTTCGTGACGCGCCCTCCGCAAGCTCCGGGCGCTCCTCAGGGAGCAGGGGGTTGGTCGCTATCCACGTCGCACCTCAGGCGCCGGTGCGGGACGGTCAGGACAGGCAGCCCTTGAAGGTCTGGAAGTCGCCCGCGAACGCCGGCCCCTTGCAGGTCGGGCCGTTCTTGCCGTCGACGACGACCTCGCCGCCGGGTCCGGCGATACCGATGGCCAGGCCGGGACGGATGCCGTCCATGGTGACCGTCGCTCCGGGACCGAGGGCGATGGCCGCGGGTCCGGCGAAGTTGTCGGCGGTGACGTTGGCTTCGCCGCCGTTGTCGGTGATGGCGAGCGAGAGTCCGGTCGGGCCGGAGTCGGCGCTACACGAGGCCGCAGAGGCGGACTGGCCGGGAAGTGCCGGACATACGGTGGGCGCGGCGCCGGCGGACGGCGCGGCGGCGAGCGATACTGCGGTCGCACCTGCGGCGGCGACGACGAAACCCAGAGCTGTGCGCGTGACTGTCTTCATGTTGGACTCCTTTGTCGAGGAACGGTGTCGTGCGTGGAGCGATTCGGAATGGCCGCCGGGCCGGATGGGGTCCGCTTCGCACGCCGCCTCGCCACCGGTCGTGTGCCCAGCGCGCGTAGGTTGAAAACGTGCAACTGCGAATCTTCACCGAGCCCCAGCAGGGTGCGACCTACGACGATCTGCTCACCGTCGCCAAGGCGACCGAGGACCTGGGCTTCGATGCCTTCTTCCGTTCCGACCATTTCGCCGGAATGGGCGGCGACGGCCTCCCCGGGCCGACCGACGCGTGGATCACGTTGGCGGGCTTGGCGCGCGAGACCTCGCGAATCCGGCTGGGGACGCTCGTCTCGTCGGCCACTTTCCGGCTACCCGGGCCGTTCTCGATCGCAGTCGCCCAGGTCGATCAGATGAGCGGTGGCCGTGTCGAATTGGGAATCGGAACGGGCTGGCACGAGGGTGAGCACGAGGCGTACGGAATCCCGTTCCCGCCGTTGAAGGAGCGGTTCGACCGCCTAGAGGAGAACCTCGAGATCATCACCGGGTTGTGGCAGACCCCGCTGGGCGAGGAGTTCGACTACGAGGGCACGCACTTTCGCCTCTCGAAGTCGCCGGCCCTGCCCAAACCCGTGCAGCATCCGCGCCCGCCGATCATCATCGGAGGCAGTGGCAAGAAGCGGACGCCTGCGCTGGCGGCGCGTTTCGCCGACGAGTTCAATGTCGTGTTCCAACCACTCGACGTCGCCGGGGATCTCATCGGGCGCGTCCGGACGGCGTGCGTCGACGCCGGCCGCGACCCGGAGTCGCTCACCTACTCCGCCGCACTCGTATTGTGTTGCGGCCGAGACGAAGCCGAGTTCCGGCGCCGGGCCGAGGCAATCGGCCGGGAACCGGACGAGCTGCGCGAGAACGGG
Organism: Gordonia sp. IITR100; assembly: GCF_002009645.1. Taxonomy (NCBI): domain Bacteria; kingdom Bacillati; phylum Actinomycetota; class Actinomycetes; order Mycobacteriales; family Gordoniaceae; genus Gordonia; species Gordonia sp. IITR100. The sequence goes on along the minus strand of NZ_MVKV01000002.1, from coordinate 360,396 downwards.
GCTGCCGGAACCCCGGACGAGGTCGCCGCGAAGATCGCGAGCTACGGCGAGCTGGGCGTCACGCGCATGTATCTGCAGACCCTTGATCTGTCGGATCTCGATCACCTCGAGCTCGTCGCGTCGAAAGTCGCCCCGCAATTGGCGTGACCGCCCCACGACACCCCCGTCCCCTGGGGTGCGGCGAGAGCGGAGTGTCCACGAAGGGTTCACCCGACCCGACACCCGGGCGGACCCCGATGGGCCATAATCCACCTCATGGCCGACAGGGGCGAGCACACATCATCGAGACCGCCGGAACGTCAACGGATCAAGAAGCTGGCGCAGGCCGCGCTCAACGCCGACGTGACCGTCGAGCAACTCGAGGGCATCATCGCCGACATGGGGGAGACCCTCGACGGACTCGGCCCCACCCTGGACGGGCTGAACTCGACGATCGCGAAACTCGACGTGACGCTGGTGCGACTCTCCGGAACCCTCGACCAGGTCGACGCCACCGTCGACCGCATGTCCGACATCGTCGGGCGGCTCGAACGGGTGGTCGGGCGGGTCGAGGCACTCGTCGGTATCGGCGAGGCCGCCTTCCGTCCGCTCGGCGCCCTCGAGTCGGCAGGCAAGTCGGTCGCTGCCCGACTCGGCTGGCACTGAACACCGAAACGAGATCAGGGAATGACACCGGAAGAACACAGTTTTCGCGGCCGGCACGGGCACACCATCGTCTACGACGTCCACCGGCCCGCGGACAGCCCGCGCGGCGTGGTCGTCGTGGTGCACGGACTCGCCGAACACGGACGACGGTATCTGCATGTGGCCCGTCGGCTCGTCGACGACGGTTACCTCGTCGCGATACCGGACCACGTCGGTCACGGCCGCTCGGGTGGCAAGCGACTCCGGTTGCGCCGGTTCGGTGACTTCACCGACGACCTCGACACCGTGCTCGCCCATGTCGCCGACGGCAGCGTCCCGACGTTCCTGATCGGGCACAGCATGGGCGGGTGCATCGCTCTCGACTATGCGCTCGACCACCAGGACAAGCTCGACGGACTGATCCTGTCGGGAGCGGCCGTGCTGCCCGGTGACGACCTGCCCGATCTGGCCGTCCGATTCGCGCCGCTGATCGGCCGGATCGCACCGGGATTGCCCACCACCGAGTTGAGTTCGTCGAGCATCTCCCGGGATCCGGACGTCGTGGCCGCCTACGACGCCGACCCGCTGGTGACGCGCGGCAAGATCCCGGCCGGGCTGGGCGGGGCGATGATCGGCACCATGCGGTCGTTTCCTGAGCGCCTGCCGTCACTGCAACTACCCATCCTGGTGATGCACGGCAGCGAGGACGCGCTCACCGACCCGCGCGGCAGCGAACTCGTCGAGCGGCTCGCCGGGTCGGCGGACAAAACGCTCGTGATCTACGACGACCTGTTCCACGAAATCTTCAACGAACCCGAGCAGGCGGTGGTGCTCGACGCGGTGATCACCTGGCTGCGCGGTCACACCGCGCGCCCGTGACCATCGCGCGACCACTCACGTCAGTCGCACCACTACCCCGGCCAGCAGGACCAGCACGCCGCCGATCTCGCCCACGATGAGCGCGAGCATGAACAGGTAGGTGCCGGGAGTCGGGTCGACGAACTGATTCGTGGTGTCCCGCAGGGCGCCGTGGATGCAATACGCGGCGATCGCCGCGACGAAGAAGACGATCGGGACCGCCGCGGCGATCGCGTTGACGGTCGTCGGGAAGGCGCTGAGCTCGACCAGCGCGGCGAGCACCAGGGTGGCGAACGAGTACATCAGCGCGGCCCGGTGCGCGATGTCGACATACACATGGGCCGTCCGGTCCGGTGAGGTGCGGATGCCGTGGTACTTCCACACGCCCAAGGCGAGTGCCCAGATGAGGATCACACCGGACGCCACGACCACGACGATGGTGTCGACGCCGACGAGGTCGGCGAGATCGGGGTCGGCGGTCATGGCTGAACGCTAGCAGCAGGTGAGTCGACGGGATCGGTCCCTCACACGGTCCGTTCCCGCTCACACCTCTTCCGGTGAGCGGGAACGGAAACCGTGAGCGGGAGAGCCGGTCAGCGGGACGGGACCGGGGTGCTGCTCGAGTTACCGGGTGTGACGGGCCCCGTCGGGGCGAGCTGGGGCACGGTCGGCGTGCTCGTCTCGGAACTGGTGGCCGATTCCGGGACGGAAGCGTCCACCGACTCCGAGCCCGACACCGCGGACGGTGCGAGGTCGGCCGAGGACGACCCGGAGGCCGACGACTCCGCTGCGGACGACTCGGCGGACGAGGAGGCCGACTGAGAGGCGGACTCGGTCTCATCCGAACCACGGGCCGACAGACCCGACAGGTCGAGCGCCGGCGATTCCTCGGCCGCCTTCTTCGCCGCCAGGGTCACCTTCGCGGGGCCGTCGGGATCGGGGCTGCCCGAGGCGGAGACGACGGTCGTCTTCGTGGTCACCGGCGGGTTGTTGCGCAGTGTGGTCAGCACGTGCTCCTTGCCGTCACCGAGCGCACGTCCCCAGTTCTCCCACGTGTGGCCGCCGTAGTTCGGCAACGAGATCACCGATACGCCGGCCTGCTTGGCCTGCAACTGCATGAGCACGGTCGACACCGCGGACAGGATCTCCAGAGCCATCGCACTGAGCTGGTCCTGCGGCGACAGCTTGGCCATCTCCGACGGCGTCAGGAAACCGTTGCCCGAGGAGATGATGAGAACCTGGCCGTTGTCGGCCAGCTGCGTCAGGTTCTTGGACGGGTCGTTGTCGGTCCAGCGGGTGCCGCCCGGCGCGCCCCACATGTTGACGACGCCGTTGACGTAGTTGGACACCATGGTCTGCGTGGCGAACACGCCGAGAGCGCCGATCGGGTTGTCGGTCTGGTAGTAGCCCGACATCGCCTGCACGACCTTGAACTGCTCGGGGTGGCGCTCGGCGAGGGTCACCGCGGGCCCGCCGGACATCGACAGTCCGATGATCGCGTTGTTGTTGCGGGCCACGCCGAACTCACGCTCGAGGTAACCGGGCAGCTCCGAGGTCAGGAAGGTCTCCTGCTTGATGACCGTGTTCTTGTCACCGGCGCCGCCGTCCCAGTCGGTGTAGAACGACGATGCGCCGCCCACCGGCATGACCAGGGTGGTGTCGGCCTTGGCGTCGTAGACCTTGGCGGCCTGCACGTCGGTGGTCCATGCCGAGCGGGTTTCGCTGGCACGCATGCCGTCGAGCAGGTAGACGCCGCTGTCGCTGCCGCTCGAGGCGCGGATCTGCACGATCACGTGCCGTTTCTGCGACTCCGACCAGACCTTGCAGTTCTGGACGTAGTTCCCGGAGGAGTCCCACGTGCAGCCCGGCCGCAGCACTTCGGGATGCCCACGCAGAGCGCTGGCGGTGTTCGACGAGTTGATCAGCGTGCTCGCGCCGAACAGGCCGAGCGTGAGGATCGCGACCACCGAGATGCCGGTGAGGAGTCGGCGACGAGGTGAGGGTCGGCGTGGCGACTCGGGCGTCTGGCCCGCGGGGGTGGAGGGGACGGGCGGTTCGCTGTGCGAGTGCGACATGGAGCTCCTGACATACGCGGCCACCCGACTACACGGTGCCGATGTCAGGGATGTCGTTCGGAGAGTGGACCCGCGTTACCGGGTGAGCGCATTTTTCCGAATGATCTCGGCGGTCTCGTCCGGACGTTCCCACCAGAACATGTGTCCGACGTCGGACCATCGCGCCAGGGTGGCCTGCGGGATGAGGTCGGCGAGCCGCTCGCCCTCGGCGACCGCGATCATCTCGTCGACGTCGCCGTGGATGACCGCCGTCGGCATGTCGAGTGAGCCGATCCGGTCGCGGGTGTCGTGTGCCGCGCAGGCGCCCGCCTGCCACGCGACGACTGCCGACGGAACGCGGCGCTGCCTCGACAGCGAGACGAAATGGTCGAAGGCGCCGGCGCGGGCGATGAACTCGGGAGACAGATTGACCTCGAACGCGATGCGGGCGACGCGGTCGGCGTCGCGCGACGAGATCGCCTCGACGAGGCGGGCGGCGCCAGACGAGCCGGGTGCGCCGATGGCCCCGGGGCCGCCCGCGGTGGTGCAGCCGAGGACGAGACTGCGCACCCGGTCCGGCGAGTTCAGGGCGAGTTCCTGCGCGATCATGCCGCCCATCGACGTGCCCAGCACGTGGGCGGAGTCCCAGCCGAGGCCGTCGAGGATTCCGCGGGCGTCGGCGGCGAGGTCGGCGATGGTGAACGGTCCCTCGGCCCGACTGCTCGTGCCGATGCCGCGATGGTCGTAGGCGGCCACCGAGAAGTGCGGGGTGAGGGCGTCGAGGAGCTCATCGGTCCACATCCCGCGGTGTGCGGACATGCCGCCGATGAGCAGCAGCGGTTCGCCGTCGCCGAACACCTCGGTGTCGAGGACGGGACCGGTATCGGACGCGACGGGGATCTGCATGCGGAGATGGTAGCCACGCGGCTGACCGGATTCCGTGATTCGCCTCAGAGTGCCGGCGAGATCGCCGCCCACATGTTGGGGAGTTCCTTCTCCCAGTAGTACCAATGGTGGGTTCCGACCTCCTGCAACGCGTCGGTGAACGGCAGACCCGCACCGCGCAACAACCCGGCGAACCGGCGCGAACAGTCGCTGGTCGCGATCTCGAACGCCGACGATGCGGCGAGTACCACCTGGTAGAGGCCTTCCTCGGGCGTCACGTTCCGCTTGAGGTCGGCGGGACCGAGCCGGCCCGCACCGGAGTACAGGTACAGGGCCTTGCCGCGGAGACGGTCCAGATGCCGCGCCGGGTCGTGGTCCCGCCATCCGGCCGAACCGACCGGCCCCCAGAGGTTGTCGGCGTTCGCCCCACCCCGGGCGAGGGTGGCCCGCACATACGACTCTCCCTGCGGGGAGGACACCGGAGGACATCCGCTGATCGAGGCCACCGCGCGGTACAGCGCCGGGGCCCGTGACGCGAGCGTGAACGCCGCCTGCCCGCCCATCGAGACGCCCGCGATCCCGCGCGAACCGTTCGACTCGAAGCGGGCGTCGATGAGGGGCGGGAGTTCCCTGGTCAGGAACGTCTCCCACATCGGTTGTCCGACGCGCGGATCGCGACGCTGCCAGTCGGCGTACTGGCTGCCGTACGCACCCGTCGGGAGTACGACGTTCACGTCCTTGTCGGCGAAGAACTCGTCGGCATTGCCGGCTCCGCGCCACCCACTGTCGTTGCCGCGCGAACCCGCCCCGTCCAGGAGGTAGAGCGTCGGCCGGGGTCCGGTCTTCGTTCGTGGCGTGAGGACGAAGAGCTTGATGTTCTTGGCCATCGCCGCCGAGTAGACCCAGACCGCGGCGCGGGTCGGGGACTCCTGCACGATCGAGACCACTCGCGACGCAGCGGGTGCCGCCATTGCGGGCGCGGCGGCCAGACACAGCATCACCAGACATGCGGCACAGACCGCACGAAGAATCACTCGAAGCACCGTTCCCCCATGTGCGCCGCGCGGACGCTCTTCCCCCGAAGAATGTGGATTCGATCGGTAGGCGCCGGGCCGCCGGATCGAAGTCGTTCGGCAAGCGTAGGACGTTCGCGCAGTCCTGTCCGGGCCTTGCGAAATCCTGGGGTACCGCAGTGGGCGCGACTCCGCGGCTCTCGACGAACGACGCCGCCGGGCACATCCGTTGAGGATGCGCCCGGCGTCGACGGGAAAGGGAACGGGCTGTTGTCAGGCCCCGAAACCGAGCAGCGACTTCACTTCGAGGAACTCGTCGAAGGCGTAGTCACTCCACTCGCGGCCGTTGCCGCTCTTCTTGTATCCGCCGAACGGTGCGCTCGGGTCGAGCTGGGCGCCGTTGAGCGAGATCGAACCCGCACGGATCTGCGATCCGATGCGGCGGACCTCGTCGACGTCCTTGCCGGAGACGTAGCCGGCGAGGCCGTACTCGGTGTCGTTGGCGACCTTGATCGCTTCGTCGATCGAGTCGTAACCGATGACGACGAGGACCGGGCCGAACACCTCGGTGCGGGCGATCTCCATGTCGTTGGTGACGTTGGTGAACACGGTCGGTTTCACGTAGTAGCCGGTCTCGAGACCCTCGGGGCGCCCGGGACCTCCCACGACCGCGGTCGCGCCGTCGGCGACGGCACGCTCGATGAGACCCTGGATCTTGTCGAACTGCGCCTCGGACACGACCGGGCCGAGCTTCACGTCGGTGGTGGGATCGCCGACGGTGAGCTCGGCGGCGACCCCCTTGGCGATCTCGGCGACCTCGTCGACGCGGCCGGCGGGGACCAGCATGCGGCTCGGGGCGTTGCAGGACTGGCCCGAGTTCATCATCATCGTCGCGATGCCGCCGGCGACGTTCTTCGCGAAGTCGTCGTCGTCGAGGATGATGTTCGGGCTCTTGCCGCCGAGTTCCTGGGCGACGCGCTTGACGGTCGGCGCGGCACTCTTGGCGACCTCGATGCCGGCGCGGGTGGACCCGGTGAACGAGATCATGTCGATGCCCTCGTGGCTCGACAGCGCGGCGCCGACGCCGGGGCCGTCACCGTTGACGAGGTTGAACACGCCTGCGGATACGCCGGCGGCGTCGAAGATCTCGGCGACGATCGCCGCGCTGAACGGCGCGACCTCGGAGGGCTTGAGGACCATGGTGCAACCGGTGGCGAGTGCCGGGGCGACCTTGCACATGACCTGGTTGAGCGGCCAGTTCCACGGAGTGATGAAGCCGCACACGCCGATCGGCTCCTTGGCGATGCGCGAGCTGCCGCGGTCCTCGACGAACTTGAAGTCGGGGAGTTGCGCGGCGGCGGTCATCAGGTGGCCGAGACCGATCGGCACCTGGGCGGCGTTCGTGAGGCCGACCGGCGAACCCATCTCCTCGGTGACCGCGGCGGCGAGGTCGCCCATGCGGTTCTGGTACTCGGCGATGATCCGGTTGAGGACTTCGAGACGTTCCTCGACGGTCGTCTGTCCCCAGGTGACGAATGCGCGACGGGCGGCGTCGACCGCTGCGTCGACGTCGGCCGCGCTGCCGATGGCGACCTGTCCGGCCGACTTCTCGGTGGCCGGGTTGATGACGTCGATGAGGTTGAGCTCGGCGGGCTCGACCCACTGACCGTCGATGTAGAACTTGGTGATGTCCGGCATGGTGCCTCCGTTGCAGCCTGAAGTGAGGACAATTGTTGTCTGTTTCACACTGTAGGCGCTGCCGCGACCGGGGTCTCGCGAATCCCGGCGTTCCGGGGGCGACACTTTGTGACCGGTTCTGGAACAGCCGTCCCAGTCGCATTCTGCGACGCTCGGCCCGGCCGCGAACGACTAGGGTTGAATCATGATCCTCATCGTCGTGAAGTTCCCCATCAAGCCCGAATTCGCCGACGAGTGGCCCGAGTTGTCGCGCGAGTTCACGGAGGCGACCCGCGCCGAACCGGGTAACAAGTGGTTCGACTGGTCGCGATCGCTCGAGGACCCCAACACCTACGTCCTGGTCGAGGCGTTCGACGACGATGCCGCGGAGGCACATGTCACCGCCCCGCACTTCAAGCAGGCCCAGCAGGAACTCCCCAAGTACCTCCAGCGCACACCCGACGTCATCAACACGACGATCGAGGGCGACACCTGGTCCGAACTCGGGGAGTTCCGGGTCGACTGAGCTCTCTCAGCGGCCGGCGCGGACCTCGGAGTCCGTGTCGGCCCCCGCCGGGTCCGCCGGTCGCGCCGCGTCGTCGCCGATGCCGAGCTTCTCGCCCTCGATGTCCACGTCGGGCAGGATGCGGTCGAGCCAGCGCGGGATCCACCACGCCTTGTCGCCGAGGACGGTGAGCACCGCCGGCATCAGGGTCATCCGGACGACGAAGGCGTCCAGGAACACCGCGGCGGCCAGGGCGAAGCCCATCACCATGATGAAGGCCATGTCCTGCAGCATGAATGCGGCGAAGACCGAGATCATGATGGCCGCGGCCGCCGCCACGACGCGGGCGCTGTGGCGATATCCCTCCACCACCGCGGTCTTCGCGTCGGCGCCGTGCACGTACGCTTCCCGCATCCGGGTCACCAGGAACACCTGATAGTCCATGGCGAGTCCGAACACGATGCCCACCAACATGATCGGCAGGAACGACACCAGCGGTTGCGGGTTGTCGACGATCCCCAGGGCGCCGTCGGTGAAGAGGGCGACGGTCACACCGAAGGTCGCGGCGACGCTGAGCAGGAAGCCGAGCGCGGCGGTCAGCGGCACGAGGATCGAGCGGAACACGATGATCAGCAGGATGAAGGCGAGACCCACCACGACCAGGAGGTAGGGGATCAGCGAACTGGACAGGCGGTCGGAGATGTCGAGTTCGATCGCGGTCTGTCCGGTCACCCCGTAGGAGATGCCCGTCGTGCCCTGCACCCGGGACTCCATCTCGCGGAGCGATTCCACGAGTGCGGGCGTCGCCTCGTCGGCCGGCGCGGTCGACGGGATGATGGTGATCTTCGCGGTGTCCTGGGCCTCGTTGAGCCCGCCGGCACCGATCTGCGCCACCTCGACGTTGTCGACGCGACCCAGGTCGTCGACGAGTGAGTCGAAGGCGCGCAGGCGCTCCCCGGTGTCCTGGATCTCGCGACCGTCCGCGACGACGACCAGCGGTCCGTTCACGCCGGGGCCGTAACCCTCGGCGACCATGTCGTAGGCCCGGCGCTGCGTCTCCGACGGCTCGGCGGTCCCGTCGTTGGGTAGCGCGAGCTTGAGCCCGGCCATCGGGATCGCGAGGACGACGAGGATGCCGACGATCGCGACCGTCACGGTGCGCGGCCGGGCCACGATGCGCTGGACCCAGCGCTGGCCGTTGTGCAACCGCTCCGCATCGTGCGGTCCGACATCGGGAGCGTTGAGGCGCGGCACGCGTCCGGCGAACGCCTTGCCGCCGAACAGGCCGAGGATGGCCGGCAGGAGGGTGAGCGCGACCAGCACGGCAGCCACCACGGTGCCCGCGGCGGCGATACCCATCGCGGTGAGGAACGGGATGTTCACGATGGCCAGTGCGGCCAGAGCGATGACGACGGTGCTGCCGGCGAAGACGACCGCCGAACCCGCGGTGCCGACCGCCCGGCCCGCCGCGTCGGCGCGGTTCGCCGACCGATGGATCTCGTGGCGGTAGCGGGACACGATGAACAGCGCGTAGTCGATGCCGACCGCGAGGCCGATCATCGTCGCGAGAATCGGTGTCTCGTTGCTGAGGTCGAAGAAGTGGGTGCCCATCTGCACGCCGAGCATGCCGATCGCGACGCCGACGATCGCGGTGATGATCGGCATGCCCCACGCGACCAGGGAGGCGAAGGTCAGGATGAGGATCAGCGCACCGACCCCGATGCCGATCAGCTCAGAGGTGATCCCGAGCTCGAATTGCTGTGTGGCCGAACCCTTCATCTCGACGGTGAGGCCGGCAGCCCGGGCGTCGTCGGCGATGGCGTCCATCTGTTCGCGCATGGTCTCGGTGACGTCCGAGGATGCCTCGACGTCGAAGGAGGCGCCGAGTTGCGCAACGGTGCCCGTCGCGTTGATCGGCGAAGTGGCCTGCGCGTCGGCGGCGGCCTCGTCCGCACTCTTGCCGAAGGTCTCCCGCTGGAAGGTCGCCGAGAGCTCACGAAGCTGACCGGGGGATTGCTCGGTGCCGTACGAGACGAACGGGTTGGCGATCGAATCGGGGCTTTTCACGTTCTCGACGGTCTTGAGGCCGGCCACCATCGAGTCGATGGCGCTCTGGAACCGGGGCTCGGTCAGCGTCGAACCCTCCGGTGCGCGGACGACATACGTGACACCGATGTCGGAACCGAACGTCGCTTCCCCGGGGAAGCGTTCGATCATCAGGTCCTGGGCGCGCTCCGACGGGATGCCCGGGACCGAGAACGACTCCGAGGTCGGTTTGGCCAGCAGGCTCGCGCCGATGCCCAGCCCGATCAGGACCAGAACCCAGATCGCGATGGTCTTGAGGCGGTTCTCGTACGCCCATCGCCCTAGTCGGTACAGGTGTGTTGCCACGTCAGTGCTCCTCGGGGGATGGTTCGGCGAGACCGTTCTCGGGTCCGTCGGCGTTCAGGGGTCGGATGGGATGTGCCAGTCCGGAGGCCAGCTGGTCGAAGGCGGACTCCAGCACGGTGGCCAGGTCGGCAGCGGTGCCCGGGGTGTCGTCGTGATGGGTCACCCAGAATTCGAGGGCGACGCGGATGGTGGTGATCGCGTTGTGCAGGACGAGGCGCGGATACAGGGTGTGTGCCGGCTGTCCGCGCTGCGCGCACAGTTCGGCGAGACGCGTTTCGACGGTGTCGCCCAGCTCCATGTCGCGGGACCTGGCCGTCAGCCCCGGATCCGTGTCGAGAAGGCGAAGGAGCGCGACGATCTCCGCGGGTTCACCGACGTTGGGCGAGGTGGCGGCCTCGATGAGAGCGGTCCGGACCGAGCAGAAGAAGCTCTCGTCCGTCGGCCGGGCCTCGATCCGTTCCACGATCGTGTCGAACAGCGACGACACGAAGTGCAGCAGCGCATCCTCTTTGCCGCTGAAGTAGTTGTGGAACGTGCGGACCGAGACGTTCGCCTCGGCCGCGACGGCGTCGATCGTCACGTGATCGATGCCGTCGCGGGTGGACAACCGCAGCACGGCGCGGGCGAGCGCCGAGCGGGTCGCTGCCTTCTTCGCCTCGCGGAGTCTGGGGGAGTTCACTTCACCCACGGTACGGAACTTGCAGAAGCCTGCAAACTTGCAGGACTACACAAGATTTAGGAGAGTCCTCACACCGTCTACCCGTCGATGGCGTGCGTCACACCATCAGCCCAGTGTCGACGCGCGGGCGACCAGCTCGGGCTGGAACACCAGGTTCGACGGGACGTGGCGTTCGGCGGGATCGTCGGCCGCGCTCATCAGCAGGTCGACGGCGGTGACTCCGATGCGGGAGGTCGGCTGACGGATCGACGACAACGGGACGACGGCCGAGCGGGCGAAATCGATGTCGTCGTAACCGATGAGCGCGATGTCGTCGGGAACGCGGACGTCGCCGCCGAGCATCGTCAACGCCTGCAGGACCCCGATCGCGAGGAGATCGTTGGCGCAGAACACCGCATCCGGTCGGTCGCGGGGGGCCCTGGTCAGCAGGGCCTTTCCCGCCTCACGTCCGGCGAGCACACTCAGGTTCGCCGTCTGCACGACGTCGAGCGTGGCGCCGTCGACGGCGTCGACCGCCTCCTGCGCGCCCCGCCGGCGGTCCGCGACCTGCCGCAGGCCGGGCGGTCCGCCCACGAAGACGATCCGGCGACGACCGGTCTCGCACAGATGCGACACCGCCAGCCGCCCGCCCGCGATGTCGTCGACCGCGACGGAATCGAAGGGCGAGCCGCCGGCGTCCCGGTCGACGAGGATCACCGGGGTGCCGCGACGGCGCAGCGAGTCGAACCGCCGCAGATCGTCGCCGATCGGCGAGACGAGCAGACCGAACACCCGCTGCTCGTCGAAGGTGTCGAGATAGGCCTGTTCGCGCGATTCGTCGTCGTCGGAGGTCCCGAGCAGCACCGTGAGGTCGTGGTCGCCTGCCCGTTGTTCGGCGGCGCGGGCGATGTCGGTGAAGAAGGGGTTGCCCACGTCGAGCACCACCATGCCGACGCAACGCGATCGGCCCGCACGGAGTTGGCGCGCGGCGTCGTTGCGCACGAAACCCAGCTGGTCGATCGCCGCCTGGACCCGCGCGACGGTCGCGGGCGAGACCTTTCCGGGCGAGTTGAGCACGTTCGAGACCGTGCCCACCGACACCGAGGCCGCCGCCGCGACGTCCCGCATGCTCACACCCATGTGTCCATCTCACCAGATGCGATGCCGGTACCCGCGTTTCGCGGACTCGGGAGGGTCGCCCATCTCGCGAGCTGATTGACTACGAACACCCGCGGTACCCCCTGTAGGAAAGGCGCTTCATGTCGACTCCGGCCAGCCCGTTCTCCGCGGACTACGAACCCGATCCGCGACGCTGGAAGGCGCTCGCGGTGTGCCTGGTGGTCGGTTTCATGACCCTTCTCGACGTCTCGATCGTCAACGTCGCGCTCCCGTCCATCGAATCCGGACTCGGCGCGGACTCGGCCGACCTGTCGTGGGTCGTGTCCGGCTACGCCCTCGCCTTCGGACTCGTCCTGGTCCCGGCCGGCCGGGTCGGGGACGCACGCGGCCGCAAGGTGACCTTCCTCATCGGGCTGTCCCTGTTCGTGCTGGCGTCGGCGGCATGTGGGTTCGCCCAGGGTCCGACGCAACTCGTCGTCTTCCGCCTGATCCAGGGCGTCGCGGGCGGCATTCTCGCGCCGCAGGTCTCCGGGCTCATCCAGCTGCTGTTCCGCGGGGCCGAGCGTGGCCGGGCCTTCGGCATGTTCGCCGCGACCATCGGTATCTCGACCGCGGTCGGGCCGCTGCTCGGTGGGGTCCTCATCCAGCTGGGCGGGTCCGCCGACGGGTGGCGCTGGATCTTTTTCGTGAACGTGCCGATCGGCATCGCGGCCTTCGTCGCCGCGATCCGGTTGATCCCGGCTCGGCCCGAGGAACTCAAACAACCGCTGCGGGGGAGCTTCGATCCCGTCGGCGTCGTGCTGCTGGGTACCGGGGTGTTCGCGCTGATGCTGCCGATGGTCCAGGAACAGGAATGGCCCGGGGGGCGGAAATGGCTGCTGCTCGTCGTCGCGGCCGTGCTGATCGGCGCGTTCGTGCTGTGGGAACGCCGGCAGGGCCGCATCGGCCGCCAGCAACTCGTCGACCTGTCGTTGTTCTCCATGCGGTCGTACACGCTCGGATGCATCATCGCGATGGTGTACTTCGCCGGGTTCACCACGGTGTTCTTCATCTACACGCTGTTCGTCCAGCAGGGCCTGGGCTATTCGGCACTGCAGGCCGGTCTGGCGGTGACCCCGTTCGCGCTCGGCTCGGCGGTGTCGGCCAGTGTCGGCGGCAACATCGTCAATCGGGTCGGGCGCTCGCTGGTGTTGCTGGGTCTGGGCCTGGCGGTCGTGGGGATGATCGCGACGATCGTCGCCGTCGCGTTCGTGTCCGGTCCCGGAGTCGGGTACGCCGCCGCGCTGCCGCTGCTGGTGGCGGGTATCGGTTCCGGTCTCGTGATCTCGCCCAACCTCACGCTCAGCCTCGACCAGGTCCCGGTCACCAAGGCGGGCATCGCCGGCGGCGTCCTGCAGACCGGTCAGCGCATCGGGGCCGCCGCGGGGATCGCGCTCGTCGGTGCGGTGTTCTTCGCCCAGGTCGCGAACACCGGAGGGGACTGGGCGCGGGCGTTCCAGATCGGACTGGCGACCGCCGCGGTCCTGGTGCTGATCGCGCTGGTGGTGGGCCTCGTCGATCACTTCGCCCACCGTCGCGAGGACGCGGAGGTCGCGTAGGCGGCCGGCCGGATGCCCACGCGACCTCGGCAGCCAAGCCTCAGGAACGCGCCCGAGGCACCAGCCGCTCGAGCTGGGTCACGTGCGCGGGTGTCAGCTCGTCCAGCGAGGCGACGCCGAGCAGGCGCATCGTGCGGGCGATCTGCTCGCCGAGGATCTCGATCATCCGGTCCACGCCGGCCTCCCCGCCCGCCATCAGGCCGTACAGGTAGGCCCGGACGACGAGCGTGAACCGCGCGCCGAGGGCGACCGACGCCACGATGTCGGCGCCGCTCATGATGCCGGTGTCGATCATGACATCGGTGTCCGCGCCGACCTCGCGGGCCACCTCGGGCAGGAGGTGGAACGGGATCGGTGCGCGGTCGAGTTGGCGCCCACCGTGATTCGACAACACGATGCCGTCGGCGCCGAGCGCAGTGACGGCCTTGGCATCGTCGACGGTCTGAATGCCCTTGACCACCAGCTTGCCCGGCCACTGCGATTTGATCCACGCCAGATCGTCGAAGGTGACGGTGGGGTCGAACATCGTGTCCAGCAGTTCGGCCACCGTTCCGGACCACCGATCGAGCGAGGCGAACGCCAGGGGCTCGGTGGTGAGGAAGTCGATCCACCACTGCGGGCGGGGGATGGCGTTGAGCACGGTCTTGGCGGTCAGCGCCGGCGGGATCGACATGCCGTTGCGCTTGTCGCGCAGACGAGCCCCGGCGACCGGCACGTCGACGGTCACCAGCAGGGTGTCGTACCCGGCCTTCGCCGCGCGGTCGACCAGGGCCATCGAGCGCTCCCGGTCCTTCCACATGTACAGCTGGAACCAGTTGCGGCCATGCGGATTCGCATCCCGGACGTCCTCGATCGACGCGGTGCCCATCGTCGACAGTGAGAAGGGGATGCCGGCCCGGCCGGCGGCGCGTGCACCAGCGTATTCGCCCTCGGTCTGCATCATCCGGGTGAACCCGGTGGGCGCGATGCCGAACGGCAGTTCCGAACGCCCGCCGAGGATCGTGCACGAGGTGTCGACCTTGGACACGTCACGCAGGATGGCCGGGTGGAACTCGATGTCGGCGAACGCCTGTCGGGCCCGTTCGATCGACAGCTCGGCCTCGGCCGAACCGTCGGTGTAGTCGAAGGCCGCCTTCGGGGTGCGGCGCTTGGCGATCGCCCGCAGGTCCTCGATGGTCAGTGCGGCGTCGAGACGGCGCTTCTTCGCGTCGAACTGGGGCTTCTTGAACTGCATCAGCGGCGCGAGGTCGCGCGGCTTGGGAACTCGACGCTTCATGGGAGAACTGCCTTGCATGGTCATGCCTTTCCTGTCCCCACCGCGGTGCGGGAGCGCGTGCCGCGGGAGTGTCGGGGTGCGTAGTGTTGCGGCGGGAACCTGTCGGCGACGATAGACCTCATCGCCTCGAGGTCGCCATCGATCAGACCGTGGGCGCGGGCGGTGATCAGCACGTTGCCCAGCGCGGTCGCCTCCACCGGACCGGCCTGCACCGGCAGACCCAGCCGGTCGGCGGTGAGTTGGCACAGCAGCCGGTTCTGCGAGCCGCCGCCGACGAGATGGACGGTCTCCACCGTCGTGCCGGACAGGTCAGCCGCTCGCGCCACCCCGTCGGCGAAGGCCGCCGCGAGGCTCTCGACGATCGCGCGCACCATCTCGGCGCGCGTCATCGGCGGACGCATGCCGCGCTCGTCGTACCAGTCGCGAATGCGTCCGGGCATGTCTCCCGGTGGGAGGAACCGGGCGTCGTCGGTGTCGAAGATCTCGACCGTCGCCGGCGCCTCGGCGGCCTGCGCGAGCAGTTCACCGAGTTCGGCGCGATACCCTTCGCGCTGGTACTGGCGGACCGTCTCGCTGAGCAGCCACAGGCCCATCACGTTGTGTAGGCAGCGGATACGGCCGTCGGCCCCGACCTCGTTGGTGAAGTTGGCCTTCCACCCGTCGCGGGAGACGACCGGCTGCTCGAGTTCGACGCCGACCAGACCCCATGTCCCGCACGAGATGTACGCCGACCGCGACGGGTCCATCGGGATGGCGGCGACCGCCGACGCGGTGTCGTGGGACGCGACCGCGGTGACGCGGGTCGACGTCGACAGTCCGAGGCGCTCGGCGACGTCGCCGAGCAACGGGCCCTGGTCGGTGCCGGTCTCCACGAGGTCGGGGAACAAGCCGACGGGCAATCCGAGACGCTCCATCATCGCGGTGTCCCACCGCCCGTTGATGCCGAGCAATCCGGTGGTCGAGGCGTTGGTGCGTTCGGTGCCGCGTCGGCCCGTGAGCCAGTACGTGATGAGATCGGGGATCAGCAGGGCGGTGTCGGCCTGATCGAGCAACCCGTCGGCCTTCTCGGCGGCCAACTGGTACACGGTGGTGAACGGCAGGAACTGTAAACCGTTGCGCACGTACAGGTCCGCGGGACCGAGTTCGGCGTGCACGGCGTCGACCCCGACGGCGCTCCGGGTGTCCCGGTAGTGGTGCGGCAACCCGAGCATGCGGCCCTCCCGCAGGAGCGCGTAGTCCACCGCCCAGGAGTCCACCCCGATCCCGACCAGATCGTCGGACTGCCTGCCCGCCTCGGCGAGGCCGGCCGACGCGGCGCGGAACAGTGCCGGGACATCCCAGTGCAGCGCGGACCTGCGCCCGTTCCAGATGTGGACCGGGTCGTTGGTGAACCTGGCGACCTGTTCGAGCTCGAGTCGTCCGCGCGAGACGTCGGCCAGCATGACCCGGCCGCTGGTCGCGCCCAGGTCGATCGCGGCGACCTGGGCGGACCGGGTGGATCGGCTCATCGCAGGAACGCGGCGGCGACGCCCGCGTCCACCGGCACGTGCAGGCCGGTGGTGAGCGAGAAGTCGGACGTGCAGAGTGCGAAGGCGGCGTTGGCGATGTTCTCCGGCAGCACCTCGCGCTTGAGCAGGGTGCGCTGCGCGTAGAACTTGCCGAGATCCTTCTCCTCGACGCCGTAGACGGCGGCGCGCTTGGCGCCCCAGCCGCCGGCGAAGATCCCCGAACCACGCACCACGCCATCGGGATTGATGCCGTTGACCTTGACCCCGTGCTCGCCGAGCTCGGCGGCCAGGAGACGGACCTGATGGGCCTGGTCGGCCTTCGTCGCCGAGTAGGCGATGTTGTTCGGCCCGGCGAAGACCGAGTTCTTCGACGAGATGTACAGGATGTCGCCGCCGAGCTTCTGATCGATGAGAGCGCGTGCGGCGGCCTTGCTCACCAGGAACGAACCACGGGCCATCACGTTGTGCTGGAGGTCCCAGTCGGCGGCGGTGGTGTCCAGCAACGACTTCGACAGCGAGAGGCCGGCGTTGTTCACGACGAGGTCGATGCCGCCGAAGGCGAGCACCGTCGCGTCGATCGCGGACTGGACGGCCGCTTCGTCGGTGACGTCGGCGGCCACCCCGATGGCGACATCGGTGGAACCGATCTCCTCGGCGGCCGCCCGTGCCTTCTCGGCGTCGAGGTCGGCGATCACCACGCACGCACCTTCGGCGGCCAGACGCGTCGCGATGGCCTTGCCGATGCCGGAGGCCGCCCCGGTGACCAGGGCGATGCGGGTGGCGAGCGGCTTGGGCTTCGGCGTGCGGGCGAGCTTCGCCTCCTCCAGCAACCAGTACTCGATCCGGAACTTCTCCGACTCGTCGATCGGTGCGTAGGTCGAGATCGCCTCGGCGCCGCGCATCACATTGATGGCGTTCAGGTAGAACTCGCCGGCGACACGTGCTGTCTGCTTGTCCTTGCCGAAGCTGAACATGCCGACGCCCGGGACCAGCACGATCGCCGGGTCGGCGCCGCGCATCGCGGGGCTGTCCGCGGTGGCGTGCCGGTCGTAGTACGCGCGGTAGTCCTCGCGGTAGGCCTCGTGCAGTGCCGTCAGGCGCTCCTTGCACTCCTCGACGCTCGCGTCGGCCGGGAGGTCGAGGACGAGCGGCTTGACCTTGGTGCGCAGGAAGTGGTCCGGGCAACTCGTGCCGAGTGCGGCCAGGCGCGGATGCTCTTCTGCAGCCAGGAATTCGAGGACCGGGTCGACGTCGGTGAAGTGACCGACCTGCGGCTTGTCCATCGAGGCGAGACCGCGGATGAACGGGGCGAGCGCCGCGGCCTTGGCCCGGCGTTCCTCGGCGGGCAGTGCGCCGAACCCGTCGAGCGGGGCGCCGAAGGGCTGCGGCGAGCCGTTGGCGGCGACGTACTCCTCGGCGGTGTGGATGATCTCCAGCGAATGTGCCTGCGCCTCATCGGAGGTGTCGCCCCAGGCGGTGATCCCGTGGCCGCCGAGGATGCAACCGATGGCCTGCGGGTTGTCCTTCTTGATCGCCGAGATGTCCAGCCCGAGCTGGAAACCCGGACGACGCCACGGCACCCACACGACGCGGTCGCCGAAGATCTTGTGCGTCAACGCCTCGCCGTCGGCCGCGGTGGCGATGGCGATGCCGGAGTCCGGGTGCAGGTGGTCGACGTGCGCGGCGTCGACGAGACCGTGCATCGCGGTGTCGATCGACGGTGCCGCACCGCCCTTTCCGTGCAGGCAGTAGTCGAACGCGGCCACCATCTCGTCCTCACGCTCGAGGCCGGGATAGACGTCGACGAGCGCACGCATGCGATCGAGCCGGAGCACGGCCAGGCCCTTCTCGGTGAGGGTGCCGAGATCGCCGCCGGAGCCCTTCACCCAGAGCAGTTCGACGTCCTCGCCGGTGACCGGGTCGGTGTCGGTGCCCTTGGCGGAGGTGTTGCCGCCGGCGTAGTTGGTGTTCTTCGGATCCGATCCGAGTCGGTTGGACCGCGCGATGAGGGCGGCGACTGCGGGATTGGTCATTGCGGGTGATCTCCTCGGGAGTTCAGGGGAACTGGGGCGGGGGGAGGGCTCAGGCGCCCCAGGACGATTGGGTACCGCCGACACGCTCGGCGACGATGCGCTCGTGGTATCCGGAGTCGGCATATGCGGCCATCGGGTCCGCGGGCAGGCCGCGACGGACACGACGCTCGGCGAGCATCGGACGGACGTCGGTGTAGAACGCGTCCATCACGATCGCGTTCGCGCCCAACACGTCTCCGGCGGCCTGTGCCTCGGTCAGCGCATCGGTGTCGACGAGCAGCGCGCGGGCCGTCATCTCCTCGACGTTCAGCACCGAACGGAGCTGGCCGGGGATCTTCTCCTCGACGTTGTGGCATTGATCGAGCATGAGAGCGACCGGCGACCCGGCGTCGAGCCCGCCGCCGCGGATCACCTCGAACAGGATCCGGAAGAGCTGGAACGGATCCGCGGCACCGACGATGAGGTCGTCGTCGGCGTAGAAGCGCGAGTTGAAGTCGAAGGAACCCAGCTTTCCGAGGCGCAGCAGCTGCGCGACGATGAACTCGATGTTGGTGCCCGGCGCGTGATGGCCGGTGTCGAGGCAGACCATCGCCCGCTCGCCGAGCGCGGTCACGTGGGCGTAGGAGGTGCCCCAGTCGGGGACGTCGGTGACGTAGGTGGCGGGCTCGAAGAACTTGTACTCCAATACGAGTCGCTGGTCGTCGCCGATGTGCTGGTAGATGGTCGCGAGCGACTCGGCGAGCCGGTCCTGGCGTCCGCGGATGTCGCCCTGTCCGGGGTAGTTGGTGCCGTCGGCCAGCCAGATCTTCAGATCGCGCGAACCGGTCGCGTTCATCACCTCGATGCAGGCGAGGTGGTGGTCGATGGCCATCTGCCGCACCGTCTTGTCGGTGTGGGTCAGGCTGCCGAACTTGTAGGCGTCGTCCTGGAAGGTGTTGGAGTTGACGGTGCCCAGGCTGACGCCGAGATCCTTCGCGTAAGCGGCCAGGGCGGTGTAGTCGTCGACGGTGTCCCACGGGATGTGCAGGGCGACGGTGGGTGCCAGCCCGGTCAGCTCGTTGACCTTCGCGGCGTCGGCGATCTTCTCGTGGATGGTGCGGGGGGTGCCCGGGGTGCCGAACACCTTGAACCGGGTGCCGGAGTTGCCGAACGCCCAGGAGGGGAGCTCGATCTCGAGGTTGTCGAGGATCGTCTCGTCAAAGGTGGCCATGAGATTTCTTTCGGTTGGGATTCCCCGCCGCCGGCGTCGGGGTCAGCCGGCGGCGGGGAGGTCTGGGTGGAACATGCGAGCTGGTGGAACGTTTCAATCGCGCACGGCGCGATCAGGCCGTGGTGTCAGGCCGGGGCCCTGTGTCCCGACTCCGCGGCCGGGTTGGTGCCCCGGGTCGGGTGCGCAGCGGATTCCGGTGACTCGATGAGCTCGGGTGACAGCGGGGCGCCGTAGCGCTCGACCTCGATCTGCTGCAGCGTCTTGCCCTGGGTGTCCGGAGCCGCGATGGCGCCGATGATCAGCGCGATGGTGAGCAGTGCGACCAGCAGGATGCCGACCGTGGTGAGTCCGGTGGCCGCGAGCATGGTGGGGAAGAAGTAGCTCAGGAGACCGGTTGCGGTGCGGACGGCGAAGAACATGACGCCCTGGGCGCTGGCCCGATAGGGCGTCGCGAACATCTCGCTGGCCCAGAGGCTGTAGAACGCCTGCGCGCCGATGCCCGAGGAGATACCCCACAGGACCGCGAAGACGAGCATCGTGGCGACACCGCTGTCGGTGAAGGCGACCAGCACGATCCAGGCGACGATGCCCAATGCGGCGCCGAAGACGTACAGGGCGCGCTGGGAGACCCGATCGGCATACCGCATGAAGCCGAAGTAGGTCGCGAGGACGGTGCATCCCCAGACCAGCACCTGCAGCAGGTTCTGCTGGACCGCGCTTTCGACGCCCGCGGTCTCGTAGACACGCGGCATGAAGATGCCGGCCTGTCCGGCCACGGTGTTCCAGAAGAGGTAGATGCCACCGAGCAGGAGCAGTGCGGTGATGTTGACCTTCTAGGAGAACAGGCCCTTGATTCCGCGGGCGCCGACGGAAGCGGTGAGCTCACGGGTCTCGTTGACTGCCTCGTCGGACCAGATCTTGGACTCCGCGAGCCCTTGGCGAATCCACCAGACGACCGCGGCGACGACGAAGAGGTGCAGGAAGATGATCCGCGAACCGAGCAGGCCCATCGGGGCGAGCGCGGCCGCCAGTGCGAAGCCGATCAGGGGTCCGACCGACCAGGCCAGCTGGGCGGTTCCGACGTGTTTGGCGCGTTCGACCGATGGCGCCTCTTCGGCGATGTAGGTCCAGGACGCGGGTACGCCCGCGCCGACCGCGAGGCCCGTGATGATGAACGCCGCCAGCAGTATGGTGAAGTTGAGCGCGAAGGCGGCGAGCAACACGCCGGCCATATAGACCAGCAGGTCGTAGGTGTAGATCGCCTTGCGGCCGTAGCGGTCGCACAGCGGTCCGCCGATGGCGGCGCCGACCGCCGTGCCGAACGCGTTGGCGCTCAGTGCCGCCAGCAGGCCGACGGCGAAGTTGCTGATGCCGAACTCGTCCTGCCAGAAGGTCAGGCTGGTGGCGATCGCGATGATCGAGCCGGCTTCGATGTAGTTCGACATGGCAACCGAGATGATCGCCCGCCAGCCGGTGGTGGAGCGCGCTCCTACTTTCATGGGATTCCTAGCGTCGGAGATCAGTAGAGAGGGTCGGGATCGGAGGGGGCAAGCCGGGTTCGCTGATGTCGGTGTGCCCGTCAGTACGCGTCGTGTGTTCGATGTCGGTCAGTCGAGGTGGAAGTACTCGAGGAGTTCCGTGCGGATGGTGTCGGGATTGGCGCCGCCGGCGCCTCCGCCGGCGGCCGGGAGGAAGTACTCGGACATGTGCGCCTGCCACCGGGCACTGACGTCCGTCGCCTCCATGGCGGCGGTGGTCGTCGCGAAGTCGTCGGTCTCGAGGTAACCCACGACCATGCCGTCGTCCTTGCGGAGGAACAACGAGTAGTTGCGCCACCCGGTCTCGCGCAGGGCGTCGAGCATCTCCGGCCACACCTCCGTGTGGGCCTCGAGGTAGTCCTCGACGCGCTCCGGGCGGAGTTGCAGCACGAAGCAGACGCGCTGGGGGTCGGACATGGCTGCTCCTGACAGACGACGTGATGGGAAACGCAGACCGTCGAGAGAGGATCAACCCGGCGAATTAAAACGTTTCAATTTGTGATGGCAGCAACATTAAGAGCGGCCTGTGAGGATGTCAAGACCCGGTTCGCACAAAGCGCACACCGCCGGGACGGGATCGGTCATGCTCGTCTCGTGCTCGGATTCGGGAAGACGCGCGGAACAGATGTCGAGGGCGGGATCGCGATCGTGACCGGGGGCGGGTCCGGTATCGGGGCCGCACTCACGCGCGCGCTGGTGGCCCGGGGAGCCCGCGTCACCTGCGCGGACATCGACCTACCCGCGGCGCAGCGGGTGACGGCCTCGTTGTCCGGTGGGCCGGGCACCGCACGGGCGGTGCAACTGGATGTGACGGATGCCGCCGCTGTGCGGCGGGTGGTCGACGAGGTCGTCGCCGAGTCGGGGCGCCTGGATCTGATGTTCAACAACGCCGGGATCACCTGGGGTGGTCCGACCGAGATGCTGACGCCGGAGCAATGGGACGCGATCATCGACGTCAACATCCGGGGCGTCGTGCACGGGGTCGCGGCCGCGTACCCGGTGATGATCGAGCAGCGTTCCGGACACATCGTCAACACGGCGTCGATGGCCGGGCTCGTCGCCGCCGGGCTGATCACGAGCTACGTGATGACCAAACATGCGGTCGTGGGGCTGTCGCTCGCGCTACGTACCGAGGCCGCGGGCCGCGGGGTGAACGTGCTGGCGGTGTGCCCCTCGGCGGTGGAGACCCCGATCCTGGACAAAGGGTCGGTCGGCGGATTCGTCGGTCGCTCTTATTATCTGGCGAGCCAGGGTTCGTCGACCGCGTACGACGCCGACCGCCTCGCCCGGGACACGCTCGCCGCCATCGATCGGGATCAGCCACTGCTGGTCGTCCCGCGTCGATCCCGGATCACCTGGCGCGTCCAGCGATTGGCGCCCGGTCTGACGAATCGGCTTGCCGCGCAGTTCATCGATCGGCAACGCGCGGAGTTGCGGCCGGAGGGTTAACCGCCGGCGGTGCTGCTCAGGATGGCGATGATGACACCTGCCACGGTCAGTACACCGACAACCCAGGCCATCGTGATCGCGACCCGTCTGCGTCCGAATCGGGCCGCGTTGATCGCGATACCGAGGCACACCAGGACCGCGATCGAGTACACCGAGATACCGAGGGTGAGCAGGGCGACGGAGGAGTCGGCGAGCAGGACAACCCGAGTGGACATGACACCGAGTACATCATCAGTGGGCTCGGGGGATGCACGCGGATCGAGACAGCCCAGTGGCGTTCCGGCTTTTCGTGACACTTCGTCTCGTGCTTTCGACGCAACGCGTTTGCAACGACACAGGTAGCGGGATCAGGCGCAGAGGTCTGGCGGTGTTCTTGACGTGCTCCCGCGCAATTGGGATGTCGCCGTTGCGCACTGCGGAGTGAGTCGGGATGGGCGATCTGGCTATCGGTTCGGAACAAGCTCCCAACGACCTTGCTCCCAGGTGTAAGAATCCCTGATCCCTGAGTAATCGAAGGGCAGGGTGACAAAATCCTCGCCATTGTCGCGCCTCAGGTCATAGCGCACAGTTTTGCCGTTGACGATGAAGCGCAGCCGCAGGAACCACATGGTGGGTCGACTGGTGGTGTACGCGTGTACTCGGAAGACTTCGGTCGAACCTTGTGGTATTTCGAAGCGAAATGGCACGCGTGGGGCACTTGGGTCGTCACCGCGATGGCATACAAGTGTTTCGTCATCGAGTGACACGAGGAGATAGTTGCCCTCTAATGGCCCGCCCGCGGGCGGAGGGAGGATCGCTATGCCATCGACACTGCCGAAGCCGGGCCGCAAGACGGGTTTACCGCCCGTCAGGGCAACGGTCGCATTTAGAGCTTGTACTTCGAACTCGAACACGGTGTGCCCCAGCCCGATTCCCCTGTTCTCTTTGACCCAATCAAAGGGCTTACTGTAGCTGGTCCGAGAACCTAGATCCCGCAACTCGGTCAACTCGTCCGGCGTCCCTACAGGGAAGAAGAAGCGTTTGACCCTCATGTCACCGAAGGTGTCATAGTCCTCGTCGACGCTAACCGTGACTCGGGATCGGCGCAGATAGGCCTGCGCCGCTTGTCCTGCCAATGCCGCTCCTGCTACCGGGTCCATTCACATATCCTCTCACTCCCGGCGTTTCTGCCGAGCCAAAATGTTGGCGTCCGAGTTCGGGTTGCGCCGACACTCGGCGACTGCGGGCCAGGCGTAGGTGTCGTCCGCCGCACGATTTTCCCTGCGGTAGCGGGCGGCCGCGAAAGGCGAACGGCATCGCTAAGCCTGCGCCACACGTTCGCGGAGATGCAACTTATGGCGGGGAGCACTTCATGTGGTCAGCCGGTGGATGGGTCGCAGCACCTTCACCCCACACACTCGACGCCTACGGCGACTGGATTCCTGAGGAAGGCGGCGGCGCACTGAACGATTTGCCCGATCCCTCCCAGCTGATTCCGTATGAGGCCCCCGAGTCGTCGGATAACGTTCCTCTATTCGGACGGTGAAGGTAAATGGGCGTAGTTGCTCGCGTACGTCAAGACACGTGGCGCGAGTAAAATGTAGGGCGGAACCGGAACCTTCCGCGTGAACCCTAGACCGGACTGCAACGCGCGAAGACCCTCTTTTCCTTCGAAACGGTCGATAAGGTCTTTCACAGTCGCGACATCGTCAGCGATATCGGGATACAGAATCGCATCCAGTTGGTCTTGTAGTTCAGCAATCTGAGGTTGGACGGCCTTGATCATGTCCAAGACGCTAGGATCGTAGTCGATGTCCTCGAGTTCGGTGATCTTGATCCATTTTTCTCGTGCAGCCTTGTTGAATTTGATCATGTAATCACGGTCCATAAACACGTTTGCGGTGCTCTCGCCTTCTAGGCGAGCATTGAGTTCAATCTTGAAAGCATTAATATCGCCATGAAGCAGGGCGTCACGCATTTTGATTAACCATCGGTAATCAAACGATGACACGAGCAGATCATCAAACAGATCGAGAGCTTGTTTCTCCTCTACGGTCTTGCGGCCGAACTGCTCGCGAACTGCGCGGATGGACTGATCTCTATGACTGTGGAGCGCGCTAGTGAAAGATATGAGCGCTGAACGGATTCGCCTTCGGCGCTCGTCGAAAGCATCTTGATCGGACAGTGAAATTCGCCGACTAGTGACATCGGAAATCACTGCAATAAGCAGATCGCAGAATCTCTCATTTTCATCAGAAATGTGCCGGAGGAGTTCGCTGTCAATCATGCGGCGGAGGCGCTCGTGTGCCGTGCGATACTCTGCGTCTTCATCTGCAGTGAATGAGCAGAGCTTTTTGAAGATGATAGCAGCATCGATACCCGGATCGGAATATCCCAACATTGCTCCGTACGGGTCGGAGGCGGCAGCTGCGTCGTCGTCGGCGTCCTGTTCTATCTGTTGCTCTCCCTGTTCCTGTATCTTATTGAACACCGACAGAGAATTGGTGATTATTTCGCGAATCTCATCTTCTGTCGGGAGCTTTGTAGATAGCCAATTGCGAGCGCGCTGAGCGACTTCTTGTAGTGCGGTGCGCATTGAGTTTTGGACGTCGTTTCTCGTCATTCGGTCGCGGGCGTCTGGTGTGTTCGCGTAGTCCATTGCCGCGGAGGCCAAGACCTCCGCTTGAGCCCGCATTGTCTCCAGCACAATGACCATGGCCGCGCTCTGAGGCGGTGGCGCGGTTTCCCTGGAGATTAGATCCCGCCACGCGTCCATGAAGTGTTCGCAGAAGTCAAATGGGCTGTCGCCGTCGAATTCGTCTAACTTGGCGATCGGTCCGTCTAACTTTCGTATCCAGTCTTCCAAACTGGTCCTGGCTTCATCGTCTTCCGGTGGCACACTTCGACTCCTGTCATGCTCGAATTTCGCGGCCTCGTCGTGGACAGCCAGTAAGCATCGCACGTACGCAACTCATTGCGTCTGACATCTGATCCCGCGTGTCGCGCTGATGCGGCAGCTTGGGTAGCGCGGGGGTGGCACTGTCATCGTTCGGATGACGCGAGGGAACGGCAATAGTCAATCTACCTGCGGCGATGCAGTGCCCCCAGTCGGACTCGAACCGACACTGTGCCGATTTTAAGTCGGCTGCCTCTGCCAATTGGGCTATGGGGGCGAAGGGTCCGCTCGACGACGGTGCCCCTGGTGAGCATAGTCAGCCGGCGCTGCGGTGGCCGTCTGGTGGTCCGGCGTCGCCACCGACAGACCTCGACTCGACCGCCAGACTTCGATCGAGCTCTGGCAGTCGAGTCGACGTCTGGGAGTCAGCCGTCCTTGACCGGCCCAGTCGCCGGGGCCATCATGGGGCATGGACGCGGCAGCGGTGACCGGGGCACGCAATTGGGAGGCCGTCCGAGAACGACATCCCGCCATCGTCGAGCGCCTCGAGGCGGGTCTGACGCAGGGCGATCCGCTCGCCGACGCGGTGGTCGTCGAGGCCAGAGAACGCGGAATCTCGTTCTCCACACTGGTCGCACTCTTGGAGGAGCACACCTCCGCCGAGGCGGAGACCGACATCGATCACCTCGAGATGCCCGCCTCGATGACGCATCTGTTGCAGGTCGCGAGCGCCCCACCTCCGTGGTTCGACCCCGCCTGGGCGGAGGCCGGCGCCCGCGCGTGGTGGCGGTTCGGGACGTTGCAGTCGTCGACGCTGTATTAGTCGCTGATCTACGGATTCAAGGCGCAGGGATTCGTCCGTCCGTTGGTGGCCACCGGCCGGCTGGGGTCGGGGACACGCGATCGGGTCGAGTCGACGGCCCGCTGGGTCGCCGAGGCGACCACGCCCGGATCCATGCTCCCGGGTCGTCCCGGTTGGGTTGCGACGCTTCGTATTCGGCTGTTACACGCCTACATCCGCGACGTCCTGCGGCACCCGCACGGCGGCGATCCGACGGACGACGCCGGGGCCTGGGACGAAGGGGAGTGGGGCGCACCCATCAACCAGACGTATGCGGTGATGACCATCTCGTGCGGCTTCCTGGCTCTGCCTCTCGTAGTCGCACGGGATTTCGGGATCCACTACAGCAGTGCGGAACGTGAGGCGATCACACATCTGTGGCGCTGGATCGGCTGGGTCATCGGGGTCGACGACGACCTGCTGCCGCCGAGCCACGAGTCGTCAAGCGAATTATTCCGGATCGCAGGCGAATTCGAGCTGCAGCCCGACGATTCGTCGAAGGTGCTGATCAAGGCGCTGCTTCGCGAAGGGTACGACCTTCCGCGCGTCGTGCACGGGGCCGCTCCGATTCCGGTGCCGGGGTTGCTGGTCTCCGCGGTGGATGCGATCACCAGACCCCTTCTGATGTCGTCGTTCTCGGCCATCAGCACCCGATGGGTCGAGCGCCCGGTCGCCCGGCGGATGGGTCTGCGCCGGACGCCGCTACACCATCTCGTCGACGTCGCGCGGCCCGCCGTCAGGCTGCGCGAGATCGCGCGGGCGACCGGACTGCTCGGGTCGGAGTCGACGGTGATCGAGCGCGAACTGCGAACGGTCCGACGCGGACTCGGCATGCCGCACGTCCCGGAATCGTCCTTGACCGCCTAAATTACTGCTGATAACTTAACGCCGTAAAGTCGACCGACGCGACAGGGGTCCGCATGCTGGTCAGATTGACACGGCTGGTCATTTCCATGCCCAAACGAGTGCTGCTGGGCGCGCTCATCCTGCTGGTGGTGTGCGGCGCGTACGGCGCCACCGCGGCCGAACACCTGCTGGCCGGAGGGTACAGCGATCCGAACTCGGGGTCGGCGCGGGCGGAGAGAACGCTCGACGAGACGTTCAACCGCGGCGGGGTCCAGGTCGTGCTCAAGCTGGACGGTCCCGACGGAGTCGACATCTCCCGCGACCCGACGGCCCGGGCGGTCGGTGAGGACATCGTCGCCGACCTGAATCGCAATCAGTACGTGCAGGACCAGATCCTGTCGGTGTGGGCCAATCCGGCGCTCGACTCCGCGCTCGTCAGTCGCGACCGGACGTCGACGCTGATCATCGCCTCGCTCGACGGTGGTGAGGATTCGGCGCCGGGGCACGCGGAGGAGATCGCCGAGGCGCTGGCCGGTGACCGCGACGGGATCACCGTGCAGGTCGGCGGTCAAGGAATGGTCTTCGCGCAGGTCAACGACCAGACCGCGTCCGATCTCCTCGTCGCCGAGGCCATCGCGATCCCGATCACGTTCATCGTGTTGATCTTCATCTTCGGCGGATTGCTCGCCGCGGCCGTCCCGGTCGGCATCGGCATCGTCTCGATCATCCTCACCTTCGCGCTGCTCCGCGCGATCGGATCGGTCACCGATGTCTCGGTCTTCGCGCTCAACCTCACCACCGCACTGGGTCTCGCGCTCGCGATCGACTACACGCTGCTGATCCTGACGCGCTACCGGGAAGAGGTCGGCCACGGTCTGAGCCGGCCCGACGCGATCGTCCGTACCCTGGCCACGGCCGGGCGGACGGTCGCCTTCTCCGTAGTGACCGTCGCTCTGTCGCTCAGCGCGCTCGTGCTGTTCCCGCAGTACTTCCTGCGCAGCTTCGCCTTCGCGGGTCTCGGCGTCGTGGTCGTGGCCGCGGTGTCGGCGCTCGTCCTGACGCCGGCCGTGCTCATGCTCCTCGGCGACCGCATCGACGCCTTCGACGCCCGGAAGCCACTCCGACGCCTGCTTCGGCTGCCGCCGGCGCGGCCCGTCGAACCGGAGGACACCTGGTGGTACAGGCTGGTCCAGTGGGTGCTGCGCCACGCCTTGCCGGTCGCCGCGGTCGTCACGGTCTTCCTACTGGTACTCGGTGCGCCGTTCCTGTCGATGAAGCTGGGGTTCCCCGACGACCGGGTGTTGCCGGAGTCGGCGAGCGCCCACGCGATCCAGCAGGAGATCCGGGACGACTACGAGGACGACCTGTCCGCAGCGGTCACCGTCGTGGTGCGGGGGCCGGTGGACGATGCGACCCTGGCGGACTACACCCGCGCCCTGTCGTCGGTCGGAGATGTCAACTCCGCGGGGTCGTCGGCCGGGACGTTCGTCCGGGGCGCGCCGGCCGCGCCCGGCAGCCCGGACGACACCCGGGGCGACGTACACGTCCTGCAGGTGTCGACCGACCGCGACCCGATGAGCGAGTCGGGGATCGCCCAGCTCGACGAGCTGCGGGCGGTCCCGCCGCCGGCGGGAACGGAGACCCTGTTCAGCGGGCTCGCCGCCGCCACCGACGACACCGTCGGGTCGATCTACGCGCATCTGCCTTGGGTGCTCGGCCTGATCGCGATCGCTACGTTCGTGCTGCTGTTCCTGTTCACCGGGAGCGTCGTGCTGCCGCTGAAGGCGCTCGTCCTCAACATCCTGTCGCTGTCGGCGACGTTCGGCGCGATGGTCTGGTTCTTCCAGGAGGGGCACCTCGGCGGTCTCGGCACCACCGCCACGGGCACGCTCAGCGCGACCATGCCGGTGCTGCTGTTCTGCGTGGCATTCGGCCTGTCGATGGACTACGAGGTGTTCCTGTTGGGACGGATTCGCGAGGAGTGGTTGCGATCAGACCGGACGCGCGCGGCCAGCGACCATGCCGTGGCCCTGGGCTTGGCCCGGACCGGCCGGGTCATCACGGCGGCAGCCCTGCTGATGAGCATCGTCTTCGCCGCCATCGCGGCGTCGGAGGTCTCGTTCATGCGGATGTTCGGGGTCGGTCTCACCCTGGCGGTCCTCATGGACGCGACGATCATCCGCATGTTCCTCGTTCCCGCCTTCATGCGTCTGGCCGGGCGGGCGAACTGGTGGGCGCCGGGTCCGCTGCGACGGCTACACGATCGGATCGGGTTGTCCGAGGAGGTCCCGGAGGTCGGGCGTCCCGAGAAAGCGGCGCCGGACACCGCGCCGACGAGGGTCTGACACCGAATACGTCATACGACGGACGGACGGCGGCGGGACAGGTGCAGGAGTGCAGTGACGACACGTAGACGAGCGAGATCACCGCGCGGGTCCGGAGAGAACCTCGCGGAGGAGATCATCGAGGCGGCCGGCGAGCTGCTGGTGGAGAACGGTGACGACACCGCGATGTCGATCCGCGCGGTCGCCAACCGGGTCGGTGTCACACCGCCGTCGATCTACCTGCACTTCGCCGACAAGGAAGCCCTGCTCGACGCGGTGTGCGCCCGCTACTTCGAGCGTCTCGACGACGAGATGGCCGCCGCATCGGAAGGCGTCGACGACGCCTTCGAACGAGCGCTGGGCCAGGGGATGGCCTATGTCCGCTTCGCCGTCGCCACGCCCGTGCTCTATCGCGTGGCGTTCGGCAAACCCACTCCCGAAGGGCATCCGTCGAAGGTCGACGAGGTACTCGCCGCCAGTGCGTACTCCCGGTTCGCCGGAACCGTCACCGAGCTGGCCGACGAAGGCGTGTTCGATCACGCCGAGATCGCCGACATTGTTCTCGAGTTCTGGGCCGCCGCCCACGGGATCGCGTCGCTGATGCTCGCCAAACCGGGTCTCGCCTGGGGCGACGACTTCGCGCGTGCGGAAGCCATGCTCACCGCCATGTGCCTGGGCCGGGCCTCGCTCGCGACCGACGGCGGTATCGATCAGACCGCAGTGGGCCGCCGGTTGAGGTCGCTGCGCGACCGGGTGAACTGACCCGGTGGCGGGTGTCTGACGACAGAAGGGTCAAGAGTCGGTAAAGTCGACGTCGACTCGGTCGTTGCGAGCTCTCGTCAGGGAACTCTCAGAAACGGCCAGACGTTGAGACGGCAGACATCCGTACCGATGAAGGAGCGCTTCGTGCGAGAAAGCAGCAATCCGGTGATGCGCGGCGTGGTCCGCGACAATCAATCCGGATACGCGGGTTTCGGGGCCGGCATGGCCGGCGCCGGCGCCGCGGCCAACCAGTTCGGTCAGGCCACTGACCCCTACACCCAGCCGGCACCGCCGGCCACTCGTCAGCTCACGATCGACGACGTCGTCACCAAGACCGCGATCACCCTCGGAGTGCTGACGCTGGCCGCCGCCGCCACGTACTTCGCGATCAGCAGCCGCGCCACCGAGGCCGCCCAGGCGGCTCTCGCCACGCCGCTGATGCTGGTCGGCGCCATCGCCGGTCTCGTGCTCGTCCTCGTGGCGAGCTTCGGGCGCAAGCAGGACAACCCGGCCATCGTGCTGGCGTACGCCGCGTTCGAGGGCCTCTTCGTCGGCGCCATCTCGTTCGTGTTCGCGAACTGGGCGGTCGCCGGCGACACCTCGGCCGGTGCGCTGATCGGACAGGCCGTCCTCGGCACCTTCGGTGTGTTCTTCGGCATGCTGTTCGTGTACAAGGTCGGCGCCATCCGCGTGACGCCGCGCTTCACCCGCATGCTGTTCGCCGGCATGATCGGCGTCCTGGTCCTGATGCTCGGCAACCTGGTCATCGGTCTGTTCACCGGTGAGGCCGGCGTCCTGCGCGACGGTGGCCCGATCGCCATCATCTTCTCGCTGGTCTGCATCGCACTCGCCGCGTTCAGCTTCCTGCTGGACTTCGACGCCGCCGATCGCCTGATCCGCGCCGGCGCACCCGACCGGGCCGCCTGGGGCGTGGCGCTCGGCCTGACCGTCACCCTGGTCTGGCTGTACGTCGAGATCCTGCGTCTGCTGACCTACTTCAACTCCGACTAGTCAGTCATGTGACAGTGGCCCCGCACCTCGGGAGGTGCGGGGCCACTGTCGTGACAGGGTCGGTTGGCGACAAAGTGTGCCACCCGGGTGCGTTTGCGGGATCAACCCAATCACCGCGGTTCTACCGTGCGGACATGGTGTTCTTTCTGATCCAGCTGGCGCTGATGATCATCGGCGCCGTCGTACACATACTGGTGGACCGATCGATGCGACGACGCACCGTCGGCCGCGCAGCCGAACTCGTGCTGCTCTGGATACTCGTCCCCTGCGGCGCATTCGGCATCCTCGCCGGGGTCGGCCACGTCGGCCCGAACGCCCCCGAGATCGCCGAGGGCATCGGGCCGGACTTCATCCCGTCCATGTTCCAGTGGGAGCTGGGGTGGAACGACATCGCCGTGGGCGTGCTCGGCGTGCTCTGCTACCGGGTGCGCAATCGTGGCGGATGGCTCGACGCCGCCGTGTGGGCACTGGCGATCAGCTACGGGGGAGACCTCGCCGGTCACATCTCGCAGTACTACATCCACGACAACACCGCGACGAACAACGTCTGGGCGATCCCCGCCGAGATCTACATCGTCGGTGCCGTCGTCATCGCCTGGTTCGTGTACCGACGAACAACCCCCCGCAGCGTCGCGGTCCTGGGACCGAACGCGGCGAGGGGTGTCGACGAGACGGAGACGGCCTCGCTCAGCTGAGGCGCTCCAGCAGGGATCAGCTGAGGCGCTCGAGGACCATGGCCATGCCCTGACCGCCACCCACGCACATCGACTCGATGCCGAAGGTCTTGTCGCGGGTCTGCAGGTTGTTGAGCAGGGTGGTCGTGATGCGGGCGCCGGTCATCCCGAACGGGTGACCCAGGGCGATCGCGCCGCCGGACACGTTGAGCTTGTCGTGGTCGATGCCGAGATCACGGGCCGAACCGAGGACCTGCACGGCGAAGGCCTCGTTGATCTCGACGAGGTCGATGTCCGACAGCGACATCCCCGAGACCCGCAGCACCTTGCGAATCGCCTCGATCGGACCGAGCCCCATGATCTCCGGCGACAGGCCGGTGGCCGCGGTGGCGACAACGCGCGCCAGCGGGGTGAGGCCCAGCTCCTTCGCCTTGGTGTCGCTCATGATGACCAGCGCCGCGGCGCCGTCGTTGAGCGGGCATGCGTTGCCCGCGGTGATCGTGCCGTCCGGGCGAAAGACCGGCTTCAGCTGCGAGATCTTCTCGTAGGTCGTGCCCGCGCGGGGGCCGTCGTCGGTGGTGACGAGCGAGCCGTCGGGCAGGGTGACCGGGTCGATCTCCCGCTCGAAGAAACCGGACTTGATGGCTTCTTCGGCGCGGTTCTGGCTCAGCACGCCCCACTTGTCCTGGTCCTCGCGGGAGATGCCGGTGAACGAGGCGACGTTCTCGGCGGTCTGGCCCATCGCGATGTACACGTCCGGGATGACCCCGTCCTTGCGCGGATCGTGCCAGATGCCGGCGTCACCGGCGGCCGCCTTCTCCGTGCGGGCCATCGCGTCGTCGAACAGCGGGTTCTTGGAATTCGGTGCGCCGTCGGCGCCGCCGGAGATGCCGAAGCTCGACACGCTCTCGACACCACCGGAGATGAGGACGTCGGCCTCGCCGGCCTTGATGGCATGCAGCGCCATCCGGGTGGTCTGCAACGACGACGAGCAGTAGCGGTTCACCGTGACGCCGGGGATGTGGTCATGACCCAGCTCGACCGCGATGACCCGGGCGATGTTGTAACCGCCCTGTCCGCCGGGCTGGCCGATGCCCCAGTGGATGTCCTCGATCAGTGCCGGGTCGAGCTCTGGCACCTTGGCGAGCGCGGCTTCGACCATCTGGCGCGACAGTTCGTCGGGTCGGATGTCTTTGAGGGATCCCTTGGCGGCGCGGCCGATCGGGGAACGGGCGTGGGCGACGATGACGGCTTCAGGCATACCTCGAAACTACCGCACCAAGCATCTGCTTGGTCGCGAGGTCGGTCAGCCTGGGTCGTGGCTGGTCACCGACGTGTCAGACGTCTCCTGAGACGTGTGACGAACCGTGTTTCTTCGACGGCCTCGGACACCTTCGGCGGTTCGGGCAGCGGCGTCGGACCCCACTCGCCGATCGAGGCGAGCACCTCGGGCACCAGGATGTCGGCGGCGAGCTCATACCCCGCGGCCGACGGGTGGAATCGATCGGGCGACAGCATGTGCTCGGGGCGCGCGAGGAACTCCTCGGTCAGCAGGTCGGCCAGTGGGACCGGCCGCCCCCCGGCGGCCCGGACCGCCGATCGCTGCGCGGCGGCCAGCGTGAGTCCCCAGCGTCGCAACACCATTCGCAGGGGCTGGGGGATCGCGGTCACCACGCCGAAATCCGGGCAGGTGCCGACGACGACCTTCGCACCTTCGTCGACGAGTGCGTGGACGGCATCCCCGAGCCGGCGCGCCGACGGGAGCGGACTATTGCGGGCGGTGACGTCGTTGGCGCCGACGAGGATGACGGCCACGTCGGGTCGCTCGTGATGGACGAACATGGCCTCGATCTGGGCCGCGAGCCCCTTCGACGTCGCGCCGACGATGGCCTTGTTGGCGTAGCGGACCACCCGATCGGTCTCCGCGGCCACGCGGCGGGCGATCTGGACTCCCGGCGTCTCGTCCGCGGTCTCGGCACCCAGTCCGGCCGCCGTCGAGTCCCCGAACACCACGAGATACAGGTCGTACACGGTGTCCCGGGTGAAACGTGCACTGGTGCCGTCGGGGCGGTACACGCCGTCGCCGTCCGGGGCGTTGTCGGTACGGTGCGGGATCACCACGCGGGCCTCGGCGGCCTGACTGTTCAACAGGTTGTAGGCGGCCCAGCCGGCGCCGGCCGCGCCCGCGGTCGCGGCCGCTGTCGCGCCGACGTCGCGCACGATCCTGGCGGGGACGATTCCTCGACGACTCGAACCGGACACGAGTGCCAGTTTAGGCGTTCAGCGGGATCAGCTGACTGGGGCAGCGGCCGGGTGTCGCTGTTCGCGGTGGCTCTGGGACCATGGACGCATGCGCATCGCCAATCACGTCGTCGACCTGGTGGGCAACACCCCGCTGGTCAAGCTGAACTCGGTGACCTCACCCGGATCGGGCCTGGTCGCCGCCAAGGTCGAGTACCTCAATCCCGGTGGCAGCAGCAAGGACCGCATCGCCGTGCGGATGATCGACGCGGCGGAGGCCTCGGGTGAACTGAAGCCGGGCGGCACCATCGTGGAACCGACGTCGGGAAACACCGGCGTCGGCCTGGCGCTCGTCGCCCAGCAGCGCGGCTACAAGTGCGTGTTCGTGTGCCCGGACAAGGTCGGTGAGGACAAGCGCAACGTCCTGCGCGCCTACGGTGCCGAGGTCGTCGTCTGCCCGACCGCGGTGGAGCCGTCCCACCCGGACAGCTACTACAGCGTCTCCGACCGCCTGGTCACCGAGATCGACGGTGCGTGGAAGCCCAACCAGTACGCGAACCCGGCCGGTCCGCAGAGTCACTACGAGACCACCGGTCCCGAGATCTGGGCCGACACCGACGGCAAGGTGACGCACTTCGTGGCCGGCGTCGGCACCGGCGGCACCATCACCGGCACCGGCCGGTACCTCAAGGAGGTGTCCGGCGGCTCGGTGAAGATCGTCGGCGTCGACCCTGAGGGGTCGGTGTACTCCGGCGGGACCGGGCGCCCCTACCTCGTCGAGGGTGTCGGGGAGGACTTCTGGCCGTCGGCCTACGACCCGGACATCCCCGACGAGATCATCGCGGTCTCCGACGCCGACTCGTTCGACATGACCCGGCGTCTCGCCCGCGAGGAAGGGCTGCTCGTCGGCGGCTCGTGCGGGATGGCGGTGGTCGCGGCCCTGCAGGTCGCCGAACGCGAGGGACCCGACGCCGTCGTCGTCGTACTGCTGCCCGACGGTGGCCGCGGCTACATGGCCAAGATCTTCAACGACCAGTGGATGAGCAGCTACGGCTTCCTGCGGACGCCGCTGGACGCCACCACCAAGGAATCCCTCGTCGGAGATGTGTTGCGCGGCAAGACCGGCGCCCTGCCCGACCTCGTGCACACCCACCCGCAGGAGACCCTGCGCGACGCGATCGAGATCCTGCGCGAGTACGGCGTCTCGCAGATGCCGGTCGTCGGCGCCGAGCCACCGGTGATGGCCGGCGAGGTCGCGGGTGCGGTCACCGAGCGCGACCTGCTCAGCGCGGTCTTCGAAGGTCGTGCCAGCCTCGCCGACCCGGTGTCGGCGCACATGGGAGAGCCGTTCCCGCTCATCGGTTCCGGCGAACCGGTGTCGGCGGCCACCAAGGCGCTCGGCGACTGCGACGCGCTGATGGTCGTCGAGGACGGCAAGCCCATCGGCGTGATCACGCGCCACGACCTGCTCGCCTTCGTGTCGAGCCACCCGATCGTCGGATAGGAGCATCACCGTGAGTGAACGACGCAGTGCCGCGGATTCGGTTCGCTGGCAAGGCTTCTCGACCCGCGCCATCCACGCCGGCTACGATCCGGATCCGCAGACCGGGGCGGTGAACGTCCCGATCTACGCCAGTTCGACCTTCGCCCAGGACGGCGTCGGCGGACTGCGCGACGGCTTCGAGTACGCGCGCACCGGCAACCCGACCCGACGCGCCCTCGAAGCCAATCTCGCTGCGCTCGAGAGCGGCACCTACGGACGGGCTTTCGCTTCCGGTATGGCCGCCACCGACTGCGTTCTGCGTTCGACGCTGCGGCCGGGCGATCATCTGGTGATCCCCAACGACGCCTACGGCGGCACCTTCCGGCTCATCGACAAGGTGTTCAGCCAGTGGGGCATCACCTACTCGGTGGCCCCGGTGTCCGACGTCGCCGCGGTGCGCGACGCCATCCGGCCGGAGACCAAGCTGGTCTGGACCGAGACGCCGACCAACCCGCTGCTCAACGTCGGCGACATCGAGACCCTCGCCGCCGTCGCGCACGAGGCCGGCGCGAAGCTCGTGGTCGACAACACCTTCGCCTCGCCGTACCTGCAGCAGCCGCTCGTCCTGGGCGCCGACGTGGTGCTCCACTCCACGACCAAATACCTGGGCGGGCACTCGGATGTCGTCGGCGGCGCACTGGTCACCGACAGCGAGGAGCTCGACGAGGCGTTCGCGTTCCTGCAGAACGGCGCCGGGGCGGTCCCCGGACCGTTCGACGGGTTCCTCACCCTGCGCGGCATCAAGACCCTCGGCATCCGGATGGACCGGCACTGCGACAACGCGGAGAAGGTCGTCGACTATCTGAGCGGCCACGACAAGATCGACGCCGTCCTGTACCCGGGCTTGGAGAACCATCCGGGCCACGAGGTCGCGGGCAAACAGATGAAGCGCTACGGCGGCATGGTGTCGGTGCTGGTCAAGGGCGGGCTCGACGCCGCCAAGGAGTTCTGCGCCCGCACCGAGGTGTTCACGCTCGCCGAATCGCTCGGCGGCATCGAGTCGCTGATCGAACACCCCGGTGCGATGACGCACGCCTCGACGGCCGGATCGCTCCTCGAGGTCCCCGCCAACCTCGTCCGGCTCTCGGTCGGTATCGAGGACATCGACGACCTCCTCGGGGACCTGGAGAACGCGCTGCGCTGAGGAGTCGGGTGGGCGTCAGACCCGCGCCTCGAGGAGCAGGTTCGACGCAGTGGTCGCCGCGACACGCGCCGAGGTCAGACCGGCCGCCCGGAAGGTGTCGAGCAGTCGAGTGGGGCCGGCCTGGGCGCCCAGCGAGGTCGTGCCGTCGGCGATGCTGTGCGGTACGCAGAGGTATGAGCTACCCGAATAGAACAGCAGTGCAACGGGATTGGTCAGATTCTCGGCCAGTGTGTCGTGCGCCAGCGGTTCGACGGCGATCACCTGACCGCCGGGACGCAGTGACGACCGTGCGTGTGCGAGCGCACCCACCGGATCGCCGAAGTCGTGCAGGGCGTCGAAGATCATGATCGCGTCGTGGTCGCCGGCGTACGACTGGGCCGTGGCCACCTCGAAGCGGACCCGGTCGTCGACCCCGGCCGCATGGGCGGCTGCGGTGGCGCGCCGGACGGACTCCTCGTGGCTGTCTACGCCGACGAACGTGGAGTTCGGGAAGGCCTCGGCGAGCAGGATCGTGGGGACCCCGTACCCGCACCCGACGTCGAGAACGCGGATGCCGTCGGTGAGGCGCTGTCCGAGGCCGTCGATCGCCGGAACCCACTCGCTGAGCAACGACGCGCGGTAGATCGTGCCGTAGAACCGTTCGACGCCGGAGAACAGCCGGGAATCGTGGGCGTGCCAGGGCACGCCGTCGCCGGTCGCGTACGCATGCGCGAGCTGGTCGACCGAGGACCACACCGCGGCAGCGACCTCGAAGCCGG
Source organism: Gordonia sp. IITR100 (assembly GCF_002009645.1). Lineage (NCBI taxonomy): Bacteria > Bacillati > Actinomycetota > Actinomycetes > Mycobacteriales > Gordoniaceae > Gordonia > Gordonia sp. IITR100. Next base: position 322,981 of record NZ_MVKV01000002.1, on the reverse strand, counting down.
CCACGATCGCCGCCGGACTGTTGTCCTCGGCGAGCACCATCGCGTGCTCGGCGGGGAACACGAACACCTCTGGGCCATTCGCGGCGTCATCGCCGGCGTCGTGGAGCAGGACGTATCCGGCCGCGGCCTGCACGCACAACCATTCGTGCACATACCGTTCGGCGAGTCCCGAGCGTTCGGCGAGCTCGGCGCTCGTCGCCGAACCGAGTTGCGCCAGAGCCCGCCACAGTCCCAGGCGGTCGCCGAGGTAGGTGCTGATCGAGTGATAGGCATGGGTGAGATCGGCGCTCACCTGGCCGGCGAAGGCCTCGACCCGAGCGAAGTCGGTCGCGGTGCCGGAACCGGCGGCGTGTGTGGTGGTCATGGGATGAACCTCTCGTGTGCGATGTCGTAACCACGCCGGGCGGCGTGTGCACCGAGCGTGCGCCGGCGTCCTGTCGCGGCGCTGTCATGACCGGACCGTGACCCGCTGGGCGGTGAGCCGATGGTGACAGCCCCGTGACAGCGGGCTCGGAGACCGTCGACGCATGAGAACAACACAGATCAGCGACCTGGGCACCGTGATGTCCATCTGGGCTCACCCCGATGACGAGACCTACCTCGCCGGCGGCGTGATGGCCGCCGTCCGCGACGCGGGTGGGCGCGTGGTGTGCGTGACCGCGACCCGCGGCGAAGCGGCCGACGAGAATGCCACCGCCGCAGAGCGTTCGGAGCTCGCCCTGGTCCGGACCGGCGAGCTTGAGAAGGCTTTTATCGAGCTCGGCATCCAGGAGCACCACTGGTTGGACCTACCCGACGGTTCACTGGCGGCGATCGACGAGAGCGGCCCGGTCGGACGCATCACCGCCCTCCTCGACGACGTGTCACCCGACACCGTCCTGACCTTCGGTCCCGACGGCGTGACCGGGCACCCCGACCACCGCACCGTCAACCGGTGGGTCCGCCTCGCCGTCGACCGTTCGTCGACCTGCCCGCGAATCCTTCACCCGGTGGGCACCGGGCGGGGGATCGAGTTCGACCTCGCCCGTGAGTTCGACATGTGGGCGCTGGGCGGGCCGCGCCAGTGTCCGAAGGAGATGGTCGCGTTGCGAATCGATCTCGACGGGGCCGAACTGGACCGTAAGGTGCGAGCCCTGCTGGCTCAGCGCTCGCAGACCGCGGACCTGGCCGCGGCGATCGGCCTCGAGCGATATCGAACATGGGTGTCGGTGGAGACCTACGCTCATCCTGCATAGGCCGTCGGAGAACAGAGAGCGACGATCGGGATGGTGGTGCGCGAAACCGAAGACGGGCACGTGTCGCCCGCGGTCGAGGTCGGCCTGCTGGGTGCACTGAGGTTGCGGGTCGACGGTGCCGAGGTCGCGGTCCCCGGGGAACGACGACGCGCCCTGCTCGCGCTGTTGACCGTCGCCGGCCGGCACGGCATGGGTATCGGGCGGCTCGTCGACGCGCTGTGGGGCGACGATCTGCCGCGGGAACCGATTGCCGCACTGCACAATCTGGTGTCCCGGCTGCGACGCCATCTCGGCCGACACGCCGATCTGTTGGAACGACGCCCCGACGGCTACCGGCTCCGGGTGTCCGTCGTCGATGTGACGATCGTGCGCGACCTGCTCGCATCCGCCGCCGACACGCCCGATCCCGCCGAGCGTCTCCGTCTGACCGTCCGTGCCCGCGAACTCTGGCGCGGCGAGCCGCTCGGCGAGTTCGCCGGCATCCCGGACCTGGACACCGAACGCGTTGCGTTGGAGGACCTCCACAATCGGCTCGCCGACACCCACGTCGAAGCGCTGGTGGAGTGCCGCGACCCGAGCGCGACCGCGACAGCGAGGGCCGGTGTCGCGTCCGCGCCGCTCCGCGAGAGTTCGGCACGACTGCTCATCCGCGCACTCGCCGCCGACGGGCGTGTCGGCGACGCGATGGCGGTCGCGATGGAGTTCCGCGACCGGTTGCGCGAGCGGACGGGTCTCGATCCGAGCCCGGCCCTCGCGTCGCTCGAGCAGCGGGTGGCGGCGGGCTCCGAATACGGGCAGGCCGAGACGAATCCGGGGCCCGGCGTGACGTCGCGGCGTCGACCTGCTGCGCCGGCCGGGCCTCTGGTGGGGAGGGAGCGAGAACGCGCCGAGATCATCCGGCTGTTGTCGGCGCATCGGGTCGTGACCCTGACCGGTACGGGCGGCGTCGGCAAGACCAGTCTCGCGCTCGACGTCGCCGCCGACCCCGCGGTGTTCCCCGGGTACGGCGTTGCCGTCGTCAACCTCGCCGCGGTCGCGCGAGCCGACCGCGTCCTCCCGTCGGTGGTGTCCACCCTGGGTCTCGAGGTCGGGGTGGGTGCTTCCGTGGACGCGATCGCGCGCGCCGTCGACGGGTCGCTCCTGCTCGTCCTCGACAACTGCGAACATGTGTTGTCGTCCTGCCGCGAATTGGTCGCGGCGATCGTCGAACTGGCTCCTGCAGTGCGGATCCTGGCCACCTCCCGAGTCGTGCTCTCACTCTCCGCCGAGTACGTCCTGCGTCTGCAGCCCCTGACCTTTCCCACCCGCGTCGACGACGTCGACGCGGTCGTTCGGCAGCCTGCAGTGCGCGCGTTCGTCGAGCACGCGCTGCGACGCAATCCGACCTTCGCGGTGTCGAGTCGTGAGCTCACGGACCTCGTCGACGTCGTGCGCCGTGTCGACGGGCTCCCGCTCGGCATCGAGCTGGCGGCGCGTCAGGCCGCCGTGATGCCGATGTCGGCCGTGGCCCGAATGCTCGATGGTGCACTCGATCTCGCGACGGGAACCGGAGCCGACGACCAGCGGCGGCTGACGCTCCGCAGCAGCATCGACATGTCATTCCGACGGCTGAGCGTGGTCGATCAAGCCGTACTCGCCGCCCTCGCACCGTTTCCCGGCGGTGTGTCGCTGCGCACGTTCGAATCCGTCGCACTGAGCGTCGAAGCGGAGGTCGTCGGCGCAGCGGGCATCGGCACGCGAGGTGACGGCGGGCTCGACCCGGTGGAGACCCTGCACCGTCTGATCGACAGCTCGTTGCTCGTCGCCGACGCGTCGGGCGGCAGATACCGTCTCGTGCATCTCATCCGCACCCATCTGCTTGATCACCTCGACCGTGCGGGCGTGCTCGCCGCGGCCGAGGACCGGTTCCTCGACGAATGTGTCGCAACGGTGCGGGACATCGGCGACGAGTGGCTCGGCGTCGCGGAGTTCGAGGCGAATGAGCGTCTCCATGCCGAGATGGACAACCTGCGGTCGGCGCGGGACCTGGCACTGGCGCGCGGACGCGTCGACGTACTCGTGGCGATCACGACATCGCTGTCGCTGATCAGCACATGGCGCAACCTCAACGAATTGTGGACGTGGGCCGTCGAATCGGCGCGTTCGGCGTGGCTCGATGGTCATCCCGATCGCGCCGAGATGCTGTCCGCGGCGGCCGAGGCCGCGCGGCTCGTCGGCGAGTTCGACCTCGCCGTCGACTTCGCGACCTCCGCCCTACGTCCCGATGCCTCCGGGGCACCACCGGATCCGGATGCGCCCGCGTTGGTCGGCGCGCGGGCGGCCAGGGCGGCGGTCGCGCACTTCCGTGGCGACTTCGCGGTGGCGGTACGGGAATGGACCCGCTGCGGCACACACCCGTCCCTGGGGTCGGCGTTCCTCGCGTCTGCGGCGCTCGCCGCGTCGTACTCCGGTGACTCGAGCGGGGCTGCCCGGCTGTTGGCCGAGGCCCGGTCGACGCTGGACCCGTCGGCGGGGCCGTCGCAGCACGCCTTCCTCGACTACGTCCACGGCGAGCTGCTGTCCGCGCACGACCCGTCCAGCGCGCTCGCCCTCTACGAACGCGCCCACGAACGGGCCGCCGGCGTCGGGGCGACGTTCATCGTCGGGGTCGCTCGTGTCGGCGCGGCGGCGTGTCTCGTCCGCGTCGGCGATGTAGCGCGTGCCGCGGAGGCCTACGTCGTCCTGCTCGGGGCATGGCGCGACAGCGGTCAGCCGACGCAGCTGTGGACCACGGCGCGCGACGCCGCCGCACTGCTGCGCGTCCGGGGCCGGATCGACGTGGCCGACCTGCTCGTCGAGTGTGCCGATCTCGACCCCGCCGCGGCCTTCGACACACGCAGAGGTGCCGCGGACCGTGCTTTCGGGGACCTGGTGCACGCCGACAACACGGTCCACGCCGACACCGAAGTCGTGCTCGACCGGGCGATGCGCGAACTCCGAGAGATCAGGGAGTCGACGTCATCGGACGACCGCGGGAGCTCGGCGGCGCGATGACGTCTCCTCGGGTGGCTCCTGCAGGGCGGAGATGGCCGATACTGGTCGCATGCTGCTGACTGCCGACGACGTCGACCGCGCGACCGACGAGCTTGCGTCCGTGATCCGGCGGACCCCGACGATCGCGTCGCGGGTGGTGTCCGAGCGGAGCGGTGCGCAGGTGTGGCTCAAGTGCGAGAACCTGCAACGCACCGGATCTTTCAAGCCACGCGGCGCGTACCTGCGTATCTCGCGGTTGTCGGCGGGGGAACGTGCCCGTGGGGTCGTCGCGGCCAGTGCGGGCAATCATGCGCAGGGAGTCGCCTGGGCGGCATCGGAACTGGGGATCGCCTCACGGGTCTACATGCCGGTCGGAGCCGCGCTGCCGAAGATCGCCGCGACGAAAGCCTATGGCGCAGAGGTGGTGCTCGCCGGATCGACCGTCGACGAGGCGCTCGTCGAGGCGCAGCGTCACGCCGATACGACGGGCGCGGCTCTGATCCACCCGTTCGATCATCTCGACATCGTTGCCGGACAGTCGACGGTCGGCGTCGAGATCCTGGAGCAGATCCCGGACGTGTCAACGATTCTCGTGCCACTCGGCGGCGGTGGGCTGCTCGCCGGCGTCGCCGCGGCGGCGCGTCTGCGACGACCGGAGGTCGAGGTGATCGGCGTGCAGGCGGCGCAGGCCGCGGCCTGGCCGACATCACTCGCCGAGGAGCGACCGACGCCGGTCGCGGCGATGAACACCATGGCCGACGGCATCGCCGTCGCGACACCCGGGAAGGTCCCGTTCGCGCACGTCTCCGAGTTCGTCGACCGGATCGTCACGGTCAGCGAGGAAGAGTTGAGCACCGCGCTGCTGCTCATGCTGGAGCGGGCGAAGCTGGTGGTCGAGCCTGCCGGGGCCGCGGCGGTGGCGGCGGCGGTGAGCGGTCGGCTCGCGCTGTCCGGGACCGTGTGCGTCGTGTTGTCCGGCGGCAACATCGACCCGCTGCTGCTGCGCCATGTGACGACCCACGGCCTGACCGCCGCCGGACGATTCCTGACCGTGACCGCGACCGTCTCCGACCGGCCCGGTGGACTGGTCGCACTGCTGGAACTGCTCCGCGACCTCGGCGCGAGTGTGCTCGACGTCGTCCATTCCCGCGTCGCCGACGATTTGTATCTCGGCGAGGTGCAGGTGACCGTCAGTGTCGAGACCCGCGGACACGACCACCAGCACGACGTCCGGCGGGCCCTCGCCGACGCGGGGTTCCTGCGGGACTGAGGGCGAACGTCGGCGCTAACCTGTCTGGGTGGCTGCCGACGGACCCGCCCTGATCGGTGTGCTGGGCCCGATCGCGGTCGGCGCGTGCCCGGTGGGCGCCGAGAGCCCCGATCGGCTCGTCGCGGTGCCGGGGCTGCGGGCCCGACGCCTGCTCGTGTCGCTCGCCCTCGCCGACGGGCGCGTGATCTCGGCGGACCGCCTCATCGACCACGTCTGGGCTGACGATCCGCCGCGTTCGCCGCACAGTGCGTTGCACACCCAGGTGTCCCGGCTGCGCAAGCTCCTGCCCGAGGGGGTTCTGGAGGGCACCGAGAACGGTTATCGACTGCGCAACAGCCGCACCGACCTCGACGTGGTCGACACGCTGCTCGCCGAAGGCGGCCGGGATGCCCACGACCGGGCCCGGCAGTGGTGGCGCGGCGTGCCCGGAGACGATCTCGGGGACGGGTCCCCGGTGACGGTGACACTGTCCGCACGCATTCGACGTACCCAGGACGCGCTCGACGGTGCGCAGCTGACGGCCTCGCTCGCCGAGGGTGACTTCGCGACCGCGCGATCCATCGCCGAACAACGCTGCGCGCGAGACCCGTTCGACGAGCCGGCACACACCGCCCTGATGCGGGCGCTCGCCGGGGAAGGCCGCGCCGCCGACGCGCTCGTGGTGTTCGACCGGCTCCGACGGCGGTTGTCGACCGAGCTGGGGACGGACCCGGGTACCGAGATGGCGCGGGTCCACGCCGAGATCCTCACCGCGACATCACCACCTGAGATCAGCGCGCCACGGCCGGTGCGTGCCGTCGGATTGCGCTCGCCCACCACCGAACTCATCGGACGCGGTGCCGACCTCGACGCCGTGGCGAGCATGCTCGACACCGGGCGCGTGGTGACCGTGCTCGGTCCCGGCGGCGTCGGCAAGACGCGGATCGCGACCGAGATCGGCCATCGGCTGCATGCGGCGGGCGCCCCGGTCTACTTCGTGTCGCTCGCCTCGGTGCGGTCCGGCGAGGACGTGATCCCGGCGATCGCCGCGACGCTCGGGGTCGGCGAATCCGATCTCTCCGCAACCGGCCGTCCCCGCATGACCCCCGGAGACCTGACCGCACGTCTCGAGGACGCGCTGCGCGAGCGGGCGTCGGTGGTGATCCTCGACAACTGCGAGCAGATCATCGGCGCGTGCGCCCGGATCGTCGCCGAACTCACCGCGGCCGTGCCCGGCGTCCGCGTCCTGTCCACCAGCCGAACGCCGCTGGCCATCGTCGGCGAGCAGGTGCATCAGCTACCCGTACTTGCGGCGGTGGACGTGAATTCATCTGCGGTGCAATTGTTCCGGACCCGCGCTCGGGCTGTGCGTCCCGACGCGGAGCTGCCCGCGGGGCGCGTCGTCGAGCTGTGCCGCCACCTCGACGGACTGCCGCTGGCCATCGAGCTGGCGGCGGCCCGGATCCGGACGATGACGGTCGAGGAGATCGCCGACCGCCTGGGGGAGAAGTTCGCGCTCCTGCGGTCCGCCGACCGCACGACGCCGGATCGCCATCGCACCCTCTACGCGGTGATCGAGTGGAGCTGGGAACTGCTCGACGACGCCGGCCGGGCAGCGCTGGTGCAGCTGTGCCGCTTTCCCGGTGGGTTCAGCCGATCGGCTGCCCGGGCGGTGACCGGGGCCTCCGGGACGGTTCTCGACGACACCCTCGAGAGTCTGACCAACCAGTCGCTGCTGTCGGTCGTGGAGACCGACGGTTCGGTCCGTTTCCGCATGCTGGAGATGGTTCGTGAGTTCGGCGAGACCCGGATGGCCGCCGACCTGGCGGCCCGGGTCGAGTCGCAAATGCGTGGCTGGGCCATCGAATTCGTTTCCCGTATGCGCGACCTGGCCGAGAACGGCGACCACCCCGCCGGTGCCGGCGGTTTGGCCCGGGAGGCCGACAACCTGACCTGGATTCTCCGGTCGGCCTGCGAGTCCGCGGTCGTGGCGCCCACCGACGACATCGTCGCGGTACTCACGACGCTGTACCCGGCACTGGCGTATCACTGGACGGTTCGTGGTCTGCACGGGGAGACGCGCGCGTGGGGCGCGCGGGTCCTGATGGCGTTACCGCGCCCACCCGCGGCACCCGACGACGCCCTGCGCGAGAACTGGCAGGTGACCGCCATCGTCGGTGCGGTGCACGGCATGATGACGGGCGAACTCCGAGTGCAGGCCACCGCCCGGTTCCTCTTGCGCTCGCTCCATCGTGCCCACCTCACATTCCACCGGGCGAGCGAGTTCCTGTCGGCCGTGGCGCTGGCCTCGACGTCGACGGGCGCGTACCGGATCATCTGCGAGGCGGCCGAGACCGCGGTCGACGACGAGGTCCGGGCACTGGCCCTGACGCTACGGTCACATCTCCGAGAGAATCGCGGGCTGGTCGGTCCGGCACTCCGGGACTCGACGGCTTCCGGCCGATGGCTCGCGGGCAGCCGCTACGCCTCGTGGTTCCAGGGCATGCGGCAGTCGAGCACGGGCGGTCTGTACGGACAGCAGGGCAGGTATTCCGAAGCCGCGGCGACCTATCGAGCCGGAATCGACTTGCTGGCACCACTGGGCGCCGTCGAAGACGTCCGCCAGATCAGGACCATGCTGGTCCTCACCTTGCTCGCCGGCGACTTCCCGGACGACGCGCGTCGCGAACTCCACGTGATCACCGACGACTGGGACCTCGAGGCCGAGGACCCACAGGGCAATCCGGAGGTGATCGGGCCCGCTCTGCTGGGTGTTGCCGAACTCGCCTTCGCAGACGGCGCGTCGAATCCGGAGGTGGCCGCGGGTTTTCTGCGCGCCGCACGGGTCATGCTGCGGGAACACCCCTTCGGCGTCGCCGACCCCGCGGTGCTCATGGTGGTGTCCGCCGCCGTCGCGGGCCTCGTCCGCAGCGGAGATGTCGACGCCGCGTGGGAGCTGGTTCCGGAAATGGTGAAGGGACTCGACGACATGACGTTCGGTCCGGGGTGGCAGGACCTGCCGCAGGCGGGCACGGTGGCATCGGCCTTCACCGTGCTGTGGAACGCCGGCCGCCCCACGGATTCCGTCGGCCGACGCCTCGTCGAGTTGGCGGTGAGTCTGCCCGGACGACGAGACTGCCCGTCGCTGGACTGGGCATGGCACTGGACACAGGAGCAGGCCGGAAAGGACGGGGTGGCGCGACACCCTGCGGTGCCGCGCCACGTGGCCGTCGAGGAGCTGCAGCGACTACTGCACGATCAGGCGTTTCGCATATAGGCCCGCACGGCGAGTGGTGCGAACACCGCGGTGATCACCGCGGCGCCGATCAGGGCCCACACGACGTGGATTCCGGCGTGACCGGAGTTCGTCAGTTCGCGGACCGCCGTGACCAGATGGCTGACCGGGTTGACGTTCACGAAGCCCTGCAGCCAACCGGGCATGCTGTCGACCGGGACGAAGGCATTCGACATGAAGGTCAGGGGGAACATGATCATCATCGAGATGCCCTGCACGGCTGATGCTTTGCTCATGAGGCAGCCCATGAGTGCGAAGATCCACGAGACCGCGAAGCTGCACACGATGATGAGTGCGGCCGAGGCGATGACACCGAGAACATCGGGGCGCCAGCCCATCAGCACGCCCATCACGACGGTCAGTACGGTGGCGATGGAGTAGCGGATGACGTCGGCGAGCAGGGCGCCGGCGAGTGGGCTGATCCGGGCGATCGGTAGCGAACGGAACCGGTCGAAGACGCCCTTGTCCATGTCCTCCCGCAACTGGGTGCCGGTGACGATGGAGGTCATGATCACGGTCTGCACGAGGATGCCCGGAATGATCACCGGGAGATAGGCTTCCACGTTGCCGCTGATCGCGCCGCCGAAGATGTAGGTGAACATCAGCGTGAAGATGATCGGCTGGAAGGTGACGTCGAAGAGCTGTTCGGGGTTGTGCCGGATCTTGAGCACACCGCGGTAGGCCATGCTGAAGGACTGCCGGAACGACTCGGCAAGGCTGATGGAGGTCTTGACCTGCGCGCGTGCGGCGCGGGTTGTGATCGAGGTCGACGGGGGATTGTCGAGGGTCGTGGTCATGAACGGGCCTCCTGGGTGGTGTCGGAAGAATCTGTGTCGGATGGCCGGTGCCCGGGTGCGCCGGTGTCGGCGTCGGATTCCGCGGGCCTACCGGTGATGGTGAGGAACACCTCGTCGAGGCTCGGCTTCTGCACGGTGATCTCTTCGACGCCGATCCCGTTCTCGCGCAGTGCGATCAGGACGTCGGGCACAAGCTCGGCCGAACTCAGCGGCACGGTCGTCCGCGCGGCCTCCGGACTCAACGTGGCCTTCTGCCCGAGGATCGACTCGGCGATCTCGCACACGCGGGGTGCGTCGGCACGGTCGGCCGCGACGAGCTGGAGTGTGCTGGCGCCGATCGAGTGCTTGAGTTCGTCAGCCGTGCCATCGGCGATGACGCGGCCGTGATCGATGACGGCGATCCGGTCGGCCAGCTGATCGGCCTCGTCGAGGTACTGGGTGGTGAGCAGGACTGTCGATCCGCCGGCGACGAGCCGGCGGATCGTGTCCCACATCTGGGCGCGGGTTCGCGGGTCGAGGCCGGTCGTCGGTTCGTCGAGGAACAGCAGCGGCGGGGTGTCGATCAGGCTGGCCGCGAGGTCGAGGCGCCGTCGCATACCGCCGGAGAAGTTCTTCAGCGGTCGAGCCGCGGCGTCGGTGAGGGCGAATGCTTCCAGCAACTCGTCTGCGCGCGAGCGGGCCGCGGTCCGTGAGAAGCCGAGCAGGCGGGCGAAGAGCACCAGGTTCTGGGTGGCGGTGAGGTCCTCGTCGACGGAGGCGTATTGACCGGTGACGCCGACGAGCGAGCGCACGGCGACCGCGTCGTCGACGACGTCGTAGCCGAACACGCGCGCCTCTCCGGCGTCCGGCCGCAGCAGGGTCGCCAGCATGCTGACGGTGGTCGTCTTTCCCGCACCGTTGGGGCCGAGGACGCCGTACACCGATCCGGTCGGCACGGCGAGGTCGACGCCGTTGACCGCGCGGGTCGAACCGAAGTGTTTGACGAGGCCGCGAGCGTCGATCGCGAGGTCGGTGCGGAGGGACCGGGCCGACCCGACGTCGGGCCGGGGAGTGGTTGTCGTTGTCATGCCGACAACTGTGGCGCCGTCGCCTGTCGTCGGGCTTGCGTCGGCTTACGTGGTGCTGTCGCGCGGGGCGAAGTGTTCCGCGGAACGCTCCGGAGGGACGTCGCCGCCGACGGGAGACCGGCGTGGATTCGACGCGGCGGACACGAGGAGTTCTGTGGATGGGCTTTCTGCTGTGGATTCCCGCCCGGCTGCGATAGCGGGACAGATTACGTTGCCCGCCATGGGACGACGTACACACTCCGCTGAGGCGGCCTGGACACCGCGGATTGCTCACCGCGTCCGTCACGAGCTCATGGATGACGTTCACGAGCAACGACGGAAGGCCTACCGGCGGCTGGACGAACTCGAGGCCGAAGCGAGTCTGCTGGCCGAAGATCTCAACGATGCGGACGATGGCTCGCTGCATCTCGATCCGGACGAGTACACCGACAGGGAGGCCGCACTCGAGGAGGCGGACCGACTCCTCGGCCTCATCAACTGGTGGTCTTCGTCGCTCGCGGTGACGGTGTTGAATCTCGCCGACGCGCCGGTGCACTGGGTCACTGCCCCGGCAGTAGAGCTGATCACAGGCGTGCGGAACGAGGAAGCCACCGCCGGGGGTGGCGGTGTGGACACCCGCGTCCTACCAACATTGGGTAGCGCCGGTCTCGCCTTGTTCGAGAGGTCCGCCGGACGCCATCGACCATCGAAGAGATGTCCGGGTCTCGACAATCGCGACGTCGGGATCGACGGCTTGTGCTGGTGGCGAGCAACACTCGGTGGGGAGAACTCGCCGCCGCCCGTCGTGGACATGATCACGCTGCACGTGCTGACCCGCGACCGGAAGCTCTGCCGCTCCGCAGTGGTCGACGGGCGACGCCCGGCGGTCGTCGACGTGGATGCGTTCACCGTGGCGGTCGAGCCTGCGTGGACGGGGAGCGCACAAGCGTCTCCATCGGTTCGCGTGCTGATGCGTCTCGCCGATGACCTGGTCCGGGGCACGCTGACTGCCTCGCCTGTGCCGACGACGGGTCGAACTTCGGCGGCCGTCGCGGTGGTGGCCTGACAACCGGCCGGCGGCTCACTTCGCAGGTTCGAGGTTCGCGAAGTGCTTGAGGGTGTCGGCCTCGATGGTTTTGTAGACCGTCGACGACGCGGGACCGGAGAACGCGGTGACCACACGGGACGAGGTGGGCAACTCGAGCGCGAAGGTCCAGCTGAGTCGGCAGCCCACGTCGGCGGGCAGGATCTCGGTCGCCTCACCAAAGCGTCGGATGCCGGGTACGTTCGCCCTCAGGACCCGGAAACCGTTGCGGTAGTGACCGTTCGCCGGGTCCTCGGTCCAGTCGAAGAAGTCCTCGTCGAGGGTCACGTAGCCGGGACCGAGGACCGCGCGGCGTTGCGTTCCCACACCGTACGGCGGCGGTGAGACGAACTCGATCTTCTTGATCGCGCGGCACCAGTCCAGCGTGTGCTGACGGGTGAACTCGGCCCACGCGCGTTCCGGCGTGACCGGCAGGCGCACGTCGATGACGTGCCGCACCGGCGCATCGTCGAAGAAGTCGAGATCGAAGGACTCCAGCTCATGGGAACGTGCCATGGGTCACATTGAAGCACGGTCTTCCGGGTCGAGCCTCGGGCGAGCGTGGTCGAAACAGGGTCGGCCTCCTGTTCAGGTCTACCGGTGCACTTCAACTCGACTCCTGGACTTCGATCGAAGTCCAGGAGTCGAGTCGAGGTTCGCCGGTCGTGGGGTGCACGACCCTCGCAAAATGGATCCGCCAGCGGCCCTGGTGCGTCCTAGTGTCATGACCTCTTTCCCCACCGACAGGTACGGGCTGATTCGCCGCACGGCAACGCTGCGACTCGGCATCAACGACGACGCTGTGACAGCCGCCGTACGGCGCGGCGAACTGATTCGTCTTGCCCCGGGGGTCTGCGCACTGGCGGCCGACGAGGCGTCCGCCGAGGACCCGGGTGACCGTCTGTACCGACTCAGATCGATCGCGGTCGCGACGTCTGTTCGAGACTGTGACGCGTCGATCCTGAGTCACGACTCGGCGGCAGCCGTTCACCAGCTGCCGCTGCTGCACCCGGAACGCGAGGTCGTGCATCTGACGAAGAAGTCGAAGGTGGGCGGGTTCGGGCACGGGTTACGGATCGTCCATGCCGGGCCGGTGGCGCCCGACGAGGTGGTCGACATCGGCGGAATCAGGGTCACGTCTCGTGAGCGAACCGCTGTAGATGTTGCGATGTCCGGTGACTTCGCCCAAGCGCTGGTCGTGTTCGATCGCGCGCTGGCGTCCGGCGCCGACATCGCCACGGTGACCCGTATCCTCGCGTCGCGGAACCGTTGGCGCGGTGCGGGGACCGCGCGTCGTGCCCTTGCGCATGCGGACGGTGCGTCGGAGAGTGTCGGGGAGTCGTGGAGCCGGGCGCAGATGATCGAGGCCGGGTTGCCGACTCCGCGACTGCAGCACACGTTTGAGACGGGCGCCGGAGACGCGCGGACCGACTTCGACTGGGACGGAACACTTGTCGGTGAGTTCGACGGACTACAGAAGTACGGCCGACTGTTGCGCCAGGTTGAGAGCCCGCGCGATGCACTCATCCGGGAGAAGCGTCGGGAGGATGCGCTGCGCGCACAGGGGATCATGGTGATCCGGTGGACGTGGGGAACGCTCCAACGCGGCGAGCTCGCCGATATGCTCCGGCCGTGGTTGGACAAGCTGACCGCGGCTTGACCGATGAACCCCAACTCGACTCCTGGACTTCGATCGAAGTCCAGGAGTCGAGTCGAGGTTCGCCGGTCGCGCGACCGGCGGTAGTTCACGGGCACCCTGAAAACACGAAACCCGGGACGGTCATGCCGTCCCGGGTTGTGTTCGTCGTCCGATCAGCCGTGGTAGGGCTCCGCGCTGACCAGGGTCACCTTGATGGTGGCACCGCTGGGCACGGAGTACTCGCGGGTCTCGCCGACCTTGGCGTCGATGAGGGCGGCACCGAGCGGGGAGCTCGGGGAGTAGGTCTCCAGGCCGCCCTGGCCGCTCTCCTCGCGGGTGGCGATGAGGAACGTCTCGGTGTCCTTCTCGTCACCGTCGTAGTAGACGGTCACGACGGAACCGGGCAGTGCGACGCCGGACTGGGTCGGCGCCTCGCCGACCTTCGCGTTGTTCAGCAGTTCCTGCAGCTGGCGGATACGCGCTTCCTGCTGGCCCTGCTCCTCGCGAGCGGCGTGGTAGCCACCGTTCTCCTTGAGGTCGCCTTCTTCGCGACGCTCGTTGATCTCGGCGGCGATGACCGGACGGTTGGCGATCAACGAATCGAGCTCGCTCTTGAGGCGGTCATGCGACTCTTGGGTCAGCCAGGTCACCTGGGTGTCGGTCATCGGTCACTCCTTTGTGTTGTCCGCGCCCCGGGCGACCGTTTACACCAGGGGCATATGGACTGCTGAAAATGCAGCAACACGACCCCTCGCGGAGCCGTGTATCCGTTCAGGGTACCAGGTGGTGAGACCTATGGCACATCGGTACTGCCGCGCGACAGCGCGCCGAGAGCGTCCTGATACGTCGGTTCCATCCGTTTCAGCCATCCCACAACGAAATACGTCACAGGCATGAGGATGACCTCAACAAGTGTTTTCCAGACGAATCCGACGATCGTGTAATTGACGAAATCTCCCCAGGTCGAGATACCCAGGGCGGTGGCGGCGATCGAACAGAAGACGATGGTGTCGGCCAACTGGCCGACAATCGTCGAACCCAGCAGGCGCGCCCAGAGACGATTTTCCCCGGCGCGTTCCTTCATTTTGACCAGGACGAAGGAATTGAGGAATTCGCCCACGACATAACCGGCCAATCCGGCTAGCAGGAATTGTGGGACGACTCCGGCAACCGTCTCGAAAGCCGCCTGGCCTTCATAGAATTCAGCGGCCGGGAGGTGAATGGTCAACCAGAAACACAACGACGCGAGAATCAGGACCGCGAACCCGGCGAGGATCGTCCGGCGCATGGCACGGAACCCGTAGACCTCGCTGATCACGTCGCCCAGCACGTACGCGAGCGGGAACAGGAAGAAGGCGCCGTCGGTCACCAGGCCGTCCATCTGGATCGGCCCGAGATCGACCTGCAGCCATTCGTCGAACAGGACGACGCCCTTGGTGCCGGTGACGTTGCTGATGAGCATGACGCCGACGAAGACGGCGACCAGAAGGGGGAAGTAGCGGCTGCCGATGGAGGCGAAGGCGGCGCGCGGCGACGGCAACTCACTGCCGGTGGACGCGGCGGTCACGAGGCCGACGGCTTCAGGTAGGCCGGCACGTCAAGGGTGCACCCGAAGACCTCGCCGATGACCGGTGGTTTCGACGTCGTGACCTCGGTGCGGACGCCGATCCGTTCTGCGGAGTCCGCGGGGATCAGGATCTCGCGACGCCCGGTCTCGCCGCCGTCGCGGGAGCGGCCGCGCACCACACAGGCAGCCGCCCGGCTCGGATCGGAACGCTCGACGGTGAACTGCACCGCGACGGTCGAGCCGTCGATGATCTCGTAGCCGGTGGCCTCACCGGTCACGTCCGCCGACGAGAACTTGCTGTAGCCGATGACGGCGAGGGTCACGCCGGCCGCGACGACCAGGATCGACAGGGCGATGAACCAGCGACGACGCCCAGAGGCGGTCTCCGAACGCTCCGGATAGGTGGCGCGCGGACCGCTGTGCGGTCGCAAGGTGTCGGGTGTCGCGCGCGGCGCGTCACCGGCGTCTGCGGCGCCCCCGTCCGAACTGTTCACGCGTCAATACCTACCATGGGAGGAGTAGCGATCCGAAGGTGAGGAACTGTGACCGAATCCCACGTCGGCGACCCCAAGTCGGGTGTGTTCCGGCTGATGGCGGTGCACGCGCACCCAGACGACGAGTCGAGCAAGGGTGCCGCCACGACCGCGAAGTATGCGGCCGAGGGCAACGAAGTGCTCGTCGTCACACTCACCGGCGGTGAGCGTGGCGACATCCTGAATCCGGCGATGGACCGCCCGGGCATCAAAGAGCGGATGACCGAGGTCCGTCGCGAGGAGATGGCCAAGGCCGCCGAGGCGCTCGGCGTCCGACAGACATGGCTCGGCTTCGTCGACTCGGGCCTCCCCGAGGGCGACCCGCTCCCGCCTGTTCCGGAGGGTTCCTTCGCCTCGGTGCCGCTCGACGAGGCCACCGAGGCCTTGGTGCGCGTGGTCCGCGAGTTCCGCCCGCACGTGATCGTCACCTACGACGAGCACGGCGGATATCCGCATCCCGATCACATCCGCTGCCATGAGGTGTCGGTCGCGGCGTACGAGCAGTCCGGCGATCCGGACGCGTTCCCGGACGCCGGCGAACCGTGGACGGTGTCGAAGCTCTACTACACCCACGGGTTCATCCGGGACCGGATGGTCCTGTTCTCCGACGAGTTCGCGCGGCACGGCCAGGAGAGTCCGTTCGCCGAGTGGCTCAGCAAGTGGGACCCGAGCCGTGGCGATCTGATGGGACGTGTGACGACCCAGGTCGAGTGCTCCAAGTACTTCCCGCAGCGTGACGACGCGCTGCGCGCCCACGCCACGCAGATCGATCCGAACGGGGTGTTCTTCGCGGTGCCGCTGGAGTGGCAACAACGCCTGTGGCCGACGGAGGAGTTCGAGCTCGCCCGGACCCGGGTCAAGACCGCGTTGCCGGAGACCGATCTCTTCGCCGGGATCGAGGCGTGATGGGCACCAGCACAGTCGTGAACGACACCCTGATGGTCCTGGCGCAGGAACCCCAGGGGCCGGAGTTCGGCAAGGCCTCACCGCTGGGCCTGCTCGTGATCCTGTTGCTGCTCGTCGGGACCGCGTTCCTCATCTGGTCGATGAACCGGCAGCTGAAGAAGCTGCCCGCGTCCTTCGACGCCGAACACCCGGAGGCCGACCAGGCCTTCGACGAGGGAACCGATTCGCCGGGCCCGGCCGGTTCGGACGCGGTCGCACCGAACCCGCCCGGGACCCCGGGTGCCACCAGTGCCGCGGGCACCGACGACCGGCGGCCCGCCGACACCTGAGTCGAGGCGTAGAAGTGGAGTCATGCGCATCTCCACTCTGATCGGGACGTCACTCGCGACCGCTGCGGCGGCAGCCATCGGCAGTGTGGTCACCAAGCCGGCGGTCGAGACCTGGTATCCGAAGCTGGCGAAACCGTCCTTCGTACCACCGAACTGGGCGTTCCCGCTCGCCTGGACCTCGCTCTACGCCGACCTCGCGGTGACCTCGGCAGTCACCCTCGACGACCTGGCCGACGACGGCGACCACGAACAACGTCAGCGGTATCTCGCGGCGCTCGGCGCCAACCTCGTGCTCAACGGCGGGTGGAGCTGGATCTACTTCGGCCGGGGCGCCCTCGGAACCGCGTCGGTCGCGGCGGCGGCGCTCACCGTGAGCAGCGCCGACCTCGCCCGGCGCACCGCACGGACGAACCGGACGGCAGGTGCCGCGCTCGCCGCCTACCCGGCGTGGTGCGCGTTCGCCACCGTGCTCTCGACGAGCGCCTGGTGGCTCAATCGTGGTCGGCGGTCACCGGCGCCTGCCTGAGCGTCGCGGCGAATCGGTCCATCGCCCAGTCGATCTCGGATTCCGTGACCACGAGCGGTGGTGCGAGTCGCAGCGTCGAGCCGTGGGTGTCCTTGGCGAGGACATTGCGTTCGGACAGCCGCAGACAGAAGTCCTTGCCGGTGCCGAGCGCGGGGTCGAGATCGATCCCTGCCCACAGGCCGAGGCCGCGCACCGCCACCACCCCGTTCCCGACGAAGTCGCGCAGTCGGGCGTGCAGATGATCGCCCAGTTCCGCCGCCCGTCGTTGCCAGGTCCCGTCGGCGAGCATGTCGACGACGGTGTGACCGACGGCTGCGGCGAGCGGGTTACCGCCGAAGGTCGATCCGTGCTGACCGGGATGCAGCACGCCGAGGACGTCGTGGTCGGCAACCACCGCCGACACCGGTAGGAGCCCGCCGCCGAGTGCCTTCCCCAGCAGGTAGACGTCGGGTTCGACGCCCCAGTGCTCTACTGCGAAGGTCCTACCGGTGCGGCCCAGACCGGACTGGATCTCGTCGGCGATGAACAGCACGCCGCGTTCGGAGCAGAGGGCCCGCGTGCCGGGCAGGTAATCGTCGGGAGGCACGACGACGCCGGCTTCGCCTTGGACGGGTTCGAGCAGGACGGCCACCGTGTTCTCGTCGATCGCGGCATCGAGGGCAGCCAGGTCGCCGAACGGGACACGAACGAATCCCGGTGTGTAGGGGCCGAATCCGGCGCGCGCCTCGGGGTCGTCGCTGAACGAGACGATCGTCGTCGTGCGGCCGTGGAAGTTCCCGGAGGCCACCACGATCGTGGCGCGGCCGTCGGGTACGCCTTTGACGTCGTAACCCCACTTGCGGGCGACCTTGATCCCGGATTCGACCGCCTCCGCACCTGTGTTCATCGGCAGGACCATGTCCTTGCCGCACAGGGAAGCCAGTGCGGCGCAGAACGGTTCGAGTCGATCGGACCGAAATGCGCGGCTGGTGAGGGTGACCCGCGCCAGCTGATCGAGTGCGGCGGCGACGATGCGTGGATGGCGGTGGCCGAAATTGACCGCGGAATAGGCCCCGAGACAGTCGAGGTGTCGACGGCCGTCGATGTCGGTGATCCAGGCCCCCTCGGCGGTGGCCGCGGTCACCGGGATCGGCGAATAGTTGTGCGCCACATGAGGTTCGACGACGCCGAGCGGTGCGCCCGCGCTGGTGTGGGTGCCGGTGCCGGGGCTCGTCATCGTCATGAATCGAGGGTATCGTCGAGGTCTGGTGCAAACAATCGACGTCGATTGCGTCTGAACGCAACGGATCGCCGGTATGGAAGCAAAGGGGAGCGGTCTGTTGCGGACACTGGACGACCTCGACGAGAGGGTGCTCGCGCACCTCACCCGGGACGCCCGGGCGACCTACCAGCAGATCGGGCAGCAGGTGGGGTTGTCGGCCCCCGCGGTGAAACGACGCGTCGACCGCCTGGTCGCCGACGGCGTCATCCGGGGTTTCACCGCGGTCGTCGACCCGCACGCGATGCAGTGGACCACCGAGGCATACGTGTTGGTGTACTGCCGGGGCAACATCTCGCCCGACGAGTTGAAGGCGGCGTGGGAGCCCATACCGGAGGTGGTGGGTGCGGCGACGGTCACAGGTCAGGCCGACGCCGTCCTGCGCGTGATGGCCCGCGACGTACGGCACCTCGAGCAGGCGCTCGAACGCATCCGGCGGGCCGGCCCGGTGGATCGATCAGAGTCGATCCTCGTGCTCAGCGAGCTGATCGACCGGGGGCACCCGTGAGAATCGGGGTGTCGAAACCGTTGTGCTAGTGTGGTCGCCGTGATCAGCACCGTGCGCGCGTATTGGCGCTTTATCGAGGCTCCGGGTGGGGCCACGATGATGCGTTGACCTGACGCGCGCACGACACACCCGGAGCCCGAGCAGCGACCCCACGGTCGCTGCTCTTGTCATTTGAGCGGGGCTCCGACCACACCCAGGGCATGCCTCGTCACCACAACGACACGGGCATGACCTCGAAAGGCACACAACGTGACCACCTTGCCGGACCTCCCGATCCGATCCGACGACAACGCCGAATCGACCTCCGACCGCCGCATCCGGGCGTTCCGTCCGATCCCGTCGCCCGACACCGTGCGCAGCGAATTGCCCCTCTCGGCACGACGAGCCGTCGCCGTCCAGCGCGACCGGGACGAGATCGCCGACATCCTCGCCGGCCGCGATGACCGGCTGCTCGTCATCGTCGGGCCCTGTTCGGTCCACGATCCGATCGCCGCCATCGACTACGCCCGGCGCCTCGCGCCGCTGGCCGATGCCTACTCCGAGCGACTCAAGATCGTGATGCGCGTCTACTTCGAGAAGCCGCGCACCACCGTGGGGTGGAAGGGCCTGATCAACGACCCCGGGATGGACAACACCTTCGATGTCGAGCGTGGCCTGCGCACCGCCCGGTCGTTGCTGCTCGACATCATCGACCTCGGTCTGCCCGTCGGATGTGAGTTCCTCGAACCGACCAGCCCGCAGTACATCGCCGACGCGGTCGCGTGGGGTGCCATCGGCGCCCGCACCACCGAGTCCCAGGTCCACCGGCAGCTGGCGTCGGGCCTGTCGATGCCGATCGGCTTCAAGAACGGCACCGACGGCAACGTCCAGGTCGCCATCGACGGCGTGAAAGCCGCTGCGGCCGAACACGTCTTCTTCGGAGTCGACGACTTCGGCAACGGTGCCGTGGTGGAGACCGCGGGCAACGAGGACTGCCACATCATCCTGCGCGGCGGCACGCGCGGCCCGAACTTCGACGCGGAGTCGGTGTCGGCGGCCGCCGAGGCGCTCGCCGCGGCCGGCCTGCCCGCCCGGGTCATGATCGACTGTTCGCACGCCAATTCGGGCAAGGATCATGTCCGTCAGGCGGAGGTCGCCACCGAGATCGCGACGCGACTCCGGGCGGCGCGCGAGGCCGGTGAGCCCTCGAACGTCAGCGGCGTGATGCTGGAGAGCTTCCTCGAGCCCGGCGCGCAGTCGACCGAGGCCACCCCGCTGGTGTACGGCAAGTCCGTCACCGACAAGTGCATGGGCTGGGAGGCCAGCGCCCAGGTCCTGGCGGCGCTCGCGCGGGGCTGACCCTTCCCTCGCCTCAGTATCTGCGGCTCGGCGGCCGTCGTGGACCATGAAAGAACACTCGTGAGCGTCCGAATCTCATGCTCCCTGAGGTGCGAGCGAAGCGAGCCACGAAGGGTGTAGCAACGTGTCTCACCAGGCCCTTCGTGGCTCGTCGCTTGCGCTCCTCGCACCTCAGGGATCAGTGGGTTGTGTGCTTCTTTCGGACCGGGGAACGATGGGAGACGCTTCGCTCGGGTCAGACGACGTCGACCTCAGACGTCGAGTCCGGGATCGTGATCAGTGCTCGACGACGCAGTGTTCCGCGGGGCGACCGTACCGACGGCGCCACGCGGAACTCGGCCTCCCACCGATCGGAGTGGATCCGGTTGAGCAGGTAGCCGCGTTGCGAGTTGCCGAACCGGACGTGGGGTGACGCTTCCTTGAGGCGGCGGTCGCCGTCGTCGCTGTCCTCCCCGTCCCCGCCGGAGGTGATCGACGTCGCGGCCAATTCGACGCCGCGCGTGAGCGATTCATCGGTGTAGGAGGTCCGGAGGTCGGCGACCACGCTGCGATGGATGTCGCCGGCGAGGGACACCAGATTGCGCACGCCCCGGTCGGCGGCGCCGCCGAGGATGCGGGAGCGCGAGGCCTCGTAGCCGCTCCACCCGTCCATGCTGACCGCCCGGGTCGAGCCGACGGTTCGGGCGAGGTCGGCCATCGGTACCTGCTGGGCGAGGACGTTCCACCGGTGCCGGGACGAGGCGAAACCGTCGAGCACCCATCGTTCCTGTTCGGCGCCGAGGATGGTGCGGGAGACGTCCGCGGTGCGCGCGTTCTGCCCGGTGTCGTTGTCCCCGTTGGCCTGATCGCTGCGGTGACTGCGGGTGTCGAGGAGGGTGAGGTCGACGAGATCGCCGAAACCGAGCCGCCGATGCGCGCGGATGACGGTTCCGTTCGGTCGGGCCGCCACCCGCACCGGCGTGTTCTCCCACCAGGCGCGCAGCGCGCGGGCGCGACGCAGCGCGAACGCGGTGAGTGGGGTGTGGTCCTCGGGAATCGCTGCGGCCCAGTTGTTGTCGACCTCATGATCGTCGAAGGTGATCACGAACGGTGCCATCGCGTGGGCGAGTTGGAGGTCGGGGTCGGACTTGTACAGCGCGTAGCGCTCGCGGTAGTCGTCGAGGTCGACTGCTTCCCGTGTTGCCGAGAGAGGAAGCACCGCATCGGGTCTCGCACCACCATGAACCGGGATCGGCTTCTCGTAGATGTAGTCACCGAGGTGGAGCACCACGTCGGGTGCATGCGCCGCCAGGTCGGCGTACGCATGGTAGTAGCCGTCGGACCAGTTCTGGCAGGACGCGACGGCGACCGTCATCTTCTCGACGCGTGCGAAAGGTGCTGGTGCCGTTCGGGTCCGGCCGACCGTCGAGACCTCGCCGAGTGCCCGGAACCGATAGAAGTAGTCGGCGGCGGGCGCGAGACCGCGGACATCGACGTGCACGCTGTGCCCCCATTCCGCGGTGGCGTGGACCGTACCCCGACGCACGATGCGGGTCATGGATTCGTTGGCGGCGATCTCCCAGTCGACTCGCACCGGGCGTGGTCCCATGCCGCCACCGGGCGCGAACGGGTTGCGCGACAATCGCGTCCACAGCACAACGCCGTCGGGGAGGGGGTCACCGGACGCCACCCCGAGTCCGAACACGCCGGCGGGGTGAGCCGGTGTGGGTAGGGCCGGCGAGGTGCCGCCGAGGAGGCCGGGCGTGAACGCGAGACCGGCGACGAGTGCCGACCAGGTGAGGAAGCGGCGTCGGGAAGTGCCGCCGCGGAGCGTGAGGTCGGGATGACAACGGATGGTCGACGGTGTGAGAAGGGCCGGTGATGCGTCGGCCGGGTTTCCCCGCATGGCCTCAGCCGACCAGGATCACCTGACCTGGGCTCCACCTGCAGACGGCGGGGACATGATGCGGAGGTGAAGTCTCCGACCTCCACGCGTACGTCCCCGCCGCCTGCCCGACGGGCTACCGCGAGTCGATCAACCCGCTCGACTCGCTCTCGGCGTCGGTCACGACGCCGACTCGCTTGCGACGGGCGCGGATTCCGAGTGCGGCGTCGACCACGAGGAACCCGAGCAGGCTGAGTCCGAGCAACGGCACGAACCAGCCCACCACCGCGGCCACCACCACGATCGCGACCGCGCCGGCCACCGGCACCCGACGCAGTGCACCCCGTGCCGGCGGGCGACCCACCGCGACCGCGCCGCCACGCTTCGGCCGCCGTTGCCACCACATCTGATAGCCGCGGACGATCAACACCACGAGCGCGATCGCCAGGAGCAGGAGAACCAGCTGGCTCACCCAGCCGAACAGGATGCCCATGTGCAGTGCGATGCCCCAGGTCGTGAGTTTCGCGGCGAGCGGCCAGTCGGCGAACCGCAGTTCGTCGACAACGGCACCGGTCGCGCCGTTCACGGTGACGGTGTCCTGGGCGAACTGCCAGGGCTGCCTGGTCTCGGCGATGGTGAAGGCGGTGTCCGCATCGGTCGGGATCGAGACCTCCACCTGGCCGTCCACACCGGCGGCCCGAGCGGTGCCCAGCACCCGGTCGAGCTGCGCGATCGTCTGCCCGGACGCTTCCGGAACGTGCTGCTCGTGACCCGCGCCGCCGTGATCGCCGTGCCCGCTGTGATCACCCAGCCCGTCCGATCCGGACGTCGATCCGGACAGCGAGGTGTCGACCGTCGGGGTCGTCCAGCTCAGCGCCGTGCGCACATCGGAGACGTGCTCACCGGCGTACTTCGACCAAGTCAGACCGGTGGCCGACAAGAACACCAACCCCACCGCGATCCAGACGCCGATCACGCCGTGCCGGTTGCGGGTGCGGTTGCGTCCGGTCGCCGATCGGTCGAAGGCGACCAGGTCGGCGGCGCGTCGTTTTCGGCGCGCGCGATACGCGGAGATCCACAGCGTGAGGCCGGCCACGGCGATGACCCACAGCCAGGAGGCGGCGAGCTCGCTGTAGATCCGGCCGGGCTCGCCGAGATGGAGGTGACGGTGCAGTTCGCTGATCCAGGTGCGCATCGGCAACGCCGCGCTGCTGCCGTAGGACACCAGCTCTCCGGTCGATTCCAGGGTCACCGGATCGATGAACACGGCCTGGCGCTTCGACGCCCCGAGGGAGGGATCGTCGAACAGGACGCGGGTCGTGTCGCCGGCCTCGGCGGCCGGGCGCACCGCGGACAGGGTGAGGTCCGGGCGGAGCCGGGCCGCCGCCTCGACCTGTTCGGAGATCGGACGTGCGTCGCCGGTGCTGTCGGTGGAGAGTTGATCGCGGTAGACGACCTGTTCCAGCGACGGGGAGATCGCGTAGAGCCCGCCACTGACCGCCGCAACGATCAGGAACGGCGCGATGAAGATGCCTGCGTAGAAGTGCAAGCGGCGCAGCAGAGGTTGCCAGCTGTTCGGGGTCACCCGCCGGTCTGGTGCGGCGGCTGGTGGAGTGGGGTTGTCGTCGGATGTTTTGGGACGGGGGTCGGGCGGCCCGGTGGGTTCACCGGGGCGGGACAGGTTCGACAGGGACACGGTGGGCCTCTCATGCGGAAGACGGCGCGCGGCATCGACCGCGGTCAGGCGGGATGGCAGACGCGCACCGACCGGCCCGTCGGGTGACGGGTCGGCGGAGTAGGGAATCAGCGCGTGAGGGCCGGGGGTCCGCGGGTGTCGAGAGCGGCGATGGCGCGCAGGCGGGGCCGCGCGTCGTCGTGGGTCGCCCGCGGGGCGCGCAGGATCGCGTCGTCAGCGGGCGGGTCGAGGACGGCCCGGATGAGAGCGACGACCGCGGTCAGGACGCTGAGCAGGGCGGGTTCGACGACGTGGATGGCGGCGGCGGTGAGCAGAGTCGCCACCGCGTGGACGAACAGCATGGTCCCGCTCGGCGCGTGTGCAAGCGCACTCACACCGGCGTGGTGCGCCGACGAGGCATCGAGCGCGGTGAGGGACACGTGTGCGAGCACCTGTCCGGCCGCGAGGAGCCCGATCGTGCCGAGCCACCCGGGACGACGACGGGCCGTCGCGCCGATCGTCCAGCCGAGTACGGTGCACGCCGCGATCATGAACACCAGAGATGAGGTGGCGGGGAGAGAACCGGCCGCGAGCCCGTGCGCGGCCACCGCGGTGCTCGCCGACAGCGCGCCGACGACCCCACCGCGAAGGCGGTGGAGGGCGCGCACGTCCGGGTTCACGGAAGGAGCATAGCGACGGCGGTCATGCCCGAACCGCGCGCGGTCAGCGAACGGGCAGGTCAGCCCAACACCAGGAGCCAGGCGGCGACGTAGTGCAGCAGGGCCGCGACTGCGGTGCATGCATGGAACACCTCGTGATGACCGAAGGTCTCCGGCCAGGGGTCGGGCCAGCGTGCCGCATAGAGGACGCCACCGACGCTGTAGAAGACACCGCCGAGCGCGAGCAGGATCAGAACGGGCAGACCGGTCTCGCCGACGAGCGCCGGGGCGACGGCCACGATCACCCAGCCCAGCACGATGTAGAGGGTGACCCCGAGCCAGCGGGGTGCGCCGGGCCACGCGATCTTGAGGGTCGCACCGGCGGCTGCGCCGGCCCAGACGATGCCGAGGACCCACCAACTGGTCGGCGAGGGAAGCCCGAGGGCGCAGAACGGCGTGTAGGTGACGGCGATGAACAGGAAGATCATCGCGTGGTCGGCACGTTTCATCCGGGTCCGCGCGCGGGCGGTCTTCCACGGAATCCGGTGGTAGCCGGCGCTGATCGCGAAGAGTCCGAGCACGGTGACCGCGTAGACGGCACACGGGACGACGGCGACGGGGTCGCCGACCGTGGCCGCGCCGATCACCAGGGCCAGCCCCGCGACCGCGGCCACATAGGCGGAGTAGTGGTGGATGACCCCGCGCAGTCGTGGGCGGACGTCAGCCGGCGGGTTCAGCAACGTGCTCACCGAACCTACGGTACCGTAACTTCGCGCGTCCACAGCGTCACCGGCAAGGCGCGATGCGACGCGTAAGGTGTCCTGCGTGACACGAGGCCGACACGACGCGGGAACGACGCGAGGATGAAGCTCCTGCCGGACCGGCTTCGACGACCCGTTCTCTCCGTCTACGAACGGCGGCTCATCCAGCTCCTCGACACCGAGCGCCTGCCGCGTCACGTGGCGATCATCTGCGACGGCAACCGGCGGTGGGCGCGTGAGGCTGGTTTCGAGGACGTCAGCCACGGACATCGCGTGGGTGCCCAGCGCATCGCGGACATGCTCGGCTGGTGCGCCGGCCTGGGCATCGAAGCCGTCACGATCTACCTGTTGTCGGCCGAGAACCTCAACCGGTCGTCGGACGAGCTCGACGCACTCCTCGAGATCGTGCCGGACATCGTCGACGAGATCTCCGCGTCCGAGGGCGAGTGGCGGATCCGCATCGTCGGCACCCTCGACGCACTGCCCGAGCCGGTGGCCGGACGTCTGCGGGCGGCCGCCGACCGCACCGCCGAACGGCAGGGGATGAACGTCAACGTCGCCGTCGGATACGGCGGGCGCCAGGAGATCGTGGACGCGGTTCGCGCACTCCTGGAGGAGAAGGTGACCGCCGGGGCGACTGCGGCCGAGATGGTGGATGCGGTCACCGTGGAGGCGATCGACGCCAATCTCTACACCAAGGGTCAGCCCGACCCGGATCTCGTGATCCGGACCTCCGGAGAGCAGCGGCTGTCGGGATTCCTGTTGTGGCAGAGCGCCTATTCGGAGATCTGGTTCACCGACGCCTACTGGCCGGAGTTCCGTCGGGTGGACTTCCTGCGCGCCTTGCGCGACTACTCCGCGCGGAGCCGGCGGTTCGGCAAGTGACTCCGCCGGTGTCGATCCGCGCCGGGTTCAGCGTGCGGCGGAGTCGGCCAGGAGCCCGGTCAATGCGGTGAGATCGGCGCCGAAGGTCGACGCCGCGGGAGTGCCGAAGCCGACGCCGATCCCGCCGGAGGGCAGCGGGTCGGCGTCGGGATGCCGGAACAGGGACTGTCCGGTCACCGCGATTCCGCGTTCGTAGGCCCGGTGGACGATGGTTCCCTCGTCGGCATGGTCGACGGGGATCAACGCGTGCAGTCCGGCGGCGATGCCGGGGAGTTCGAGTCCGATTCCGGCCAGGGCCGACACCAGCGCATCGCGCCGGGTCCGGTAGGCCTGACGGCTGCGCCGGATGTGCCGGTCGTAGGCTCCGGAACCGATCAGTTCGGCCAGCGTGAGCTGATCGACGATGCTCGCGTCGGCCTCACGGAAGCCCTTGCCGCGCAACACCGGTTCGACCAGGTGGGCGGGAGTGGCCAGCCAGCCCGCGCGTACCGCCGGCGACAGGCTCTTGCTCAGCGAGCCGGTGTGGACGACGACGTCGGGGCCGAGCGCCTGCAACGCACCGACCGGTTCGCGGTCGTAGCGGAACTCGCCGTCGTAGTCGTCCTCCACGATGACCGCGCCGGTCCGCCGCGCCCAGTCGACGACCTGCATCCGGCGCGCCGGCGAAAGAGCGACACCGGTGGGGAACTGGTGGCTGGGGGTCAGCACGACCGCGGCCGCCCCGGTGCGTTCGAGCTCGTCGATCACCATGCCGTCGGCGTCGATGCGCACCGGTACGACCCGCGCGCCGCCGCGCTCGAGGGCGTGCCGATGAAAGGGCAGACCGTGGCTCTCGACCGCGACGACACCACCGATCACCGTGCGCGCCAACAACTCCAGTGCCGACAGCACCGACGTCCCGAGAACGATCAGGTCCGGTGCGGTGCGGACACCCCGCGTGCGGGCCAGGTAACCGGTGAGGGCGTTCCGCAGCTCGAGGCGCCCGCGGGGGTGAGCCGGTCCGAAGGCGTCGTCGGGGGTCTCGGTCAGGGCGCGTCGGGTGGCGCGGATCCAGTCGTTGCGCGGGAACATCCCGGCGCAGGGTCGTCCCAGCGAGAAGTCGTGACGCAGGGCCGGCAAGGCGGTGGACGCACCGGGATCGTCGATGGCCGGTGGCCGTGCCGCACCGTCGGCGACCCGGGTGGCCGAGCCCTGGCGCGCGGTCAGCCACCCTTCCGCGATCAGTTCGGAGTAGACCGCCGACACGGTGCCGCGAGCGAGACCGAGGTCCGCGGCGAGGGATCGGTACGGCGGCAATGCGGTGCCCGCGGGCAGCCGGTTGTCGAGGATGGCCGAGCGCAGCGCCTCGGTGAGGGCCCGGCGCAGGGTGGCACCGCGCCCGCGTGCACCCGCGCCCGGATCGGGCTGCAGATCGAGGAAAAGGTCCGCGCCCAGCCGCTCGGCTACTTCGGCCCAGGGATCCGCCATCGAATTGACCCGCTTTTCTGCCATCGGATTGGACCACTTTCTTGAGCTAATTGCGGCATAGCCTAAACCCACAACACAGAGCTGTCCGTCCTTGAGGAGGAACGAGATGAAGATCGTGGTCGTGGGTGCCAGCGGTGCGCTGGGAAGTCGGGTCGCCGACCTGCTCGTCGAGCGGGGCCACGAGGTGGTGCGCGCCAGCCGGGCGACCGGCGTCGACGCCTACACCGGAACGGGTCTGGCGGCGGCGTTCGACGGTGCCGACGCCGTCGTCGACTGCCTCAGTCTCCAGACGCTGAAGGCGAAGGAGGCGATCGACTTCTTCGAGACCACGGCGACCAAGATCGGCCGCGCCGCGACGACGGCCGGCGTCGCGCACGTCGTCGTGGTGTCGATCGTCAACGCCGGCGATCCGGCGGTCAACGCCAAATTCGGTTACTACCAGGGCAAAGCGGCACAGGAGGCCGCCTACGGCGAGGTCGTCGACCCCGCGGCACTCAGCATCCTTGCGTCGGTGCAGTGGTTCGAGCTCGCCGAGCAGATGATGTCGTCGATGGGGTTCGGTCCGATCGCCGCGGTGCCCAGGATGCGGTGCGCCCCGGCCGCGGTCGCCGACGTGGCCGTGGCGGTCGCCGACGTGGTGACCGCGGGTCCGACCGGGAAGCGGACGATCGAGGTGAGCGGACCGGTGGAGATGGACCTGGTCGATGTGGCGAAAGCGGTTGCTGCGCAGACCGGCTCACCGCGATGGATATTCGGCGTCCGGTTCGGGGGGCCGGCGATCCGCGGGGGCGGACTCGTGCCCGCCGATCCCGACGTCGTCACGTCGACGACGCTCGACGGGTGGCTGGCCGGTCGCGAGAGTGCGAATGCCGGGGAACGGCGATGAGCGCCGCCGCCCGGCCGGCGACGAGAATGTGGATACCGCAGGACAATCCGTCCGTGTACAAGGCCCTCGTGGCTCTGCAGCGGGCATCGTCGGCCGGCGTTGACCCAGAACTCGCCGAACTGATCGTCATCCGGGCCTCGCAACTCAACGGGTGCGCCTACTGCCTGCACATGCACACCTCCGATGCCCTCGCCAAGGACATCGACCCGCACAAACTGATGATGATCGCCGCGTGGCGGGAGGCCGGATCGGCGTTCACCCCGGCCGAACGGGCGGCGCTGGCTCTCACCGAGAGCGTCACGCTGATCGGCGAGAACGGTGTCCCCGACGACGTGTTCGATTCCGCACGAGCCTATTTCGACGCCGCCGCGATGGGTCAGCTGGTCGCGTCGATCGTGATGATCAACGCGTGGAACCGCATCGCGCTGGCCGGCGGGTACCCGGCCGGACTCGACGAACGCCGGGCCGCGTCGTCGGTCAGAGCTTCCGCAGGCGCACCCGGTTGATGGAGTGGTCGTAGTCCTTGCGCAGCACCAGTGACGCCCGCGGCCGGGTGGGCAGGATGTTCTCGATCAGATTCGGACGGTTGATCGAGGTCCACAGATCCCGGGCCGCGGCGGTCGCCTGATCGTCGGTCAGCGACGCGTACGCGTGGAAGTGCGAGTCCGGGTTGGCGAACGAGGTGGTCCGCATCTGCAGGAAGCGCGAGATGTACCAGGATTCGATGTCGTCGATCTTGGCGTCGACGTAGATGGAGAAGTCGAACAGGTCCGAGACCATCAGCGTCGCTCCGGTCTGGAGCACGTTGAGGCCCTCGAGGATCAGGATGTCGGGCTGGCGCACATAGTGATAGACGTCGGGCACGATGTCGTAGGCGAGGTGCGAGTAGACCGGCGCGGCGACCTCGCGCGCACCCGACTTCACCTCGGTGACGAAGCGCAGAAGGGCCCGGCGATCGTAGGACTCGGGAAATCCCTTGCGGTGCAGAATGCCCCGACGCTGCATCTCCGCGGTGCGCAGCAGAAAACCGTCGGTGGTGATCAGGTCCACCTTCGGGTGGGACTCCCAGCGGGCGAGCAGGGCGGCGAGCACGCGTGCCGTCGTCGACTTCCCGACCGCCACACTGCCGGCGATCCCGATGACGAAGGGCACCTGCCGATTGGTCTGTCGCTCACCGAGGAAGGTGGAGGTCGCGGCGAACAACCGTTGCCGCGCAGCGACTTGCAGGTGGATCAGACGAGAGAGCGGCAGATACACGTCGGCGACCTCGTCGAGGTCGATCTGCTCACCGAGGCCGACGAGCTCGGCCAGTTCGTCCTCGTTGAGGACCAGGGGCATCGACTCGCGGAGTTCGCGCCACTGCCTCCGGTCGAGTTCCAGGTACAGACTGGGATCCCGATCGGTGGCGTTGCGGGCCATCAGGGCAGCTCCGCCGATGTCGGTTCCGCCGCTCCCGGAGTGATCATGCGTACAGCTTAGGGCGACGTGTGACAGCGTCGATCGGTAGCCTGCCGGTATGCCGTCCCCGACCGTCGCCGACACCGACCACGCCTCGGACCCGCTGGTGGCCGAGTACCTCCGCCTCGGCCTCGCTTTCGACCGCCTCGAACGGGGCTTCGTCGACGCCTACACCGGCGATCCCGCGCTGAAGGCGGAGGTCGAGAACGCGTCCGCACCCGATCCCGCCCGGCTCGCCGACCGCGCGCGCGGGCTGCTCGCCGACCTGCCCGGTGCTCTCGACGCGGCGCGCGCCGAGTTCATCGGCGCCCACCTGCGCGCGCTGGAGTGCTCGGCGCGCAAATTCGCCGGCGACGACGTCGGATTCGTCGACGAGGTCCGCGCCTACTTCGACGTCGACATCGCGATGGCCGATCCGGACCGGTATCGGCAGGCGCACGCCGACCTGGCGGAGGCCCTCGGCGTCCCGGGCGCCACCGGCGACGAGCTCCGCGACATCTACGCCGCGCACCGGCGTGCCGACGAGATCCCGCCCGAGCGGGTCGACGAGTGTGTCCGCGCGTTCAGCGGCGCGCTCCGCGAACGAGTTCGGTCCGCATATCCGTTGCCGGACAACGAGATCGTCGAGTTCGAGGTCGTCACCGACAAGCCGTGGTCGGGATTCAACTACTACCTCGGCAACTATCGCTCACGCGTCGCCATCAACGCCGATCTCACGCAGTACATGTCCTCCCTGCCCGCGCTCATCGCGCACGAGGCCTACCCCGGTCACCACACCGAGCACTGCCGTAAAGAGCAGTTGCTCGTCGGCGCGGGGCACGACGAGCAGTCGATCTTCCTGGTCAACACCCCGCAGTGCCTGATGGCCGAGGGCCTCGCCGACCACGCGCTGGCCGCGATCGTCGGTCCCGAGTGGGAAACGTGGGCACAGGAGATCTACGCCGACCTCGGACTCCGCTTCGACGCCGGCCGGGCGATGGGCGTCGGACGCGCCACCGCCGGGCTCCTCGGCGTTCGTCAGGACGCCGCGCTGCTGCTGCACGACCGCCACGCCGACGCCGACACCGTCGCCGAACATCTCCGGCGCTGGCTTCTCGCACCCGAGGAACGGGCCCGGCAGATGCTGCGATTCCTCACCTCGCCGCTCTGGCGCGCGTACATCAGCACCTACGTCGAGGGATACCGATTGGTCGAGGCGTGGCTCGAGCAGGCCGACGACCGCGCGGCCGCCTTCGGTCGCCTACTCGACGAACCACTCATCCCGGCGAGTCTGCGGCGCGAACTGCTGTAGACACTCGGCCCGCTCGCTTCGCTCCCGGCGCCTGGTACCTAGAATCGGGGCATGACCGCGAATCCGTCATCCTTGAACTCGATGTCCCTGGCCGAGCTCGACCCCGACGTCGCAGCCGCCATGAACGGTGAACTCAGCCGCCAGCGGGACACCCTCGAGATGATCGCCTCGGAGAACTTCGTGCCGCGTGCGGTGCTGCAGGCCCAGGGCAGCGTGTTGACCAACAAATACGCCGAGGGATATCCGGGACGTCGCTACTACGGCGGGTGCGAGTACGTCGACGTCGTCGAGGACATCGCCCGCAACCGGGCGAAGGAACTGTTCGGCGCCGACTTCGCGAACGTGCAACCGCACTCGGGTGCCCAGGCCAACGCCGCGGTGCTGCAGGCCCTGATGGAGCCGGGGGAGACCATGCTCGGTCTCGACCTCGCGCACGGCGGTCACCTCACCCACGGCATGCGCCTGAACTTCTCCGGCAAGCTCTACGAGAACGCCTTCTACGGCGTGAGCAAAGAGGACTTCCGCATCGACATGGACGAGGTGCGCAAGATCGCCCTCGACGTCAAACCGAAGGTCATCGTCGCCGGGTGGTCGGCCTACCCGCGCACGCTCGACTTTGAGGCGTTTCGCTCCGTCGCCGACGAGGTCGGTGCATACCTCTGGGTCGACATGGCCCACTTCGCCGGTCTCGTCGCCGCCGGCCTGCATCCGTCGCCGGTCCCGCATGCCGACGTCGTGTCCTCGACCGTGCACAAGACCCTCGGCGGCCCGCGTTCGGGGATCATCCTGGCCAAGCAGGAGTGGGCCAAGAAGCTGAACTCGGCGGTGTTCCCCGGTCAGCAGGGCGGGCCGCTCATGCACGCGATCGCCGGTAAGGCGGTGGCCCTGAAGATCGCCGCCACCGACGAATTCGCCGAGCGCCAGCGGCGCACCCTGTCCGGGGCGCGGATTCTCGCCGAACGCCTCAACGGCACGGATGTGGCCGGCGCCGGCGTCTCGGTCCTGACCGGCGGTACCGACGTCCACCTCGTGCTCGTCGATCTGCGCAACAGCGCACTCGACGGCCAGCAGGCCGAGGACCTGCTGCATCAGGTCGGCATCACCGTCAACCGCAATGCGGTGCCGTTCGATCCGCGGCCGCCGATGGTCACCTCGGGCCTGCGCATCGGCACCCCGGCGCTGGCCACCCGCGGCTTCGACGACGAACAGTTCACCGAGGTCGCCGACATCATCGCCACCGCGCTCGCGGCCGGCGACGCCGCCGACGTCTCGGCGCTGCGTGGTCGCGTGTCCAAGCTCGCGCTCGACTTCCCGCTCTACGACGGTCTCGAGGAGTGGGGCCTGATGAGCCGGATCTGACCTGGATTGCCTGTCCCGGCGGCGCGTCCGTATCCTTTCAGCGATGAACGCCCTCACTGAAGACGACCTGATCATCGCGCTCGAGAAGGCTCTTCCCGAGATCGCCGAAGACCACCAGTCGGCCGCGGCTCCGTGGAATCCGCACGACTGGGTGCCGTGGGACGACGGACGCAACTTCGGGTTCCTCGGCGGAGCGGATTTCGATCCGTCGGAGGCCTTCCTGTCCGATGAGGCACGTGCGGGACTGCTCGCCCTCCTGCTGACCAAGGACAACCTGCCGTCGTACCACCGGGTGCTGGCCAAGCACTTCCCGGCCTTCTCGGACTGGCGGCAGCTCGTGGGCGTGTGGACCGCCGAGGACAACCGCCACGCGATCGTCCTGCGCGACTACCTCGTCGTGCGGCGCGCGATCGATCCGGTGGACGCCGAGGAGCGTCGTCGCATCCACGTCACGCAGGGGTATCGGCAGACGCCGGAGCAGGTCGAGCCGCTCGGCCCGCTCGACGTGCTCGCGCTGATGGCGGTACACGAGAACCAGTGCGTGCACTTCATCAAGCGCCTGTCGGCGGTTGCCGGCGACGAGGCGCTCGTGGAGATCCTGACGAAGATCTCCAACGACGACCAGGGCCAGGCCACCACCTTCGGCGCGTCCCTCAACGCCGGTGTCGTCGCCGACCAGGACACCACGGTCCTCGCCATCGACCGGGCGCTGGCCCTCGACGAGCCGATCGGCCACGACATCGCCGACTTCGACGCCGAGCGCGCACTCCTCGCCGACTACGAGAACGCCGAGGTGAAGGCGGCCATCGCGGCGGCCCTGGCCGACGCGGTCAAGCTCGACACCGTCTCCGGTCTCGGTGAGGAGGCGGAGGCCGCGCGCACCCGCATCCTCGCCCGCACCGGCCGCTGACGACTCGCGCCCAGTACGAACACGGCGCCACCGGGACGACGAAAGTCCTGGTGGCGCCGTGTTGCGTCTCCGGTGGAAACGATACGGCGGTTTACCCACAATTCACGCCGACACACCGGATTCCGGCGCGCCGCCAACGATTTCCGCGCGTACGTTGGCGAGTGACGGACCGCGGGGAAGCGGTTCGTTCGGGAGGTTCAATTCGTGGTTTGTGCGAGCAACGCGAGGGGACCGGCCCCGGTCCTCGTCCCCCTCGGCTGACGCCGGGACAACGGACAACTGGACCGGCCGGTCGACCAACACTGGTTTGTGCGGGAGCCGCACGAACGTAGGAGCCCCACGTGACCACACGCACCTACGTCCTCGATACCTCCGTGCTGCTGTCCGATCCCTGGGCGGTCATGCGTTTCGCCGAACACCACGTCGTGCTGCCACTGGTGGTCATCAGCGAACTCGAGGGCAAACGTCACCACCACGAACTCGGCTGGTTCGCGCGTGAGGCGTTGCGCATGCTCGACGACATGCGACTCGAACACGGCCGGCTGGACCTGCCGCTCGAGATCGGCGACGAGGGCGGCACCCTCCAGGTGGAGCTCAACCACACCGACCCCGCGGTGCTGCCCGCCGGCTTCCGCACCGATTCGAACGACTCCCGGATCCTCGCCTGCGCACTGAACCTGCGCGCCGAGGGCAAGGACGTGACCCTGGTCTCGAAGGACACACCGCTGCGGGTGAAGGCCGGCGCGGTGGGCCTGGCCGCCGACGAGTACCACGCGCAGGATGTCGTGGTCTCGGGGTGGTCGGGCATGACCGAACTCGATGTCGCCACCGCCACGGTCGACACGCTGTTCGCCGAGGGCGTCGTCGACCTCGACGAGGCACGCGAACTGCCGTGTCACACCGGTGTTCGACTGCTCAGCGCCACGTCGAGTGCCCTGGGCCGGGTGAACGCGGACAAGCGGGTGCAACTGGTCCGCGGCGACCGCGAGGCCTTCGGACTGCACGGACGGTCGGCCGAGCAGCGGGTCGCCCTCGACCTGCTCCTCGACGAGAGCGTGGGGATCGTCTCGCTCGGCGGCAAGGCCGGTACCGGAAAATCGGCGCTCGCGCTCTGTGCGGGACTGGAAGCGGTCCTGGAACGGCGTACCCAGCGGAAGGTCGTCGTGTTCCGGCCGCTGTACGCCGTCGGCGGACAACAGCTCGGCTATCTGCCCGGTAGTGAGTCCGACAAGATGGGTCCGTGGGCGCAGGCGGTCTTCGACACGCTGGAGGGGCTCGCGTCGCCGGAGGTCATCGACGAGGTCTTGAGCCGCGGCATGCTGGAGGTGCTGCCTCTGACGCACATCCGCGGGCGGTCGCTGCACGATTCGTTCGTCATCGTCGACGAGGCGCAGTCGCTGGAACGCAACGTGTTGCTCACCGTCCTGTCCCGCCTGGGGTCGGGATCTCGCGTGGTGCTGACCCACGATGTCGCGCAACGTGACAATCTTCGCGTGGGCCGCCATGACGGCGTCGCCGCGGTCATCGAGAAGCTGAAGGGACACCCGCTCTTCGCGCACATCACGCTCACCCGCAGCGAGCGGTCGCCGATCGCCGCACTCGTGACCGAGATGCTCGAGGAGTTCGCGCCGTAGGGTCGGCGCCGACCTCTGGGTTCCAATTGCTCGGTGGCCGTAAGGATTTCGCCGCCGGAAACTCGAAGGCCGCGTCGACTCCGGAAGGGAGTCGACGCGGCCCTCGTGTGTCAGATCAGGCGGTCGGCGGTTCGATCGGGGTGAAGTCGCGGAGCGAATTCAAGAGGTCGACGATGGCGGTGAGCAGTTCGACGTTCTCCAAGGATGTCATTGTTCTCCCTTAATCGAATGGCTATCCGTTTCGACGGCCGCCTCTATTCGACGCCGTCGTTCGCAACAGTAATGATCTGATAACAAACGCGCAAACAAAGTCCAAGAGAATTCGACCCCTTTCTCAGATTAATTCGTCGAATGCGTTTTTGTACTGCCTCTCGAATCATGGCAATTCTGTGTTTTCGAATCGAGAAATCGACCTCGACCGAGTGAATCCGGCTTCTGTCCATACGCTGACCGACTCGTCGCCGACACCCGATCCGAACCGCACCGTGACCAGGACGTGACTCATGGTCTCTTGCGTACTGTCAGACTGGCATGGTGCAGAAGTTACTGATGAGGCGAATGAGACTGCTGGGACTGTTGGTGATCGCGGTGCTCGCCGCGGTTGTCGGCGGCGCCGGGCAGTCGGTCGCCGCCCCAGAGACAACTACACCCGAGACATCCACGCCGGGGACGTCCACCACGCCTAGTCCGGGAACGACGCCCGGGTCGGGCATGCCGCTGCTCGACGGCATTCTCGACCAGCTCGCCGGTGGGACCGGGTCGGACGACGGCACCGGCGGTGCCGGTGTACCCGGGGCGGGTGGGCCGACGAGCCAGATGATCGTCGTGACCGCGCCGAAGGCGTCCGACACCACCGCCACCCTGACGGCCTTCGACCGGGGCGCCGACGGCAGTTGGAAACCCGTCATCGGCCCGACGAAGGCCTACCTCGGTTCGCTGGGCATGGGCGAGCCGAAGGACAACGTCCACCGGACCCCGCAGGGCACCTTCCCGCTCGACCAGGCCTTCGGCCGTGCGGAGAATCCCGGGACCAAGATGCCGTATCGCAAGGTCGACCAGCAGGACTGGTGGGACTCGAACATGAAGTCGCCGACCTACAACACGCACGTGCGTCAGCCGCAGAGCCCCGGCGGGGACAGTGAGAACCTCTACAACTCCGGCCCGGTCTACGACTACGCGGTCAACATCGCGCACAACCCGCAACGCACCCCGGGGCGGGCGTCGGCGATGTTCCTCCACGTGACCAACGGTGAACCGACCATGGGCTGCGTCGCGATCGAACGCGAGCTGATGAAACAGATCCTCGTGTGGCTCGATCCGGCCAAGAACCCGAAGATCACCATCGGTGTCAACCAGGGTGCACCCGCAGGCGACGCGCCCGGAGCAACCCCTCAAACCGCTCCGGGCACGACGCCGGGGACGACGCCTCCCACCACCTCGGGCGTTCCGGGTGCCGACGTCCTGACCGGTCTGCTCTCGCAGCTCGTCGGCGTGGTTCCGGCCCTGTTCGGGCTCGGCGGTCAGGCGGGCTGATCGGTCCGGCCGGGCCGGGCGCGAACGTCGGACAAACTCATCCGGGCACATCGGCAGCCGGGGCACCACGTGGCCTCGGTGCTGATGTGCCACCCGTTGACCCGGGCGAGATCGTCCAGATCGGACTGGCGGAGCGGCGTACGGATCGCGAACGCGCGTCCGCAACTGCCGCAGTGCCGGTCGGAGGGGGAAGTCCCGGTTTCCACGAATGCGGAAACAACTGTCATCTCGATGGACCTTCTCTGTCACTTGTTCGGGCGTCGGGCCGCACTCGTCCGAGAGCCCTCCCTGTTCGGACGAGCGACCATTTCAGTGTCAGCTTATGTGATGTAGATCTCAAGAGTCGAATGACACATCGTTCGATCGACCCCCCGCGTGGCCCCCCGCGCGGCGCGTCAGCGTCGTCGGTCGCGGTTCGCGGTCTTCGCCGCGTACACCGCCGCCTGGGTCCGGCGCTCCATGCCGAGCCTGCCGAGCAGTCGCGAGACGTAGTTCTTGACGGTCTTCTCGGCGAGATGCATCCGCGCGGCGATCTGCCTGTTGGTCAGGCCCTCGCCGAGTAGGGCCAGCAGCGTCCGATCCTGCTCGCTGAGTCCGTCGTCCGCCGGTTCCGCGGCGTCCTGCCGGGCGCGTAACCGATCCATCAAGGCTGCCGCGGCGCGATTGTCGAGCAGAGACCGGCCGGCGCCCACCTCGGCGATCGCCTGCGCCAGTTCCATCCCGGTGATGTCCTTGATCACGTAACCGCTGGCCCCGGCCAGGATGGCGTCCATCATCGCCTCGTCGTCGGTCAGTGAGGTCAGCATGAGGCAACGCAGGCCGTCCACTCTGCTGAGGAGCTCACGGCACAATTCGATGCCGTTGCCGTCCGGAAGCCGGACGTCGAGCACGGCGACATCCGGAGACACCGCGGGAATGCGCGCGAGCGCCTGCGCGACGGTGGCGGCCTCGCCGACGACCTCCACGTCGGAAACGGAGTCGAGCAACTCGACGAGTCCCCGTCGGACGACTTCGTGGTCGTCCACCAGGAAAACCCTGATCATGCCGTCTCCCTCCGGATCGGACACCTGAATCGGATTGTAGGACGGGCCGGACGAATTAGACGAATGTGTGCAGGTCTAATTAAATGTCATCGCTCGTGTCCCACCCCGAGCGAAACCGCGTTCGAACCCGAAGTGCAGCACCCGGAAATGAACCTGACTATGATCCGGTACATGGTTTCCGAATTCTCGGAACTGGATCCGAGATCGCTCGAATTGCAGAAAGCGCTGTCGCAGATGCGTTTGCGCGAACTGCTCGACGAGGTCTCCGACCGGATCAGCCTGATCGCCGACGTACGCGATCAGACCGACGGGCTCCTGCAGGCGATGTTGGTCGTCAGTTCCGGACTCGATCTGGAAACCACTCTCGAATCGATCGTGGCGTCGGCGATCCGTCTCGTCGACGCCGAGTACGGGGCGCTGGGCGTGCTCGGGAGCGGGCATCACCTGTCCGCGTTCCTCTCCCAGGGCATCGACGCCGAGACCCGGGTACTGATCGGCGACCTGCCCACCGGTGGCGGCGTCCTCGGTCAGCTCATCGACCAGCCCGAGCTCCTGCGGTTGTCCGATTTGTCCGAGCACCCCGAATCGGCGGGTTTCCCGGCCAACCACCCGCCGATGACGAGTTTCCTCGGCACGCCGAT
This sequence comes from Gordonia sp. IITR100, assembly GCF_002009645.1. Classification (NCBI taxonomy): domain Bacteria; kingdom Bacillati; phylum Actinomycetota; class Actinomycetes; order Mycobacteriales; family Gordoniaceae; genus Gordonia; species Gordonia sp. IITR100. Next base: position 284,593 of record NZ_MVKV01000002.1, on the reverse strand, counting down.
CCGGGTCCGCGACGAGGTCTTCGGCAATCTCTATCTGACCGAGAAGAAAAACGGCGGCGTCTTCACCGAGGACGACGAGGTGGTCATCCAGGCGCTGGCGTCGGCTGCCGGGATCGCGATCGACAACGCCCGGCTCTACGCGCAGGCGCAGAACCAGCTGGCCTGGATCGAGGCCAACCGGGACGTGATGACCGAGTTGCTGACCGGCGCCGATCATCAAGACGTCCTCGAGCAGATCGCGCGGAAGGTGCTGACCCTGGCCGATGCCGACCTGGTCTTCATCGCCGAGCCCCACGACACCGAAGAACCCGTGGAACTGATCGACGAACTGGTGATCACGGTCGCCGAGGGAGAAGACGGACACGTCTTCCGCGGCCAGAGCATCCCCATCACCGGGTCCACCTCGGGGACGGCGTTCGTCCAGCGCCGGCCCGTGCTCCGGAATCACCTGGAGTACGAGGTCGGCGATTCGACGCGCTACGGGCCGGTCATGGCCGCCCCGCTGCGCACCGTCGATTCCACACGGGGAGTGCTGATCGCCATGCGGGCCGACGGGCGGGAGCCGTTCGCCCGGGATCTGCTGGGACTGAGCGCGGACTTCGCCGACCAGGCCGCACTCGCGATGCAGTTGGCCACCGCGACGATGCAGGCCCACCACATGCGCGTGCTCGAAGACCGCGAGCGTATCGCGCGCGACCTCCACGATCATGTGATCCAGCGGATCTTCGCCGAGGGGCTCAGCCTACAGGCGACGCTGCAGCGCACCCACTCACCCGATATCCGGTCGCGGCTCACCCGCTCGATCAACAACCTCCAGGACATCGTCCAGGAGGTGCGCTCGACCATCTTCGACCTGCAGACGGAGGACATGACCGTCACTCGGTTGCGCCAGCGTGTGCAGGAGGTCATCGACCAGCAGATCGACGACCTGCCGATCCAGATGCACGTGCGGACCTCGGGTCCGCTGTCCGTGGTCGATCGCCCATTGGCCGAGAATGTCGTCGCGGTGATACGCGAGGCGGTCAGCAACGTCGTGAAGCACGCCCGGGCCACGACGGTGACGGTGTCGATCACGGTCGCCGACGAGCTGGTCGTCCAGGTCATCGACAACGGCATCGGGCTGCCGGCGGACGTGACTCCGAGCGGTCTGGCCAACCTCGCGCTCCGGGCCGAGAAGGCCGGCGGAACGTTCACGACGACCCCGCCGCCGGGCGGCGGTCTCGCGCTGCGGTGGTCGGCGCAGCTCTAGTGACACACCACTAGGGGGCGTCCGCCTCGGCCGGTAGTCGCCATGCCGACATGCGTTCGGTCAGCCAGGCGACCGTTTGGAGTCCGGTGAGCACGCCGAAGAGCACGAGCAGCCACACGGACAATCCGATGATCGCGCAGACGGCGAATGCGGCGAGGAAAGCGACGAGAACGGCCGTGAGAGTGATGACGGTCCCCCTGGGAGAGCTTGCTCCGACTGTGTGCGGAGAAATTGACCCTCACACCATCCACCGACGTCGCGCCCGCCGGGAGGGGCCGAAGGTCACCGATCCGAGGGGCCAAGGAAACGTCGGGTCGTCGCCGCTGCCGCTGCCGCCGCTGCTGATGCGCGGTGAGTCGTGCCGGCCTCAGGCGGGCCGACCCCGTTTGAGCTCGAAGCCGGTCACATGACGGGCATCGCCGTCCCGCGGCGCGGTCGCCATCTCGATCTGCGCCCGCGCCTGGTCGAGGACCGGGGTGTCCGGATCGAGGACGGAGAGGTAGCGGTCGTGGGCGGCGAGTGCTCGAACGGCCGCGTCGAGTTGTTCCTCGACCTCGACGCCGTGGGTCGCCGCCGGACCGTTCTCGAACAACCACGACGGCGGGGCTTCCAGGGCGTCGTAGGCCTCGACGACCGCCGCGGCGAACTCCATGTGGTCGCGCTGGTTGGGCATGCCCGGCGCCCACTCGGGCCCACCGAAGAGCGAGACGATCACCTGCGGACGCACCCGTTCGACGGTCTCCGTGATCTTGTCCCGCAACTCCGGCACGTTGCGGATGTCACTGTCGGGGAACCCCCAGAACTCCACCTCGTCGACGCCGACGATCGACGCGGACGCGCGCTGCTCCGCTTCCCGCAGGGGGCCGCACTCGGCGGGTGGCAGACCTTCGATGCCCCGCTCGCCGCTCGAGGCCAGCGCGTAGACGACTCGCTTGCCCTCGCCGGTCCAGCGGGCGACGGCCGCCGCCATCCCGTACTCGGGGTCGTCGGGGTGGGCGACGAGCACGAGTGCGGTCTGCCAGTCGGTGGGGAAGGGGAGCAGCTGCGCCGTCACGGTTCTCAGCGCTCCCGGTCGAGATTGGCCATCTTCAGCACGTCGAGCCGGGCGTCCAGTTCGTCCTCGGTCAGCTTCTCGCCGACCAGGCCACGTTCGAGGACGGTCTCGCGGATGGTCTTGCCCTCCTTCAGTGCCTGCTTGGCGACGGCCGCTGCCTCCTCGTAGCCGATGGCGCTGTTGAGGGGGGTGACGATCGACGGCGAACTCTCCGCGAGCGTGCGCAACCGCTCGGTGTTGGCCTGCAGACCGGTAATACAGCGGTCGGCGAACAACCGCGAGACGTTCGCGAGCAGCTTGAGGGACTCGAGGACGTTGCGCGCCATCATCGGGATGTAGACGTTGAGTTCGAAGGCGCCGTTGCCGCCGCCCCAGGTGACCGCGGCGTCGTTGCCGATGACCTGCGCCGCCACCTGCGTGACAGCTTCGGGCAGAACGGGATTGACCTTGCCCGGCATGATGGAGCTGCCCGGCTGCAGGTCGGGGAGCAGGATCTCGCCGAGCCCGGTGAGCGGACCCGAGCCCATCCAGCGGACGTCGTTGGCGATCTTGGTCAGCGACACCGCGATCGTCTTCAACTGGCCGGAGAGTTCGACGAGCCCGTCACGGGCCGCCTGCGCCTCGAAGTTGTCCTTCGCGAGGGTGAGTGACTCGACGCCGGTGAGCGACACGAGTTCGGCGACCACCTTGGTACCGAAGCCATCTGGCGCATTGAGGCCGGTGCCGACCGCGGTACCGCCGATGGGCAGTTCGCCGACGCGCGGGAGGGCGGCGGTGATGCGCTCGATGCCGGCCTCGACCTGACGCGCGTAACCGCCGAACTCCTGTCCGAGCGTGACCGGTACCGCGTCCATCAGATGCGTGCGCCCGCTCTTGACGACCTCACGCCATTCGGTTGCCTTGTCGGCCAACGTCTTCTGCAGATGTTCGAGCGCCGGGATCAGGTCGGTGACGGCGGCCTCGGTGGCGGCGACGTGCGTCGCCGTCGGGAAGGTGTCGTTGGACGACTGGGACATGTTGACGTGGTCGTTCGGATGCACCTCGACGCCGTTGGACTTGGCGATCGACGCGATGACCTCGTTGGTGTTCATGTTCGAGCTGGTGCCCGAACCGGTCTGGAACACGTCGATCGGGAACTGGTCGTCGTGGCGTCCGTCCGCGATCTCGGTGGCCGCGGCGACGATCGCGTCGGCCTTCTCCTTGTCGAGGAGACCGAGGTCGGCGTTGACGGTGGCGCAGGCCGCCTTCAGCAGTCCCATCGCCCGGATCTGCGTCCGTTCGAGGGGGCGTCCGCTGATCGGGAAGTTCTCCACGGCACGTTGCGTCTGTGCCCGCCACAGGGCGTCGACGGGTACCCGGACCTCGCCCATGGTGTCGTGCTCGATGCGGTACTGCTCGCCCTGCGCGTCGGTCTGTGTTTCCTCGGTCATCGGCGTGCCTACTCCTTCGATCGAATCCTTATGCCGCTCAGCGGGACGTTGACGGCCCCACTCGGGTCGGTGAAAAAGTCGTTGCCCTTGTCGTCAACGACGATGAAGGCGGGAAAATTCTCCACCTCGATCTTCCACACGGCCTCCATGCCGAGTTCGGGATACTCGATGATCTCCTGGCTCTTGATGCAGTCGAGCGCGAGACGTGCCGCGGGCCCGCCGATGGAGCCGAGGTAGAAACCGCCGTGCGCGCCGCACGCCTCGGTGACCTGCTTGGATCGATTCCCCTTGGCCAGCATGACCATCGAGCCCCCGGCGGCCTGGAACTGCTCGACATAGCTGTCCATCCGGCCGGCCGTCGTCGGACCGAACGATCCGGAGGCCATGCCCTCGGGGGTCTTCGCCGGCCCCGCGTAGTAGACCGGGTGGTCGCGCAGGTAGTCGGGCATCGGCTCGCCGGCGTCGAGGCGTTCCTTGATCTTGGCGTGGGCGATGTCGCGCGCGACGACCAGCGGTCCGGTCAGCGACAGGCGCGTCTTGACCGGATACTCCGAGAGCTGCGCGAGGATCTCCGGCATCGGGCGGTTGAGGTCGACCTCGACCACCTCGCCGCCCGAGATGTCCTCGGCCACACCGGCTGCGGGCATATAGCGGGCCGGATCGGTCTCGAGCTGCTCGAGGAAGACGCCGTCGGCGGTGATCTTGCCGAGGGCCTGACGGTCGGCCGAGCACGAGACCGCGATCGCCACCGGGCACGACGCTCCATGGCGGGGCAACCGGACCACGCGCACGTCGTGGCAGAAGTACTTGCCGCCGAACTGCGCCCCGATGCCGAACGACTGGGTGAGCCGGAAGACCTCGTCCTCGAGCTCGAGATCGCGGAAACCGTGCGCCGACATCGATCCCTGCGTGGGCAGGTTGTCGAGGTAGTGCGCCGACGCGTACTTGGCGGTCTTGAGCGCGAATTCGGCTGAGGTGCCGCCGATCACGACGGCCAGGTGGTATGGCGGGCAGGCCGCGGTGCCCAGTGAGCGGATCTTCTCGTCGAGGAACTTCAGGATGCTCGTCGGGTTCAGGATCGCCTTCGTCTCCTGGAACAGGAACGACTTGTTGGCGCTGCCACCGCCCTTGGCCATGAACAGGAACTTGTACTCCGGACCGTTGGGCCCCTGCTCGGTGGCGTAGATCTCGATCTGGGCGGGCAGGTTCGAGCCGGTGTTCTTCTCCTCGTACGTCGTCAGCGGGGCGAGCTGCGAGTACCGCAGGTTGAGCTGCGTGTAGGCGTCGTAGACACCGCGGGAGATGGCTTCGGCGTCGTCGGTGCCGGTCAGGACCCCTTCGCTCTTCTTGCCCATCACGATGGCGGTGCCGGTGTCCTGGCACATCGGCAGCACGCCGCCGGCGGAGATGTTGACGTTCTTCAGCAGGTCAAGGGCGACGAACCGGTCGTTGCCCGAGGCGTCCGGGTCGTCGATGATCTTGCGCAACTGCGCGAGATGAGCCGGGCGGAGATAGTGGCTGATGTCGTGCATGGCCTCCGCGGTGAGCCTCCGGATGGCCTCCGGGTCGACCTTCAGGAAGGTCCGACCGTCGACGGAGAACGTGGACACACCCTCGGTCGTGATCAACCGGTACGGGGTCTCGTCGGCGCCGGTCGGGAGCAGATCGGAGTAGAGAAACTCGGGGGCTGAGGCTGGTTTACTCACGGACCGCATCGTATCGCCCACGACATCGGCCCCACGCCAGAGGTTGACTCGTGAAGTCACCGGTGTTGGTGTGGGGCCGATGTCGTGTCTCAGAGATCGATTCGGGAGTAGCCGCGAAGCTTGGCCGGCTTGTGGACGGCCTCGATGCGGCGGACGGTGCCGGACTTCGAGCGCATCACCAGCGACCGGGTCGTCGCGCCATTGGGCCGGTAGGTGACGCCGCGCAGCATGTCGCCGTTGGTGACCCCGGTGGCGCAGAAGAAGGCGTTCTCGCCGCTGACCAGGATGTCGTTGGTCAGCACCCGGTCCAGGTCGTGGCCGGCATCGATGGCCTTCTGACGCTCGTCGTCGTTGCGCGGCCACAGCTTGCCCTGGATCTCGCCGCCCATGCACTTCATCGCGACGGCGGTGATGATGCCCTCGGGAGTGCCACCGACGCCCATCAGCATGTCGACGGTGGAGTAGTCGTCGGCGGCGGCGACCGCACCGGCGACGTCACCGTCGGAGATGAGGCGGATCTTGGCGCCGGCCTGCCGGATCTCACCGATGAGATCGGCATGACGAGGACGGTCGAGGACGATCACGGTCAGATCGGCGACGTCGATGCCCTTCGCCTTCGCGACCGAGTTGATGTTCCACTCGACGGACTCGTTGATGTTGATGGCGCCCTTGGCCTCGGGTCCGACAGCGATCTTGTCCATGTAGAAGACCGCCGACGGGTCGTACATCGTGCCGCGCTCGCTGACCGCGATCACCGAGATCGAGTTGGGGCGGCCCTCCGCCATCAGCGTGGTGCCGTCGATGGGATCCACGGCGACGTCACAGTCGGGGCCTTCGCCGTTGCCCACCTCTTCGCCGTTGTAGAGCATCGGCGCCTCGTCCTTCTCGCCCTCTCCGATGACCACGACACCGCGCATCGAGACCGACGACAACAGTTCGCGCATCGCGTCGACCGCCGCGCCGTCGCCGCCGTTCTTGTCGCCACGACCGACCCAACGACCGGCCGCGAGTGCAGCCGACTCGGTCACGCGGACCAACTCCATCGCGAGGTTGCGGTCCGGGGCCTGATGGGTGCTGACGGTCATGGGCAATCGACTCCTCTGTTCGGCGCGGGTCGACTCCAGCGGCGCCGAGTGATGGTGGCGGTGGTCTCGACCACCATCCTTGCATGTCACACCGGGCATTCGGTCAGTGACCCTGCTGGTGGGATACTCGGCGCCATGGCTGACAAACCCCGCATTCTGAACAACGGCAAGGACATGTTCTGGTCGTTGGTCCCGTTGCTCGCGCTGTGTGCGCTGGTGGCGATCGCGTCGGGGAACTGCTCGATCGGGGCCTCCAAGGACGTGGCCGACAGCAAGCTGCCGCCGTTCGACGTGGTCAGCGCATTGAACGCCGACGCCGCCCAGCTCCCGTTCCCGATCCGCCGCCCGCCTACGCCGGAGGGCTGGCGGCCCAACTCCGGTTCGTCGGACGCGATCGAGGGGCACCGGGTCAGCACGGTGGGATGGCTCAGCAGCGACGGCGCCTACGTCCAGCTCAGTCAGTCCGATGCGCCCGAGGACGTGTTCGTCCCCTACCTCGGCGGCGGCAGCGGGGGTGATTTCGCCGACATCTCCGGTACCGGTACGCGCCAGGCGGGCGGGCGGCAGTGGGTGACCTACGAGACGTCGGCGGGCAAGCGGTTCTGGATCACGGACCTGGGCAAGGTACGCATCGCGGTCCTGTCACGCGGCAGCGACGCCGACATCGAGACGATCGCGTCGTCGGTCGTCGCCCAGCAGCCGCTGCAATTGGGGTAGCGCACTACTCGTGAGAACCCGGCCCGCGGTTCCTAGCGTCTTCGGCAGGAGGCGCTCATGGATGGGGGATCGGGGTTCGGCTTGCACCTCGTGTGGGCCAGGCTCGTGCTCGTCGCGGTCCTCGTGCTGCTCGTGGTGACCGTTCCGGTGCAACAGGCGGGCGCCATCGATGCGCCGACCGACCCGCGATCCGGGGCCGCGACCGCATCCGGTCTTCCGTACATCGTCGGGCCGCCTCCGGATTCCGCTGTGGGGCGGCCGCTTTCCTCCTCATCGAGGGGTGGGGAGGATCGTCGGCCGGTGCTCGCGCGGGCCGGTGCGCGACCGACCGCCGAGCACACGCGCATCAGTGTTCTCGACCGCGAGGCGCTCACCCGGTTCGACTGATCGGTCTCAGTCGTCCTCGGGGTCGTCGGGATCGGAGCCGGTGCTGATGACCGCCTCGATGCGCTCGCGGGCACCGCGCAGGTGCTCCTCGCAGCGGGTCGCGAGGGCCTCGCCACGCTCCCAGAGCGCCAGCGAGGCGTCGAGGTCGAGTCCGCCGTGCTCGAGGGCGGTGACGATCTCGGCGAGTTCGTCGCGTGCTTCCTCGTATCCGAGTTCCTCGATCGGAGTAGATGATTCGTCGGTGCTCACGCGTTTCCTCCGTGTTCCGGCATGGTCGTGGGTTCGTCGACCCGGGCGGTTGCGGCGCCGTCGGCGACCCGGATGCGCAGGGGTGCACCCGCCGGCAGGTCCGCGAGCGTGCCGACCACATGGGGTGGGTCGGTGTCGGTGCGCTGTACCACCGCGTAGCCGCGGGCCAGGGTCTGCGCGGGACCGAGTGTCGACAGGCGCGCACCGAGATGGTCGGTACGTCGTTCCTCGGAGTCGATGTGGCGCAACATATCTCGGCGCAGGGCGCGGACCAGCTCGGCCACCTGTCCGGCTTCGGAGTCCACGAGCACCCCGGGACGGGCGAGCACCGGCCGCGCCCGCAGCGCGGCGACGACGCCGGACTCGCGGCGCACCCAGTTGCGCAGGGCCTGCGCGCTGCGTCGACGCAGATCCGCGATGCCCGCGAGTTCGGCCTCGACGTCGGGCACGACGCGCTTGGCCGCATCCGTCGGAGTGGCGGCGCGCAGGTCCGCGACGAGATCGAGCAGTGGATTGTCCGGTTCGTGCCCGATCGCGCTGACGACCGGGGTCCGGCACCGAGACACCGCGCGCAGCAACGCCTCGTCGGAGAACGGGAGCAGGTCTTCGACGCTGCCCCCGCCGCGCGCGATGATGATGACCTCGACATCGGGGTGGGCATCGAGGTCGGCGAGGTGGGTCAGGATGCGGGCGACCGCCGTCGGCCCCTGCACGGGAGCCTCCCGGATGTCGAAGCGCACGTTCGACCATCGAGCGGTGGCGACACTCACGACGTCGTGCTGCGCTGCGCTCGCGCGGCCACTGATCAGGCCGACGGCGCGCGGCAGGAACGGCAGCGGCCGTTTGAGCCGTGAATCGAAGAGGCCCTCGGCGGCCATGAGCTGCCGCAGCCGTTCGATGCGCAGCAACAGCTCGCCGATGCCCACGGCCCGGATCTCGCTGACCCGCAGCGACACCGTGCCGCGCCCGGTGTAGTAACTCGGCCGGCCCAGGACCACCACGGAGCTGCCGTCCGTCAGCGGGACCTCGGTGCGTGCCAGCAGGTCGGGGCTGCATGTCACCGAGATCGAGATGTCGGCAGCGGGGTCGCGCAGGGTGAGGAACGCGGTGCGGGTCCCCGGCCGCCGGCTGATCTGGGTGACCTGTCCTTCGACCCAGATCTGTCCGAGCCGATGGATCCAGTCGGCGATCTTGGTGTTCACCGTCCGGACCGGCCAGGGATGCTCGGCCGAGTTCGGTGACGAGGAACGTCGCGGTGTGTCGCTCGTGTCGGCCCCGGTCACGCTTCGGTGGAGCGCTTGTTCTGCGCGGCGATCCGGTTCTCGAGCATCGTCACGAACGGCGCGCGGTCGCGGCGGGATTTCTCATAGTCGACGAGTGCGATCAGGTCCTCGACGGCGACCGACCGCAGACGGGCCCGGAGTTGCGCGAGGGTGAGGGTGTCGTAGTCGATGAGCTCGACGATCTCGGGCCCGGAGCCGTCGGCGGAACCCACCGCCTCGGTGCCCGGCACCTCGGCCGCGACGACCTCGTCGGGGGTCGAGCTGTACAGCGCGAACCGCCCGGCATCGGCGCGCGGCGGTGCGGCGAGATCGGCGTCGGCAGCCGCCTCCTCGATCTCCTCGTCGATGGTCGTGGGCGACGGGGTCGTCGCGGCGGCCTTCGGCTTCTCGTCCTGCACAGACGTATCGGTGGTCTCCGCGGGCGCGGCGGGCGTGACCGGGTCGGGACCCGCTGCGTCGTCCTCGTCGAAACGTGCCCACTCGGGCTGTTCGTCGGGCCGGTCGAAGAGCATCTCCAGGGCGGCGTCGCCCTTGATGGCCAGTTCGGCGATGTTCTGTTGCGCCCGCATACCGGCCTGGAGGGTCTGGCTGATGGCGGTCATCGGCAACGTGATGAGCAGCGCCGGGAGTTTCCGTGTCTCCTCGAGGGCGGTGACGATCAGACCTGCGGCTATCCGGGCGGGGTACGGTGCGCGATCCATGCCAACACTCTGCCATCACGGGCAACGCCGCGTAACCCGTACCCTGGGAAGCATGTCTGAGACGAAGCGTGTCCTGCTCGCCGAACCCCGCGGCTACTGCGCTGGTGTCGACCGTGCGGTGGAGACGGTCGAGCGTGCCCTCGACAAGCACGGCGCTCCCGTCTACGTGCGCAAGGAGATCGTGCACAACCGGCACGTCGTGGAGACCCTGGCCGAGCGCGGGGCGATCTTCGTCGGCGAGACCGACGAGGTGCCCGAGGGCGCGTTGGTCGTGTTCTCCGCGCACGGGGTGTCCCCGCTGGTGCACCAGACCGCCGCCGAGCGCAACCTGCGCACCATCGACGCCACGTGTCCGCTGGTCACGAAGGTCCATCAAGAGGCGAAGCGATTCGCGCGCGACGACTACGACATCCTCCTGATCGGCCATGAGGGCCACGAGGAAGTCGAGGGCACCGCCGGCGAGGCCCCACAGCACATCCAGCTCGTCGACGGTCCCGACAGCGTGGACGCGGTCGAGGTCCGTGACGAGTCGAAGCTCGTCTGGTTGTCGCAGACCACCCTGTCCGTCGACGAGACCATGGAGACGGTCCGTCGACTCCGCGAGAAGTTCCCGCTGCTCAACGACCCGCCCAGCGACGACATCTGCTACGCCACCCAGAACCGGCAGGTCGCGGTCAAGGCGATGGCTCCCGAATGCGACCTGGTGATCGTCGTCGGATCGCAGAACTCCTCGAACTCGGTGCGCCTCGTCGAGGTGGCCCTGCAGGCCGGCGCGAAGGCAGGCCACCTGGTCGATTACGCCCGTGAGATCGACGACTCGTGGCTCGACGGTGTGACGACGGTCGGGGTCACCTCTGGCGCGTCGGTGCCCGAGGTGCTGGTCCGCGGGGTTCTCGACTACCTGGCCGAACGCGGCTACGGCACGGTCGAGACGGTCAACACGGCCAACGAGACGCTGACCTTCGCGCTCCCGCGCGAGCTGCGCCCCGCACGTTCGTCCAGCTGACCTCGGGCCACGATCCGGCGTCGACAGATCAGAACTCGTCCGGGTCGAGCTTGCGCACCCGTCGGTGGGGTAGTGCGATCGCGAGGACGGCGGCGATGACGATCGCCGCGACGGCGCTGCCGATGATCGCGACGTTGCGCGCGGAATTGTCCGGTGGCTGCGCCACGGTAGGTGCGGCGATGGGCGCCGAGGCCCGGTCCGGCTGCTGATCGGTCGGCACTTCGGCGGTCAGGGCGGCGACCGGATCGATGACACCGTGTCCGATCCGCTGGTCGCGCCCGGTTCCCGGGGAGTGGGCGGTGGCGATGATGCGGTCCATCACCTCGCGCGCGGTCAGATCCGGGAAGCGGGCCCGGATCAGCGCGGCGGTGCCCGCGACGTACGGCGCGGCGAAACTCGTGCCGATCAAGGGCACCGGCCCGCCGTCGCTCTGCTGGGCCGACGCCAGCCGGTTCGAACCGCGCTTGCTGTTCAGGCTCACGATGTCGGTGCCCGGCGCCGCGATGCTCACCCACGGGCCGTGCAGGCTGAAGTCGCTCGGCGAGCCGGTGTCGGCGTCCACCGAGCCGACCGTCAGCACGTACGGCGAGTACCAGGCGGGACTGGCGACGGTCGCGACCGACCGCCATCCGTCGGGGTCGTCGGCGGCGGGAGCCGGATTCTGGTTCTGGCAGGCGCCGTCGCGCGTCAGGTTGCCGGCTGCCACGACGACCACGACGTTCCGGTCGTAGGCGTGCCGGATGGCCGCACCGAGCGCCCGGTCGTCGACCGAATCCGCCGCCGACGCGCACGCCACCTCGGAGATGTTGATGACGGTGGCGCGGAGATCGACCGCGCGCACGATGGCGTGCGCCAGCGTCCGGACGGACCCGTAACCCGAGCCGACCACCGGCGCGGCGTCGTCCCGGGCGCGGTCGTTCTTCTTCTGGAAAGCGCTGCTGGACTGGCGGATCGCGATGATCGATGCCGCGGGCGCGACGCCGGCGAACGCGTCGGCGGTGCTGGGCCGGGCGGCGATGATCCCGGCGACCAGGGTGCCGTGGGCGTCGCAGTCGTCGAGTCCGTTGCCGCCCGAGACGTAATCGCCACCGGCGACGACGCGACCGAGCCGCGGATGGGGCGTCACCCCGGTGTCGATGACGGCCACCCGCTGACCCTGTCCGCGACTGAACCGCCACGCCTCCGGGAGATTCATCATCGCCTGCGCCGCGGTCGGTTTCGTCACGGTGCGCGTCAGTTCCGGGATGTTGCACAGGTGCCGCTGCTCGGTCGGTTCGAGCGGGGCGACCGGGGCCGACCGGACGAGGGCGCCGGGATCGATCCGAGGCGGGGTCACCGCCGCAGCGGGCGTCGCCGAGGCCCCGACGAGTGCCGCGACGAGGGTCGTCGCGAATACTCCGGCACCACGGACACGGTTGTCGCGCATCAGATCTCGCGGACCATTCGGTACAGGTCGAGCAGCCACAACAGCAGGGGCACGATCAGGGCGACGAGGATGTACTCGCCGATCTCGGCCCACCGACGCATCACGGGTGAGAAGTCCTGGTTCGGTGCGACGACCCCGAAGACGAGGGCGCCGATCACCACGAGGATGCCGAGGGCGAAACCGATCACCGGCCACTGGTCGTCGCCGAACGCGAGACCGGTGATCAGGGTGATCACCACGAGCGATCCGCCGATGACGAGGATTCCCGCCTGGAACAGGTCGCTGTGGGAGCGGCCCCGCAGACACAGCACGACGCCGATGATCGCGGCGTAGACGGCGTTGCGCCATTCGAACCCGGCGAGCGGGGCGGCGGTGAGCACGGCCGCGATGGCGGTGACGATCGTGAGCCCGCCGACGATGCCGGTCAGGTACGCGTTGGCGAGGTAGGAACGACGTTCCAGCGCATCGGCTTTGGGAAGGGCGGTCGCGCCGATCGCCCCGATGCCCTCGATGGCCGGTCGCGGTTCGATGTCCTTGACGTCGATGGCGGCACCCGCGGTCGGCACCGGGGGCAGCGGCAGTTTCGCGAGCAGGATCGTCGTGCGGGGAGCCAGACCGATGCACAGCAGACCGACCGCGGCGATGACGGCGGCGACATCGGCCACCGGCGCATCGATGAGGAGTCGCGCCCCACAACCGGTGGCGCCGAGCAGCGCCGCGCTGGTCACGGCGCTGTGTGCGGTCGCCCCGGCCGCGGTCATGCGATAACTGACGACCGCGGCGACGAGTGCGAACGCGAAGCCCAGGGTGAGGTGTGCGGCGCCGTATGACCCGGGCGTCACGATCATCCCGGTCACGAAGGCCATCGGTGCGGCACACAGGGACAGCACCGTCGAACTCTGCTCGTCGCGGTAGTAGCGGGACACGATCGTCGAGGCGGTGACGAATCCGACGACCGCCAGCCCGGACAACCCGGCGAACCACAGGGCGCCGGTGCCGGAGCGGACCGCGGCCAGGGACGCCGCCGCCGCGATCGCGGCGACGAGTGCCAGTGCGTAACCGACCTTCCGGGCGGACGCCGCGGTCCAGTCGACGAACTGCGATTCGTTCAATCGGGCGACAGCGTCGACCACATCGTCGAACAGCACCGGGGACTCCCCGGTTCGCGTGGAGGTCAACAGCAGCAGGTCGCCGTCACGGATACCCGACTCCGACAGCGACCGGTGCAGGGGCAGTGGGTCCTGTCCGACGAGCGCGAGCGTCCACTTGTTCTGCCGGTCGTGCGGTCGGCCGGGATTGCGGGCGTCGGCATCCGGGTCGTCGGGGTCCGACCTCGAGGGATTGCGCGATTCGATCTGGGCGACAAGGTCACCGATGAGTCCGGCGATGGGGATGCCGGCCGGCAGTCCGACGTCGAGCTGGGTGTTGCCGCCCAGTACGGACACCCGTACGAGTTGCGGCTCGACGGCCCCCTCACCCCGCCGGCGATCCCCGGTGTCCGCGTCGGCAGCGGTGGCCGGGTACCCCGGTGCGAATCCGTCCACAGACGACATCAGGTCAATCCTCCCCCTAGATTCAGCAGCTAACATAGCCAACCGCGGCGGGTTCGACCGCCCGGGGATACACAGCGCGACATGTCAGGGGGGACGTGTGGTCACGACGACGGAGGGCTTTGTGCGTCGCCCGCGCATCACGCCCCCACGCACGCCCGGAGGCGAGGTCAACATCCAGGCGCCGCCGGATGTGCCGCGGGTGGTGCCCGGCGGCCTCCTGATGAAACTGCTGCCGGTGGTGATGGTCGTCGCCGTCGTCGGCATGGTGGCACTGATGGTCGTCACCGGTGGGCGCAACATCCTGACCAACCCGCTGTTCATGATGTTCCCGCTGATGATGCTGATGTCGATGTTCGGCATGTTCGCCGCCGGCGGCCGTGGCGGGGGCAAACGCGCCGGAGAACTCAACGAGGAACGCAAGGACTACTTCCGCTATCTCGGCCAGCTGCGCGGCCAGGTCTTCGAGACCGTCGACAACCAGCGCGCGGCACGCACCTGGAGCCACCCGGACCCGCGTGCGCTGCTCGACGTGATCGGCAGCAGGCGCATGTGGGAACGCCGCCCCAGCGACGCCGACTTCGCCCATGTGCGCGTCGGGGTGGGTGTCCAGCGACTCGCCACGCGGCTCATGCCGCCGGAGACCGGGCCCCTCGAGGACATCGAGCCGGTGTCGATGGTGGCCCTGCGCCGGTTCGTGCGCACGCACTCCGCGGTGTACCGCCTGCCCACCTCGATCTCGCTGCGCGGCTTCCCCGCCATCAACATCGAGGGTGCGCGGCAGGAGACCCGCGAACTCATCCGGTCGATGGTCGTGGAGCTGTGTGCGTTCCACGGTCCCGATCATCTGCACATCGGCATCGTGACCGGTGATCCGGCGGGGGAGGCCTGGGACTGGGCGAAATGGCTTCCGCACGTGGGACATCCGACGCTGCGCGACGGCGTCGGGGCGATGCGGATGATCTATCCGACGCTGGCGGACCTCGAGAACTCGATGGCCGCGGACCTCCTCGAGCGCGGCCGGTTCAGCCGGTCGGCGCCGCCGAACGCCAACCGCGCACACCTCGTGGTGATCATCGACGACGGTTACGTCGCCGGCGACGAGCGGATCATCAACGACGCCGGCATGGAAGGCGTCACGATCCTCGACCTGACCGCGCCGCCGGACGGTCTCGCGGTGCGGCGCGGGCTGCAACTCGTCGTGCGCGGGGGCAAGGTCTCCGCGCGCAGTGCCGCCGGCGTCGAGGAGTTCGCCGACATGGACTCGCTGACGATTCCCGAGGCGGAGGCGATCGCCCGGCGCATGGCGCGCTACCGGCTGGCCACCGCGGCGACGCTGGCCCACCTCGAGTCCGAAGCGACCTCGGCCGACCCCGGCCTGCCCGCGCTGCTGGGCATCGACGACGCAGCACGCTTCGATCCGGCGACGGCCTGGCGTGGTCGTACCGGCCGGGAGCGCCTGCGCGTGCCGATCGGTTACACGCCGACCGGCGCGCCCGTGGAGATCGACATCAAGGAGAGCGCACACGGCGGCATGGGTCCGCACGGGCTGTGCATCGGCGCCACCGGATCGGGGAAGTCGGAGTTCCTGCGCACGCTGGTCCTGGCGATGCTGGCGACTCATTCGCCGTCGGAGCTGAATCTCGTGCTCGTCGACTTCAAGGGCGGCGCGACGTTCCTGGGCCTGGAATCCGCGCCGCACGTCGCCGCGATCATCACGAACCTCGAGCAGGAACTCTCGATGGTCGACCGGATGAAGGACGCGCTCTCGGGCGAGATGAACCGGCGCCAGGAGGTGTTGCGGGCGGCGGGCAACTACGCGAACGTCGCCGACTACGAGCGCGCCCGCGCCTCGGGGGTGCGCCTCGATCCGCTGCCGGCACTGTTCATCGTCGTCGACGAGTTCTCCGAACTGCTCTCGCAGAAGCCCGATTTCGCCGAACTGTTCGTCGCCATCGGTCGTCTGGGTCGCTCGCTGCACATCCATCTGCTGCTCGCCTCGCAGCGGCTGGAAGAAGGCAAACTCCGGGGCCTGGACTCGCACCTGTCGTATCGGATCGGCCTGAAGACGTTCTCCGCCAACGAGTCCCGCTCGGTTCTCGGTGTTCCCGACGCCTATCACCTGCCGAGCGTCCCGGGTTCGGCGTACCTCAAGTGCGATTCGGCGGACCCGATCAGGTTCAACACCTCCTACGTGTCGGGGGCCTACTACTCGCCGACGGTCACCGAGTCGGTCGATCCGACGACCACGGCGTCATCGCGTCGCGGAAACCTCAAGGTCTTCACCGCACTTCCGGTGCCGCTGGACGAGGGCGCGTCGCGTTCGCTGCTCGACCAGGCCGAGAGCCTGCTCGACGAGGAACCGCCGGCACCCGAGGCGCCCACCGAGTTCGAGCCGGTCTCGGCGCAGGTGCCCACGCTCATGGAGACCATCGTCGAACGCATGGAACACGCGGGCCCGCCGGCCCACCGCGTGTGGCTGCCGCCACTGGACGACTCGCCCACCGTGGAACATCTTCTCGGCGAGCGGGACTGGTCCCACCCGGCGGTGCCGGGGAGTCTCAGCGTTCCGATCGGCGTCGTCGACCGGCCCTACGACCAGCGACGCGACCCGCTCGTCATCGACCTCGCGGGGGCCGCGGGCAACGTGGCGGTGGTCGGCGGTCCGCAGTCGGGCAAGTCGACGACGCTGCGCACGATCATCATGTCGGCCGCCGCGTCCCACACGCCCGAACAGGTGCAGTTCTACTGTCTGGACTTCGGCGGCGGCAGTCTGGCCGGTCTCGCCGGGCTCCCGCATGTCGGCTCGGTCGCCTCGCGCGGCGACATGGACGCGGTCCGCCGTACGGTCGCCGAGGTGGCGGCCGTGGTCCGCTCGCGCGAACTGCTGTTCACCCGGCTGGGCATCGAGGCGATGCGCGACTACCGGTCCCGCCGGGAAGCGTGGTTCCGGTCCGGCGTCACCTCGCCGGCGTCGGACCCGCTCGCGCAGGACCGGTTCGGCGACGTGTTCCTCGTCCTCGACGGCATGAACGTGCTGCGTACCGAACTGGAATCGCTCGAGGAACAGATCACCGCGATCGTGGCCCAGGGGTTGAGCTATGGCGTCCACGTCATGGTCACCGCGTCCCGATGGGCCGAGGTGCGCCCGGCGGTCCGCGATCTCATGGGTACCCGGATCGAGCTGCGGCTGGGCGACCCGATGGATTCCGACATGGGTCGTCGCGCCGCCGCGCTGGTCCCGCAGAACCGACCCGGCCGCGGCCTGACCGGGCAGGAGCTGCACATGCTGATCGCGCTGCCCCGGCTCGATTCGGTCAGCAGTGCCGAGTCGTTGCCCGCGGGCGTCGCCCAGTCGGTCGAGAAGCTCACCGCCGCCTATCCGGGCCGCTCGGCGATGGCCGTGCGCAAGCTGAGCACCGAGATCGACTACGCATCGGTGCAGCGCGCGGTTGCCGCCGCCGGGCTGACGCTGGCACCCAATCAGGTGGCGATCGGTGTCGGTGAGCTCGAACTCGCCCCGGTGGTCCTCGATTTCACCGCCCAACCGCATTTCATGGCGTTCGCCGACGTCGAACACGGCAAGACCAACCTGCTGCGGACGATCGTCACCGGGCTGGTCGCGGGTGCCACACCCGAGCAGGTGCGCATCGTCTTCGTCGACTACCGCCGCACGATGCTGGGGATCATCGACGGCGATCATCTTGCCGGCTACGCGAGTTCGCCCGACCGCGCGGCGTCGATGATGACGGAGCTGGCGGCGTATCTGAAGAACCGGATGCCGCCTGAGGACGTGACGGTCCAGCAACTGCGGGACCGCACCTGGCTCGAGGGCCAGCCCGAGGTGTACGTGGTGGTCGACGACTACGACATGGTCGTCACCTCGACCGGCAATCCGATGCTGCCGATCGTCGAACTGGCCTCCCATGCGCGCGACATCGGGCTGCACATCGTGCTCGCCCGACGTTCCGGCGGCCTCGGTCGGGCGATGTTCGATCCGCTGATCGCGCGCCTCAAGGACCTGTCGTCGGACATCCTGCTGATGAGCGGCGACCGGGACGAGGGATTCATCACCGGCCGGTCGAGGCTGCAGACGCTGGTGCCCGGCCGCGGCGAACTGGTGTCGCGCGTCCGGCCGCAGGAGATGATCCAGGTCGCCCATCTCCCGATCGGCGACTAGGGGTGGGTCGGGCCGGATGACACAGCCGGGCGAGGTGCAACCGATCGGCGACGGGAACCGTCCGACGGTGGTCGATCTCGCGTTCGGGACGCCGCTGGTCCATGACCCGGAGCGCGGGCTGCGCCGGGTGGATCGCGATGTGCGGCCGCTGCTCGAGTCGGTGGACCAGATGAGTGTCGTGGCCGACGGTCGGCGCGAACACCTGCGCCAGGTGTGGCGACGGGTCTTCGCCGGCCTCGACTTGCCCGCGGGCCGACCCCTCGTCGTCGGGCACCCGAGCACCTGGGGACCCCGTCGGGCATCGACGCTCGCCGACCTCGGCGACGGCCGCGCGCCGGTGGCACTCCTACCGCGGGCGGTGCTCGTCGCGCGCAGTCACGCCGATCTCACCGTGCGGCGGTGCGCCGTCGTCGAGACCACACATCTCCCGCGCCCGCCCGCCGATCCCGGCCACCCGCGACCGGCGTGGTGGGACGTGCAGATCGTCGGGCGCGGTCCGGACGGCTGGGTGATCGAGCGCTCCGGGCTCATTCGTCCCGGTGCCGACCGTGCGCCGCGCTCCTCGTCGAACGCGGACGGCCTCGACGTCATCGACGACTCGGTCGAGGCGGTGTTCGTCGACGGGGACCGCCCGGACGAGGTGTCCGCGGCGATCGGCGTCATCGCCGGGCACGCGGTCGCGGGACGCGTGGTCGCCGTCGACCGCGAGCTCGTGGTCCGGCTCGGCCACCGCACCGGCGGTGCGGACGAGGACACGATGGCCCCGGGCGCCGATCCCGGACCCTCGCTCCCGGTCGGCGCCACCCGGCGCCGGTCGGGGACGCTGCTCGCCGCGGCGGTGATGGCGATCCTGGTCGTGAGCGGTGCGATCGGGGTGGGACTCTGGCAGCGCGGCACCGCACCGGACGCGGCGTCGACGGAGGTCGGCCTCGGGCGTGCGACGCTGGCGGTGCCCGGCGACTGGCGGCAGTCCGAACAGCGGACCCCGAGCGGTTCGGCCGACGACCCGTCGACCACTCGCGCGGTGTTCGTCGATCCCGACGACGGCCGGCGCATCATCGCCGTCCTCACCGAGGTGCGCGCCGGCTCCACCCGGGAATCGGTCGCGGGGAGCCTGCGCAACCGGATCGAGCAGCGCGGCGACGACGTCGTCACCGAGTTCTCCGCCGCCACCCGGTTCGGCGGGCGGGACGTGATCGGCTACCGCGAGTCACCGGCCTCGGGCGGCGCGATCCGCTGGTACGTCGTGGTCGACGATGGTCTGCAGGTCTCGATCGGTTGTCAGGCGGGTACCGCGGCCGAATCCGCCGACGACGAGTGCGCGGCGGCGGTGCGGTCGGTTCGGGTGTCGCCGTCGTCGTGAGGCCGAGTCCGTTTTGACCCCGGCCGGAGGCCGAGTCCGTTTTGACCCTGACCAGCGCGGTCGCGTAGCCTGGGTCGCTGGTGCTCGGCGCCTGGCGCACAGCTGTGTGTCCAGGTCAGCGGAGGCCCGGGTCCCCACTGGTCGCCGGGAACAATCTCTGCCGTGCACCCGACCAGCATCCATTCGACAAGAGTTGAGGACAACTGTGCCTACCTACACCCCGAAGGCCGGTGACATCACGCGTACGTGGCATGTCATCGACGCCGAGAACGTGGTGCTCGGCCGGCTGGCCGTGCAGGTCGCGAACCTGCTTCGCGGCAAGCACAAGCCGACCTACGCCCCGCACATGGACGGCGGCGACTTCGTCGTCATCATCAACGCGGAAAAGGTCGCGCTGACCAGCAACAAGGCTGATCGCAAGCTGAACTACACCCACTCGGGGCACCCCGGTGGCCTGAAGTCCCGCACCACCACCGAGCTGCTCGCGACCTACCCCGAGCGGGTCATCGAGAAGGCCGTCAAGGGCATGCTGCCGTCGACCAAGCTCGGCCGCGCCATGGCCTCGAAGCTGAAGGTCTACGCCGGCCCGAACCATCCGCACGCGGCCCAGCGCCCCGTCCCCTTCGAGATCAAGCAGGTGGCCCAGTGAGCAACGAGAACATCAACGACGCCGTCGAGGCCGTCGACGAGGCTGCCGTCGAGGTCGTGGAGGCCGTCGAGGTCGCCGCTGACGACTACGACGCCGCTGTCGTCGAAGAGGTCCGCGAGCCGGTCGTCATCGACCGTCCGATCCAGACCGTCGGCCGCCGCAAGGAGGCCGTCGTCCGCGTTCGCCTGGCGCCGGGTTCCGGTGAGTTCACCCTCAACGGCCGTTCGCTGGAGGACTACTTCCCCAACAAGGTGCACCAGCAGCTGATCAAGGCCCCGCTGGTCACCGTCGAGCGCACCGAGTCGTTCGACATCTACGCCAAGCTCGTCGGCGGCGGCCCCTCGGGCCAGGCCGGCGCGCTGCGTCTCGCCATCGCGCGTGCGCTCATCGAGGTCACCCCGGAGGATCGTCCCGCCCTGAAGAAGGCCGGCTTCCTCACCCGTGACCCGCGTGCGGTCGAGCGCAAGAAGTACGGCCTCAAGAAGGCCCGCAAGGCGTCGCAGTACTCCAAGCGCTGATCTTGGCACGCCTTTTCGGAACCGACGGCGTCCGAGGCCTGGCCAACGACGAGCTCACCCCCGAGCTCGCGTTGCGCCTGGCCTCGGCCGCCGCGGTCGTTTTTGCAGAGAGTTCGGCGACCGAGTCGCACCGGCGTTCGCGCGCGGTCGTCGGTCGTGATCCGCGGGCATCCGGCGAGATGCTGGAAGCCGCGGTGTGTGCGGGGCTCGCCGCCACCGGAGTCGACGCCATCTGTGTCGGCACCGTGCCGACCCCGGCGGTCGCATTCCTGACCGCGGACTACCACGCCGACTTCGGCGTGATGATCTCCGCGTCGCACAACCCCATGCCCGACAACGGGATCAAGTTCTTCTCCGGCGGCGGGCACAAGCTCGACGACGCTGTCGAGGACCGCATCGAAGCGACCATGGACGGCGAGTTCATCCGCCCGATCGGGGCTGCGGTGGGCCGGATCGTCGCTGCGCCGGACGCCGGCGACCGCTACCGGCGCCACCTCGCACAGGCCGTCGACACCCGCCTCGACGGATTGACCGTGGTCGTCGACTGCGCGCACGGCGCGGCGTCGGAGCTCGCTCCGCAGGCCTACGCCGACGCCGGGGCGACGGTGATCGCGATCCACGCCGAGCCGGACGGCCTCAACATCAACGCCGACTGCGGGTCCACCCACATGGACAAGTTGCAGGCGGCCGTGCTCGAGCACGGAGCCGACCTCGGACTCGCTCACGACGGTGACGCAGACCGTTGTCTCGCAGTCGATTCCACGGGTCAGATCGTCGACGGCGATGCCATCATGGCCGTGCTGGCGACGTCCCTGAAAGACCAGGGCAAGCTCCACGACGATGTGCTCGTCGCGACCGTCATGAGCAATCTCGGACTGCACATCGCCATGCGCGAGGCCGGGATCACCGTGCACACCACCGGAGTCGGGGACCGGTACGTCCTCGAGGAACTGCGGCGGGGCGGTTATTCGATCGGCGGGGAACAGTCCGGTCACATCGTCGTCCCGGGTTCGGGCACGACGGGTGACGGCATCCTGACCGGGCTGATGCTGATGGCGCGGATGGCCGCCACGTCGACGCGGCTCGCCGACCTGGCCGGCATCGTGACGGTGCTGCCGCAGGAGCTCATCAACGTGCGCGTGGGCGACAAACACGCAGTGGCGCAATCGCAATCGGTGAAAGAAGCGGTCGTGGCCGCCGAAGCCGAGCTGGGGGAGACCGGTCGCGTCCTGCTGCGTCCGTCGGGAACCGAGCAGCTCGTCCGCGTGATGGTCGAAGCCGCGACCGCCGATCAGGCGCTGGCGGTGGCCGGCCGTCTGGCCGACGTCGTCCAGGGGGCCGGGGCATGACCGGTTCGGTTCCGCGCGCGGTCCTGTTCGACTTCTCCGGCACCCTGTTCCGCTTCGAGGCGCGCGACGAGTGGTTCGCCGACCTGCGCGACGACACCGGTGCCGAGTTCGACCGCGACCGTCAGGCGGACATCATCCGGCGCATGGTCGCACCCGTCGGTCTGCCCGACGGCGTCGTCGGTGCCGACCAGGACGCCTGGGAACGTCGCGATCTCGACCCGGCGCTGCATCGGACCGGTTACCTGGCGTTGCTGCGCACGGTCGGGATGAGCAATGTCGACCACGCGAACGCTCTCTACAACCGGGTGCTCGACCCGGCCTCCTGGGTTCCGTTCGCCGACACCGTCGCGGTGCTGCAGAAGCTCGGTGCGGTAGGGGTTCCGGTCGGCATCGTCAGCAACATCGCCTTCGACCTGCGCAAGGTGCTGGCCCTGCACGGCGTCGAGGACCTTGTCTCGGCGTTCGCGCTGTCCTACGAGGTCGGGGCGATCAAACCCGACCCCCGGATCTTCCACGCCGCGCTTGATCCGCTGGGTGTGCCGGCCGACGAGGTGCTGATGGTCGGGGACAGCGAGACCGCCGACGGCGGGGCGCGCGCCCTCGGCTGCGCGTTCGCGCTGGTCCACGACGTCCCGGCCGCCGACCGGCCCACCGCTCTGCTCGACGCCGTGACCTCGCACGGCATCGAACTGCCCGACTGACCGCTCGCCTGATGGCGCACTGGCGCCTCGCCCCTCCGTACGCGACAATTCCCTGCGTGTCCGGAGAAGTCCCGGGAACCGGCGGCCGCTGCCGTGCGTCCAAGAATGCAAGGCCGCTCGGAAGATCGCGGTGAACTGGCGGACGCGCGTCGGGGAGGGGTGACATGAACGGCGACGGTGCGGACGGTGTCGGGTCGCGCCCGATCTCGATGGACACCGCCCAGGTGTCCGCGGTGTCGGCGTACTACCGCAGGTCCTCGCTGGTGTTGTCGGCGGTCGCCGACGATCTGGCCGCACACGACTTCGGGACCTGGGCTCGGGAGTCGATCGCAGGAGACGGGAACCCGGTCGCCTTCGGGCCGTCGGCCGCGGCGTACGCCGAGATGAGCGCGACCCTGTCGCGCCGGTTACGGGTGCAGGCCACGGCCGCTGCGGCGCTCGCGGACACTCTCCGCAACAGTGCGCTGACCATGGCGGACGGGGATCGGCGCGTGGCGGACGAGATCTCGCGAGCGCTGCCGCCTTCGGGGGTGGACGGCCGGTGAGACGAGGCGTGGACTCGTTGTCGGTGCTCAGGTCCGACGCCCGGGGTGGCGTCGAGGCGTTGATCGAACTCGTGTCGGCCGGTCGTCTGATGGGGGTCGCCGCCCCCGACGATGCCACCCTCCGCAACGGACTCCGCGTGGTCGACGGATTCGACATCGCGGCCTTGTCCGCGGACAGTCGCGCCCTGGTGTCGGCGCACCGGGCCGTGTCCGAACAACTCCACCATCTCCCCGAACAGCAGGTCCGCCTCGACGACGGCTGGAACAGCGAGTCCGCGACTGTCGCCCTCACGACGGTCATCGACCATCAGCGTCGCGCCGAATCGGACCTGCACATTCTGCGCACCCTCACCGACGCCACCTCGGCCGCGGCGTCGGGCATCGACCGCCTGCTGCGCACCTTCTATCTGACCGTCGCCCGGTTGTCGGCACCGACCGCGGCCGGGGTGCCGCCGGCGGAACTGCCGCAGGCGGTGCTCACCGGTCGCGTGCCGATCGGGGTGGCGGTCGAGGACATCTCGTCCCGGCTGGCCCTGTTCAGCACCTCGCAGGAGACGACGACCCGCGGGATCGCCGGAATCCTCGACCTCCTGAACCGGTCCGTCGACGGCATCGACGACGAGTCCTATCCGGTCGACGCCGGGCCCCCGGACGCCGTCCCGGTCGTGTCGCCGGGATCACCGTCGGCGGCGGCACCGGCTCAGACCGTCGCCGCGCCCGCATCGGGACCCCAGACCTGGATGGCCGAATCGACCACCGATGCCCGGCCGGCGGAAACCGGGGCGGCGACCGCCGCGGCACGATCAGAGCCCCCGGTGTCGGTGTCAGGTGCGGCCGCGTCCGAGCCCCCGGCGTCCGTACGGTCGTCGGAGCCCGACGAGTCGGCGCGCGCACCCCGCGACGACGGCGTCGACGTCCCGTTCCGGCTGGGCGGCGCCGAGGGACACGACGCGCCCGTCGCGTCAGGGCCGACGGCCTCGGCCACCGTCGAGGCGGCAACCGGGGCGGTCGCCGAAACCGAAGCCGCGGAACCGAATCGGTCGAAACAGAATCGGTCGGGGCCGGAACCGGAGGCATCGCCGGACCGATCGTCGGGTGATCTGGCGTTGGCGGGTGACCAGTGAACCTCGCCGACCAGATCGAGGCCCTCGCCCGCACCGCGACCGCCGGCGTCGCGGAGGCGTCACACGTGTTCTCCGCTCGACAGCGGGACCTCGAACTCGCCATGGACGAGCATCGCCGCAACGCGGTGCGGTCGGAGACGCAGCAGCTCCGGGACGAGCTCGAGAACGCCGCCGACGCCGCGGACGCCACCCCGGGCATCATGTTGCCGGCCGACGTGGCCGACGCCAGTCCCCATCTGCCGCCGCGCAACACATAGGCTGTCTGCTGTGCCAGGCAAGAAGCAGCAGAAGCCGACGCAGTCGCCCGCGAAGCTGATGAAGGTGCTCGCCCGACGCGGCCCCCATCGCGTGTTGCGCGGCGACCTCGGGATCGTCGGGACCCCGGGTGTCGTGTTCACTCCCGCCGAGGGCGAACGACTCCCCGCCATCGCGTTCGGGCACGGGTGGATGACGTCGGTCGAGCGCTACCGCGACCTGTGCCACCACCTCGCGTCCTGGGGCATCGTCGTCGCCGTCCCGGCGGGTCAGCGAGGCCTGCTCGCGTCCGACGACACGATGGCCGCCCAGCTCCGTTCAGCGCTGTCGATCGTGACCCGGGTCCCACTCGGCTTCGGCGAGATCACCGTCGACCCGCGCAAGATCGGGTTCGCCGGCCACGGCTTCGGTGCCGCCGCAGCGGTATTGGCCGCGTCGGAGGGCGTGCTGCACGGTCAGCCGCAACCGCCGGCGCGGGGGGTGGTCGCTCTGTTCCCGGCGCCGACGACTGCGCAACTCCTGCCCGCGGCCCGCCGGGTGAGTGCTCCGGGACTCATCGTGTCGGCGATCGGCGAACTCGACACCATCGACGGCAACGCCCTGCCGCTGGCACAGGCGTACGGGTCGGAGTCGGCCGCCGATCCCCGTCCCGGTGTGGTGCTGCGTACCCCGCCGGCCGCGACCTCCCGCGGGCTGATCGAGCACCGATCGATCAAATCACTCCTCGGCGGCAACGGCGCCGACAAGAAGACGCACACCGCCGCACGCGCCCTGACCACGGGATTCCTGCTGCACACCCTCGACGACGACAGCCGGTACGAGGCCTTCGCCGACTCCGACACCGAGCTCGGCAAGGTGCCCGCGGTGGACCTCGACGAT
Source organism: Gordonia sp. IITR100 (assembly GCF_002009645.1). Classification (NCBI taxonomy): domain Bacteria; kingdom Bacillati; phylum Actinomycetota; class Actinomycetes; order Mycobacteriales; family Gordoniaceae; genus Gordonia; species Gordonia sp. IITR100. Next base: position 259,187 of record NZ_MVKV01000002.1, on the reverse strand, counting down.
CCGCCGGAGATCCAGGACAAGATCGCCAAGTTGCTCGGCGCGAAAGAACGCAAACGCCGCCGCGCGGCGAGTCCGGTGCCGTCCCGGGCCCCGAACGCGGTGGTGCCCGACACCATCGAGTGACGTCCGTGCCGCGGCACCCGACGGCGGCCTGCTGTGACCCCCGCTCGGCACCCGACGCGCCGCGCTGCCGCTCGCGCGTCCGCAGGTACCCTGACTAGCTATGTGTGGAATCGTGGGATACGTGGGGCGGCGCGATGCCCTGGACATCGTCGTCGACGCGTTGCGGCGGATGGAATACCGCGGGTACGACTCGGCGGGCGTCGCAATCCTCGACGGCGAGGGAAGCACCGCGATCCAGAAGAAGGCACTCCGGCTGGAGAACCTCGAGAAGCAGATCGCCACGGTCGGGCGCGAGTCGCTGTCGGGCACGACCGGGATCGGACACACGCGGTGGGCCACGCACGGCAAGCCGACCGATCGGAACGCGCATCCGCACGCCAGTGACGACGGCAAGCTCGCCGTCGTCCACAACGGCATCATCGAGAACTACGCCGAGCTACGCGCCGAACTCGAGGACGACGGCATCGAGTTCGTGTCCGAGACCGACACCGAGACCGCCGTGCACCTCGTGTCGAAGTACTACGCGTTCGGGCCGACCGCCGGCGACTTCGTGGCTAGCGCGTATGCGGCGCTGCGTCGCCTCGAAGGTGCGTTCACGCTCGTGTTCACCCATGCCGACCACGCGGACACCATCGTCGCCGCGCGGCGGTCGACCCCGCTCGTGGTGGGTGTCGGGCAGGGCGAGATGTTCCTCGCGTCGGATGTCACGGCCTTCATCGAACACACCCGGGACGCGGTCGAGCTCGGCCAGGACGAGGTCGTGGTGATCACCGCCGACTCGTACACGGTCACCGACTTCGACGAGAACGCCCGGGACGGCAAGCCGTTCCACATCGACTGGGATCTCGCGGCCGCGGAGAAGGGCGGCTACGACTTCTTCATGCTCAAGGAGATCGCCGAGCAGCCGCGCGCGATCGCCGACACCCTCCTCGGGCACCTGCAGAACGGTCGCATCGTGCTCGACGAGCAACGCCTGACCGACGACGATCTGCGCGACGTCGACAAGGTGTTCGTGGTGGCCTGCGGCACCGCCTACCACGCCGGGCTGCTCGCCAAGTACGCGATCGAGCACTGGACGCGCCTCCCGGTCGAGATCGAACTCGCCAGTGAGTTCCGCTACCGCGACCCGGTTCTCGACCGGTCGACCCTGGTGGTGGCCATCTCGCAGTCCGGTGAGACCGCCGACACGCTCGAGGCGGTCCGGCACGCGAAGGACCAGAAGGCACGCGTCCTCGCGATCTGCAACACCAACGGGGCACAGATCCCCCGGGAATCCGACGCGGTTCTCTACACCCACGCGGGCCCCGAGATCGGCGTCGCGTCGACGAAGTGCTTCCTCGCGCAGATCGTCGCCGCCTATCTCGTGGGGCTCGCGCTTGCGCAGGCACGCGGCACGAAGTACGCCGACGAGGTCGCCCGCGAGTTCGCGGCCATCGAGGCGATGACCGACTCGGTCGCGCAGGTGTTGGACACGATGGAACCGGTCCGGGAGCTGGCGCGTTCGCTGGCGCACCACAACACGGTGCTGTTCATCGGCCGGCATGTCGGGTATCCGGTGGCGCTCGAGGGCGCTCTCAAACTCAAGGAACTCGCGTACATGCACGCCGAGGGGTTCGCGGCCGGCGAGCTCAAGCACGGGCCGATCGCGCTGATCGAGGACGGGCTCCCGGTGATCACGGTCATGCCCTCGCCGGACGGCCGCGCCGTGCTGCACTCGAAGATGGTCAGCAACATCCGCGAGATCCAGGCCCGCGGAGCCCGCACGATCGTCATCGCCGAGCCCGACGACGCGGCCGCCCGTGCCGTCGCCGACGAGTTCATCCCCATCCCGAAGACGCCGACGCTCCTGCAACCGCTGGTCTCGACCGTGCCGCTGCAGGTGTTCGCGGCGAGCGTCGCGCAGGCCCGTGGCTACGACGTCGACAAACCGCGGAACCTGGCCAAGTCGGTGACCGTCGAATAGCGGTTCCGCATGCCGATCCGGTACCTGACGGCCGATGAGGTCCGCGCCGCCGAGCGGGCGACGGGGAACCTGCTCACCGACGGCGTCCTGATGCGCCGGGCGTCGCACGGCGTCGCCCGGGTGATCGCGGCAGAGCTGAGCCGGACCGGCGGATGTTATGGACGGCCGGTCGGGCTGGTCGTCGGTGCGGGGGACAACGGCGGCGACGCGCTGTTCGCCGGTGCCGAGCTGTGCCGCCGCGGCGTGCGGGTCGACGCGGTCCTGCTCGCCCCGGACCGCGCCCACGCCGCCGGGCTGCGGGCATTCCGCGCCGCCGGCGGACGGATCGGCGAGCGGCTACCCGACGGCCTCGAGGTGATCGTCGACGGCGTGGTCGGACTCGGTGGCCGGGGGCCGCTGCGGGCGAACGCCGCCGAGGTCTTCGCGGGTGTCGATCCGGACACCGCGGTCGTCGCGGTGGATCTGCCGTCGGGTGTCGACGCCGACACCGGTGAGGTCCACGATCCGGCGGTCCGTGCCGACATCACCGTCACCTTCGGCTTCCGTCGCCGCGCGCACCTGCTCGCCGCCCCACAGTGCGGGCGGGTCGTCCTCGTCGACATCGGCCTCGATGACGCCGGCCTCGGCGACCCCGCCGATTCGGCGCTCGCCACCTTGACCGACGACGAGATCGATTGGCCGACACCGGGTCCCGGGGACGACAAGTACACGCAGGGGGTGGTCGGGGTGATCGCCGGGTCGCATCGGTACCCCGGTGCGGCCGTCCTCGCCACCGGCGCGGCGGTGACTGCGACCTCCGGAATGACCCGGTTCGTCGGCTCCGCCCACGCCGAGGTGGTGGCGCAGTGGCCGGAGGTCGTCGCCACGCCCGACCTCGCCGGTGCCGGACGCGTGCAGGCGTGGGTCCTCGGCCCCGGCATGGGTACCGACGATGCGGCCGCGACGACCCTGCGCACTGTCCTGGACACCGATCTGCCGGTCCTGGCCGACGCCGACGCGCTCACCCTGATCGCCCGCGACCCCGGGCTCGTCGACGGGCGGACGGCACCGACGCTGCTGACCCCGCACGCCGGCGAATTCGCCCGCTTGACCGGTACCGAACTGGGCGCCGACCGTCTGACCGCCGTCTCCGGTCTCGCTGCACGGTGGGGCGTCACGGTGCTGCTGAAGGGACGTATCACGCTGGTCGCCGACCCGACGGGTCACGTCCTGGGCAACGACGCCGGGTCGTCGTGGGCGGCGACCGCCGGGGCCGGCGACGTCCTGTCGGGGATCGCCGGGGCCCTGCTCGCCGCCGGGAGGTCGCCGCTGGTCGCCGGTGCGTCGGCGGCGCGCGTCCACGCCCGGGCGGCGCAGCTCGCGAGTGGCGGCGCGCCGATCGGGGCGTCGACGCTGCTGGGGGCGCTGCGGCCGGCGATCCGTGAGTTCACCACGCCGCCAGCACGAACGCGAGCGGGTACAGCGCCGTCAGCACGCTGAACGCGGTGACCGACGACAGCACGATCGCGTCGGCGATGACGCCCGGGCGCCGAAAGGCGCCGTGCCTGACCCGCTGGACGAATGACACGACGAGACCTGCGCAGGCGGCGATCGTCGCGAGTACTCCGACGCCGAAGGCGACGAGAGCCGCGACCCCGTACCCGTCGGCGGGTTCGCCCGCCATGGCGTGCCCGAGGGCGAGCAGGAAGAGCACCGCGGCCGTGGCGAACGCCACCCACCCGATCGTGTTGGCGGCCCACGACGTGAGCGATGCGCGCAGGCCCGGCCGACCCGGGCGCGCGGGCGGGACGATCGGGTCGACGGGCACGAAGCCGGCGGGCACGAAGCCGGCGGGCACGAAGCCGGCGAGGTCGTGGGCTGGGCGCAGGCGGACCGGGGCGAGAACGGCGGGGTCCTGCGGATTCGAGTTCGTGTACATGGTGACTTCCGGTGGATGCGGCGGTTCGGGATCAGCGTCGGGGTCCACTCAACCGTCCTCCCCGACGCCGCGCATCGGTGTGACTACTCAGACCATCTCCGCAGAACGACGCGCACCTCACGCCGGAGGCAGCCGGGACGAGCCGCACCCGGCGATCTGGGACAATGGTCGACGATGACTTCCCCTGCTCTGACCGCGACCGTGGATCTCGGCGCGATCGCCCACAACGTCGGCGTGCTGCGCGCCGCTTCGGGCGCTGACGTGATGGCGGTCGTGAAGGCCGACGCCTACGGCCATGGCGCCCTGCCGGTGGCCCGCGCCGTGCTCGCCGCCGGCGCCGCCGAACTCGGGGTCGCGCACCTCACCGAGGCCGCCGCGCTTCGCGCCGCCGGCATCGACGCCCCGATCACCGCGTGGCTGCACACGCCGGGAGCCGACTTCGCCGGAGCGATCGTCGACGGCATCGACATCGCACTCTCGTCGATCTCCCAGCTCGACGCGGTGATCGCGGCGGCACACCGCACCGGCCGGTCCGCGGTCGTCACCGCGAAGGTGGACACCGGCCTCAATCGCAGCGGCGTTGCGGTGGACGAGTGGGCGGATTTCGCCGAGCGGGTGGCGAAGGCGCACGTCGACGGCTCGGTGACCCTGCGTGCGGCGATGTGCCACCTCGCGCGCGGCGACGAACCCGAGCACCCGCTGAACGACGCGCAGGCGCAGCGACTCGACGCCGCGGTCGCCGACCTGGCCCGCCTCGGCGCTGCACCGCAGGTGGTCCACATCGCCAATTCGCCTGCCGCGCTGACCCGTCCGGATCTCGCCCGCGACCTGGTACGGCCGGGGGTCGCCGTCTACGGCCGGACCCCGGTACCGGCACGCGGCGACTTCGGGCTGATCCCGGCGATGACCCTGACCGCGACCATCGCGCTCGTGAAGAAGGTCGCCGCGGGGCAGGGTGTGTCCTACAGCGAGACGTGGATCGCGCCGCGCGACACGGTGGTGGCCGTGGTCGCCGCGGGGTACGCCGACGGCGTGCCGCGCCTGCTGTCGGGCCGGATCCGGGTCCGGATCGGCGAGCGGATGTTCGACGGGGTGGGCCGGATCTGCATGGATCAGCTGGTCGTCGACCTCGGACCCGACGGCGCGGGTGTCCGCGAGGGCGACCAGGCCGAACTGTTCGGCACCGGCGCCTCGGGCGGCCCCACCGCGAAGGACTGGGCGGACGCGATCGGCACCATTGACTACGAGATCGTCTCCCAGGTCGGGACGCGCGTGGTCCGTCGTTACCTCGGCGAGAGGCAGGTCGGGCTCGCCGCCGAGACAACGGAGACCGGACAGTGAGCGAGGCAGCAGTGGTGGAATCCGACCGGGTCGGACTGCTGGCCGGGGTGGCGGGGATCGCCGCCCTGGGCGGCATGGCAGCCGTCGGGGCAGCGCGCAACATCGCCCGCAAGAGCGTGGTGGGCCGGCCGGACCCGCACGCCGATGTCGATCTCACCGCGCTCTACCGCGAGCGGGGGACCACGGTCACCGCCGATGACGGCCTGGATCTCGCGGTGCGGATCGTCGACCTCGGGACGGTGTCGGAAGGCTCCGTGCCCGACCTCACGATCGTGTTCGTGCACGGCTTCAGCCTCCGGCTGTCGAGCTGGCATTTCCAGCGCGAGCAACTCGCCGCCGAGTGGCACGATCGCAACTACCGGCTGGTGTTCTTCGATCACCGGGGGCACGGGGAGAGCGACCCGGCCCCGACCGAGACCTGCACGATCGCGCAGCTGGCCGACGACGCGGCAGCGGTGATCCGTGCCACCGTACCCATGGGACCCGTTGTGCTCGTGGGTCATTCGATGGGCGGGATGACGCTGATGGGGCTCGCGCGCCGGCACCCGGCATTGTTCTCGTCGCACGGTCCGGTCGCCGGGGTGGCGCTGGTGGCGACGGCGTCGCGCGGTGTCACCGACGCCGGACTCGGTGAGGGACTGCGCAATCCGGTGGTGGATGCCTTCCGGATGAGTGTGCGCCGCGCGCCGCGCCTGGTCCAGGCGGGCCGCGGCCTGACCCGCGCCGCCCTCGAACCGGTGCTGGTCGCGGCGAGTTTCGGGCCGACGTTCTACAGTCCGGCCCTCGGCGCCGCGGTGGACACGATGATCCAGAGCACGCCGATCGAGACCATCGTGAACTTTCTGCACGCCTTGGAGATCCACGACGAGTCGACCGCCCTGCCGGTGGTCGCCCAGGTGCCGACCACGGTCGTGTGCGGAGACCGGGACCGGCTCACACCATTACGCAACTCGGTCCGGATGTACTCCCAACTGGGCGCCGATTCCCGCCTGGTCGTCGCCAAGGGCTCCGGCCACATGGTCCAGATGGAGGAGCCCCGGCTCGTCAGCGACGCGATCGCCGAACTGGTGGATCGCGCGCGGATCGCTCTGCCGGCCCCCCGTCGGCGCTGGTGGAAGCGAGGCCGCCGATGAGCGGCGTGGGTCCCCGCGGTACGCGCGACCTCCCCGAGGTCGATGACACCGAGGCCTTCGGCGCCGAGCTGGCGTCGACCCTGTCCGCAGGTGACGTGGTCATCCTCGACGGTCCGTTGGGCGCGGGAAAGACGGCGCTGGCCCGCGGGATCGGTGCCGGTCTCGGCGTCGAGGGACGGGTGACCTCGCCGACGTTCATCATCGCCCGCGAGCACCGGCCGGGCCGGCCCGACCGCCCGGGGATGGTCCACGTCGACGCCTATCGGCTCGGCGGTACGGGAAGCGGGTCCGGGATGCTCGACGAACTCGATGCCCTGGACCTGGACTCCGACCTGGACGAGGCGGTCGTCGTCGTCGAGTGGGGCGAAGGTGTGGCCGAGCGGCTCGCCGACCGGCATCTGGTCGTGCGGCTGCGACGGGACACCGAAACCGATGTGCGACACGCCGAGTGGGAGTGGGTGAGCGCGGAATGAGTCAGGGTCTGGTGCTGGCGGTCGACACCGCCACCGATTCGGTGGTGGCCGGAGTGGCCGAACTGCGCGACGGTGAGGTGCGCGTGCTGGCCGAACGGGTGGTCGCCGACCACCGACGGCACGCGGAACTGCTCACCACCCTGGTCGCCGAGTGTCTTGCCGAATCCGGCACGGCCCGAACCGAACTGACCGCGGTGGTCGTCGGCTGCGGGCCCGGGCCGTTCACCGGACTCCGGGTGGGGATGGCGACCGGCGCCGCCTTCGCCGACGGGCTGGGGATACCGGCGTATGGCGTGTGCTCCCTCGATGCGCTTGCCGTCGACGCCGGTCCGGACGACGCAGGATCGCGGGCTCTGGTGGTGACCGACGCGCGCCGGCGCGAGGTCTACTGGGCGCTCTACGAGGGTGGCCGCCGTGTGCGCGGCCCCGAGGTGACCGCGCCCGCGGTGGTCGCCGAGGAGCTCGCCCCCGATGTCGCCGGGGGGCGGATCGGTGCGGTGGCGGGTTCTGCGGCCCACCTCGAACTCGCCGGCTGGACCGGTGATCCACCCGCGACCGGCGTGCCGACCGTACGCGGGGTGGTCATGGCGGCTGCCGCCGACATCGTCGCGGGCGCCGAACCCGAACCCCTTGTGCCGCTGTATCTACGACGCCCCGACGCGGTCGAGCAGAAGGCCCGTCGGGCGGGTGCGGCGCGATGACCACACCGGAGCTGGTCATCGACGCGCTCACCTTCGGTGACATCCCGCGCTGCGCCGCGCTGGAACGGCGGATGTTCGCCGACGACTCACCCTGGCCCGCCGCGGCTTTCCGCGCCGAACTCAACGCCCCGTACAACACCTATTTCGCGGCTCGGGAGCGCCTCGGCGCCGACGTCATCGGTTACGCCGGGATCTCCACGCTCGGGCAACCCGACGCCTGGGAGTGCGAGATCCACACCATCGCCGTCGATCCGGACCATCGGGGACGGGGAGTGGGCCGGGCGCTGCTCGAGGCCATGCTCGCCGTCGCGGACGAGAACGACGCCGCGGTGTTCCTGGAGGTACGCACCGACAACGAGGTGGCGATCGGGCTGTACTCACATCACGGGTTCAGCACCGCGGGTATTCGCCGCAACTACTATCAGCCGTCCGGCGCGGATGCCTACACGATGTTGCGGCTCCCGGTGTCGGGCCGGCCGCTCGAACCGGAGGAGGGCCCGGCGTGATCGTTCTCGGCATCGAAAGCTCCTGCGACGAAACGGGTGTCGGCATCGTCCGGTGGACGCCGGGCGACGGCGACACACCCGGATTCGCGACGATGCTGGCCGACGAGGTCGCGTCGAGCGTGGACGAACACGCCCGGTTCGGCGGCGTGGTCCCCGAGATCGCCTCCCGAGCGCACCTGGAGGCGATCGTCCCCACGATGCGTCGGGCGCGGGAGGCGGCCGGGATCGACCGCCCCGACGCCATCGCGGTCACCATCGGGCCGGGACTCGCCGGCGCGTTGCTCGTCGGGGTGGCCGCGGCGAAGGCCTACGCACTCGCCTGGGACGTGCCGCTGTACGCGATGAACCATCTCGGCGGGCACGTCGCGGTGGACACCCTCGAGCACGGACCGATGCCGGAGTGCGTCGCACTGCTGGTCTCCGGTGGACATACGCACCTGCTGCACGTCACCGATCTCGCCGAGCCCATCGTCGAACTGGGCACCACGGTCGACGACGCGGCCGGGGAGGCCTTCGACAAGGTCGCCCGCCTGCTCGATCTCGGTTTTCCCGGGGGGCCGGCGCTGGACCGCGTCGCCCGTGAGGGTGACCCGGGTGCGATCGCCTTCCCACGCGGTATGACCGGTCCCCGCGACTCGCGGCACGACTTCTCCTTCAGCGGACTCAAGACCGCGGTCGCACGGTATGTCGAGAAATGCGTGCGCGACGGTGTGGAGGCACCGGTGGCGGACGTCGCGGCCTCGTTCCAGGAGGCGGTGGCGGACGTGCTGACGATGAAGGCAGTCCGGGCCTGCGGTGACCTCGGGGTGGACACCCTGGTCCTCGGCGGCGGTGCCACCGCCAATTCGCGCATCCGATCGCTGGCGGAGGAACGCTGCGCGGCGGCCGGGATCGACCTGCGGGTTCCGAAGCCGCGCCTGTGCACCGACAACGGCGTCATGATCGCGACGCTCGGCGCTCATGTGATCGGCGGGGGCGCGGCGCCCTCGCCGCTGACCGTGGCGTCGGACCCGGCGATGTCGGTGCGTGTCAGTCAGCTGTAGCGGACGGAGCCCGGCCGTCTTCGCGGGGAGCGAACACGGCCGGGTTTTTGCAGCCTCCACCCTTGAGTGCTGGCACTCGCATGTATAGAGTGCTAGATGGCGCTGACCGAAGCCTCGGACACCCGCGACGACGGGGTTTTGCAGGGCCGTGAACGTGCAGATTCTTTCTCAGTAGGAAAGTTGAGGACTCACATCGTGGCGAGCGTGAACATCAAGCCGCTTGAGGACAAGATCCTGGTGCAGGCCGTCGAGGCCGAGACGACCACCGCGTCGGGCCTGGTCATCCCGGACTCCGCCAAAGAGAAGCCGCAGGAAGGCACCGTCATCGCTGTCGGCGAGGGTCGGGTCACCGAGCAGGGCAACCGCGTCCCCGTGGACGTCAAGGAAGGTGACACCGTCATCTACAGCAAGTACGGCGGCACCGAGATCAAGTACGCCGGCGAGGAGTACCTGATCCTCTCGGCGCGCGACGTCCTCGCCGTCATCGGCAAGTAGGACCGGCACCGAACTCCGGCCGAGTTAGACCCCGCGAGCCTTCATCGCGTCTCACATCGCCCCGGCGCCCCGTGCAGGGGTACCGGGGCGATGTGCGTTACGCCGACAGGCTCCCGTTGCAGAAAGTGATTCATGGCCAAGCAGATTGAATTCAACGAAACCGCGCGCCGGGCGCTCGAGCGAGGCATCGACCAGCTCGCCGACACCGTGAAGGTCACCCTCGGCCCGCGCGGACGGCACGTGGTCCTCGCCAAGGCGTTCGGCGGACCGAGTGTCACCAACGACGGCGTCACCATCGCGCGCGACATCGAGCTCGACGATCCGTTCGAGAACCTCGGCGCGCAATTGGTGAAGTCCGTCGCCACCAAGACCAACGACGTGGCGGGCGACGGCACCACCACCGCGACCGTGCTGGCACAGGCGATGGTCAAGGCCGGCCTGCGCAACGTCGCCGCCGGGTCCAACCCGATCGCTCTCGGGCAGGGCATCAGCAAGGCTGCCGATGCGCTGAGCGAGGCCCTGCTCGCCGCTGCGACCCCCGTCGCCGGTGAACAGGCCATCGCCCAGATCGCCACCGTGTCCTCCCGCGACGAGGAGATCGGCGAGATGGTCGGCAAGGCGATGACCGCGGTCGGCGCCGATGGTGTCGTGACCGTCGAGGAGAGCTCGGGGCTGAGCACCGACCTCGAGATCACCGAGGGCGTCCAGTTCGACAAGGGCTTCCTCTCGCCCTACTTCGTCACCGATCTCGACAGCCAGGAAGCGGTTCTCGAGGACGCGCTGGTCCTGCTCTACCGCGACAAGATCAGCTCCCTGCCGGACTTCCTGCCGCTGCTGGAGAAGGTCGTCGAAGCAGGCAAGTCGCTGCTGATCATCGCCGAGGATGTCGAGGGCGAGCCGCTGTCGACCCTCGTCGTGAACTCGATCCGCAAGACGATCCGCGCCGTCGCCGTCAAGGCGCCGTTCTTCGGCGACCGCCGCAAGGCCTTCCTCGAAGACCTCGCGATCGTCACCGGCGGAACCGTCGTCTCCTCCGACATCGGCCTGAGCCTGCCGACGGTCGGTCTCGACGTGCTCGGCTCGGTCCGTCGCGTCGTCGTCACCAAGGACGCCACCACCCTCGTCGAGGGTGCCGGCACCAAGGACGCGATCGCGGACCGTTCGGCGCAGCTGCGACGGGAGATCGAGCAGTCCGACTCCGACTGGGACAAGGAGAAGCTCGCCGAGCGTCTGGCGAAGCTCTCCGGTGGTGTCGCGGTGATCCGCGTGGGTGCGGCCACCGAGACCGCGCTCAAGGAGCGCAAGCACCGCGTCGAGGACGCCGTCGCGGCGGCCAAGGCCGCCGTCGAGGAGGGGATCATCCCCGGTGGTGGCTCGGCCATCGTGCAGGCGTCGAAGAAGCTCGACGCCCTCGCCGAGTCCCTGACCGGTGACGAGGCCCTGGGTGTGCGGGTCGTCCGCGACTCCGCGCGGGCGCCGCTCTACTGGATCGCCGCGAACGCTGGACTCGACGGTGCGGTCGTGGTCGACAAGGTCGCCGGTGGGGCCGAGGGCTCGGGGTTCAACGCCGCGAGCCTGTCCTACGGCGACCTGGTCGCCGAAGGCATCATCGACCCGGTGAAGGTCACCCGGTCGGCGGTCGTCAACGCCGCGTCGGTGGCCCGCATGGTGCTGACGACCGAGACGGCGATCACCGATCAGCCGGCCGACGAACCGGCCGGTCACGCGGGACACGGGCACGCGCACTGACGTAACTCCGCGCAGTTCGACGAACACGAGAGCCGGGCATCCTCGCAGGGATGCCCGGCTCTCGCGGTCGTGGTCTGGTCGGGTTCGACGCCCCTGGCCTCAGCTGGCCATCCGGCGGCCGACGCCCCGCTTCATCAAGATGCTGCGCTCGGATTCGGACAGTCCGCCCCAGATGCCGTACGGCTCCGCCACCGCGAGTGCGTGCTCCCGGCATTGCGCGATGACCGGGCACTGGTGGCACATCTCTTTGGCGCGTCGCTCACGCTGCGCTCGGGCGCGGCCGCGTTCGCCGTCCGGATGGAAGAACATCGACGAGTCGACGCCGCGGCAGAGTCCTGACATCTGCCAGTCCCAGATGTCAGCGTTGGGGCCGGGGAGATGATTGGGCTGAGGCATGACAGCTACTCCTTGTCGTGGGCCGCACCGGGGTGCTTCGGTGGGAAACGTCGATTTCCTGCAACGCTGAACTCACATTAAGCGGGCCTGAGAAATTGCGTCAATAGCCCTGAAATGGGACCGGATTGCTGCGAAAGTCTCAGAAATGTTAACGGCGGGTTAGGTGATCGCGGTTGGATAGCACAGCGCGGATGCGTCGTTGCGGTGCCCCCTGATCCGGGGTGACCGACCCGGTGTGACCTGCAATGATGACTGCCGGGTCCAGGTGTCTGTCCAGTGCGTCGGACGTAGGGGTGTGGTGACGTCGATCGAACCGATTTACACGGCGGAAATCTTCCGATGATGCACCCGTGATCTGTCCAGAGAATTAACGTTGGGAATCGTTCGTTAAATTCATGCAAACCGAAAAAGATCGAGTGACCAAGAACACCTCCTCGACGCTCGACAAAGCCGTTGAGCTGCGTCGACACCCCTCGATGCGACCTTCGGTGGTCCCGCTGCTGCATGCGTGGGCCGCGGCGGTCTCCGCCGGCGGGGACGGGAACTACGCCCGCGCGCTCACCGAGCTCGCGTCCCTCGAACGGGTCGCCGGTGTGCGAGCGCGGGGATTCGCGCCCACCGACCCCCACCTCGCCGTGCTGTCTCTGTGTCAGAGCACGCGGGCCTCGCTGATCCGCCAGGCCGGGCGACACCACATCTCGCATGGGGTCGACGGTCGAGCCCTCCTCACCGTCGGAATCTCCGGCGCCCGGGCCGAGCCGGGTGCACCGGGCCCCGGGCCACGCGAGGTCTCGCTCATCCGAGCGGCGGTCGCGGACGGACTCGTCGGGCTCGCGGCCGACAATCTGGGTCTGCTGCGGTTCGATGCGTCCCGTCGGCTGCTCGACCGGGCGCGAACGGTCCTCGATCCCACGGACGAGCGGCCGGTCGGGGCGAACCCCGAACAGTGGTCCTGGCGGCCGGCGGACGCGGACTGGATGACGGCCACGCGCTGCCGCCTGCGCTGGGAATGGGTGAGCGCCGAACTCGGTCTGTACCGCGGTGACGTGGCGTCCGGGCTCGAACACGCCCGAGCGGGGGCACTGCTGGTGCGGGAGATGCACGACGCGGCGACTCCGGTCCCGGCCCGCCATCGAGTGAAGACCGCGTTGATCGCCGCGGCTGCCGCCGCGGGCGCGGGGGATCGGGGTGGCACCGCGAACGCGGCGCGGGACGTCGTCGCCGACGCTCGCGACGAGGCCCTCCTGCCCCTGGAGTGGGCGGCGATGAGCCTGCTGCTGGGCACCGGAGCCGCGTCCGGCGACGAGGCCGTTCACCACCGCCGGCTCCGCGCCACGCTGATCGGCAAGGGCATGGCGCTGATGCCGGACGGTTGATCGCTAAGGTGTGTTGGGGTCTGCCACGTCGTCGCCGCCGGAGACGTCGCCGGAACGCGCTCTCCAGCCGCGTGCCACGACGATCGCCACCGGCGGCGTCACCGTGCCGGGGCCCGGACCAGGACCGGCAATTAGACCGGTTGGCCGACTTGTAACACGGGGATTCCTACGCGCGATGAAGTTGACAGGTGGTGAGTTGAACGACGCCGTTCGGGCCGCGGGCCAAGGCGATCGGGCAGCTCTCACGTCAGTTCTCGAAAGCGTGCAGGAACCGATCCTGCGCTACTGCCGAGGACGCATCGGGGTAGGGGAACGGCATCTGTTCTCCGCCGACGACATCGCGCAGGAGGCATTGATGGCGGTGATGACCGCGTTGCCACGGTACCGTGACCAGGGCAAACCGTTCATGGCCTTCGTCTACGGCATCGCCTCGCACAAGGTCGCCGACGCCATGCGGGTGGCGGCACGGGTGAAGTCGGACCCGGTCGAGGAGATCCCCGAGGTCTCACACGTCACCGGTGGCCCCGAGCAGTTCGCGATCGATGCCGACGGCAGCAGGCGGATGAGAGCCCTGCTGGGCATCCTCCCCGAGAAACAACGCGAGGTACTGGTCCTGCGGTTGATCGTCGGGATGTCGGCGGAGGAGACCGCGCAGGCGATCGGCAGCACCGCGGGAGCAGTACGAGTCGCCCAGCATCGAGCGCTGGCGAAATTGAAAGACGAGTTGAGACGGACAGGAGGTCACGATGAGCGGACAGTCTGATTGGCGTAGACGCCGTGTCGCCGGTGGTGACCAGCCGAATCGACCCGGTCAGCCGCCGGCGCACCGTCGCGCGCCCGGTTCGAGCGGCCCGGCGCCCGCCGGGCCCGGACCCCGCCCGGTTGACCCGTTCTCCTCGGACGCGGAGTCCGGACTCGACGCGTTCGATCTCTCCGCTTCCGATGACGCGCTCGATCTCTCCGAACTGAACTTCGACGAGAACTTCCTCGACGCGCTGACCCGCGATGTGCCGGTGCCGACCCGCGACGCGGCCGAGTATCAGCTGGCCGAGATGCTGTCGGGCTGGCGGTCGGAGATCGTGTCCACCCCCGAGCCCGAGCTGCTGTCCGTCGACGACGTCGAGCGGGCAATCGGGACCAGCGAGCGCGCGAGTCGCGGCCGCCGCATGGTCCGTCACCTGCGCGTCGTGTCGGGTGCCGCCGCGATCGTCATCGTTGCGGCTGCCGGCCTGACCGTGCTCTCCGAGGGCTCGCAACCCGGCGACCCGCTGTGGGGCATCAAACAGGTCGTGTTCGCCGAGGCCGCGTCGCAGACGCAGGCGGCCCACGACGTCCGGAACAACCTCGAGCGTGCCGAGGCCGCGATCGCCGCCGGTGATCCGGGTGCGGCGGCCAGCCTGCTGGCCGAGGCGCAGGAGCGCATGGGTCCGATGGACAACGAGATGCGTGACGAGATGACGGACTGGATGAACCGCATCCGCGCGGGTGCGGGTCTGCCGACCGAGACCACCGATCCCGCACCGTCGACCGGTGCGGAACAGCCCGGGACGATCGACCCGACCCGGCCCGATCTCCGGAACTCCGAGGACCAGCCCTCACCCGACGCGTCGACGCCTCCGGGCGGCGGGACGGATGAACCGACCACGCCGTCCGAGCAGACGAGCGAACCGCAGGAGCCGTCGTCGGTCCCGCCCTCGAGCGAGCCGGCAGAACCGTCGACGCCGTCGTCGAGCACGAAGGTCACCCGTTTCCCGGCCGAGTTCCCCGAGATCCCGTGGACGCCGCCGCCCGGCGTGGACGCCGGTCGGCCGATCGGCTGACGCGACCGCACCATCGCCGGCCCCAACGGTCGTTGGAGATCATGAGCGAGGCCCCGCACCGGATCGATCGGTGCGGGGCCTCGCTCATTGGTGGTGCCGGAGAGTCGGCGACAGTTACCGCCGCGTCCGTGGAGGATCAGCGCTCGTCGTCGAGATGACTACGGGCGTCGGCGTAACCGCGGCAGTAATCCCACGTGACGTAGGCGTCCGGACGGGGATCCACCGCGGGCTCGTGCGGCCGGACGGTGCCGTCGATGAGAAGCTGGATCAGGTTGGCGCGCAACATGTCCCAGTCGTGGTAGTGGTCCTCGCGGCAGTCCTCACACACGACGACCAGGCCGCGTACACCGCGATTGGCCAGTAGGGCCTCGTAGAGTGCGAGATCGGCGAGGTCTTCTTCGACCGCGAGCCGCTCGTTCTCGTCCAACGGGATACCCGGCTCCACGCTGTCCAATGCGGATGCGGGATCGCTGGGATCGTCGGCGAACGGATCCGGCGGGAGGCCGGGTGGCAGGTGGTCACGCACCACACCACCGTAGCCGATCCGCGGGTGCGCGCGCCGCAGGCGTTCACCGGTCGAGCGCACCTGTTGAGAGTGGGTCGGGCGACCTCATCGGCGCGAAGACTCCTGTGTGACGATCGCCGCAACAAGGGACTCGATACCATGGTCCGATGACTGCTGTTCGTACCGGTGGAGACGATCCCGGCAAGGTCGCGATGCTCGGCCTGACCTTCGACGACGTCCTGTTGCTGCCCTCGGCGTCGGACGTGATACCCAGCGAGGTCGACACCTCGTCGCGGGTGACCAAGAACGTGACGCTGCGTGTCCCGCTGGTGAGTTCGGCGATGGACACCGTGACCGAGTCCCGGATGGCGATCGCGATGGCGCGCGCCGGGGGTATGGGTGTCCTCCACCGCAATCTGTCGATCGAGGAGCAGGCCGGCCAGGTCGAGACCGTCAAGCGGTCCGAGGCGGGCATGGTCACCGATCCGGTGACGTGCACCCCCACGCACACGCTCGCCGAGGTGGACGCCATGTGCGCGCGCTACCGCATCTCCGGTCTGCCCGTTGTCGACGACAAGGGTGAGCTCGTCGGCATCATCACCAACCGCGACATGCGGTTCGAGGTCGACCAGAGCCGTCCGGTCGCCGAGGTGATGACCAAGGCCCCGCTCATCACCGCCCAGGAGGGCGTCTCCGCAGAGGCCGCACTGGGACTGCTCCGCCGGCACAAGATCGAGAAGCTGCCGATCGTCGACGGCAACGGTCGCCTGACCGGACTCATCACCGTCAAGGACTTCGTCAAGACCGAACAGCATCCGCTGGCGACCAAGGACTCCGACGGACGGTTGCTCGTCGGGGCGGCCGTCGGCACCGGTGACCCGCAGTGGGACCGGGCGATGGCGTTGGCCGACGCCGGGGCCGACGTGATCATCGTCGACACCGCCCACGCGCACAACCGGCTCGTGCTCGACATGGTGGCCAAGTTGAAGGCCGAGGTCGGCGATCGGGTGGACGTGGTCGGCGGCAACGTCGCGACCCGCGAGGCCGCGCAGGCCCTCGTCGACGCCGGCGCCGATGCGGTGAAGGTCGGCGTCGGACCGGGCTCGATCTGCACCACCCGCGTCGTGGCGGGTGTCGGTGCCCCGCAGATCACCGCCATCCTCGAAGCCGTGGCGGTCTGTCAGAAGGCGGGAGTGCCCGTGATCGCCGACGGTGGTCTGCAGTACTCCGGCGACATCGCCAAGGCCCTCGCGGCGGGGGCGTCGACCGCGATGCTCGGTTCGCTCCTCGCCGGCACCGCCGAGGCCCCCGGCGAGCTGGTCCTGGTCAACGGCAAGCAGTTCAAGAGCTACCGCGGCATGGGTTCGCTGGGTGCGATGCAGGGTCGCGGACAGGCGAAGTCGTACTCCAAGGACCGCTACTTCCAGGACGACGTCCTCAAAGAGGAGAAGCTGGTTCCCGAGGGCATCGAGGGACGGGTGCCGTTCCGCGGTCCGCTGTCGCAGGTGATACATCAGCTCGTCGGCGGCCTTCGTGCCGCGATGGGCTACACCGGCGCGTCGACGATCCCGGATCTGCAGACCGCGCGGTTCGTCCAGATCACCGCGGCCGGCCTGAAGGAATCCCACCCGCACGACATCACGCTGACCGCAGAGGCACCCAACTACTATTCCCGCTGAACTCCCCGAGGTCGTTCCCGCCGGACTCGTCCGGGGGGCCAGGCCGTAGGGTCGTTGTGCAGCTGAACTCCGCAGAAAGGCGCAGTGGTGCGTGACCTCGTCGAAATCGGCATGGGCCGGACAGCCCGACGGACCTACGAGCTGGGGGACATCAGCATCGTCCCGTCCCGTCGGACCCGTTCGTCCAAGGACGTCTCCACCGCATGGCAGATCGATGCCTACCGGTTCTCCTCGCCGATCCTGAGCCACCCGACGGATGCCCTGGTGTCGCCGTCGGTCGCGATCGAACTGGGCAAGCTCGGCGCGCTCGGCGTCCTGAACGGTGAGGGGCTGTGGGCCCGTCACCGCGACGTCGAGGCGAAGATCGCCGAACTCGTCGCCATCGCGGCGGAGGACCCGGATCCCTATGCGGCGGTTCGACACCTGCAGCAACTCCACTCGGCCCCGCTCGACAGCGGGTTGCTCGGCGAGGCCGTGGCCCAGGTCCGCGACGCGGGGGTCACCACGGCCGTCCGCGTCAGCCCGCAGCACGCACCCGAGCTGACCCCGGCGCTGCTGGCCGCCGGGGTGGAGATCCTGGTGGTGCACGGCACGATCATCTCGGCGGAGCACGTGGCGCAGGTCGATGCCGACGGCACGCAGCGGGAACCGCTGAACCTGAAGACCTTCATCGCCGATCTCGACGTACCGGTCATCGCGGGCGGCGTGCACGACCACCGCACCGCGCTGCACCTGATGCGGACGGGTGCCGCGGGCGTGATCGTCGGCTACGGTTCCGCCGCGGGAGCCACCACGACGGGCGAGGTGCTCGGCATCGGTGTGCCGATGGCCACCGCCATCGCCGACGCCGCCGCCGCGCGTCGCGACTACCTGGACGAGACCGGCGGCCGCTATGTCCACGTCATCGCCGACGGCGACATCCACAGCTCGGGCGACATCGTCAAGGCGATCGCCTGTGGAGCCGACGCCGCGGTCCTCGGGACCTCGCTCGCCGCAACGAGTTCCGCGCCCGGCAACGGGTGGTACTGGCCGTCGGCCGCTGCTCACCCCGACACCCCGCGCGGCGCCCTCCTGCAGGTCGCCGCGGGCGAGGACCGACCGAGTCTCGAGCGGGTCCTCTACGGCCCCTCCGACGACCCGTACGGCGAGCTGAACGTCGTCGGCGCACTGCGTCGGGCCATGGCGAAGGCCGGTTACTGCGACCTCAAGGAATTCCAGCGCGTGGGGTTGTCCGTCCGCGGCTGAGCTGAGGAGCGCCCGGAGCTTGCGGAACGGCAGCGGCCCCTCCGCTCCCTGGGGAGCGCTCGGAGCTTGCGGGACGGCAGCGGCCCCTCCGCTCCCTGGGGAGCGCTCGGAGCTTGCGGGACGGCAGCGGCCCCTCCGCTCCCTGAGGAGCGCCCGGAGCTTGCGGAGGGTGCGTCACGAAGGGTTAGGGTGACCTGGGTCTCGTTATGTGACAAGGCGCGTTAGTATGTTCGGCATGGGATTCGACAAGTCGACCGAACGCGCCACCGACTTCGACGTTCTGATCGTCGGCTCCGGGTTCGGCGGCAGCGTGAGTGCGCTGCGGCTCGTGGAGAAGGGGTACCGCGTCGGCGTGGTCGAGGCCGGTCGTCGGTTCGAGGACGAGGACTTCGCCAAGACCAGCTGGCGCCTCAACCGGTGGTTGTGGGCACCGAAGCTGGGCCTGTACGGCATCCAGCGGATCCACGCCCTGAAAGACGTGATGATCCTCGCCGGGGCGGGCGTCGGCGGCGGCTCGCTCAACTACGCCAACACGCTCTACAAGCCCCCGACGCCGTTCTTCACCGATCCCCAGTGGAATCACATCACCGACTGGGAGGACGAGCTCAGCCCGTACTACGACCAGGCCCGGCGGATGCTCGGCGTGGTCACCAACCCGACGGTCACCGCGTCCGACCGCGTGGTCGCCGAAGTCGCCGCCGAGATGGGTGTCGGGGACACGGTGACCCCGACGCCGGTCGGTGTGTTCTTCGGTGCGAAGACGGGTCTGTCCGGGGCGCCCGGCGAGACCGTCGCCGACCCGTACTTCGGCGGTGCGGGTCCGGACCGGACCGCCTGCACCGAGTGCGGCGCGTGCATGACCGGGTGCCGGGTGGGTGCCAAGAACACCCTGCTGAAGAACTATCTCGGCCTCGCGGAACGCCACGGCGCCACCATCATCGACCGGACCACGGTGGACTCGCTCCGGCAGCGCGCCGACGGTGTCTGGGAGGTGGGCACGCATCACTCGTCGTCGTGGGGTCCGCTCGGACGCCGTCGACGCACGATCACGGCGGGTCAGGTCATCCTGGCGGCCGGCACGTTCAACACCCAACGACTGCTGCACCACGCGAAACTCGGTACGCTGCCGCAGATCTCGGACGCGATGGGTCGGCTCACGCGCACCAACTCGGAGTCGATACTGGGTGCGATGGGGTCGCGGATCGATCCGGAGAACGACTACTCGCGCGGCGTCGCGATCACTTCGTCGTTCTATCCCGAGCCGAACACGCACATCGAACCGGTGCGATACGGCAAGGGCTCCAACGCGATCGCGTACCTGCAGACCCTGCTCACCGACGGCGGGTCCCGGCGCAATCGGTTCGGGCAGTTCCTGCGTCAGGTCGCCCGCAACCCGTTCCTGCTGGTGCGGTTGCTCGTGGTGCGACAGTGGAGCGAGCGGACCGTGATCGCCCTGGTCATGCAGAACAACAACAACTCGCTGACCACCTTCGTCCGCAAGCGCGGACCGGTGCGGTACGTCACCAGCAAGCAGGGCCACGGCGAGCCGAACCCGACGTGGATTCCGAAGGGCAACGAGGCAACTCGCCGGATCGCGGCGAAACTCGACGGCGGCGTCGCCGGCGGGACCTGGGGCGACATCGTCAACATGCCGCTGACCGCGCACTATCTCGGCGGCTGCGCGATCTCCGACGACCCGGACAACGGCGTCATCGATCCCTACCAGCGCGTGTGGAACTACCCGACGTTGCACATCGCCGACGGCGCGTCGGTGTCGGCGAACCTCGGCGTCAATCCGTCGCTGACGATCTGCGCGCAGGCGGAACGCGCGGCGGCACTGTGGCCGAACAAGGGCGAACAGGACCGGCGTCCTGCGCAGGGCGACCCGTACCGCCGCATCGAGCCGACGACGCCGGCGTCCCCGGTGGTGCCGGCCGACGCACCCGGCGCCCTGCGGCTGCCGATCACCCCGGTCGTCCCCGCCACTCCACTCACGGCACAACGCATCTCGTAGCGCCGGTGCGCCGTCACGCGCACTGTGACCACGAAATCCCGGTCGGAGGCGTCGGCGGGTAGTGTCGTCGTCCAGTGCCGAACGGGGGGAGACGCATGTCGGGTACAGAGCCGCTGACCGTGGTGTTGGCGGGCGGAAGTGGCTCGCTGGGAACGCATCTGGCGACCGATCTCGCCGAGCGTGGATACCATCCGGTCATCCTGACGCGGCGGGTCGATCCGTCGTCGCCGTTCGAGCAGGTGGTCTGGGACGGCAGGACCCAGGGCGACTGGGTCGAGACGCTGGCCGCAGATCGTCCGACGGCGGTGGTCAACCTCGCGGGCAAACTCGTGGATTGCCGCCCCACGGACGCCAACATCGCCGCACTGCGGAACAGTCGGGTCGACGCGACGCGAGCACTCGTCACCGCATCGCGCGAACGCACGACGCCGATCTCGTACTGGCTGCAGTCCAGCACGACCGCGATCTGGAGCGACGCGGGTGAACTGTGGTGCACCGAATCGACGCCGATCCCGGTGGGCCTCCCGCAGATGACCGGTGTGGCGCAGCCCTGGGAGGAGGCGGTGGACGGCGCGAACACCGACCATCTGACCGTGCTGCGCACCTCGATCGTGCTCGATGCGGATTCGCCGGCCATCCGACGCCTCGTGGGCCTGACCAGGTTCGGACTCGGCGGGCGGGTCGGCGACGGCCGGCAATGGTTCAGCTGGATTCACATCGACGACTGGCTCGCGATCGCCCGCGCGGCGCTGCGGGTCGACGGCGCGGTGTCGCTGCCCGACGGTGTCGTCGTGGCGGCCAGTCCGAATCCGGTGCGCAACTCCGAACTTATGGCGATGCTGCGCGCGGAGATCGGACGGCCGCCCGCGCCGCCGACGCCCGCGTGGTTGCTGAAGCTCGGTGCGGTGGTGCTGCGGACGGACCCGGCCCTCGGACTCACGGGGCGCCGCGCGCGGTCTGATGTACTGGCCGACGCCGGTTTCGAATTCCGCTTCCCACGGCTCGAGGACGCACTCTCCGATCTGCTCTGAGAGGTCGCCTCAGTCCAGTCCGCGCGCGGTGAGGGTGTCGGCGAAACCGTCGGCGGTGCGCAGGGCGGCGAGGACAACCGGCGCGACGAGGATGCGTGGACCGGGCCGGAGCCCGCGAGCCTTGCGTGCCTCGTCGACCTCCCGCACCACCTCGACCATCAGCGGGATCGCCCGAATGGTCAGCGCCAGCGCGAGGGCGATGAGGTCCACGCGCACCCCGAGCCGTCTCAGGGGGCCGAGCGCACGGACGATCGTGTCGAGCATGTCCGTCGTGCGGGTGGTCAGCGAGACGGCCGCGGCGAGTGCGACCGACAGCGCGAGGACGCCGCAGACGATTACCGCCCGCCGCCAGTCGGTGAAGACGACCTGGAACGCGAAGATGAACAGCAGCAACCACATCAGTGGCCGCAGCTGCCGCCACGCCTCGCGCGGCCCGATCCCCGCCAGCGCGTAGACGACCGCGACCCCGGCCGTCGCGATGCCGAGGGCGGTGAGCGACCGGACCGTAAGCGACAGCACCAGGATCACCACGCCCATCGCGACGAACTTGACGCCTGCGGGCAGTCGGTGCAGCAGCGTGTTGCCGGGACGGTAGACGCCGAGGACGTTCACGACATCATCCCGCGGTAGGCGGCCAGCGCAGGCCGAGGTTCGTCGTCGACGACGACCCGCCCCTCGTCGATGACGATGACGCGGTCGAAGTCGGCCAGGATGTCGAGATCGTGGCTGACGACGACGAGTTGCTCGTCGAGGGTCGCGAACACGTCGGTGAGCATGCGGGTGTTGCGCAGGTCGAGCAGGGTGGTGGGTTCGTCGGCGACGATGATCGCGGGGTCGGTCACGAACACCGACGCCAGGGCGAGGAGCTGCTTCTGCCCGCCGGAGAGCCGCTGGGCCGGATGGTCCGCGTGGTCGGCGAGGCCGAATCGGGCGAGCACCTCGCCGGCACGCTCGGCGCGCGCGGACTTGTCGAGATCGGTTCGACGAAGCGACAGTTCGATGTCCTCGCGGACCGTCGGCATGATGATTTGACGGTCGGGGTCGGAGAAGATGAAGCCCACCCGGCGTCGGACCTCACGCTTGTTCTTCGCGACCGATAGCCCGTCGACGATGACGGTCCCGGAGTCGGGCACGACGAGCGCGTTGATCATCCGCGCCAGCGTCGACTTGCCGCTGCCGTTGGCGCCGACGATCCCGATCCGGTTCTCCGACAACGTCAGTGAGACCTCGCGCAGGACGACCCGGTCGCCGTAGGCGTGGGTGACATCGGTGAATTCGATCATCGCCGCTGGGGTGGGGCGGCTTCTCAGCCGGCCACGGTGCCGGATCGGCGCGCGCGCAACGGTTCGATGAGGCCCGGCCGGCCGCGGTGGACCTGGGCCGCGACCAGGGCCGCGATGACGCACTTGGCGATGTCGCCGGGGATGAACGAACCGTTGGTCGCGATGGCCGCCCACAGTGTCAGGTCGGTCCGCACCAGCAGGCCGAGCACCCCGCAGGCGTAGAGGACGACGATGCCGCCGAGCGCGTTGATGCCGATGCCCCACAGCACGCGATATTTCCCGGAGCCCGTCTTCCCGCCGGTCGAGACCATGAGTGCGGTCAGCACCCCGATGACGATGACCGCCGGGAGGAACCCGATGAAGTATCCGGCCGTCGGGGAGGACAGCGCGGTGAGGCCGTTGCGTCCGCCCGAGAGGATCGGGAGTCCGGCGATCGCCAGCACCATGAAGATGACCACGGCCAGCGTGCCCTTCCGCGGGCCGAGGACCGCCCCGGCGAGGATGACCCCGAGCGACTGGAACGTGATCGGCACACCGCTGGTGCCGATGTTGATGGTCCCGGGCAGGCCGAGCGCGGCGATCAGCGCGGCGAACACGGCGGCCTGGGTGAGGTCGCCGATGCTCAGCGACCAGCGGTTGGGGGATTTCGGCGATGCAGTCATGTCGATTCCGGAGTATTTCACGCGGCGGCGGCGCAGCCGCACCCACCGGGCGGGGTGACCAGGTATCGACGCCGGTCCGCCCACTAGACTCGGCCCGGTGACAGACACTTCTTCTGCGAACTCGTCCTCTCCCGAGGATTTCCTCGAGGGCCCGCGGCCGGTGCTCGTCGTCGACTTCGGCGCGCAGTACGCGCAGCTGATCGCGCGTCGGGTGCGGGAAGCGCGGATCTACTCGGAGGTGATCTCGCACGAGGCGCCGATCGCGGAGATCCAGGAGAAGGATCCGGTCGCGATCATCCTGTCGGGCGGACCGTCGTCGGTGTACGCGGAGGACGCGCCGGACCTCGATCCCGCCCTCTTCGACCTCGACGTCCCGGTCTTCGGCATCTGCTACGGCTTCCAGGCGATGGCGGACAAGCTGGGCGGCGAGGTGGCCAACACCGGCGGGCGCGAGTTCGGCCGGACGACGTTCACGACCAACGGCGAAGGCGTTCTCCACCAAGGTCTCTCGGACACCCAGCCGGTCTGGATGAGCCACAACGACGCCGTCCAGTCCCCGCCGGAGGGGTTCACCGTCACCGGGTCGACGCCCGGCGCGCCGGTCGCATCCTTCGAGAACCTGAAGCGCCGGATGGCCGGTGTGCAGTACCACCCCGAGGTGCTGCACACACCGCACGGCCAGCAGATCCTCACCCGTTTCCTGTACGAGATCGCCGGTCTCGAGGCCACCTGGACGGCGGCCAACATCGCCGACGCGCTGATCGACGCGGTCGCCGACCAGATCGGTGACGGGCGGGCCATCTGCGGGCTCTCCGGCGGCGTGGATTCCGCGGTGGCCGCCGCGCTGGTGCAGCGCGCCATCGGCGATCGTCTGACCTGTGTCTTCGTCGACCACGGTCTTCTGCGCGCCGGAGAACGCGAACAGGTACAGCACGATTTCGTCGGGGCGACCGGGGCGAAGCTGGTGACGGTCGACGCCGCCGACACCTTCTTGCGTGAGCTGTCCGGCGTCAGCGACCCCGAGACCAAGCGCAAGATCATCGGCCGCGAGTTCATCCGGTCGTTCGAGGGTGCGGTCAGCGAGGTCCTCGGCGAGGAGGCCGAGGCGGGGGAGAAGGTCGACTTCCTCGTCCAGGGCACGTTGTACCCCGACGTCGTCGAGTCCGGCGGCGGCAGCGGCACCGCGAACATCAAAAGTCATCACAACGTCGGCGGTCTGCCCGACGACCTCGAGTTCAGTCTCGTGGAACCGCTGCGTCTGCTGTTCAAGGACGAGGTGCGTGCGGTCGGCCGCGAACTGGGGCTGCCCGAGGAGATCGTCGCCCGCCAGCCGTTCCCCGGGCCCGGCCTGGCGATCCGCATCGTCGGCGAGGTGACCGGCGACCGACTGGAGACGCTGCGCAAGGCCGACCTGATCGCGCGCGAGGAACTGACCGCCGCCGGCCTCGACTCGCAGATCTGGCAGTGTCCGGTCGTGTTGCTGGCCGACGTGCGCAGTGTGGGCGTGCAGGGAGACGGCCGCACCTACGGCCACCCGATCGTGCTGCGCCCGGTGTCGAGCGAGGACGCGATGACCGCGGACTGGACGCGTGTGCCCTACGAGGTCCTCGAGATCATCTCCACCCGCATCACCAACGAGGTCGCCGAGGTCAACCGGGTGGTGCTCGACGTGACGAGCAAGCCGCCGGGCACCATCGAGTGGGAATGAGCTGACGAGAGCGGCCGGTGGCGTCTGCCACCGGCCGCTCTCGTCTGCGCGTGCCGGGTCTCAGCGCCGGGAACGCGTGCCGGACACGATCAGCACGAGTCCGACCAGCAGCCCGATCCCGACGACGACCCATCCGAGGTCGGCGGCGTCGGGAAGCGCCGGCCCGTCGGCGAGCCCCCACCCGGCCACGGCAAGGGCGGCGAGTCCGAGCAGCCCCAGACCGGGAGCGCGATGGGTGGCGCCACAACCTCGGTCGTCATCGGTGCCGGAAGCGTTCATCTCAGTGCTCATCGCAGGACCTCTACCTCTCCCAATCCGGTGCGGGCCTCGATCTGCAGGACCGGGCCATCGGTGCCGTCACGTCCGCCGTCGAGCCCGGTGGGGCAGTTGTAGTCGCCGACACCGGTCTGGCAGTCGGCACGCACGTTCATCGTCTCCGGCACGTGGACCGTGATCTTGCCGACCCCGCTCTCGAGTCGTACGGTCCGGTCGGCGGTGAGTTCGACCGCGCGCAGGTCCAGGGCCATCTCGCCGATGCCGAGTGAGTACTCGGCCTGGATGTCGTTCTCGGTCAACGGCTTCCACTCGCGGTCACCGACCCCGCCGGGCGGCAGCGGGCCGGACAGGCCGTTGACCCCGGAGATCACGGTGGTGACGATGACCGCGGCACCGAGAGAGACCGCGATGGGCGCCAGGCCCGTGCTGTGCTCGCCGGTGCGACGCTTGACGACGGCCGCGACGAGGAGTCCGGCTCCGATCACGGCGAGGGAGAGCGACAGGATGTGGGGGACGGTGAACCACTCGACACCCATCTGGTGCAGGCCCGCACCGATCGCACCCACGATGGTCGCCAGACCGACCACGATCAGGGTCAGCGGTGAGCGACGGTGCCGACGGACGGCCGGTTCGGCCGGGCGGGTCGGTTCGGGCAGATCCCAGGCGAACCGCGCCGCTCCCAACGGATCCCACGCGGGTGGACTCGCCTCGAGTGGTTCGTTCTTCGACAGTTCGACTTCCGGCACCGGGGTGGCCGGGTGTTCGGTGGCCGGATTCCCGCCGATCGCGGACGGGCCCGGTGCTTTGGTCATGGATACTCCTGGGGTCTGGGGGCCGTCCGTGGGGGTGACCGCGCCGGGGGCCGGGTGGCTCATCGCGCGCGGCACCCACCGTTCGAACTGCCCGGCCGCCGGTGGCGGGACGACGATGTCGGTGACCGCCGCGGTGTCGATGCTGGTACCGGCCGGTGGAGTCGGGGTCCGCAGGTACAGCAGGTACCAGCCGCCGAGCATCAGGATCGCGCCGACGAGCCCGCCCGAGCCCCAGGTGCGATTGGGGCCGAATGAGGTGACGATGACGATCGCGAGCACGACCAGCAGGATCACCTGCGGATTCCCCAGGCCGTGCATCGAGTTGTGCGACGCGGTGTGACCGGCCCGGGGGGAATCGACACGGAGCGCATCGGCGCGGGCGCGTCCGGCGCCCGGGAACGCGACCCAGGCCGCGAGGTAGAGGATGAGTCCGCTGCCGCCGAAGAAGGCGGCCACCACGAACGCGACCTTCACCAGAGTCGGGTCGACGCGATACCGGGCGGCGATGCCGGTGCACACGCCGGCAATCGTCCGATCGTCGGGCCGATACGGACGGGTCGCCCACAGGCCCTGGATCTGCTGCTGGAACTCCTTGGTGTCCATGACGATCATCGTGCCGCCCGTCCGGCCCCGGACACATCGGGTGATCCCCTGAATTGTCCCCCGGAGAATCCCGAGGCCCGGGGGCGGCGGAGCGGACACACCCTGAGATCGCGGCGCATGAACCGGGGTTGACCCCGATGTCGCGAAGCCGATCGCATGGGACGATCGAGGAGTGAGTCGAATGGAGGTCGAGCCGGTCCCGAAACTGGTGCGCCGCGACGGCGGCCGCGTCGTCGCCGGTGTCGCCGGCGGATTGGCCGATCATCTCGGGGTCGAGGTCTTCCGCGTGCGGATCGTCTTCGTGGTCCTGGCCGCGCTGGCCGGCGCCGGGGTCGCCGCCTACGGGCTGCTGTGGTTCTTCTGCCCGCAGGGCGACGACACCGCGTCACCGGCACCGGGAGAGCGTCGTCAATCCCTCGGTCTGGCGATGGTCGGGCTGGTGGCCATGGGCGTGGTCGGATTCGCGGCGTCGGGGACCCCGGCGGAGTACCTCATCCCGTTCGTCTTCATCGCGTTGGGCGCCGCCCTCGTGTGGCGCGAATTCGATACATCCCCGCGCGCACCCCGCACCCCACTGCGCACTTGGACGCGGTTGATCGGCGGCGTCGCGCTCGTTGTCGGCGGCCTCGTGGTCGTGGTGGTGGCCGGGGATCGCAGCTTCGGCGGTCTCAATTCCACGATCCTCGCGGTCGGGGCGACCCTGATCGGCGTCGTCCTGTTGACCGTGCCCCTGTGGATGCGGATGCTGCGCACCATCAACGAGGAGCGCTCGGCCCGCATTCGCAACGCCGAGCGCGAGGAGATCGCCTCGCATCTGCACGACTCGGTCCTGCAGACCCTGGCCCTGATCCAGAAGAAGGCGGGCCGCCCCGAGGAGGTGGCACGCCTGGCCCGGAGTCAGGAACGCGAGCTGCGGGCCTGGCTGTTCGGCGACCCGGCCACCGAACGCGGCTCGCTCGCGGCCGCACTCCGGAGTGTCGGCGCCGAGGTCGAGGACGCCTACGGTATCGAGGTGGAGATCATCACCGTCGGCGATCTGCGTCCGGACAACACCCGGGACGCCAAACGCTGGTCGGCTCTCGTGGGGGCCACCCGCGAGGCGCTGGTCAACGCCGCCAAGCACTCCGGTGAACGCACCGTGGACGTGTACGGCGAGATCACCGACGACGAGGTCGAGGTGTATGTCCGTGACCGGGGAATCGGTTTCGACCCCGACGCCGTCGACGACGACCGCCAGGGCATCTCCCGGTCGATCCGCGCACGTGTGGAGAGGATGGGCGGCCGCGTGCGGATCACGTCGACCCCCGGGCGCGGGACGAACGTGGGTCTGATGATGCCGCGTGGTGACGGGGGATCGGGATCGATCGACGAGAGAGCGGACGACACCCGACGCTCTGCCGAGGTGACCGTCGACGCGGTCGCCCCGACCGACAACAGGAAGGCACGATGACGCCGAGTTCCCCGAGTTCCGACCCGACCGGCCCCGGTCCGGTGACCTTCTATCTCGTCGACGACCATGCGGTCTTCCGCTCCGGGGTCCGTGCCGAACTGGCCGACGAGCCGGGCCTGCGCGTCGTCGGCGAGGCGGGCACCGTACCCGAGGCAATCGACGGGATCGTGGCGGCGGCTCCCGATGTGGTCCTGCTCGACGTGCACATGCCGGCCGGCGGCGGGGTGGCGGTCCTGCGCGGGGTGCTCGATCGACTCGGATCGAACGGAACGGGTTCGAATGCAACGGGTTCGACACCGCCGGTCTTCCTGGCCCTGAGTGTGTCGGACGCGGCCGAGGATGTCATCGCGACCATCCGGGCCGGTGCCCGCGGTTACGTGACCAAGACGATCGCGGGCCCGGAACTCGCCGACGCGGTCCGCCGGGTCGCCGACGGCGACGCGGTGTTCAGCCCACGTCTCGCGGGTTTCGTCCTCGACTCGTTCACCGGAAAATCCTCGGCACCCGAACCGCCGCTCGACCCCGAACTCGACTCGCTGACCAGGCGCGAACTGGAGGTGTTGCGCCTGCTGGCGCGCGGGTACACCTATCGGGAGATCGCCGAGGAGCTGTTCATCTCGATCAAGACGGTCGAGACACATGCGTCGAACGTTTTGCGGAAGACCCAGCAGTCCAACCGCAATGCCCTCACCCGATGGGCGGCCACCCGTCACATCGGCTGACCGCAGCGGCGCCGGCTCAGCGCAACAGCGCGATCGCGAGTACGACGACGACCGCGAGCACGGCGAAGAACACGAAGATCGACACCGCCAGTGCCGTGCTCGACGTGCCCGGCGCCGGCGGACCGGGGTTCGGTTGCCGGGATTCGGACGAGTACTGCTGGGAGGCAGGCGGTCTCGGCGTCGACGAATGTGGTTGCGGCGTCGACATCAGGGTCGGGGACATGCCGCGACGTGTGTCCGGAAGGTCGCGGGAGCCGCGATCGGCGGACATCGTCGGGGCGTAGGGGGGCAGGGTGGCACCGGCCGGACGATGCGAACCGGTCGTCGACGACCGGCCGCCGCGCTGTGACCAGGTCGGCGTGCCCGCTCCGGGCCGGGTGATGAGGCCGGTCAGGACCTGGTCGCGGGTGCCTCGGGAACCGGCCGCGAACGAGGTGAGCATGTCTCGTGCCTGACTCATCGTCGGGCGTTTGGTCGGGCTCGGTTCCAGGAGGCGCAGCAGGATCGGCTCGAGCTCGGCGGCATTCTGCATGGGATTGATGCGTGCGCGTGCGACCTTGTGTAGCAGCGCGATCGAGTTGTCGTCGACACCGAAGGGCGGCTGACCCTCCACCATCGTGTAGACGGTCGCGCCCAGCGAGTAGACGTCCGAGGCCTCCTGCGGATCGGCGCCGCGCGCGACCTCGGGAGCGAAATACGCAGGCGTTCCGGTGATCACGCCGGTCTGGGTGAGAGTGACATCGTCCTTCGCCCGCGAGATCCCGAAGTCGGTGATCTTGACCAGGCCGGTCTGCCGTCCGCCCTCGGCGATGAGGATGTTGCCGGGCTTGATGTCGCGGTGCACGATCCCCGCGGCGTGGGCCTCGACCATCGCATCGGCCACCTGGGCGCCGATCTGGGCAGCCTCGGCGGGCGCGAGAGTCTTTGTGGTGTGCAAGATCTGGGCCACACTGCGGGAGGGTAGGTATTCCATGACCAGCCAGGGCTCACCCCGGTCGAGGGCGACGTCGTGCATGGCGATCGCATTGCGGTGGGAGAGCTTCGCGGCGATCCGCCCCTCCCGCATGGCCCGCTTGCGCACGTTGTCGGCGGAGTCCTCGGTGAGGCCCTCGGTGGAGACGACCTGCTTGACGGCGACGTCACGGTCGAGGAGCTGGTCGCGGGCGAGCCACACGGTTCCCATGCCGCCGCCGCCGATGCGCGACTTCAGACGGTACCGGCCGGCCACCAGGTACTGGGGACCCGGCGCATGGTGGGTTCCGGCGGTCGTCGACATACGGAGATGATAGCGGCGAGGTCGACGCCGCGGGCACCGCACTTGACAGCCATCTCGTACGTATGTTCGACTCCCATCATGCGATGGTCGGATCAGGCGGTCGAGGTCGACGACGGGTCGCTCCCGGGGCTGAGCCGCTCGGGTCTGGTGCGGTCGGTGCGTACGCCCGATTTCGAGGGTGTCACATTCCACGAGGTGCTGGCCAAGAGTGCGCTCAACCGCGTGCCGGAGGCCTCGCAGCTCCCGTTTCAGTTCACGGTCAACACCTTTCGCGGGTGCACGCATGCCTGCCGCTACTGTTTCGCCCGTCCGACGCACGAGTACCTCGACCTCGACGCGGGCACCGATTTCGACACCCAGGTCGTGGTGAAGCTCAACGTCGCGGCGGTGTTGCGCAAGGAACTCAAACGCCGGTCGTGGACCCGGGAGACGGTGGCGCTGGGCACCAACACGGACCCGTATCAGCGTGCCGAGGGGCGGTACCGACTCATGCCGGGCGTGATCTCCGCGCTCGCCGAGTCCCGGACGCCGTTCTCCATCCTGACCAAGGGCACCTTGATCCGTCGGGATCTTCCGCTGTTGCGTCAGGCTGCGGGGGAGGTCTCGGTCAGCGTCGGGATCTCGCTGGCGATCCTCGATCAGGACCTGCAGAAGAAGATCGAACCGGGGACGCCGTCGCCCCAGGCGCGGCTGTCGGTGATCCGCGATCTCGCCGATGCCGGCATCGCGCCGCATGTGATGGTGGCCCCCGTCATCCCGTACCTCACGGATTCGACCGCGCATCTCGACTCGTTGCTCGAGGCACTCGCCGAGGCGGGCGCGTCTGGTGTGACCGCGTTCCCGATGCATCTGCGATCCTCGACCAAGCCGTGGTTCCTCGAGTGGCTGGCGGAGGAGCATCCGGCGCTCATCCGCCGGTACCGGGGGCTCTACGGGCGTGGCGCCTATGTCACCCCGGAGTACTCCTCGTGGCTGCGTGACCGGATGAAGCCGCTCGTGCACCGGCATGGCCTGGCCGGTTCCGGCGGTCTCCGGCAATCGGGTCCCGACTCGCCGGCGACGGTGGCCGCGCCCGAGCTGCAGCACGCCCTCACCCTGTTCTGACCCGTGCCGTCCTGACCGCGCCCCTGAGCTGGGCTGTTTTCGGCGTGGATGCAAACATCCTGTGCTGCGCAACGGCTTTCGGCTTCGGTTGACGCTTGTCGGTGGTTGGTTCTACTCTCGAACAATCGAAACAGTGTTCGAATGATCGGCGGACGAGGGGCCTCCTCGGGATCGTTCGGGAACTGTGTCGAGAACCCTGATGGCGCGCACCTTCCCGGCTCGCTCGAGAACTACTCATGTCGACTGGAGGGTGCCGGATGGATGTCTCTGCTGGTGTGGCCGTGACCGATGCCGTGACCGATACGGCGGCCGGTGGCCGGGCCGACGAGCTGGCGGGTTTGCGCCGGCGGATGGCGGCCATGTCCGGTCGGCCCGACCAGCGGGTGGTCGAGGTCCGAGACCGGTCGGTGGGTGTCCTTCCCGTGCCGGAATCGTTGTCGGACATCTTGCCGCACAACGGTATTCCGCGAGGGTCGGTGGCCCGGCTCGACGGCGCCCGTTCGGTGCTGATCGCGATGATCGCTTCGGTGACCCGTGCGGGTGGACAGGTGGGGATCGTCGGGTTGCCCCGGTTGAGTCTGCTGCCCGCGGCGGAGATGGGCGCCGACCTGTCCCGCATCGCCACCATCCCCGATCCCGGTCCCGACCCGGTCGAGGTGGCAGCGGTGCTGCTCGACGGTATGGACCTGGTGATCCTGGACCTGGGGAGCGGTGGCGAGGGTGCTCGCCCGCGGAACGAGATGGTGGCCCCCTCGCGTGCCCGGGTGGTCATGGGCCGCGTGCGCAAGCAGTCGTCGGTGCTGCTGGTGACCGGTGGTGCATGGCCGGGTGCGCAACTGGCCCTCGAGGCCCGTGTCCTCACCTACCGGCACAGTCCGGGCCTGCCCGGCCGGTCTGCTCCCGCCTCCCGCGCGGCCGGTCTCGACTCCGCACGCAGCGGCTACGGCCGCATCGGCGGGATGCGGCTGGAGGTCACGGTGTCGGGCCGCGGCCGGCGATCCGAGAGCACCGAGGTCGAACTCCGGGCGACGGGCCACGGTGCCGATCGCACGGTCGAGATGGTCGCGGCGACGACCGTCTCCCCGGTGCTCGCGGTGGCGAACTGATGCCCTCCGGAGAGCAGGGGTCCCGGCGTATCCTCGCGCTCTGGTGCCCGGACTGGCCGGCGATGGCCGCGGCGGCCGAGGCGGATCTGCCCCCGCTGCATCCGGTCGCGGTGCTGTCGGCGAATCGGGTGGTGGCCTGTTCGGCCTCGGCACGGGCCGCCGGTGTGCGGCGGGGAATGCGGAAGCGACAGGCGCAGGCGGCGTGCACGGAGATGACCGTGGTCGCCGCCGACGAGAACCGGGACGGACGGCTGTTCGAACCGGTGGTCGCCGCGGTCGCCGAGGTGATCCCCGCCCTCGAAGTGCTCCGGCCGGGTCTCCTGGTGATCGCCGGCGACCGTGCCGCCCGCTACTTCGGCGGGATGGAGGCCCTCGCGGAGGAGCTCGTCGACGTGGTGTCGGCGTGCGGCATCGAGTCGCAGGTCGGCATCGCCGACGAGATCTTCACCGCCGTCCTCGCCGCCCGGAACGGGCATCAGGTGGAGCCCGGGGGTGACCGGGAGTACCTCGCCGGCCGCCCCGTCGCCGACCTCGCCGTCGAACCCAGCATGAGCGATCCGTCCCGTGCCGATCTCGTGGAGTTGCTGCGCCGGTTGGGGATCGGCACGATCGGCGCCTTCGCCGACATGTCCGTCACCGACGTCGCCACCCGGTTCGCCCGGGATGCGGTCGTCGCGCACCGGCTGGCCAATGCGCTGCCGGGGCGTGTCCCGTCGTCACGTGGTGTGCCGGCCGAACTCGACGTCGACCACACCTGCGACCCGCCGGTCGACCGCATCGACGTCGCGGCGTTCATCGGTCGCACCCTCGCCGACGTGCTGCACCGACGCCTGCGTGATGCCGCGGTGGCCTGCACGCGACTCACCATCATCGCGACCACCGAACGCGGACAACAGCATTCGCGAACCTGGCGATGTGCCCAACCGCTGACGCCGGAGACGACCGCGGATCGTGTCCGATGGCAACTCGAGGGGTGGCTGACCGGCGCGGCGCGGCCCACCTCCCCGCGGGTCGAGCCGCGCGCAGCGAGGAGCAGTGCCCGACCCGACTCGCCGATCGTCCGGCTGCGGCTCGAACCGGTCGAGGTCGTCGAGGCCGGGGCCCTGCACTATCAGCTCACCGACGATCTCTCCCGTGGCGGGCTGGCCGGTGAACCGGATGTGGAGGAGCGCGCCCGGCGTTCGCTGGTGCGGATACAGGGGCTGCTGGGCGGGGATGCGGTCCGTATTCCCGTGCTGAGCGGTGGTCGTGGACCCGCCGAACGGATCACCATGGTCTCACTGGGCGACGAGCCGGCTCCGCGCCGGGATCCGTCGGCGCCATGGCCCGGACGCCTGCCACAACCCAGCCCGACGGTGCTGGTGGAGACCGCGATCCACGTGCTCGACGCCGTGGGGCAACCGGTGAAGGTGACCGATCGCGGGGCCTTCACCGCCGAACCGGTGACCGTCGCGCTGGCCTCGTCCCGGGCGCGCCGGTCGAGTTGGGGCCTGTGCTGGTGGGCCGGGCCCTGGCCGGTCGGAGGCGCCGACCTGCCCGCCGGGGCCTCGGTGCCGACCGGAGCCGCCGAGACCGGACTGACCGCGCGGGCGCAGGTGCTGCTCGACGATTCGCGCGCCCTGCTGCTGTGTTACCGCGCCGGGGAGTGGATCGTCGAAGGTGTCTACGAGTGACTGCGTCCCGCGGAGTGGCTTCGAGAAGAAACGCCGCGACCGAAAGCGTGCGCGTTCGCCTCTGAGATGCCACTCTCGACGCATGGCACGTACCTGGTTGTCGGTGACAGTGGAACTGCTCGGTGGTCGCGGCGTTGAGTTGTGGCCCTGGCCCGGAAGGGTTTTCGCGGTCGGACCGGCGCACACGTTCAAGGATCTGGCGACCGCCATCGATGACGCGTTCGCTCGATGGGATCGTTCCCATCTGTCACTTTTCACCCTGGACGACGGCAGGGTGGTCGCCGACGCCGCGCTCGGTGCCGACCTGGCCGGTGGTATCGGCGGCCCGATCTCCGAGCCCGTGGACATCGCCACGGCCAAGGTCGCCGCGTTCGCAGCGACCGGTTCCGAGTTCCAGTACACCTTCGATCTAGGCGACGAGTGGACCCATCGGTGCGTCGTGGGAGATCTGAAGGTCGACCCGGTGGACGTGTTGGGCATCAAGCCGACAGCGCCGCTGGCGTACTTCGGTTGGGGCGACATCCCGGATCAGTACGGTCGACGGACGGCCGATGGGGACGACGAGACGCCACCACGCCCCACCGTTCCTCATCCGATGCTCGTCGGCCAGTGGCCCGCGCAGAAGGAGATACGTGAACTCGATCTGGGCGAGGTACGCGGGTCGATCGCGTCGTCGGATGCCGATCGTTTCCTGGATGCCGTCATCGGATGCGATCTGCACGACGCACTCCAGCAGGTCGGCCCCGGGGTACCGATGGCACTGCAGAAGCGCCGCGAGCGAGCCGAACCGGTGGCTGTGTCGATCGTCGAACAACTCAAACGACGGGGAGAGGCCGGCGACGCCGAACTCGCCGAGGAACTGCTCGCGAGCCTGCGCGGGGAACCCGCGCCGGGACGGCCGATCGCGGTGGATCTCGAGATGCTCAGCGACGAGATGGAGGGTGATCCGAACCGGTCCACCGGCGGACTCATCGACCTGAGCACCGGCTTCGTGTACAACGACGAGATGCTCGACCCGGGCGTGCTCGATGAGGAGATCGACGTCGAGGAGGACCCGGACCGCTGGCTGCGCTTCGACTGCATCGGTTCGCGCGACAGCTGGCGGGACATGGCCGATTTCGCCACGCGCACCACCGATCCCGACCTGCGAAACCGTCTGGAGCGCGCGATCGAGGGACGAGGTGCGTTCCGCAGGTTCCGGGACGTCGTCCACGAAGCGGGTGTGAGTCAGCAGTGGTATGCGTTCTCCACCGACCGCAAGTTCGGACGGGCACGCAAATTCCTGGTCCGTGAAGGCATCCGACCGATCTGACTCAACTGTTGTGCCCCCGCGCGATGACCGGCCACCGGCTGTCCGAGCCGTCGATCGCCACCAGTTCGTCGACGAGATTGACCGCAGTGCAGACGTGGTTCGGCACCACCCGGATCACGTCGCCCAACCGGGGGGCTGACGTCGATTCCGCCGGGAACTCCACCACCGCGTGATGTTCGGACAACTGCACGACGCGGGCGTCGGGGTGATCGAGGAGGCGTCCGTGGCCGGTCGCCCAGGCGGCTCGGTCGGCGCCGAGGATCTTGCTGCCGGCGTCGAGGACGATCCGTCCGGGTTCGCTCCGCACCACGGTTGCCACCGCGGTCAGAGCGACGTCGTCGAATCCGCAGGTGCCGATCTCGACCTGCTGGGCGTCGCTGAGGGGATACACGCCCGGACGGATCTCGGTGAGCACGCCCGCATACGTGGGGTCGCCGACGAATTCGACGGTGGGTGTGGATCCGCCGCTGCGCACCCGCGGATCGATGCCCTGCGCTCGGAGACTCTCCGCCGCCGTACGCAGTGCCGCCACCTCCTGTTCCGCGGCCCGCCGGCGGGTGTCGCCGACGCCGTAGCCGTGGCCGGGGAAGGTGAAGACGCCGACGACGTCGAGCCCCGCTGACACGCCCGCCGCCGCGACGCCTCCGGCGTCCCCGGGTGCGGTCCCGGTGCGGTGTTGCCCGGAGTCGACCTCGACGAGTGCCTCGACCCGCTGCCCGCCGAGCAGCGCCCCGAGATGCCGTGCGCCCTCCGCCGAGTCGACACCCACCCGTAGCGACACCCGGTCTGCGAGGGCGCGTAACCGGGCGGCTTTCGCCGGGGTCGGCCAGATGGGATAGGCGATGAAGATGTCGGTGCACGAGGTGATGTCGGCGGCGTCGGCGAAGGCCTCGGCCTCGCCGATGGTGGCCACCGCCAGCCCCGTGGCACCGGAATCGATCTGCATCCGCGCGATCTCGGCGCATTTGTGGGTCTTCGCATGCGGCCGGAAGTCGACGCCCGCCGATCGCGCGCGGTCGGCGAGCACCGCGAGGTTGCGCGTCATGCGGTCGACGTCGACCTCGAGATACGGGGTGTCGATCACGCGTCCCGCCCGCCGGCGTCACGATCCGAACGGCCCAGCGCCGCCGCCGATTCGCCGAAGACCAGGTACTCCTGGTGCAGGATGCGGGTGGTCAGTCCGGGGGTGACGCGGTGCCCGATCTCGGCGACGAGCCCGACCAGCGAGTCGACGCGCTTGGGTCGATCGATGATCGCGTGCAGCACGCGCGCCGCGGCCCGGTCGACGTTCCAGGTCCCGGGCTGGTTGTCGTAGGCCTCGGTGGGCGCGATCATCCGCGTCTTCACGAGGGGGAGACGGACATTGGAGAAGGTCACGTGGTCGGACACCGTTTCGGTGCCGGTGACGTCGCTGAAGGCCTCCAGAGCGGCTTTTGACGCCGCGTAGGCACCGAACCGCGGGCCACGCGACTGCACCGCGATCGAGGTCACGTTTACCACATGACCCGCCTGCCGGGCGATCATGTGCGGCAGCAGTCCGAGGACGAGGTTCACCGCGCCGAAGTAGTTGACCGCCATCACCCGGTGGTAGTCGTGAGACCGATCCACCGAGTTGATCGTGGCACGACGGATCGACCGGCCGGCATTGTTGACCAGGACGTCCACGTGACCGTGCGCGGCGAGCACGGTCTTGACGAGCGCATTGACCGATTCCTCGTCGGTGATGTCGCACTGGTATGCGGTCACCTGACCGGGCGGGATGCCCTTCTTGCTCGTCGTCGAGTTCAATTCCTCGGTCGCCGATTCCAGTTCGTCGGCGTTGCGGGCGACGATGAGGACGTTGGCCCCGCGTGCGACGCACATCCGTGCGGTGGCCTTGCCGATCCCGCTCGACCCGCCGGTGATGAGAACGTTCTTGCCGACGAGCGGCCCGCGCGGATCGGTGCGCCGGTTGCGTGACCGGTCGAGGTGTCGTGACCAGTAGGTCCACAGGCGCGGGGCGTAGTCGGCGAAGTCGGGCACGGTGATGCCGAGGTCACCCAGGACCGCCACGGTGGTGTCGGCGCGGAAGTCGACCGGCAGCGTCACCGCGTCGAGTACTGCCCCGGGGATCCCCTGCTGGGCGGCTACGAGGTTGCGTCCGACGCGCGCGATCCCCATGCCGGACAACGTCATCACGGGTTCCACCGCAGCCCGTGGGATGGCGTCGAACCCCTTCGGCGCCTTGAACGCCGGTGCCAGCGCGTTGTACATCTCGGTGGTGGTGAGCGACTTCGGGTCGCTGAGATGGAACACCAAACCGCTGCGCGTGGGGTTCACGCCGAGGAGGGCGACCATCGCGGCGGCGACGTAATCGACCGGCACGATGTTGAGCGTCCCGAGATCGGGCATCGGCAGTCGCAGCATCGAGGGCAGTCGGCCGAGCGTCGCGAGGTGGCCGAAGAAGTAGTAGGGACCGTCGATCTTGTCCATCTCGCCGGTGCGCGAGTCGCCGACCACGATCGACGGCCGGTAGACGCGCCAGCGGAGTCCCTCGCGTTCGCGCACGACACGTTCGGCCTCGAACTTGGTGCGATGGTAGGCAGTCGGAAAGCCCTGTCCGACTTCGAAGTCCATCTCGGTGAACCGCCCGCGGTGGTCACCGGCCACGGCGATCGAGGAGACGTGGTGGAACAGCGCATCGTGCGCGATCGCGAAGTCGGCGGCGCGCGAGGTCCCGACGACGTTGGCGGCGCGCTGTGACTCCGCATCGGCGGCCATGTCGTAGATCGCCGCGAGGTGGATGACGTGATCGATCGCGGGGACGGTGTCCGGTGCGATACCGAGTCCGGGTGCGGTCAGGTCGCCGACCACGGGTGTCACGCGGTCGCCCGCGTCGAGGTCGTCGAGCATGGCGACGAACGCCGCGCGCGAGGTCTCGCGTACCAGTGCGTGGATGGTGGCGTCGGGAGCGACGGTCAGGAGACGTTCGAGTACGCGTCGCCCGATGAACCCGCTGCCCCCGGTGATGAAGTAGCTCGTCATGGAAGAGATCCCATCAGATGGGCGGGCCGACGGCCCGCTGGCTGTCCACGGCCCGCGGGCCGCGGATCTGTCTGGTACTCAGGGTGACACTAACTTGCGGCGATGGCAATGACTACGCGCGCGGCGTCGCGCGCCCGTACGCGTCGATCGTGCGTCTCATTCCGTCGACTGTGCGTTCGACCCCGTCGATTGTGCACCGCGATCGCCCGACCAGGCCGACTTCCGCAACAGGCGGGCGCCGTTGAGCGCGACGAGCACGGTCGAACCCTCGTGCCCGGCCACGGCCAGGGGGAGTGGCAGGGTGCCGATGAGATCCCAGGTCACGAGGGTGAGGATCACGGTGGCGGCGATGCACAGATTGGCGATGACGTAACGGCGGGCGAGGCGGGACAGCCGTATCAGCGCGGGGACCGCGGTGAGGTCGTCACGCACGATGATCGCGTCGGCGGTCTGGACGGCGAGGTCCGCACCGCGACGACCCATCGCGATGCCGGTCCCGGCCGCCATGAGTGCCGGTGCGTCGTTGATGCCGTCGCCGACCACGAGCACGTGTCCCTCGATCTCGCCGACGATCCGGACCTTGTCCTCCGGCAGCAGGTCGGCGTGTACCTCGCGGATTCCGGTCCGGTCGGCGACGTCCGCGGCGACCGATGGCCGGTCGCCGGTCAGCAGCAGGACCGAACCCGACGTGACGTCGCCGATAAGCCGCACCGCCTCGGCGGCGTCGTCCCGCAGGCGATCGACGAGTTCGATCCGGCCGATCTCCCGCCCGTCGACGAGTACGCCGACCACCGTCCCGGTCGAACCGGCGACGGTGCGCTCGACGGTGACGCGGCGCCCGCCGACCGCCCCCGTCACCCCGCGTCCGGGAAGCGCCCGGAAACCCTCCACCGATTCGACGTCCAGTCCGCGGTCGGCGGCGGCGGTGACGATCGCGCGACCGAGGGGATGCTCGCTGGGGTACTCGACCGCGGCGGCCAGCGCCAACACCTGCGACGGGTCGTGACCGTCGAGCGCCGCCACGTCGACGACCTGCGGGCGTCCCTCGGTGAGGGTGCCGGTCTTGTCGAACGCGACGACCGAGGTCCGTCCCACCGACTCCATCACCGCGGCGGACTTGACCAGGACGCCGTGCCGACCGGCATTGGCGATCGACGCGAGCAGCGGCGGCATCGTCGACAGGACGACGGCGCAGGGCGAGGCGACGATCATGAACACGATGGCACGAAGCAGCGCCTCGTCGAAAGTATTGCCGAACAACATCACCGGGATGCCCAGCACCAGCAGGGTGGCGACGACGACGATGACGGAGTACGTCTGCTCGACCTTCTCGATGAAGAGCTGGGTCGGTGCCTTCGTCTCGGATGCCTCGGCCACGAGCGTCGCGATGCGGGCGATGGCCGACTCCGACGCCGGACGGGCGACCTCGACGATCAGCGCGCCGGTGCCGTTGACGGTGCCGGACAGCACGTCGTCGCCCGCCGCCCGCACGATCGGGACCGACTCGCCGGTCACGGCCTGCTGATCGACCTCGCTGCGGCCGTCGACGACGACGCCGTCCGCGCCCACCCGTTCGCCCGGACGGACGAGGATACGCTGGCCGACTTCGAGTTCGCGGCAGTCGATCTCGCGTGTCGTGCCGTCGGGCGCATACAGGGTGGCACGTTCGGGGGCCAGTCCGAGCAGGGCGGTCACCGAATCGGCGGTGCGCTGGGTGACGACGACCTCCAGAGCTCCCGAGGTCGCGAAGATCACGATCAGCAGCGCGCCGTCGAAGACCTGCCCGATCGACGCGGCGGCGACGGCGGCGACGATCATCAGCAGATCGACGTCGAGTCGTCGTCCCCGCAGTTCCTGCAGGCCCGATCGGGTCGGTTCCCATCCGCCGGCCAGATAGCACGCGAGATACGCGGTCCACCAGGACCATTCGGGCGCCTGGCTGATCTGGAGCAACCAACCCGCGAGGAACAGTGCCAGCGCGAGGCCCGCCCAGCGCACCTCGGGTAGCCGGAGTCCCGTCCGGAGGATCGACGGCGGGGTGCTCCCGCGGTCGGCTCCCGCGCGCGTCGAGTTGCGGGCCGTTCGTTCCGTCGTCTCCGCCGTACCCATCGTGTCTCCCGTCTGTCGTCGGCCCTCCTGCTGGTTGAGCCGGCACCGAGCGCGAGCGAGGCGCCGAGTCGAAGCCACTTGCCGACAGCCGCCCTCCTGCTGGTTGAGCCGGCACCGAGCGCGAGCGAGGCGCCGAGTCGAAGCCACTTGCCGGCAGCCACCTTCCTGCTGGTTGAGCCGGCACCGAGCGCGAGCGAGGCGCCGAGTCGAAGCGACTCGCCGACAACCACCTTCCTGCTGGTTGAGCCGGCACCGAGCGCGAGCGAGGCGCCGAGTCGAAGCCACTCGCCGACATCCACCTCTCAGACAGTAACAGTTCATATGAAGAGGTTTTCATGTAATGTCCAGCCGGTAGCATCCGCTGCATGGGACACGGCATCGACGAGGGGATGCGGCCGGCTGCGCGGCTCGATCCGGAATCGGCCGTGCACGTCGCCACCACCCTGCAGGCGCTGGCGACCCCGAGCCGGCTGCTCATCCTCACCGAGTTGCGGTCCGGACCGCGCTCGGTGACCGATCTCGCCGACGCCGTCGGCATGGAGCAGTCCGCGGTCTCCCATCAGCTCCGGTTGCTCCGCAACCTCGGGCTGGTCACCGGCACCCGGTCGGGTCGGTCGATCAGTTACAGCCTCTATGACAGCCATGTCGCCCAGCTGCTCGACGAGGCGGTCTACCACAGCGAACACTTGCGGCTCGGGCTCGCCGAGCGTCCGCAATCGGCGGGTTGATCCGACGTCACCGAAAGGCATCGCATGACCAGTGACCACACGGCCACGTCGGGAGAACCGCTTCTGTGGATCGAGCAATCCGGGCGGGTGCGGACGTTGGTCCTCAACCGTCCGTAGGTCCGGAATGCGCTCAGCTTTGACCTGATCGTCGCTCTCCGTTCCGAATTGGCGAACGCGGATCACGACGATGACGTCGACGTCGTCATCCTCACCGGCGCGGGCTCGGCATTCTGCGCCGGCCTGGACCTGGCCGAGTTGGGCTCGTCGACCGACAGTGCTCGACTGCTCGATCATGCGGACGTACCTGTCGGGCATCCGTGGCGCCCCATCTCGAAGCCGATCATCGGCGCCGTCAACGGTGTCGCCGCCACCGGTGGTCTGGAGTTCGCCCTCGCGTGCGATGTCCTGATCGCGTCCGAACGGGCCCGCTTCGTCGACACCCATTCGCGGGTCGGGGTGCTGCCGGGCTGGGGTCTGACGTCTCGATTGCCGGCAGCGGTCGGCCGGGGTTTCGCGCGCCGCATGAGCCTGTCCGGGGAGTTCGTCGATGCCCAGACGGCGCTGCGGGTCGGTTTGGTGACCGAGGTGGTGGCCCACGATCAGCTGATGGCCTCGGCGATGGAACTCGCGGTGTCCATGGCCGGGAGTGACCAGCTCGCGGTGCGGACCATGCTCGACTCGTATCGGCGTGCCGAGCAGCATCTCGTCGGCCCGGCGCTCGACGTGGAGAACGACACGTCGGTCGAGTGGATGTCAGGTTTCGACCCCGCTCGGGTGGCCGATCGTCGGTCCGGCATCGTCGAGCGGGGCCGGGCCAACAGCTGAGTCCTCCCCGCTGTCGCATCGAACTTGTGTTCGATAGGCTTGGCGGGTGGGCTGGGATCAAGGACCACCGACGTGGTCGGAGATGGAACGGGTGCTCGCCGGCCGAGCGCCCGGCAGTGCCGACCGGCCCGGCACCGAGTTCGGTCCCGACCTCAGCGAATGGGCGCCGTTCCCCGGGGATGGCGGCGACAGTCCGGCCTGGTCGCGCAAACGCGGCGCCTACCAGGCCGAGGACATCGCGCGCGGCTCGTCGGCGGTGCCCTACGCCGAACTGCACGCCCACAGTTCGTACAGCTTCCTCGATGGTGCGTCGATGCCGGAGGAGCTGGTGGAGGAGGCGCAACGGCTCGGACTCCGCGCACTGGCCGTCACCGATCACGACGGGTTCTACGGCATCGTGCGCTTCGCCGAGGCGGCCCGTGAGTTCGGCATGCCGACCGTCTTCGGTGCCGAGCTGTCACTGGAACCCGACATCGCGCGGACAGGCCAGAACGATCCACCGGGCGAGCATCTGCTGGTCCTCGCCCGGGACGGTGAGGGCTACCGCCGTCTGTCACGGACCATCGCCGACGCGCACATGGTCGCGGGGGAGAAGGGCCTGCTCCGTTACGACCGCGAAGCCCTCGCCGCGGCCGGCGGCGGGCACTGGCTCATCCTCACCGGATGCCGGAAGGGTGCCCTCCGACGAGCACTCGATCGCGGCGGCGTCCCGGCCGCCGAGCAGGCGCTGCGAGAACTGATCGAGACCTACGGCCACGACAACATCGTCGTCGAGCTGACCGCGCAGGGCATGGCCGACGACGACGAACGCAACGCGGTGCTCGCCGGCCTCGCCGCCGGGGCAGGCGTGCCGACCGTGGCCACCACCGGCGCCCACTTCGCCGCGCCCCGGCGCCGACGGCTGGCGATGGCGATGGCCGCCGTCCGGGCCCGCACCGACATCGACACCATCTCGGGGTGGATGCCCGGCGTTGCCGGATCACATCTGCGCAGCGGCGACGAGATGGCGCGGCTGCTGCCCGCACATCCCGATGCCATCGACAACGCGGTGGGCATCGCCGCGGACTGCGCATTCCACCTGGGCCTCATCGCACCGCAGTTGCCACCCTTCGACGTCCCCGACGGGTACACCGAGGCGAGTTGGTTGCGCGAACTCACCATGACCCGGGCACGCCGCCGGTACGGCACCCCCGCCGAACATCCGCAGGCCTACCGGCAGATCGAGCACGAACTCGCCATCATCGAGACGCTCACGTTCCCCGGCTACTTCCTGGTGGTCGCCGACATCGTCGATTACTGCAAGGCCAACGACATCCTCTGCCAGGGCCGGGGGAGCGCGGCCAACTCGGCCGTCTGTTACGCCCTCGGCATCACCAACGTCGACCCGGTCGC
Source organism: Gordonia sp. IITR100 (assembly GCF_002009645.1). NCBI lineage: Bacteria > Bacillati > Actinomycetota > Actinomycetes > Mycobacteriales > Gordoniaceae > Gordonia > Gordonia sp. IITR100. The sequence continues at coordinate 215,611 of NZ_MVKV01000002.1, read as the reverse complement.
CAACACGCTGCTCTTCGAACGGTTCCTGGCCCCCGAGCGCGACGGCCCGCCCGACATCGACATCGACATCGAATCCGACCGACGCGAGGAGGCCATCCAGTACGTCTACCGCCGCTACACCCGGGAGCGCAGCGCGCAGGTCGCCAACGTCATCACCTACCGGGGGAAGTCGGCGATCCGGGACATGGCCCGGGCGCTCGGGTACGCGCCCGGTCAGCAGGACGCCTGGGCCAAGATGCCTGACACCGCTCCCGCCGACGTCGCCGAACTCGCCGGCGAGATCCTCGGCATGCCAAGGCATCTGGGTATCCACTCCGGCGGCATGGTGATCTGCGACCGGCCGATCGCCGATGTCTGCCCCACGGAGTGGGCGCGGATGGAGAACCGCAGCGTGCTGCAGTGGGACAAGGACGACTGCGCCGCCATCGGACTGGTCAAGTTCGACATGCTGGGTCTCGGCATGCTCTCCGCCCTGCACTATGCGATCGACCTGGTCGCCGAACACAAGGGGATCGACGTCGACCTCGCCACCCTCGACCTCGCTGAACCCGCCGTGTACGAGATGCTCTGTCGCGCCGACTCGGTCGGCGTGTTCCAAGTGGAGTCCCGTGCGCAGATGGCCACCCTCCCGCGGCTGAAACCGCGCTGCTTCTACGATCTCGTCGTCGAGGTGGCCCTGATCCGGCCCGGCCCCATCCAGGGCGGCTCGGTGCATCCGTTCATCAAGCGGCGCAACGGAGAAGAGCCGGTGACGGTCGAGCATCCGTCGATGAGCAGGGCGCTCGAACGCACCCTGGGGGTGCCGCTGTTCCAGGAGCAGCTGATGCAGTTGGCCGTCGACGTGGCCGGGTTCGACGCCTCCGAGGCCGACCAGTTGCGCCGGGCGATGGGTTCCAAACGGTCGCCGGAGAAGATGGAACGCCTGCGGCAACGTTTCTACGAGGGCATGGAGAACCTGCACGGCATCACCGGGGACACCGCCGACCGCATCTTCGAGAAGATGGCCGCGTTCGCCAATTTCGGCTTCCCGGAGAGTCATTCGCAGAGCTTCGCGTCCCTGGTGTTCTACTCGTCGTGGTTCAAGCTGCATCACCCGGCGGCGTTCTGCGCCGCGCTGCTACGGGCGCAACCGATGGGTTTCTACTCACCGCAGACCCTGGTGGCCGACGCCCGACGGCACGGTGTCGCGGTCCATCGCCCCGACATCAATGCCTCACTCGCGCACGCCACTCTGGAGAACGAGGGTCTCGATGTCCGGTTGGGTCTCGACGGTGTACGCGGGGTCGGGGAGGAGGCGGCGCAGCGCATCGTCGACCGCCGGTCCGACGGTCCCTACCTCGACATCACCGATCTCTCCCGGCGCGCCCGGCTGACGACCAAGGAACTCGAGGGGCTCGCCGGTGCCGGCGCCTTCGACGGGTTCGGCCTCAGCCGGCGTCAGGCCCTGTGGGAGGCCGGGGCCGCCGCGACGGTGCGCGACGATCAGCTGGCCCTGGAATCGGCGCAGGCGACCCCCACCCTTCCGGGTCTCTCCGACGTCGAGCTGGCGGCCACCGACGCCTGGGCCACGGGGATCACCCCCACGTCGTATCCGACGCAGTTCCTGCGTCCCCGGCTCGACGCGATGGGAGTGCTGGCCGCCGATCGCCTGCTGTCGGTGCCCGACGGTTCGCGCGTGTTGGTCGGTGGCGCGGTGACCCATCGGCAGCGTCCCGCCACCGCGTCCGGGGTGACCTTCATCAACCTCGAGGACGAGACCGGGATGGTCAACGTGGTGTGTTCGGTCGGTTTGTGGGCGCGGTACCGTGTACTCGCTCAGACGGCACCCGCTCTGCTGATCCGCGGCCGGGTGCAGAACGCCGAAGGCGCTGTGACCGTCGTCGCAGATCGACTGCAGCGCATGGATCTTCGGGTGGGGAGCAGATCCCGGGACTGGCAGTAGTCCTCCGGCGGACGCGCCGGGATGTCCGAGCCGGATCGGTGTTCACGAAGAACAGGAAGAGTCATGCCGCAACAGGTCGTGGTGACCGTCAAACCGAAGAGCAGCAAGGGCCCGTTGGTCGAGACGGGTCCCGGCGGCGCGATCACCGTCTACGTCCGCGAGCCGGCCACCGAGGGCCGGGCGAACAAGGCCGTCTCCGAACTGCTCGCCGCCCACCTCGGGGTCCCGAAGAGCAAGATCGCGCTCATCGGCGGTGCCACGGCACGCATCAAGCGCTACCGCGTCGGCTGATCACACCGCGCCGGCGAAACCGTGCTGACGCCACGCCTCGTAGACGACGATGCTCGCGGCGTTGGCGAGGTTGTGGGAACGACGTCCGGCGAGCATCGGGATGCGGACCCGGTCGGTCACCTCGGGTTCGTCGAGGACCTCCGCCGGTAACCCGGTCGGCTCGGGGCCGAACAGCAACACGTCGCCCGGCTGGTAGTCGACGTCGGTGTGATAGCGCTCGGCATGGGCGGTGAACGCGAAGACCCGTTCCGGCTTCAGCGTCGTCCAGGCGGTCACCAGGTTCGGATGCACGGTGACGTTGGCCATCTCGTGATAGTCGAGTCCCGCGCGCTTCACCTGCGCGTCGGACATCGAGAACCCCAGCGGTTCGATGAGGTGCAGTTCGCACCCCGTGTTGGCGGCCAGCCGGATCGCGTTGCCGGTGTTCGGCGGGATGCACGGCTGGTAGAACATGATTCGGAACATGATGGTGTCAGCGTAGTCGGTGACGACCGTCGCAGATGTCGCGCGATCGCGCCGGTCACACGGCGAGCGCGGTGTTGGCCCCGCAGAGCACGATGCACAGCGTCGAATCGGGTTGCGGCCGAACAGCTCCCGAGACCACACCGGCGACCGCGGTGGCGGTGCCGTGTTCGACGAGGATGCGGTGGGTGTCCCAGAGCATCCGTCGCGCCGCGATGATCTGTTCGTCGGTCACCAGGACGCTCCCGACCGCCGGGTTCCCGGCGACGGCGTTCCAACAGAGCCCGCCGACGCTGGTGGCGCCGAGCGAGTCCGCGGCGATGCTCTCGAGTTCGACGGGTACGGGAGTTCTCGCGGCGAGGGCCTGATGCAGACATGACGCGCCGAGTGGTTCGACGCCGACGATGCGGTCGCCCGGGCGCAGCGTCGCCGCGAGGCCCGCCAGAAGCCCGCCCCCGCCCACACAGACGACGGTCGTGAGCGGTCCGGGCACGTCGTCGATCATCTCGAGACCGATGGTGCCGGCGCCGGCGACGACATCGGGGAGATCGTAGGCGTGCAGCGCGAGCGCTCCGGTCTGCTCTGCCAGCGCGACGGCGGCGTCGGCGGCCTCGGAATAGCGCCGTCCCATGAGGTGGACGCGCGCTCCCGCGGCGCGCAGCGCGTCGATCTTGACCGGCGGCGCGGTCTCGGGGATCACCACGGTGACCGGCACGCCGACGATCCGCGCCGCGATTGTCGCGCCGATCGCGGCGTTGCCGCCGGAGGCGACGAGCACACCGGCGTCGGTCAGCAATCCCTGGTCTTGGGCGTGCAGCGTCGCCCAGAGGCTGCCGCGCGGTTTGAAACACCCGCCGACTTGGGCGTACTCGAGTTTGAGAACCACCTCGACCGGCCCGTGGACGGTGTCGATGGTCGTGCGTAGTGTCGGCGTGCGACGGAGGTGGGGTGCGATCGCCGCGCGGGCGAGGTCGACGTCGCTGCGCACCACGGTCACCGTTCCGACAGTAGCGCCGTGGAAGAATGTCGGCGTGACCGCGATACGACTCGATGGCAAGACCACGCGCGACGAGATCTTCGCTGATCTGGCCGAGCGGGTGGAGAAGCTCAGGCTGGCGGGTATCACGCCTGGTCTGGGTACCGTTCTGGTCGGCGACGATCCGGGTTCGCACTCCTATGTCAAGGGAAAGCACGCCGATTGCGCCCGGATCGGCGTTGCCTCCATCCGCAAGGACCTGCCGGCCGATGCCACCACCGAGCAGCTCAACGCGGCGATCGACGAGCTCAACGCCGATCCGGCCTGCACGGGCTACATCGTGCAGTTGCCGCTGCCCAAGCATCTTGACGAGAATGCCGCCCTCGAGCGGATCGACCCGCTGAAAGACGCCGATGGACTCCACCCGATCAACCTCGGGCGGTTGGTGCTGGGCAAGGAGTCGACGCTGCCGTGCACCCCGCGCGGGGTCATCCACCTCCTGCGACGCTACGACGTCCCGCTGGCCGGCGCCCGGGTCACGGTGGTCGGGCGCGGGGTCACCATCGGCCGGCCCATCGGGCTGCTCCTGACCCGGCGGAGTGAGAACGCCACGGTCACGCTGTGCCACACCGGCACCACGGATCTGGCGTCGGAGATCGCCCGGGCCGACATCGTGATCGCCGCGGCCGGCGTGCCGCACCTCATCACCGCGGACATGGTGAAGCCCGGCGCCGCGGTGGTCGACGTGGGTGTCAGCCGTACTGACGAGGGTCGTCTCGCCGGCGACGTTCATCCCGATGTCTGGGAGGTCGCGGGCCACGTCTCGCCGAACCCCGGTGGTGTGGGTCCGCTGACGCGGGCGTTCCTGCTGGTCAACGTGGTCGAACGTGCTGAGCAGATGCTCGCCTCGGGGAGTGGTAGCGACGCGTGACCCGAGAGGAGCACCAGAGTGAGTCCGCTCACTCCGAACCGCCCGGCGCCGCGGACGCCCGTCCCGGACACCGGGGGCGTCGTGCCGCCGACTCCTCCCGGTTGCGGGCAGTGCTCATCCAGCTCCCGTACCTGCTGGTGATGTTGGGTGTGCTGGCCGCCGCGCTGCTCGTGATGTTCGATCGCTGGCGGCGTGGGTCCTTCGTTTTCGGGGCGGCTCTGCTCGTCGGAGCCGTACTCCGTGCCTTCATCCCCTCCTCGCAGGCAGGCCTGTTGCAGGTCAGGGGCAAATCGTTCGACGTGACGGCGATGGCCACGGTCGGCGGCGTGATGCTGTGGCTGGCGGCGTCGATCGACTCTTTGGGCACGGATTGATTACAATAGAGACCTGAGCGTGACCTGGCGGACCAGTCATGCGCTCAACCAGGCAATTTTCCGCTGCTCTGCGCAGACACACCGACCGCTGGAGTTTGTATCACCGCATCACCAACCGACGGCACCGTGAATGAAGTGACGTCCATGGGCGTGTCAGCAGGGGCTGGCATGATTCACTACGTCCTCTTGACGCGTGACGATCTCGGTCGCAGTGTGGTCGATTCCCGCGTGATCGACGTGGATCCCACCGACGGCCTCGATTCCGCCGGCCGGGTCAACGCCGGGATCGACGTGATGCTCAGCGCCGCCCGCGAGACCGGGACGCGAGTGGGCCCGATCGGGGTCGCCGCACGCACGGGGAGCCAGCGTCGGCAATTGCGTTCACGGGGCAGCGGACCCCGGCGTCAGGTCCGTCTCGCCGGCGAGGACGAGGCCGTGCTGGCCTACCTGACCGACACCGGGGAGATCGACCGTTTCTCGTCTGCCGTCGTCGTCGACTGCGGCGACACCGGCATGTCGCTCTACACCGTCGATCCCCGCGAGGGTCGCATCGGCGACGCCGAGCACTCGACCGTGCTGAGCGGTCGTCGTCTCGACCGGTCCATCGTCGACCAGCTGACCGCCGACAATCCCGTCCTGGGCGACGCCACTCGGACGCGGGCGGAGCGCAGCGAGTTGCGCAGCGCGTGCCGGACCGCGAAAGAAGAGATCGCCTACGGCGGCGTCGCGGCCGCCGAGTCGGTCGTCGCGGTCTCGGCGAACACCGGTCGTGTGGCGCTGTCCGCGACCCAGGTCGAGCAGGCGATCGCGCCGATGATCGGTGATGCGAAAGAAGTGTTCGCCCGCTATGTAGCGGCCGTCAGGTCACGCGGCGTACGACCGGACGCGGTGGTGTTCATCGGCGGACTCGCCAACCTCCCCGCGGTGCGCGCGATCGCGGCAGAGCATGAGCTCGAGGTCGTGAACCCGACGGCGCCGGAGCTGGTCGTGGCCACCGGCGCAGCCTTGCTGGCCCTCCAGAGTTATTCGGGCGCAGCGCGTCTGGCGTTCATCGGGGGCAAGCCGCAGCGCGAGTGGCTTTCCGCGACCCCAATTGCGGTTGCCGGGGCGGTCATCGCGGCCACATTGATGACGATCTACGCGGTGAGCTCGTCGTTCGCCGACCGTCCGGCCGTCGAGCCGCAGCCGTCGGTCAGCAGTGTGCCCCCCGCGGCGGCGACCAGCGAGGAGGAGCCGCCGTCCACCGCGCGGCCCACCTCCCAGCCGATCACCCGAATCCCGGCCGAACCCGTCGAGCCCACCGTCGTCACTCCCGTTCCGACGCAACGGCCCGCGCCCGAGACCGGCTGGAACGACCCGCCGGCATGGGCGACGACGGAGTTGCCGCCGACGCGGCCGTCCACGAGTACCAGCACCCGCACCCTCTCGCCGTTCCCGTGGCCGGACCTGACCTTCCCGCCCGGTTCGACACCGACGATCCCGCCGGACCTGCTGCCCCCGGGTATGCGTCCGCCGAGTGTGGCGCCCACTCCGCCGCCGCCCACGTACTCGACGTCGACGTTGCGCTCCGCGCCCAGCGGCCCGCCGCGGCCGAGCAGCACCCGCGCCACCGGGTCGACTGAGATTCCGGGTGTAGCCGAACCGGGGAAATCCGTTGACGGGGAGTCGGGCTCACCGGTGACCCCGGTACCTCGGTCCGGCAGCCCGGTCCCGTCGGTGCCGGCGCCGCGCTGACAGGACGCCGCCGACAGCTGGGTTACGGTCCGTCAGGCGTCGCGACGCGCGAGTTCGACAGTGCGCTTGAGTAGATCGCTGATGGCATCGAATTCGGTGAGGAATCCGTCGTGGCCGGTCTCGGAGTTGACGACCTGGAGCCCGCCGACGCAGTTGCCCAGCTCGTCGGCGAGTTCGACCTGCAGCCGGATCGGGTAGAGACGATCGGAGTCGATCCCCCCGACGATCACCGGAACGCGGCAATTGTTGAGCGCCTTGGCGACTCCGCCGCGACCACGGCCGACGTCGTGGTGGTTGAGGACCTCGGTGAGGACGACGTAGCTGGCCGGGTCGAAGCGGGACATCAGCTTCGACGCCTGGTGGTCGAGATAGCTTTGCACGGCGTAGCGCCCGCCGGTCAGGGGATTCTCGTCGCCCTGGGCGTCGTTGCCGAAGCGGGAGTCGAGCTCCGGCTCGCTGCGGTACATGAGGTGGGCGATCCGACGCGCGATCCCCATGCCCTGCAACGGAATGCGGCCGGTGCCGTGGTAGTCGCCGCCGCACCAGTCCGGGTCGGCCTTGATCGCGGCGATCTGTGCGGACTGGATACCGATCTGATCCGCGGTCGCGCGGGCGCCGACGGCGAGCACGAGGGCGCTGCGGACGCGGTCGGGGTACTCGATGGCCCACTCGAGCGCGCGGGCGCCGCCCATCGAACCGCCGAGAACCGCACCGACGCTGCGGATTCCGAGGCGGTCCAGCAGTGCCACCTCGGCGCGGACCTGGTCGAGCACGGTGATCTGTGGGAAGCGTGAGCCCCAGGGCCGACCGTCGGGGGCGATGGAGCCCGGACCCGTCGAGCCCTTGCATCCGCCCAGGACGTTGGCGGAGATGACGCACCATTCGTCGGTGTCGATGGCCTGTCCCGGGCCGATCAGCCCGTCCCACCATCCGGCCGAGTCGTGGTCGGCGTCGGCGGGTCCGGTGACGTGCGAGTCGCCGGTCAGTGCGTGGAGCGTGAGGATGACGTTGTCGCGGGACGGCGACAACGTCCCCCAGCGCTGGAACGCCAGGGTGACGTCGTCGATCCGTGCTCCGCTGTCGAGAGGCAACGAGCCGATGGGAATGCCGACGAGTTCCCCGTCCGGGAGGGTCTCCCAGTCGGGCTGATCAGATGCTGTCGCATTCAGGTCGATACTCACCGACAAAGCTGCCTCACCTGTTTCACTTGGCCGCCGCGAATCCCTGTTCGAGATCGGCCAAGATGTCGTCGATTCCCTCGATGCCCACGGCGAGCCGGACCAGTCCCGGGGCCACGCCCGCGGCGAGCTGCTCCTCGGGGGTGAGCTGGCTGTGTGTGGTCGAGGCGGGGTGGATGACCAGCGACCGCACATCGCCGATGTTGGCGACGTGGCTGTGCAGGCTGAGCGCGTCCACGAACTTCTTGCCGGCGTCCACTCCGCCCTGGATCTCGAAGGCGATGATCGCACCCTGACCCTTCGGGGCCAATTCCTGACCGCGCTTGTACCAGGGCGAGGACTCCAGACCCGCGTACGCCACGGACTCGACCTGCGGGTGTGCATCGAGGAAGGCGGCGACCTTCTGCGCGTTGGCGACGTGGCGCTCGATGCGCAGACTCAGCGTCTCCAGGCCCTGTGCCAACAGGAACGCGTTGAACGGGGAGATCGCCGCGCCGGTGTCACGCAACCACTGCACGCGTGCCTTGAGTGCGAAGGCGGGCGCGCCCAGGTCGGCGAAGACAGCACCGTGGTAGCTCGGGTCCGGCGTGGTGAAACCGGGGAACAGGTCCTTCCCGTCGCGCTGGACCCGCCAGTCGAAGGTGCCGCCGTCGACGATGACGCCGCCGATCGCGGTGCCGTGACCGCCGATGTACTTCGTCGCCGAGTGCACGACGATGTCGGCGCCGTGGGCCAGCGGGCTGATCAGGTACGGGGTGGCGACGGTGTTGTCGATGATGAGGGGTACGCCGTTGCGGTGCGCGACCTCCGCGATCCCCGAGATGTCGAGGATCTCGTTGTTGGGGTTGGAGATCGACTCACCGAAGAACGCGCGGGTGTTGTCCTTGACCGCGGCCTGCCACGACGCCGGATCCTCGGGGTCCTCGACGAAGCTCACCTCGACCCCGAGCTTGGGCAGTGTGTAGTGGAAGAGGTTGTACGTGCCGCCGTACAGGCGGGGGCTCGACACCACGTGCCCGCCGGTCTCGACGGCGTTGAGGATCGCGTAGGTCTCGGCGGCCTGTCCCGATGCGACGAGCAGCGCGGCGACGCCGCCCTCGAGCGCGGCGATCCGCTGCTCGACGGCATCCTGCGTGGGATTCATGATGCGTGTGTAGATGTTGCCCGGTTCGGCGAGCCCGAAGAGATTGGCCGCGTGCTGGGTGTCGTTGAAGACATACGACGTCGTCTGGTAGATCGGCAGCGCACGGGCGTTGGTCACCGCGTCCGCGGACTGCCCGACGTGGATCTGCTTCGTCTCGAAGCTCCAGTTCTCGCTGGGATCGTTGCTGTCGAGGGTGCCGTCAGGGACATCAGACATGGCGATTCATCACTTTCTACGGTCGGCAGGGCCAACTCGACCCTGTTGGGGTCCGACCTTCGGACCCGCGCTTGCCGGGGATCGCCACTGCGATCCCGCAACCCGGTCATCACCCGGAGCACCCCACCGCGGAAGGAGGGTTGCCGATCAGCCAGCCGGGGCTTCGCACTGATACTCATGACCTGGCGACAAGGATATAACACGGATGTGAGCGCCCGAGAACCGTCCCGGTCACGCCGCGCCCAACCCTTGAGAAGTGCACCGGAAGGGTGCCGGTGGCTGTCCTCCGACCGAGTGAAATCGGGTGTGGTCAGATGCGAAACCACTGGTCAAGGTAGTTAGCGACGCTCAGCGTGCTGTCGGTTCCGCGATCGCGGATCTAGAGTTCGGGACAGCCCCGGCTGCACCGGAATGCTCCGCTCAGGTGGTCCGGGTTCGCACAGGAGCGCTCATGGCCGTGATGGCTCATCTCCGGACCCGACGCGTCGCTCTGTTGGCCGCCTCGATGTCGACGTTGTCGACCCTCGCCGCATTCGGCTTCACCGGGGTGGCGGCGGCGACAGCCGGCGGGCCCTCGTGCAGCGGTGCCGTCGTGGTGGTCGGGGGGACCGTCGACGCTGAGTCGCTATTGCTCGAGGGCGTCAAGGAGCGTTACCGCGAGCAGGGCTATGAGGTGATCAACGCGCCCTACCCGGCGACCATATGGCCGCTCGGAGCGACGGGGTACGACCGCAGTACCGAACAGGGGATCGCATCGACGGCGTCGGCGATCTCGTCGTATCGAGAAGCGTGCGGGTCCGAGGCGCCGGTGGTGGTGACGGGCTATTCGCAAGGGGCGCGCATCGCTGGAGACGTGCTCGCCGGTATCGGCAACGGCCGGAAGTTCGATGTCGCGAACACGCCCGACGATCCCAGCGACGACGTCGTGATCTCCGACGTCGGGGTGTCGGGCGAGCTGTATTCGGATCCGCGGCAGGCCGGTGACAAGACCGGGCGAGGTATCGAGTTGTCGCTGATCGGGATCATCCCGGGTCTGACCATGTCGGGGTCGCGTGGTGCCGACAGTACGGACGCCGGCTTCGGGACGGTCAGCGACCGGGTCGTGTCGGTGTGCATCGAGGGCGACCCGATCTGCGACCTGCCCGATCCCGTCTACGACCCGATCGGCGCCATCGACGGCATCCTCGGCTACCAGGTCAAGCATTTCCTGTATCCAGAGGAGATGTCGGGCAACCCGCTGCAGCCGGGATACACGTGGGCGAAACGTCCGGTCGAATGTGCGGACGGCGTCTGTATGGTCGCTGCGGACTCCGCACTCGCCGAACTCGTCCAGGGCTGGGCTCGCAACCTCGGCTACCAGGGCGCCATCGGCGATTTCTTGTCCGATCGACCGACCATCGGGCTTCCGTTCGGCATCGAACTGGCGAATCTGCAGCCGGTGGTCCGGCTGGTGCAGGGCTTGCTGCCGCCACTCCCACGTCTCGGGTACGGCGCATACCTACCCGACATCTTCGTCTTCGAGGACATCCTGCAGGGCATCGTCACCGCGACACCGGCTCGGTTCGTGCGCGGTGTCAGCGCCCTGGCTGCCAGCGTGCGCAGCATCGTCCTGCTGCCGGTCAACTTCGTCCGATACTGGGCGGGCGCGCTCATCGGGCCGGTGGCGTCGGAGGGCGGCGCCGTCACGATTCTCGCGGCGGACACGTCGCACCTGCGATCGTCCACGTTCGCGCGACTGGCAGCCGTACCCGACGAGTCCGTGGGGCCGGTCCGCGCTGAAGAAGTGGGCGGGTCCGGCCCCTCGTCCGAGCCGTCGGCGGCCCGGGGTGCCGAACCGGATGCCACCGACCCGTCACCGGCCGAGCAGCCCCCGGTGGGCCACACGACCGACACGTCGTCGGGGGCCGACACGGGCACCGATACCGAGACCGATACGCCCGACGCGGACCCCGCGCCTGCCCCGCCTCGCGACGACGACTCGCCGGCCGCCACCGATCCGTCGGGAAGCGATGTCAAGACGTCTGGAACCGACGGCCACGGGGGAGAGGACGGCGAGAAGGCCGGCTCGTCCGACACGGCTTCGGACCCGGACGGGCCTTCCGCAGACCCGTCCGACCCCGACAGCGATGCGGGCTCCGAAGCCGGCGACTGACACCCCGCGCGATGCTGAGGACACTGCGCGTGTGAATGAACTCACCACCGGCTGAGGAATCAGCGCTGACGGGCGCGGGTTGGCATCGACCGTGCCTGATGCTCTCTCGACGACCGAAGCCCCGGCCGACCCCTCACTGACGGGTCCGTCCACCGCCGGGGAACTCCGCAGCCCCGCGCGGGCCGAATCGGCCGAGGTGTCCCGCCGGGTGCGTCGGTGGACGATCCTCGCCCTTGCGCTGGGTGGATTCGGGATCGGGACGACCGAGTTCGTCGCCATGGGCCTCCTGCCCAACATCGCCGGATCTCTGGGTGTCTCGGAACCGACTGCCGGACATGTCATCTCGGCCTACGCGATGGGTGTGGTGGTGGGTGCGCCGCTGATCGCGGCGCTCACCGCGCGGATGTCCCGTCGGACGCTTCTGATCGGCTTGATGGTGGCGTTCACGGTCGGCAACCTCGCGACCGTCCTCGCACCGGATTACGGTTTGCTGCTGGTGGCGAGATTCGTCGCCGGCCTCCCGCACGGCGCCTACTTCGGTGTCGCGGCTCTGGTCGCCGCTCATCTGGCCGGCCCGCGCAACCGTGGCAAGGCCGTGGGACAGGTGATGCTCGGTCTGTCCGTCGCGAACGTCCTCGGCGTACCGGCGGCCGCCTGGCTCGGCGAGACGTTCGGCTGGCGGTCCGCGTTCGCGATCGTGGTCGTGATCGGAATCGCCACCGTCGTCGCGCTGATCCGGGTGCTTCCCACGCTCACCGGAATGAAGACCACCGACCCGCTCACCGAGCTCGGTGCACTCAAGCGGTCCCAGGTCTGGTTCACACTGGTCATCGGAACCGTCGGGTTCGGTGGGATGTTCGCGTTCTACACGTATCTCAACTCCGCGCTGACCACCGACACCGGGTTGTCGGTGTCGGTCGTGCCGTTCGCCCTGATGCTGTACGGACTGGGAATGGTGACCGGCAACTTCGTCGGCGGCTATGTCGCCGACCGCAGCGTGGCGGTGGCGATCCTCGGCGGACTCACCGCCACCGCGCTCTCCCTCGGCGCTTTTGCGGTGCTGGCCGAGAATGCTTGGGCAGCATTGATCCTCACCTATCTCGTGGCGCTCACGGGATCGATGATGCTACCCGCGCTGCAGACCAGGCTGATGGATGTGGCGGCCGATGCGCAGACCCTGGCCGCGGCCCTGAACCATTCCGCGCTCAACATCGCCAACGCGGCCGGAGCGCTGCTCGGTGGCGTGGTGGTCAGTGCCGGCTACGGATACCTGGCGCCGTCGGTGGTCGGGGTGATGCTCGCGGTGGCGGGTATCGCGGTCACCGTCGTGGCCCTCGCGACCGCGCGGCGCCAGCCCGTCGGGTCCTGAACGAGCGCGGCCGTCCTACCTACGACGAGGGCCGACCGGATAAGTCCGGTCGGCCCTCGTGTCGTCGAGTCGGTGCAATCAGCCGTTCGTGGGCGGTGTGGCGATCGTCTTCGACAGGTAGAGCTGCTCGCCGAGCTTGTTGATCAGCTCGAGTTGCGTCTCGAGATAGTCGATGTGTTCCTCTTCGTCGGCGAGGATCTGCTCCAAGAGGTTGGCGCTGGTGATATCGCCCTTGGACCGGCACATCGCGATTCCGGGGCGGAGTCGTTCCACCACCTCGACCTCGATCGACATGTCCGACTCGAACTGCTCCCGGATCGACTGCCCGATACGCAGCGGCAGCAGGCGCTGATAGTTGGGCAGGGCGTCGAGGAACAGGATGCGATCGGTCAGGACCTCGGCGTGAGTCATCTCCTCGATCGACTCGGCCCGTGTCTTCGCGGCGATCTCGGTGAGACCCCAGCTCTGCTGCATCTTCGCGTGCAGGAAGTACTGGTTGATCGCGGTCAGCTCACTCGTGAGCTGTTCGTTGAGCAGGTCGATGACCTCGGGGTCGCCACGCATCTGTCCGCCTCCCATTTCCCGTGTGTGTCCGGTCGAACCGTAACACGACAAAACCCCCCGCGCGTCGTCTCGCGCGAGGTTCGTCGGCTCGGAGGTCAGGTCATGCAGCGGTCGTCGCGGTTGACGCCCTTTCGCTCAGGATGGTGTGCAGTTCGTCCAGGCAGGTCCCGCAGCCTTCGCCCGCGCCGCAGCGGTCGCTGATCGCGTCGACCGTGTACGCGCCCGCATCGCAGTGCGCATGGACCTCGTCCACGGTGACGGCGCGGCATATGCAAACGAACATCTCGGAAACTCACCTTCGTGCCTGGATTAGGCAATGCTTACATATCTTAGGGTGTCCGCACAAGGGTTGCCTTACCTTTTGTTGACGTCGTTCGAGTGGCGCGATCACGGCCAATGGGCTGTCGGACAGCCGCCGTAGGATGTGGCCCCGTGCCACTCACGATCTCCACGGTGAACGTCAACGGAATCCGCGCAGCGGTCAAACATCGATCGGAGGCCAACCGCGGCCTGCTGCCCTGGCTCGACACATCTGGACCGGATGTGGTCCTGCTGCAGGAGGTCCGCGCGAGCGAGGAACTCGCCCGCGACGCGCTGGTGCCGGTGCTCGACACCGGATGGCATCTGACGATGAGCGAGTCCTCGGTGAAGGGTCACGCGGGCGTCGGTGTGCTGACACGTAGCGCGCCGTCGGCGGTGCGCGTCGGATTCGGGAGCGCGGAGTTCGACGACCTCGGCCGCTATCTCGAAGTCGACGTCGACACCGACCTGGGACCGCTGACCGCGGGAAGCCTGTACCTGCCGAAGGGTGCCGCGCTCTCCGACGCCGAGAAGGACATCGCCAAGCACGACGAGAAGGTCCGTTTCATGCGTGAGTTCGGCGCATACCTGGATCGGTTGGTCCGTCGACGCCGCCACGTCGTCGTGGGTGGCGACTGGAACATCGCGCCCGCCGAAGCCGACATCAAGAACTGGAAGGGCAATCTCAAGAGCCCCGGCTTCCTACCGCACGAACGGGCCTGGGTGGCCGACCTGCTCGCCGCCGGGTGGCGCGACGTCATGCGCGAACTCTTTCCCGACGACGCCGGGCCCTACTCGTGGTGGTCGTGGCGCGGTAAGGCCTTCGACAACGATTCCGGATGGCGGATCGACTATCAGCTCACCAACAAGATGCTGGCCGGCCGGGCGACCAAGGCCGAGGTGGAACGTGCGGCGGCCTACGACCTCCGCTGGTCCGACCACGCTCCGGTCACCGTGCGGTACGAGTGACCGGGTCTGACAAACTGGGCGTCATGACCAGCGACGTAGAGCGCAACGGAGAGCCCGCGGCCGAGTCAATGCCGACCCGTCCGCGTGTGCTGTCCGGTATCCAGCCGACGAGTGACTCCTTCCACCTCGGGAACTATCTCGGTGCGGTCCGGCAGTGGGTGGCCTTGCAGGACGACTTCGAGGCGTTCTACTTCATCCCGGACATGCACGCACTCACGGTGCCGTTCGACCCCAAGGTCCTCGCCGAACGCACCCGCCTGAGCGTCGCGCAATTGCTCGCCGTCGGTGTGGACCCCGAGCGGTCGACGATCTATGTGCAGTCCCACATCCCCGAGATCGCCCAGCTGACGTGGGTCCTGTCGTGCATCACCGGTTTCGGCGAGGCCAGCCGGATGACCCAGTTCAAGGACAAGTCGGCCAAGCAGGGCGTCGACGCGGCGGGCGTCGGCCTGTTCACCTACCCCATCCTGATGGCCGCGGACATCCTCGCCTTTCAGGTCGATCGGGTTCCGGTCGGGGAGGACCAGCGGCAGCATCTCGAACTCACCCGCGACCTCGCCCAGCGATTCAACTCCCGGTTCGGCAAGGTGCTGAAGGTGCCCCAGGCGCACATCGTCGCCGAGTTCGCCAAGATCTACGACCTGCAGAACCCGACGGCCAAGATGAGCAAATCCGCCGAGACCGACAAGGGTCTGATCAATCTGCTCGACGATCCGAAACGTTCGGCGAAGAAGATCCGGTCGGCTGTCACCGATACCGGTTCGGAGATCCGGTTCGATGTCGTCGATAAGCCTGGTGTCTCCAACCTGCTGACCATCCAGTCGGCCCTGTCCGGTGTCGGCGTCGACGATCTGGTCGCCAAATACGAGGGCAAGGGATACGGCGACCTGAAGGTCGACACCGCGGAGGTGCTGACCGAGTTCGTCACCCCGCTGCGCGGGCGGGTCGAGGAGTACCTGTCCGATCCGGCCGAACTCGACGCCATCCTGGCTCGGGGCGCGGCCCGCGCGCGTGCCATCGCCTCCGAGACGCTGGCGTCGGTCTATGACAAGGTGGGGTTCCTGGCGCCTGGCCGGTGAGACCGCATCCGCCGGACGCCGTCCCGCGATCCGACCAGGAAGGCGATCCATGACCTCCGCGCGCGACTCGGCGAGATCACCGGTGGACACGGCGAAATCGGCGGTGGACAAAGGGATGACGACCGTCGACAAGGGCAAGTCGGCCTTCGCCGCGGCGCGGGAGAAGTGGCCCGCCGTCGAGCACCTGGTGCAGACCGTCGAACGCTACAACGACCGGCGCGGAAACGTGTATGCGGCGGCCATCAGCTTCAACGGCATCCTCGCGCTCGTCCCGATCATCATGGTGGTGTTCTCGGTCGCCGCGTTCGTGTTGGCGAATCAGCCACAGCTGCTCGAAGACCTGCAACAGGCGGTTGTCGACGCCGCGCCCGGCAAGATGGGCGAGCAGCTCAGTGAGGTCATCGATTCGGCGATCTCCTCCCGCGCCGCGGTAGGGATCGTCGGTCTGATCGGTGCCGCCTTCACCGGGATCGGGTGGATCTCCGGCGTCCGGGTGGCCTTCACCGAGATGTACGGGGGTCGCGTCGACCGCAACCCCGTGCTGTCGAAGGTGTGGGATCTCCTCACGTTCGCATTGCTGGGCATGGCCTTCGCCGTGACGATGGCGCTGACGACGCTGGGCAACAGCGGGCTCACCACCACGATGCTCTCCTGGGTGGGCCTCGACGACGCGTCATGGGCCCCGGTCGTGGTGCGGGCCGTCGCCATCGTCGTGTCGGTGTTCGCCAGCTGGCTGCTCTTCACCTTCGTGCTGGCGCGGCTACCGCTGGTGCCGCTGCCGATGACGCACGCCATGAAGGCCGGACTGGTCATCGCGATCGCGTTCGAGCTGATGAAATCCCTTGGCGGGCTGTATCTCCAGTCGGTCCTGGGCTCGCCGGCCGGGGTGGCGTTCGGTCCGATCTTCGGTGTGTTCGTCTTCGCGTACCTTGCGTCGCGGATCGTGTTGTATGCCACCGCGTGGTGCGCGACCGACCCCATCAACAGCAAGTACCAGGTGGTGGAAGAGCCGGACGCGGAACTGCACCGGCCGGTCCAGATTTCGCCGACGGTCGAGGTGAGCCCGGCGCCCCGGCCCGGCGCCCTCGCGGCCGCCGTCGGACTGGGCGCAGTCGCGGCCGCGCTGATCGGAGCCCTTCGGCGGCGTTGACCTCCGGCGCTGGTCGTCTGATCAGCGGCGTCCGGCGAGCTTCAACCCGATGAGCAGGAGGATGACCGCCGCGAGTGCGGCCACGAGCCCGATGAGGATCTGGACGGAGGTCGACGACGCCTGGTCGGAACCTGTTGCGACGGCGCGGTTCTCGGTCTGCGTCGGCGCTGGTGTCGAGGTCGGTCCGGACGCGGCCGACGGCTCGACGAGGCGGCCCACCGAGATGGCGGGGTCGGTTCGGAATCCGTAGTCGAACATCGCCTTCGCCTGGTCCCAGTACGGATCCCCGTCGACGGACAGGCCGAACATCTGCACGATGATCACCGTCTGGCCGTCGCGTTCGGCGGCACCCACGAACGTCTTCCGTGCGTCGTCGGTGTAACCGGTCTTGCCGCCGAGCATTCCCGGATACCCATCGAGGAGGAGGCGGTTGGTGCTGTACATGTCGTAGGGCGGATGATCCTTGTCGCCCGGCACATCTGGACGCCGCGGGTAACCCGGGAAGCGGATCGTGGGCATCGCGATGATCTCGCGAAAGGTCGGCTCGGTCATCGCGGCCCGGAACAGCAGCGCCAGATCGTAGGGCGAGGAGGACATCCCGGCGGCGTCCAGTCCGGACGGGCTGGCAGCACGCGTGTCCGTCGCGCCCAGCTGCGCGGCCCGGTCATTCATCTTCTCGAGCGTCGCGTCGACGCCGCCGAGCTGACGCGCGAGCGCATTCGCGCAGTCGTTGCCGGACACGAGCAAGAGTCCGGTGAGCACGTCGCGAACGGTGTAGACACCACCGGGCCCCATGCCACAGGAATCACCCTCGGTGCTCGAGTCCTCGACGGTGGGCACGACCGGCGCGCCGAGGTCGAGTTCGTCGAGGACGACCAGTGCGAGCAGCACCTTGATCGTCGACGCCGGCCGGTACCGGCCGTGGGGATCCTTGGCTGCGATGACCTGCCCGGACTCGAGATCGGCGATCAACCAACCCGCGGAGGTCAGTCGCGGCGGAACGGGACCGGCCGACGGATCGGCGATGACCCCGCAACCGGCGAGTTGGTCACCGCCGACGGCCGGTGCGGGAACAGGAAGGGGAGTGGGGGTCGTCGAACCCGGTGCGACGACCTCGGATTCGTCGACGGCCGGAGGCGTGGCGACTTTGTGCGGGCAGTGATCGGTGACCGGCGTGGTGATCGCCGGAGGCGGTACGGTCGGCAGCGGGACGGCCACGGCCGGGCCGACGCGAAGGACGAGGCCGAGCACTCCGACGGTCAGCACGGCGACGAGCGCGCACGCGGTACGACGAGTCCACGTCGGGGTCATCGGCCGCACGTTACCAGCGGGGCCGTGCGCTGCCGACGACATCGTGCAACCAGCGCCGCATCACTGCCTCCGCCGTCGGCACGGTCACTTTCTCGGCGGCCGCGGCGTCGATCGGGAAGCGGTCGGTGGCCGACTCACCCAGGACCTCGGCCACCGCGGACCGTGATTCCTGGTGTGACAGCCACCCCCTGACGAGATCGCCGCCGGCTTCGAGGTGGAACTGCACTCCGTAGCAGTTGTCCACGCGGAACAACTGATTGACGCAGGCGTCGGAGGACGCGAGCAGGGTGGCCCCGGGTGGCAGGGTGAACGTGTCGAAATGCCACTGGACTGTGTCGATGTCGCGTGGTGCGGGTGCGATGACCGCCCCGCCCCACACCGGGTCGGCCATCCCTGCGTCGTTGAGACGCACCCGGCGTACACCGAGTTCCGGTATGTCGCTCGTGTGCACCTCGCCACCGAGAGCCGCTGCCAGCATCTGCGCGCCCAGACAGACACCCCAGATGGGCACACCGCGTTCACGGGCACGGCGGAGCAGGTCGATCTCGTCGGCGATCCACGGGATGCGGTCCGCGTCACCGACTCCCATCGCTCCGCCGAGAACGAGGATGGCGTCGAAATCCGCTGGATCGACGGTCGCGGGTTCGCGCCAGATCCGCAGGGTGGCCGTCTCGGTGATCGCGTGCAGGGCGGGTCCGTAGGCGCCGGGTGGTTCGGACTCCGCGTGCCGGATCTCCAAGACCCGCATCCGCTCCCGCGGGCGCTCGACCGGCTGTGTTCTGGTGCTCATGACGAGTGCAAGAGTACGGTCTCGGTGGCGATTCCTCTCGCCGACGCGGGGTCGGAACCCACGCCGGGCTGCGTCAACCGGAATGACATGAACTCGTCGGACGGGACCCGTGCGCGGTGTGGTCGGCGACCCGTTCACCGTCGACCGTGATCTCACACCGGGCGAACCGCCCGCCGGACTGGAACAGCGCGTCGACCGGTGCCTCGGCCGCGGCCCGCGTGTACACCAACGACGCCTTGAACTTGCCGTCTGGATCTCGTTGCGACAGCGGCACTTCGGACTGTGTGCGGAGTCTTCCGTCTGCGTCCGTCCACGCTGCGGCGCCGTTGTGCTCGTGGTCGGAGATCAGCGTGATCGTGATGCGTTGCGTGTCGGTGGTGGGTGCTGCCGCGGCCGGTGCGAACACCAGGAGGCACGCGAGCGCACTCACCGCGAGTGTCAGCAGCAGCCGGAACAGAAGGGCGCGGGCCATGAAGTACTCCGTTCGATGGGCGATCACCGGTCCGGCGACGGGCCGGGTTCCTCGGTCTTCCTTCGACGCATCGGACGGCATATCGGTTCCATCGGGCTGCTGAGCGAGCGGAAGTCGGGATTCTGCTGTCAGCGGGTGATCGTCAGCGGCAGCGTGGTGAAACGACGGACGAGAACCCCGGGCTCCCACGCCGCCTGCGTCAGATCGACCCGGAACGCAGTCGTGGAGCGCAGCAGATGCTCGACCGCGAGACGCGCCTGCAGACGCGCCAGCGCGGCCCCGACACACAGGTGCATGCCCTTCCCGAACGCCAGATGTGACCGGCGCGCGGCCGGATCGAGGTCGATCGCCGCGGGGTCGACGAAATGGGCGGGGTCCCGGTTGGCGGCGCCCCACATCAGGAAGATGTGCGACCCCGCGGGCAGGTGCGCGTCACCGAGGGTGGTGTCGGCGACGACATGCCGGAAGTGGCCGCGGAACGGCGTCTCGAGCCGCAACGCCTCCTCCACGAACACCGGGACGAGCCCGGGGTCGCTGCGAAGCCGTTCGACGACGTCGGGATGGCGGTCCAACAGCCAGACGGCACTGTTGAGCAGGCTCGTGGTCGACTCGGCCCCGGCGGCGACCAGTTGGAACAGGATCATCACCGCGGTCCCGTGATCGAGACTGCCCTCGGCGACGCGGCGTGCCACCTCGACCAACGCAGTCGGCCCGCTCGCTTCGCTCCCGGCGCCGGTGTCATTGTGTGCGTTGCTCAGCGCCGCCGACAGATACGCCGTCAGCTCACCGACCGCCGCGGTCGCGGTCGTCAGCTGGTCCGGCGTGATGACGCCGTCGATGAGGACGTTCGTCGCGATCGCCCACCGGGTCAGCGTGGCACGGTCGGCGACCGGCAATCCGATCACCGCCGTGGCGACCTCCATCGGAATCCGTTGCGCGACAGCGCTCACCCAGTCGATCCGGCCACCACGGAGATTGTCGGCCCATGCCTCCGTGATGTATCGACGAATGGTCGGTTCGAGCTCGCGGATGCGTGCCGGAGACACCGACCGCATGGCGAGCTTCCGATGATCGCGGTGCCGGGCCCCGTCGGCGGTGGCCAGGACGTGCATCGCGTCGCCCAGGCCGGCGACCGGGAACTCCGAGACCGTGCCGTCGCCATGCCACACCATCGTGGCGGTCAGGTTCGACGAGAAGTCCTCGGGGCGTCGGACCGCGTCGGCGATCAGGTCCCAGGAGCCGACGGCGAAGAACGATGAATCCCCGATCCGCTGCACGGGCGAACCGGTGTGGAGACGCGAGTAGAAGGTCGTGGGGTCGGCGGTGGTGTCCATGGAGTCCAGCGTGGGCGACCCCGGGCCATCGACGCACGCATATCCCCGAAGTCGAGATCGGTGAGAAGTCACGGCACCATCCGGTGTCTCAGGCTAGCCTCGTGAACAGCTGGAACGTCCTTCATCGACAGGATGGTTCGTCTCACCATGAGAACGGGGGAGCGATGGCCCGGGACTGGCTGGTCGACGCAGATCGGCACGATGCTGCACGCGAGCGTCTGATCGCGCACGCGGCGGCCCTCATCGCACGCCGTGGCCTCGACGGGTTCGACCTCGACGAGCTCGGTCGTCGGGCGCACTGTTCGAGGGCGACGATCTACCGCCATGCCGGCGGTCGGGCCGCGCTGATCGAGTCCGTGCTGGCCACCACGTCGGCACCGGTGCTCGCCGCCATCCGTGCGACCGTCGCGGATCTCACCGGGCCCGATCGAGCCCGGACGGCGATCATCGAGACCCTGCGCGCACTACGTGGCGATCGGGTCATCCGGCAGTTCCTCCGGCCCGACAACCTCATCGACGCGACGCCCACCGTCCTGTCGTCTCCCGCGGTGCACGCGGTCGCCGCCGATCTGGTCGGCGTCGATCCCGATGATCGCGCGGATGCACGGTTCCTCATCCGTTCCGTTCTCGCCCTGCTGCTCTGGCCCGCCGAACCCGACGAGGAGGCGCGGAGCGCGGAATCGATCGTCGCCGGCATCTTCCGTCGGGACCCCGTTACCGACGACGACGGCCCGCACCCCTGAGGGTGCGGGCCGTTGCCGGGCTGCAGAGAAAGTTCGAATCGGCTAGCGCGAGAACATGAGTGCGCGCTTGACCTCCGAGATCGCCTGGGTGACCTGAATGCCACGCGGGCACGCGTCGGTGCAGTTGAACGTGGTGCGGCAACGCCACACACCGTCGACGTCGTTGAGGATGTCGAGTCGCTCGACGGCCCCCTCGTCGCGGCTGTCGAAGATGAACCGGTGCGCGTTGACGATCGCGGCGGGACCGAAGTACGAACCCTCGGTCCAGAAGACCGGGCAGCTCGTCGTACAGCAGGCGCACAGGATGCACTTGGTGGTGTCGTCGAACCGGGCGCGGTCGGCCTGGCTCTGGATGCGTTCGCGGGTCGGCTCGTTGCCCGAGGTGATCAGGAACGGCTTGATCGCGCGGAACGCGTCGAAGAACGGTTCCATGTCGACCACGAGATCCTTCTCCACCGGCAAGCCGCGGATCGGCTCGATGGTGATCGTGATCTCCTTGGACTTGTCCTTCGGGAGCATGTCCTTCATCAGCAGCTTGCAGGCGAGACGGTTGACGCCGTTGATCCGCATCGCGTCCGACCCGCACACGCCGTGGGCGCAACTACGACGGAACGTGAGCGTCCCGTCCAGGTAGCCCTTCACGTACAGGAGCAGGTTGAGCAGGCGGTCGGTCGGCAGCGCCGGGACGCGGAAGCTCTCGAAGCCCTGGGCGTCGGGATTCTCCGGGTTGAAGCGGAAGATCTTGAGCGTCACCATGGTGGCCTCGTCGGGCACCGGAGGCAACGGCGGATCGTCGGAAGACGGTGCGGGCTTGTCCAGAACAGATGTCATCAGTACTTACGCTCCATCGGCTCGTAGCGGGTTTCCACGACCGGCTTGTACTCCAACTCGATGTCTGAAAGGAGGTCCGTGCCCTTTTTGTAGGCCATGGTGTGCCGCTTGTAGTTGACGTCGTCACGATCCGGGTAGTCCTCGCGTGCGTGACCGCCGCGCGACTCCTTGCGGTTCAGGGCTCCGGCCACCGTCACCTCCGCCATCTCCAGCAGGAAGCCGAGTTCGATGGCCTCGAGGAGATCGCTGTTGAAGCGCTTGCCCTTGTCATGGACTCGGATGTGGGCGTAGCGCTCCTTGAACCGGTGGATGTCGGTCAGGGCCTGCTTGAGGGTCTCCTCGGTGCGGAACACCGAGGCGTTCGCGTCCATCGAGGCCTGCAGCTCGGTACGGATGTCGGCGACGCGCTCGTGTCCGTGGTCGCTGAGCAGCAGCTCGAGCCACGAGTCGACCATCGCGGTGGGCGTCTCGGGGAGCTCGGCGAACTCGGCCGAGTTCGCGTAGTCCGCGGCCGCGATTCCCGCGCGTCGTCCGAAGACGTTGATGTCGAGCAGCGAGTTGGTGCCCAGCCGGTTGGCTCCGTGGACCGACACGCACGCACACTCGCCGGCGGCGTACAGGCCGTGGACGACCTCGTCGTTGTTGCGCAGCACCTGACCGTTGATGTTGGTCGGGATGCCGCCCATGACGTAGTGACAGGTGGGGAACACCGGCACGTACTCGGTGACCGGGTCGACGCCGAGGTAGGTACGGGCGAACTCGGTGATGTCGGGGAGCTTCTCGTTGAGGACGTCCTCGCCGAGATGGGTCACGTCGATGTAGACGTAGTCCTTGTTCGGGCCGGCACCGCGACCTTCGAGCACTTCGAGCACCATCGACCGCGCCACGATGTCGCGCGGCGCGAGGTCCTTGATGGTGGGGGCGTAGCGCTCCATGAAACGCTCGCCGTCGGCGTTGCGCAGGATGCCGCCCTCACCGCGGACCGCCTCCGAGATGAGGATGCCGAGCCCCGCGAGACCCGTCGGATGGAACTGGTGGAACTCCATGTCCTCGAGGGGCAGGCCCTTGCGGAAGATGATGCCCATGCCGTCGCCGGTCAGCGTGTGCGCATTCGAGGTCGTCTTGTACATACGGCCCGAGCCGCCGGTGGCGAACACGATCGACTTGGCGTGGAAGACGTGGATCTCGCCGGTCGCGAGCTCGTAGGCGACGACACCGGTCGCGACCTGCTCGCCCTTCTCGTTCTCCGTGAGGCAGATGTCGAGGGCGTAGAACTCGTTGAAGAACTCGACGTCGTGCTTGACGCAGTTCTGGTAGAGCGTCTGCAGGATCATGTGGCCGGTGCGGTCGGCGGCGTAGCAGGCCCGCCGGACCGGGGACTTGCCGTGATCGCGGGTGTGGCCGCCGAAGCGTCGCTGATCGATCTTGCCCTCGGGCGTCCGGTTGAAGGGCAGGCCCATCTTCTCGAGATCGAGCACCGCGTCGATGGCCTCCTTGGCCATGATCTCGACGGCGTCCTGATCGGCGAGGTAGTCACCACCCTTGACGGTGTCGAAGGTGTGCCACTCCCAGTTGTCTTCCTCGACGTTGGCGAGTGCCGCACACATGCCGCCCTGGGCCGCGCCGGTGTGGCTGCGGGTCGGGTACAGCTTGGTCAGCACCGCGGTGCGAGCACGAGGGGCGGCTTCGATCGCCGCGCGCATGCCTGCGCCGCCGGCGCCCACGATGACGACGTCGTAGCGATGTTCCTGCATGTTGTGGGTCTCCTCTAGCCGACGCTGTTGACGTCGAAGGTCAGGAGGGCGTAGGTGCCCATCGTGAGGACGAGGATCATCGACACGGCGAGCAGCACGTTCAGCCAGAAACGGGTCGAGTCCTTGCGGGAGTAGTCGGCGATGACGGTGCGCACACCGTTGCCGCCGTGCAGCTGGGCCAGCCACAGCATGGTGAGGTCCCAGATCTGCCAGAAGGGTGAGCTCCAGCGCGCGGCGACGAACGAGGAGTCGATGCGGTGCACGCCGCCGTCCCAGGCCAGCATGATGAACATGTGTCCGATCGTCAGGACGACGAGCAGCAGCCCGGAGAACCGCATGAACAGCCATGCGTTCTTCTCGAAGTTGCCGCCCTTGGGCTTGCGGGGCGAGCGCGGGTTGTCCAGGCTCGCGGGACGGTCGTGCTGAGTACCGAGGGTCTTGGCGACACCGGTGGCTTCCGAGGTGGTCATCTCTGGTGTCTCCTACAGGTGGCTGAACATGATCTGCAGCAGGCGGACCGTGCCGGCACCGAAGACGATGACGAACAGGGTCATGGCCACCCACAGCATCTGTCGCTGGTACTTGGGTCCCTTGGACCAGAAGTCCACGAGGATCAGGCGCACACCGTTGAAGGCGTGGAACAGGACGCACGCGACCAGGGCGATCTCCATGAGACCGATGATCGGCGTCTTGTAGGTCTCGATGATCTCGTCGTACTGATTGGGGTCGACTCGGATGACCGCGGTGTCGAGCACGTGTACGAAGAGGAAGAAGAAGATCGTGACGCCGGTGATGCGGTGCAGGACCCACGACCACATGCCGGGATCGCCGCGATAAAGAGATCGTCTGCGCACCGGGTCGGGTGCGACTTCGGTCGAGGTGCTCATCGGGAAAGTGGCCTCCAACATCGTCGATGGACGCGTCGAATCGGCATGCTCCGACTCGACCATGGACCCATACGAAGAGACTCTAAACCCATGCACATTCCGGTGGTAAATTGCCCGAACCGATCTGGGCGACAAGACATTACGGCTTAGGTTTGCCTTACCCAAGCTTTGCGGTGATGAAATCCGGATGAACGGCCGATGACGCCGGGCGACAGGAGATCCACGTGGTTACAGAAATCGATTGGGATGTGTTGCGGGACAAGGCCAGATCGATGATCGGTCGTGCTTACGCACCCTACTCCCGGTACCCGGTGGGCGCCGCCGGGATCACAGCCGAGGGCGGTGTCGTCGCCGGTTGCAATGTGGAAAATGTCTCATATGGCCTGGGTATCTGCGCCGAGGTCGCACTGGTCGCGGCCCTGGTGAACGACGGAGGCGGAGCGCTGCGGGCGGTCAGCGTCTGCGACGCCCGCGGGGCGGTTCTGATGCCGTGCGGACGGTGCCGACAGGTCCTGCTCGAACACGGCGGGCGCGAGCTCCTCGTCGACCACCCCGGTGGTCCCCGGATGCTCGCCGAGCTGCTTCCCGATGCCTTCGGACCCGACGATCTCGAGGCGGTCCGTTCATGACGGTCGACGCCCGGGAGATCATCCACGCGGTGTCGGTGATCGCCACCAAGCGGGGCGGACACGAACTCGCCGACGCACAGATCGCGTGGATGGTCGACGGCTACACCCGCGGCGAGGTGGCGGCGGAACAGATGTCGGCATTGCTGATGGCCATATATCTGCGCGGGATGAATCGCCGTGAGATCGCGTCCTGGACGCACGCGATGATCGACAGCGGGCGCCGGATGGACCTGTCCGGTCTGCAGCGGGACGGGCGGCCGCTGGCCACCGTGGACAAACACTCCACCGGCGGCGTCGGGGACAAGATCACCCTCCCGCTCACGCCGCTCGTCGCGTCGTTCGGTGTCGCGGTGCCGCAGCTGTCCGGTCGGGGGCTCGGTCACACCGGTGGGACGCTCGACAAGCTGGAGTCCATCCCGGGGTGGCGGGCCGAGGTGAGCACGTCCGACATGCTCGACCAGCTCGAGCGGGTCGGCGCGGTCATCTGTGCCGCAGGCGCCGACCTGGCACCCGCCGATCGCAAGCTCTACGCCCTGCGCGATGTCACGGGCACGGTCGAGTCCATTCCGCTGCTGGCGTCGTCGATCATGAGCAAGAAGATCGCCGAGGGCACCGGTGCGCTGGTCCTTGACGTCAAGACCGGGTCGGGTGCCTTCCTGCCCGACGAGGACGACGCGCGCGAACTGGCGTCGACCATGGTCGAACTCGGTCACGACGCCGGTGTCGACACCCGTGCGGTCATCACCGACATGGGTACACCGCTCGGACTCGCGATCGGCAACGCCGTTGAGGTGGCCGAGTCGGTGGAGGTACTCGCCGGCGGCGGACCCGCCGACGTCGTCGAACTGACCCTGGCCCTCGCCCGGGAGATGCTCGACGCCGCCGGGCTCGTCGACGCCGACCCCGCAACCCATCTCGCCGACGGCCGGGCGATGGACACGTGGCGGGCGATGATCGCGGCGCAAGGTGGCGACCCCGATGCGCCCCTACCGACGGCGCGCCACCACGACACCGTGACCGCGTCGGGCGACGGCATCGTCACCGAGATGGACGCGCGCGCGGTCGGCGACGCCGCGTGGCGCCTCGGCGGCGGCCGATCGAAGCCGGGGGAGGCGGTCGCGGCAGAGGCGGGAGTGACCATCCATGCGAAGCCCGGTGATCGTGTCCTAGCCGGTCAACCGTTGTTCACCCTCCACACGCAGGATGAGGACCGGATCCCCGGCGCCCGCTCCTGCCTGGCCGGGGCGACGACGGTGGGGCCCGACTCCGCCGAACACGCGGGCGGCGCGCTCACCCGTCCACTGATCATCGACCGCGTTAGGTTTCCATCATGACGACGCTGACCCCGGCGAACATCTCCCTCGCCCCGAAGGTGCTCCTCCACGACCACCTCGACGGCGGACTCCGGCCCGCGACGGTCCTCGAGTTGGCCCACGAGGTGGGGTACGACGGCCTCCCGGCGGACGAGAACGGCAGGCCGATCGACGACGCCGACTCGCTCGGGCAGTGGTTCCGACGTGCGGCCGACAGCGGCTCGCTCGAGCGCTACCTCGAGACCTTCTCGCATACGGTCGCGGTGATGCAGACCGTCGGCGGGTTGGAACGCGTCGCGCGCGAGTGCGTGGAGGACCTCGCCGCCGACGGGGTCGTGTACGCCGAGGTGCGTTATGCGCCCGAACAGCATCTCGAAGGCGGGCTGACCCTCGACGAGGTCGTCGAAGCGGTGCTGCGGGGCTTCGCCGAGGGCGAGGCGGTCGCGGCCGAGCGGGGCCGGACGATCACCGTGCGGTGCCTGGTCACCGCGATGCGCCACGCCGCCCGGTCACGCGAGATCGCCGAACTCGCGGTCCGCTACCGGGACCGGGGTGTCGTCGGTTTCGACATCGCCGGCGCCGAGGCGGGGCATCCGCCGACCCGCCATCTCGACGCCTTCGAATACATGCGGGCCAACTGTGCGCCCTTCACCATCCACGCCGGCGAGGCATTCGGGCTGCCGTCGATCCACGAGGCCATCGGCTTCTGCGGGACGGACCGGTTGGGTCACGGCGTCCGCGTCTTCGACGACATCGAACTCCCGGAGGGGGTCGATCTCGCGGCGCACTCGTTCGCGGGTGCGCGGCTGGGTCAGGTGGCGAACATCGTGCGGGACAAGCGGATTCCGCTGGAGCTGTGCCCGAGTTCGAATGTGCAGACCGGGGCGGTCGGTTCACTCGCCGAGCATCCGTTCAACGTGTTGGCGCGCCTACGGTTCCGGGTGACGGTGAACACCGACAACCGATTGATGTCCGACACCACCATGAGCAAGGAATTCGGCCTGCTCGCCGATCGGTTCGGCTACGGCTGGGCGGATTTCGAACGGTTCACGGTGAACGCGATGAAGTCGGCGTTCATCCACTTCGACGAGCGGCTGGCGTTCATCGACGACGTGATCAAGCCCGGCTACGCGGTGCTGCTCGGCTGAGCAGCACCGTCGCGGCCGGTTATGGGCGGAGAGGACTGCGCCCGTCAGCCCTTCTTGGTGAGCCGGGCCTCGAAGTCGTGCTCGAGCGCGCGCCACGCCTCGGCCTCGTTGTCGAACGGACCGCTGGGCGCCATGCGCTTGGGGTCGGGGTTGACGGTGTAGTCGACGAACCATCCCAGCGGGGTGGTGGTGCCGAGGGCCTCGGAGACCGTGCTGTCACCGGCGTAGTCGGCTGCGTCGGTGAAGAGTTCGACGGCGAGGTCGAGCTGGTCGCGATCCATTCGGCGGGGGCCGTCGGCGATGTCGTCGGCAAGACCCGGCAGGACGTAGACGTTGTCGTCGATGACGTCGAACTCGAGTGATCCGTTGGTCGCCTCGGTGCGGACCTCGTCGAACGTGGACAGGTCGGCGAGGTCATGCGTGTTGTCGTCGGCGAGGAACCGCGAGAGCGAGCGCGCCGAGGTGAACACGAAGATCTTGCCCTTGGTGCCGAGGAACACCGGGTCGTCTCCGAGATAGCACCGCAGTGTCAGGTACTCGTTCGCGCTGGTGACGATCTTGATCGGGTCGATGCCGACCGACGCCCAGAAATCGTCGTCGTCGTAGTCGTCCTCGTCGTCCTCTTCGAGGTCATCGTCGTCGGCGGCGTCCGAGGACTCGGAGTCGGGGGCACCGACGATCTCGATGTCATCGTCGGTCGGCTCGTCCTCGTCCTCGGCGGACGCGGCGGCCTCGAGTTCGGCCTCGGCGGTCTCGACGGCCTTGGCGTCCACCTTCGGTGTGCTGATGACACCGTCGATGGCATCGAGCACGTCATCCCAGTGCTTGGCGATGAGCCGGCCGATGCGCACCCAGAGGTCGGTGCCCTCGCGGCCGTCGAAGTTGCGTGTGCCGGTGGTGACGGCGCCCAGGATCGGGTTGCCGTTGAAGAACTTGGTGACCGGTGTCAGTTCGCAGACCTCACCGAGGATGCGCACGATCTCGAGTGCGTCTTCGAGTTCGGCGATGACCTCGGCGGTGGGGTCCTCCGCGGCGAGCTCGGGTACGCCGACGAGGTCGTAGCTGTGGCGCTCGTCGGGGACCAGTTCATCGGCCTGCAGGCCGACCACGGTCGACCACGCCGGATGCTCGACGAGATCGTTGTCCTCGTTGGTGCGGATGAACGCGGCGAGCTCGGCGACAGAGGGCAGGACGTACAGGTCCTCGTCCAGTCCGAGGAAGGCCTCCCATTCGTCATCGCCCTCACGCCAGCGGGGTGCCCACAGGGTGAAGCTGTTTCCGTCGGTGAGTCCGAGCTCAATCGGGACGATGTCTCCGGCCATGGGGACACAGCCTAGCGATTGTCGGCGGCGGATCCAGTAGTGCCCCCACAGACGGTCGGTGGTGTGCCGACGACTTTTCGATGAACTCCTGACTCGCCCGCGGGTGCGACCATCGGCGCGGCTCTCATCGTGGACGGAAGAATCCTTCGAATGCCTGGTCGAGGTTCGAGGTTCGCACCGGCGAGACGCCTACGGGGTCACCGGCTTCGATCATTTGACCATTGCCGATGTACATCGCCACGTGGCCGGACCACACCGCGAGGTCTCCGGGCTGCAGCTGCGCCTGGGACACCTGATACCCGGCGGTGTCCTGCTCCTGGGCGAGGCGGGGGAGTTCGAGCCCGGCCTGCCGGTAGGCCCACTGTGTGAAGCCGCTGCAGTCGAATCCGTCGGGCGTCGTCCCGCCCCAGACATAGGGCACCCCGCGTTGACTCAGCGCGGCCCGCACCGCGGTCGCCGCGCGTTCGTTCGGAGCGTGGGCGACCGAGCCGTCGGGCAGCGTGATGGGGACGCCGCCGGGCGTGGGGACGGGCGACAGTCTGGCGGCGTCGCCGCCTGCGACTCCGACCATCTCGGCCGGCGCCGTGCGGCGGGCCAGGGCGGCCATCGCCTCGGTGTCGGAGCCGAGCTCGGCGCGAGCACGGCCGATGATCTCCACGCCGCGGCTCAGATGCTCGACGGCGATCGGCAGTACGGCGAGAAGGACTGCCGGAGTGGCCAATCCGCCGTTGAGGCCTCGGACATGCCGTTCCAGGGAGTCCACGAGGCCGTTCAGCGCGGTCGACGCCATGTGGACGGTACGGCCGGCGCTCTCGACGAGCCGGCCGAACTCGGCGGCGCATTCGGTGAGTTCGGTGAGTCGGCGCTGGTTCGCCGCGGTCGCGGCTGCGGCTCCGGCGGCCCCGGCTCCGTCCCACCGCGTGCGGACGGACTCGGCGGCCGACGTCGACCGCTGGCGCACCGACTCGACGGTGCCCGCTACGGTCCGGACCCGTTCGGCGGGGTTGCCCGGTGCCAGGATGCCGGTCCCCAGCGCGGCGATCAGTTGCCGCAGTGGCTCGATGAGGAGTTCGACGGGGATCACAGCGTCAGCTCACCGGCCGTCGCGATCCGGTCGGCGGCGGCGCAGTCGCAGTCGGCGTACGACGTTGCGGCCGAGCTCGTCGTGAGTCCGAGGCGTTCCTCGCGCGCCGTGGCGGCCTCGATGGTGCGACGGTACAGGTCGAGGAACTCGACGACGGCGGTGAGGAACTCGATGCCGATAAGGCCGAAGGTGATGGCGAGTTCGACCACGGCGGCGTCGTCGCTGCCGGTCCCGCCCTCGAGCATCCGGGCATTGGTGCGGTGGGTGCCGGAGAACTCGTGCAGCGCAGACGAATCGGCGACCAGTCGGCCAGCGGGGTCCGGGCCTGGCCGGGTGGGTGCGGGATGGGGGTGAGGGGAGGACGGGCTCATGGGTTTCTGACGCGGCGCGGCCCTGTTGGGTTCCATCGGATTCTCGCGGCGACCGAGACCGGCGTGGTGGAGCTCGCCCAAGCGGCACGCGAGCGCCGGGGAGGAAATAGGGTGTCGGCATGGAGTCCCTGATCGTCGACCATCCCCTCGCAGCCGCGCGTCTGACCACGATGCGCGACGAGACCACCGACAACGCCGGATTCCGGGCTGCGCTGTCCGACCTCACCCAGATGCTGATCTACGAGGCGCTTGCCGGTGCGCCGCGCGCCGACGTCGCGATCAACACGCCGATGACCGCGCACACGGGATCGAGGCTGGCATCCCCGCCTCTCCTGGTCCCGGTCCTGCGGGCCGGCCTCGGGATGGTCGAGCAGGCGCACGCGATGGTGCCCGAGGCGCATGTCGGTTTCGTGGGCCTCGCCCGCGACGAGGAGACCGCACAACCCGTGCCGTACCTGGAGTCGCTGCCGGAGGACCTGTCGGGACGGCCGGTGTTCGTCCTCGACCCCATGCTCGCCACCGGCGGCTCCATGCTCCACACCATCGAGTTGCTGGTCGCCCGCAATGCCACCGACATCACCGCCGTGTGTGTCGTCGCCGCACCTGAAGGGGTTGCGGCGCTGGAGAATTCCGGTCACCCGTGCCGGCTCGTCGTGGCTGCCGTGGACGACGGGCTTAACGAGGTCAACTACATCGTGCCCGGTCTCGGTGACGCGGGCGACCGGCAGTTCGGTCCGAGGTATTCGTGAGGATGGCTGAACCTCGCGCGGCACGTCGCTGAGACAAGCCACACGTCGTCATTCAAGGGCCCTCATGACCCGCCCTGATGTTCTTTTCGCCGAACGCTGCCGTCTGGTACTGGCAGGATGCTTCGTCGATCACCGATCACGGACGGCCGCTGCGGTGGGCCGCCGAACGGTTTGAATGCTCGAGCGACGGCCGAGAAACGGGCCGACGGCTACCGTGTTCACGGCGAAGCCGGCATGACAGCTCACTCCAGCCGCCCCACCTGTCACCCAACGAACCCCGGTGCGACGTGAACGTCGAATCATCAAGCTATGCCTATCTCCCCGCCGGGACGCAGCTCCTATTGCCACGCATCTACTGCTGCGAGATCGACCGTCGAGGCGGTGCTGCGCCGATATGGGATGCCACTGTTGCGACACCTCGCCCAGGCCACCGCGCTGCCGGTACGCCGAACCCCACCGCGCCGCTTAGATCACGGCGCTCCCGGAGGCCTCCATATCGTCGACGACCACACTCGGCTGCGTACTCCGAGATCCTCACCGACGAACGCACAGAGACCGATACGCAATTCTGGGGCCGGGCACGCCCTTCTTCCACGCGCACGGCATCACGGACAAGAGTTGTTGACCGACTACGGCGGCAGTTGCCGCCCAGGGCTTTCCGCGCATGCCCTCGGCCATGAGATCGCGCACCAGAGACCCGTCTGTACCGACCACAGACCACAACAGAGTTGAACGCTTCCACCGGTTGCTCGCCTCGGAAAGGGCCTACGCGAGGTCCACACCACTGAGGCCGCCCGAGCGGCGACCTACGACGACTGGCTGCACGACTACGAAAACCACCGAATCCACACCGTTATCGGCGGATTCGCCCGAACGCCTACGCGTCCACAACTTCACCGGGGCTACAGCGAGTCCGCGGCACGAACACCGTTGGAAGAACGAATTCCGAAACGGGTGTGACTGAAGTTCACCACTGTCATCGATCCACGCACTGCAACGCACAGTGGACGAAAAGCGCTGCACAGTCATTGGTTTCGTAATTTCCGGGCTTGTGGAGTTTTCTCGTAATCGAATGGATGTTCCTGTACCTTGGAGTCATGTCAGAGCTAGCCACTCTCCTCGATCAACTCATCGAGACCACCCCACCCGCCGACGACCCCACCGGCAGAGCAACATTCGACGCCCTCGACACATGGCGCCTGATCCGCAACCTTGCTGATCATCAGATCGTCACCCACGCAGCGCAACTCGACGAACTCGGCGTCGCGCAGAAAGCCGGCAGTACCACCAAGAAGTTGCTGATCGAAAGCGGCCACGCACCTGCCGCTGCTCTTCGCACCGTGCGAAGTGTCAACGCCCTGCCGACGCTGCCCGTGGTGGCGCGTCACGCGGCCGACGGGAGACTGGCTGGCGAGATCGTCGACGCCATCGTGCGCGGGGTGAACGAGATCGAGAAACGTTGTCACGAAGGGCTTTCCGACGACGATCGCACCCGGCATGAGAGCGAGCTCGTCGCCCAGGCGCTGTCGGGCGCGACACCGACTGAAGTACTCAAGCACGCTCGAGCCATCGGCAACACACTCTGCGACGACTCTGACACCGGTGCACCGGCGGCCGACGACCCATCGCTGAACTCGGTCAACGCACATACCGCCGACGACGGCCGCGTCGAGGTCCGTGCCGATCTCACCCAGGTGGTCGGCGAGAAGTTCCTGGCCATGATCGACGAACGCTCCTGCCCAAAACCCGAACCCGACGGAGCCGAGGATCGTCGCACCGCCGAGCAACGCCGCGCCGACGCTTTCGAGTTGATCCTCGACCAAGCCGCGATCGGCGCGACCATCGATACCGTTGGTTCCCCGCGCACGCAACTGATGCTGACGATCCCCGCGACCGGAGAGCTGGCAACGCTGCCGTGGACCGGGACGGTCAGCCAAGCGACCGCCAAAAAGGTGTCGTGCGACGGGTCCCTGACCGAGATAATCCTCGACCGTGAGGGCGTACCGCTGCAGATGGGTCACACCCGCCGGTTGTATCCGGCACACCTCCGCAAAGCAATCATCGTGCGCGACGCCTGCTGCATCAAATGCGGTGCACCACCCTCACATACCCAAGTCCACCACATCCGGTCATGGGCCGACGGCGGACCCACCGACCTCGACAACGGCTGCCTGCTCTGCCAACGCTGCCACACCCAGGTCCACCACCACGGCTGGGACATCGTCATTGGTTACGACCGGCACCCGTGGCTCATCCCACCCGCGTCGATCGACCCGCACCGCCGGCCACTACCCGCCTACAACCGACGCACCATGCGACTCGACGACGCCGCCTGACCACACCTTCGCGCAGCACCTTCCGCACCCGGGCCACACCCGGGACCGAACCTGTCCCTTGACAACTCAACAGTGTCACCCCAGCGGCAACCGCCCGTACGAGACCGGAACGTCTCGTCGTCGTGGGTGGAAGGCGACTGCCGAGCGCCGAATGAGGGCCCGGACCTGGGCCAGTGCTGCCGGGTGTTCCAAACTGCCGGGGACGGTGGTCGTCTGTGCCCCAGGCGAACTGGCGGCACGTCCAAGCGGGGGCGGCAACGTCGGCGTGGCAACGGTCGTCCCGTCACGCACGCTTCGAATTACGGTGACCGGGCTGCGCCGAACCGCGGTCAGCGAGGTGCGGCGGGTCTCAGCCGGGCAGCGACCAGTACGCGAGCATCGGCTCCTCGGTGAGCACGGCGCCGCCGTCGACGATGGTGAGACTTGTCGGCGAGACGAGGTAACGCACCGAACCGTTGCGCGCCTCGAAGGTGTCGCCGGTGCGGGTCGGGAACTGGAGTTCGATCCCGCCCTCGGGTGCGGCGCCCTTGTAGTACAAGCGGCCCGTCTGGGTGCCCACCTGGCAGATCACCACGCGCGACCGGGCGGTCTGTCCGACGGCCACGGCGGGGTCGTCGGCGGCGTTGCAGCGGGGGCCGCTGGTGAATCCCTGCCAGTCCGCGCCGGCGACGGTGGGGGTCGGCCGGACCGGGGGCGGCGGCGTCGTGGTGGTGGTCGCGGTGGTGGGGGTCGTCGTCTCCGCGGGGCGGGTGACGGTACTCGTGAAGGTCGACGCCGACGGTTGTCCGCCGTCCGCGCTGTCGCGGTCCGCGGACTCGTCGTCCGCGGGGATCAGGAGCAGCGCCGCGAGGACGCCCACCACCACCAGCAGCACGCCCGCGCCGATCGCCACCAGCACCGCCGGCGACGACCACGGGGACCGAGGCGGGCCAGGTGGCACCGGGCCCTGCGGGTAACCGCCCGACGGATAGCCATACTGGGGATAGCCGCCTGGACCGCTCGGTGGATAGGTCATCTCGCTCCTTCGGTTCGGCCGGCCGCCGGTTCCGTTCGGTCCTACAGTTCGCCGATGATCCGGGCCAACAGCTCGCCCATCCGGGTTGCCGACGCGCGGCCGACCTCCAGGACCTCTGCGTGGCTCAGGTGTTCGCCGGTCATGCCGGCCGCGAGGTTGGTGACAAGGGAGATGCCGAGCACGTCGAGTCCGGCGGCGCGCGCCGCGATGGTCTCGTGCACGGTCGACATCCCGACCAGGTCCGCACCCATCGTCCGCAACATCCGGATCTCGGCGGGGGTCTCGTAGTGCGGGCCGGGGAGCCCGGCGTAGACCCCATCGGCGAGGCCCGGGTCGATGCCGCGCGCGATCTGTCGCAGCCGCGGTGAATACGCATCGACCAGGTCGACGAACTGGGCCCCGACCAACGGGGAGCGGGCCGTGAGATTCAGATGATCCGAGATGAGCACGGGTTGCCCGACCGACATGTCCTCGCGCAGACCGCCCGCCGCGTTGGTGAGCACGACGGTGTGGACACCGGCCGCGGCTGCGGTGCGGACCGGGTGGACCACGCGAGCGAGGTCGTGGCCCTCGTAGGCGTGAATACGTCCCAGCATCAACAGGACTCGTCGATCACCGATCCGGACGGAGTGGACCACGCCGCCGTGGCCGGCGGCCTTGGGCGGGACGAATCCCGGGATCGACGCCATCGGCAACGAGCGGATGGGCCGCCCGAAGGCGTCGGCGGCAGGTGACCATCCCGACCCGAGGATGACGGCCACATCGTGTGTAGCGGCGTCGGTCTCGGCAGCGATCGTGGCCGCGGCGACGATGGCCGCGGCATCGGGGTCGGCGGTGGGCTCCATGCGCCAACCCTAAACCGTTCCCAGGCCCACACGGCCGCGCGTCGCAGCGCGCCGACCGATCGGGTCGGTGGCGACGAGACCGGGAGCGATAAGGTCGGGACATGCCATTTCTGAACGGTGACGGGGAGGTCGTCGAGCTCCATCTCGGAGCGCGCGGTGAGGAGATCAGCGAGTCCAATCCGGAGAACCGCTTCCGGGCCGACTGGTTGGACGAGGTCGATGCACTGCTGGACCAGGTGGTCGCCGACCCGACACGACCGCTGGTGATCACCGCCACCGGGAAGTTCTTCTCCAACGGCCTGGACACCGACCACATCTTCGCCGCTCCCGACCAGCTGCCCGGTTACCTCGACCGCGTGCACGCCCTGTACGCGAAGGTGCTCACCCTGCCCGTTCCGACGGTCAGCGCCGTCAACGGACACGCCTTCGGCGCCGGAGCGATGCTCGCGTTGTGCACCGACCACGTCCTGATGCGCACCGAACGCGGTTTCTGGTCGCTGCCCGAGGCCGCTCTCACCATGCCGTTCACCCGTGGGATGGCGACGTTGCTGCGCACCCGACTGACCGATCGCACCGCCACCGAGGCGATGTACACCAGCCGGCGGTACGGCGCCGACGACGCGGTGCGTGCGGGAATCGTCGACGAGGCCGTGGACGCCGAACTCCTCGTGAAGCGGGCCATCGAGATCGCGGCCGCCCGCTCCGCGACCGCCGGACCCAACCTGGCGCTGATCAAGCGCGGACTCCGTGGCCCCCTGCTCGACGACCTCGCACGTCAGACCCCGCCCGGAGTCTACTGATGTCGGCCGCGGGAGCGGACTTCGCCGCGGCGGACGATCCCATTGACGCCTGGCTCGCCGAGCACGGCGGCGATCTCATCGCGTGGCGCCGGCAGATCCATGCGCATCCGGAACTGTCCCGGCAAGAGGTCCGCACCACCGAGCTGGTGATGAGCGAGCTCACCGCTGCCGGACTCACCCCGCGCCGGCTGCCGCTGGGCACCGGAGTGGTGTGCGACCTCGGTCCCGCCGGTGAGCCCCGTATCGCGCTGCGCGCGGACATGGATGCCCTGCCGGTGACCGAACACACCGGCCTGCCGTTCACCTCGGCGGTGGAGGGCGCGTCGCACTCGTGCGGTCACGACGCGCACACGGCCATCCTGATCGGCGTCGCGAAGCTCCTCGCCGCGGCCGAACCACTTCCGGTCGGCGTGCGTCTGATCTTCCAGGCCGCCGAGGAGGTCATGCCCGGCGGAGCCCTCGACGCCATCGAGGCGGGCGTCACCACCGGTCTCGGCCGCATCTTCGCCTTGCACTGCGACCCTCGCCTGCCGGTCGGCACGGTCGGCCTGCGGTCCGGCCCGTTGACGTCCGCGGCCGACCACATCGATCTGCAACTGCACTCGGCCGGCGGGCACACGTCGCGGCCGCACCTCACCGGGGATCTCATCTACGCGATGGGCACGGTGATCACCGGCCTGCCCGGGGTGCTGTCGCGACGGATCGACCCGCGTTCGGGCACGGTGATGGTGTGGGGCGCGGCGAACGCCGGCAGCGCCGCCAACGCCATCCCGCAGGAAGGTCGCATGCGCGGCACGGTCCGCACCGGCGATCACGCCACCTGGGCCCAGCTCGAGCCGCTGGTCCGCAGCGTCGTCGGCGAGCTGCTGGCACCGCTCGGCGTCCGGTACGACCTCTCGTACTTCCGCGGGGTGCCGCCGGTCGTCAACGACGAGGTCGCGGTCGGGATGTTCGAACGGTCCGTCGCCGCGATCGGGTCCAAGGCGATCGCGGACACCCCGCAGTCACCCGGCGGCGAGGACTTCTCCTGGTATCTCGAACACGTCCCGGGAGCGATGGCCCGCCTCGGCGTGTGGGACGGATTCGGACCGCAGGTCGATCTGCACGCGCCCAACTTCGATCTCGACGAACGTGCCCTCGCCATCGGTGTGCGCGCGCTCGCCGGGATCGTGCTGAACGCGACCAGCGCCGCCGGCTAGGACATCTCGTTCTATTCCGCGGGCCCCGGCCCGGGTCCGACATTGCGCGACTCGCGCAACCGGAGGTCTTGCACATACTCCGCGGGTGCGCCGGCGATCTCCGCGGCCTCGGCCATGACGCCGAGGTAGCGCGCCGAGGGCAACCCGCCCTCGAAGGCGTCGAGGACGTACAACCAGGCCAGTACCGGGCCGTCGGCGGTGTCGACGCGGGCGCGGATCTTGCGGTGGATGCCGAGCTCGGAACCCTCCCACCGGTCGAGCAGATCCTCGTCCTCGGTGGTGACGTCGTAGAGAACCACGAACACCCGGGCGTCGGGGTCGTCGCGGTCCTCGGTGACCGTGGCCAGGGACCCCTCCCACCCGATGTCGCCGCCGCCGAACGTCAGACGCCAGCCGGGGAGCCATCCGGTGCCCGACATCGGGGAGTGCGGCGCGCGCTCGGCCATCTGCTCGGGATGCATGTTGGATCCATAGGCGGCATAGATGGGCACGGATGGAGCCTAGATGGTCTCCGCCGAGTCCGGAAGGCGACACCGTGGCCCGGCTCCGGTGTGCGACCACGTTCACAACGACGGACCCGCCCGACTAGTTTGGTAGGCGGCGCGAACGGGGTCGACCGTCTCGCGCGACCCGAGGAGCGTGTCACCCCGCGTTCCCGTCGAGCCACGACACACAGCCGGGCGCAGCTTCCCCACGAAGGACGCGGCGAGCCGGCGTGGAGAACAGGAGTCACAGTGACCAGGATCGTCATCATCGGCGGCGGACCCGCGGGTTACGAGGCGGCGCTCGCGGCGGCCGCCTACGGGGCCGACATCACGGTGATCGATTCGGACGGGATCGGCGGTGCCTGCGTGTTGTGGGACTGCGTCCCGTCCAAGACGTTCATCGCGTCCACCGGCATCCGCACCGAGGTCCGTCGCGCCGTCGATCTGGGTATCAACATCAAGACCGACGACACCTCCGTCACATTGCCGCAGATCCACCAGCGGGTCCGCGACCTCGCGTTCGCCCAGTCCGCGGACATCCGCTCACGACTCATCAGCGAAGGCGTGACGCTTGTTTCCGGTACCGCAGTTCTCGACGAGCGGCAGGTCGGCGTCTCGACGCACACCGTCGTCGCGACCCTCGCCGACGGAACCACCGAACGCTACGACGGCGATGTGGTCCTGCTGGCGACCGGCGCCTCGCCCCGCGTGCTGCCCGACGCCCAGCCCGACGGCGAGCGCATCCTCACCTGGCGTCAGCTGTACGACCTCGAGGAGCTGCCCGAACACCTCGTCGTCATCGGTTCCGGCGTCACCGGCGCCGAGTTCGTCCACGCCTACACCGAACTGGGCGTCAAGGTGACGCTCGTGTCGAGCCGCGACCGGGTCCTCCCGCACGAGGACGAGGACGCCGCGCTGGTGCTCGAGGACGCACTCGCCGAACGCGGCGTCGAACTGGTCAAGCACGCCCGCGCCGACAAGGTCGAGCGGCACGGCGATTCGGTCACCGCGCATCTGGCCGACGGCTCGACCGTGACCGGCAGTCACGTGCTGATGACCGTCGGTTCGGTCCCCAACACCACCGATCTCGGACTCGATCGTGCCGGGGTCGCGGTCGGCAAGGGCGGTTACATCGAGGTCGACCGGGTGTCCCGCACGTCGGTCGCGGGGATCTATGCGGCCGGCGACTGCACCGGGCTGTTCCCGCTGGCATCGGTGGCCGCCATGCAGGGCCGCATCGCGATGTACCACGCACTCGGCGAGGGCGTGAGCCCGATCAAGCTGAAAACCGTTGCGTCCGCGATCTTCACGCGTCCGGAGATCGCCACGGTGGGGGTGTCGCAGAACGCCATCGACACCGGTGAGTACCCGGCGCGCACCGTGATGCTGCCGCTGGCCACCAACCCGCGCGCCAAGATGAGCGGTCTGCGCCGGGGGTTCGTAAAGATCTTCTGCCGGCCGGCCACCGGCGTGGTCATCGGCGGCGTCGTGGTGGCACCGAACGCCTCCGAACTGATCCTGCCCATCGCCCTCGCGGTGCAGAACAAGCTCACCGTCGGCGACCTGGCCCAGACGTTCTCGGTGTACCCGTCGCTGACCGGGTCCATCACCGAGGCGGCGCGGCAGCTTGTTCGGCACGACGACCTGGACTGAGCGCCGCCCGCCCACTGTGCACAGCCGGTGCCGGTGTGCGCCGCCTGCTGCGTCGTCACGGTAGGGTCGGACGAATTCGTTCGTCCCGGCCGGCGACCAAGGGGGTGTCGTGAGCTCGCCGCAGCAGTCCTACAACACCTACGGCAGTCGCAACGACCGCGCGTTCGCTCGCGGTCGCACGCAGTGGGCGGGCATGAGCATCGACGAGATCCTCCACGTCCTGAGCACGATGGAACCCGGCCGTGCCGGCGGTGACGTGAACACGATCCTGCAGGCGATCGAGTCCGTCCGCCGCGCGGCCGAACGGATGCACGCGATGTTCGGCGACGGCATGCTCGGTCAGGCTTCCGACGCGGCGCTGGAGGCGGGCCGGTCGCTGTCGGCCGATCTGGCGACGACCTCGGAGACCGCCGGCCAGATCGGTGATGCGCTGTCCGGCGCGACGGGCATCCTCGGGTCGGCTCGCGGTCAGGAGGGGCGGTTGCGTGAGCTGCAGCAGCACATCCGTGACAATCCCGAGGACGCGCCGGCGGTCCGGCACGAGGTCGACCGGGCGATGACGGGCGCCTACTCCTCGCCGATGATCGGGCTGCAGCGCTCCCTGCCGAACGACCCGTCCGGGGCGAACGGGGTGACCGCAGGACTCGGCGGCGGGCCGACCGCAGGCGGTTCCGGGGCCGCGGGCTCCGGGCCGGACGCTCCCCGCGGTCAGGCTGCCAACACCGTCGACGCCGGCGACTTCGGGCGTGCCACTCCGACCGCCGGGCCGGTGCCGGTCGCTGCGGGCGGTCCACCACCCGGTGGCGGCGGACCCGGTGCGTCGTCGACGCCGCCAGGGCCTGCGGGTCCGGGCGGCGGACCATCCGGTCGTGGCAACACAGACGGCCCCGACGGGTTGGTGCGTGGTGGTCGGGCGACGCCCGAGTCGACGACCCGCGGTGCCGCGGCTCCGGGAACGCACCGGTCGGGAGGCGCTGACGGGATCGGTGATAACAACGGACCCGGTTCCGGTGCCGGTGCGCCGGCGAGTGGAGGCCCCGGGATCCCGGTCGCGATGCCCGCCCCCGGCTTGCTCCCACCCGCATCGGCGCCGACGCCGACCCCGGGCGCCGGCGGCTCACCGACGCCGGCGACTCCCGCCACCGCCGGGCCGGTTGCCCAGCGCCCGACGGGGATGCCGCTCGCCGGGGCCCCGAGCGGCGGACGGCGGCCCGGCGCCGACGACGACAGCCACCGGGCCGCGCCGTACCTGCACACTCGGGAACACGGCGCGCAGCTCGTCGGCGACATGCCGCTCGTCGGGCCGCCCGTCATCGGCGACTGGATCCGGCAGGCCTTCCCGGCGGTCGACGATGCCGCGCCGGCCGGGCCCGATCAGGCCTTGTCCCTGCGGCCCGCGGCACCCGGCGACGCCGTCTCTCGGACCCCCGTCGACGGTGCGGCGCAGGAGGTCTCGGACGACACCGATGCACCGTCGGGCGGTTCGGCCACGTCGAGACCGGAGACCGTGTGAACGCCGGGCTGAAGCGTGTCGACCGGTTACCGGGCGGCGTCGCCCGCCTCGTCGACTCGGTGCCCGACGAGGACCTCACGGCGTGTCTGCACCTGATCGTCGCGACCGTCCTTGACGTCACGGCGGTCTCGACGCCCGAGATCCGGGAGGCCACCAGCCAGTGGCGGCGGCAGGGCGGTGCGTCGACGGCCGGGATCGCACGTCTGCGGCTCGTCGCGGCACAGCACGACTTCGACGCCTTCGCGCATCAGCGTCGTGGCGACGTGGACGCTCAGCGCGACAGCTTCCGCCGCGCCCGCGCCGTCGACTGCCTGGTGGCCGCGATGTCGACGCCCGCCGCTGGTGAGTCGCTGCGCGATGCGCTCCGCGAATCGGCCTATGAGGCCGCCGCGGCGCTCGGCGGCACCGCCGGTGTGGTCGCCATCCTCGCCGACCACGTGATGTGAGGCGGCGGCGCCGTCGCGCCGGTCAGGTCAGGCCGAAGCTGTGCTCGACGGCCCGGTTCCATCCCGCGTAGAGGCGGTCGCGGTTGTCGGCGGCCATCCGGGGCTCCCACCGGCGGTCTTCGGCCCAGTTGGCGCGGATGTCGTCCTCGCTCTCCCAGAAACCGACGGCCAGGCCGGCCGCATAGGCCGCGCCCAGAGCGGTCGTCTCGTTCACGACCGGCCGCACGACGGGTACGTCGAGGATGTCGGCCTGGAACTGCATGAGCAGTTCGTTCACGACCATTCCGCCGTCGACTTTGAGCGTCGACAGTTCGACCCCGGAGTCGGCCTGCATCGCCTCGATGACCTCCCGCGTCTGAAAGGCGCTGGCTTCCAATGCGGCTCGGGCGATGTGGCACTTGTCGGCGAACCGGGTGAGACCCACGATGACGCCGCGGGCATCGGGGCGCCAGCGCGGCGCGAAGAGTCCGGAGAACGCCGGCACGAAGTAGACGCCGCCGTTGTCGTCGGCGCCGGCCGCCAGTTTCTCGACGTCGGACGCCTGCGGGATCAGTCCGAGGTTGTCCCGCAACCACTGGATGAGCGAACCGGTCACCGCGATCGAGCCCTCGAGGGCATATCGCGCGGGCTGGTCGCCGATGCGGTAGCAGACGGTGGTGAGCAGGCCGTGCTCACTGAACACCGGTTCCGTGCCGGTGTTGAGGAGCAGGAAGTTCCCGGTGCCATAGGTGTTCTTCGCCTCACCGGGCTCCAGACAGGCCTGGCCGAACGTCGCCGCCTGCTGGTCGCCGAGGATGCCCGCCAGGGGCACGCCGGGCAGCGGGCCGTTGCCGCGGAGCGCCCCGAAGTCGCCTGAGGAGCTTCGGATCTCGGGCAGCATGGCCATCGGTATGCCCATGTCGGCGCAGATCTCGGCATCCCACTGCTGGGTGCGCAGGTCCATCAGCATCGTCCGGGAGGCATTCGTGACGTCGGTGACGTGCTGACCCCCGTCCACGCCGCCGGTCATGTTCCACGCCATCCAGGAATCCATTGTGCCGAAGCACAACTCGCCGTTCTCGGCGCGTTCGCGGAGGCCGTCCACGGAGTCGAGCAGCCAGCGGGCCTTGGGGCCGGCGAAGTAGGTCGACAACGGCAGGCCGGAGCGATCGCGGAACCGGTCCATGCCGACATCTCCGGCGAGCTCGGTGCACAGATCATCGGTTCGCGTGTCCTGCCACACGATGGCGTTGTGCACCGGCTTGCCGGTGTCGCGCTCCCAGATCACGGTGGTCTCGCGCTGATTGGTGAGGCCGCAGGCGACGATGTCCTTCGCGGTCAGTTCGGCCGACGCGAGGGCAGCGGCGCCGACGCGCCGGGTGTTACGCCAGATCTCGGCGGCGTCGTGCTCGACCCAGCCCGCGCGCGGGAAGATCTGTTCGTGTTCGAGCTGCTCGACGCCGACGACGCGCCCCTTGTGATCGAAGATCATCGCCCGGGTCGAGGTGGTGCCCTGGTCGATCGCCGCCACGTATTTGCCTGACCTACCCACGCCGGACAGTGTCGCACGCTGTCCGACTCGCCGAGATCAATTAGGCTCGGCAACCATGAACACCGAGTTCAACCCGGACCGGCCGGCCGACATGGGGCCCCTCTACCGCGCCGAGGCGTGGCGGAGATTCGGGGAGGAGCAGTTCGACGTCGTGGTCATCGGCGGCGGCGTGGTGGGCGTCGGCGCCGCACTCGACGCGGCGACGCGCGGCCTGCGGGTGGCGCTCGTGGAGGCGCGCGACATCGCCTCGGGCACGTCGAGCCGGTCGTCGAAGATGTTCCACGGTGGCCTCCGCTATCTCGAGCAGCTCGAATTCGGCCTCGTGCGTGAGGCTCTACGCGAACGCGAGTTGTCGCTCCGGTTCCTCGCGCCACATCTGGTCAAGCCGTTGCCGTTCCTGTATCCGCTCACGCAACGGGTGTGGGAGCGGCCGTATGTCGGAGCCGGCATCTTCCTCTACGACCGGATGGGCGGCGCCAAGTCCGTTCCCGGACAGCGTCATGTCACCCGATCGGGTGCCCTGCGCGTGGCCCCGGCACTCAAGCGCAGCTCGCTCATCGGCGGGATCCGGTACTACGACACCGTCGTCGACGACGCGCGGCACAGCCTC
This sequence comes from Gordonia sp. IITR100, assembly GCF_002009645.1. Classification (NCBI taxonomy): domain Bacteria; kingdom Bacillati; phylum Actinomycetota; class Actinomycetes; order Mycobacteriales; family Gordoniaceae; genus Gordonia; species Gordonia sp. IITR100. The sequence goes on along the minus strand of NZ_MVKV01000002.1, from coordinate 171,609 downwards.
ACGGTCGCCCGCACAGCGGCCAATTACGGTGCGGTCATCCGGACCTCGACCCAGGTCACCGGATTCCTGCGCGAATCCGACCGGGTGCTCGGAGTCCGGGTCCGCGACACCGAGAACGGCGACGTGACCGAGATCCGAGCCCACTGCGTGATCAACGCCGCGGGCGTGTGGACCGACGAGGTGCAGGCACTGTCCAAGCAGCGCGGGCACTTCAAGGTCCGGGCGTCGAAGGGGGTGCACATCGTGGTGCCGCGCGACCGGATCGTCAGCGAGACCGCGATCATCCTGCGCACCGCCAACTCGGTGCTGTTCGTCATCCCGTGGGAGACGCACTGGATCATCGGCACCACCGACACCGACTGGAACCTCGACCTCGCGCATCCGGCCGCCACCCGCGCCGACATCGACTACATCCTCGAACGCGTCAATGAGGTCCTGGTCACCAAGCTCAACCACGACGACATCGAAGGCGTCTACGCCGGCCTCCGGCCGCTGTTGGCCGGGGAGGACGACGACACCTCGAAGCTGTCCCGGGAACACGCGGTCGCGACCGTCGCGCCCGGACTCGTGTCGATCGCCGGCGGCAAGTACACCACCTACCGGGTGATGGCCGCCGACGCCGTCGACGCGTGCGACGACTTCATTCCCACCCGGGTGGCGCCGTCGATCACCGAACGCGTCCCGCTGCTCGGGGCGGACGGTTACTTCGCGCTCATCAACCAGTGCGAGCACCTCGGACGCCGATACGGGTTGCACCCGTACCGGATTCGCCGGTTGCTGAACCGCTACGGCTCGCTGATCGACGACGTGCTGTACTACGCCGACGGCGACAAGAGCCTGCTGCAACCGCTGGCCGCGGCGCCGCAGTATCTGCGCGTGGAGGTGGTGTACGCCGCGGTCGACGAGGCGGCGCTGCACCTCGAGGACGTCCTCGCCCGGCGGACCCGCATCGCCATCGAATACTCCCATCGTGGCGTCGACTGCGCCGACGAGGTCGCCGACCTGCTGGCGCCCCTCCTCGGCTGGACCACCGAGCAACGCGACTTCGAGGTGGCGACCTACGTCGCGCGCGTGGAGGCCGAGGTGGCCTCGCAGCAGCAACCCGACGACGACTCCGCCGACGCCCTGCGCGCCGCGGCCCCCGAGGCCCGGGCCGAGATCCTGGAGCCGGTGCCCGTTCCGAAATGACGGTGGCTCCGGTCGAGTCGGGACGTTGGCCTCTGTCTCCGCCCCCTGATGCCGCGGCACGATCGGGGTGGGGGAAGAAGGAGACGAGATCATGGTCGACGAATCGGTACGGGTACTCACCACCGACCAGGCCTGGGACCTGTTGGGAGGAACCGAGCTCGGTCGGATCGCATTGGCCGTCAACGGTCAACCCGACATCTTCCCGGTGAACTTCCATGCGCACGACGGCCGCATCCTGCTGCGGTCCGGCGAGGGCACGAAATTGTCGGAGCTGGCTGTGAATTCCCGGGTGGCGTTCGAGGCCGACGGACACACCGAGACCGACGGGTGGAGTGTCGTTGCCAAGGGGACGGCGCGGATCCTGGTGTCGCTCCACGAGATCGAGGCGGCCGACCAGCTGCCGCTGCGCCCGTGGATCGCCACGATGAAGTACAACTACGTGGAGATCGCGGTCGACTCGATCACCGCCCGCCGCTTCGAGTTCGGGCCCGAACCGGAGCGCTACCCCGTGTGAGGGGGCCTCGGTCGGATCACACCTGGCACCGTGGACACCAGTAGACGGATCGTTCGCCGCCGGGGGATTCGAGTTCGCCCCGCTTCACCGGGGTGGCGCAGCGCCGGCACAGCCGCCCGTGGCGTCCATAGACCCACATCCGCGCATTCGGCGACGTGTTGCCCGTGGTGGTACGAGCCCACCGCATCCGGTTCGCCCACAGCAGGCGTCGGCTGAGGTCCACGACCGGCCCGAGGTCGACCTCGCCGACCGGCCGGGTCGGCAGGACTCGCCGCAGGAAACAGATCTCGCTGCGGAAGACGTTGCCGATTCCCGCGATCAGCCGCTGGTCGAGCAAGGCCGCACCGATCGTCGCGTCCGGGTCGGAACCGAGGCGTCGGATCGCCTCCTCCCGATCGAAGTCGTCGGCGAGCAGGTCGGGGCCGAGGTAGGCGAGCGCGGCGTCGGGGTCGGCGAGCAGTTCCAGTACGCCGAGGTCGAAACCGACCGCCTCATGGTCGGCGGTGCGCAAGACGACGCGGGCCTGGTAGGCCGGGCGGCGCCACCGTTGCCCCCGCGGGTGCACGTGCCAGGCGCCCTCCATCTTCAGATGCGAGTGGATGCTCAGGGTGTCGCCGACACCCGGACCGCTCTCGGCGACGTCGATCAGCAGGTGCTTGCCCACCGATCGCACCGCGAGGACCTCGCGTCCGGAGAGGTCCGCGGTGGCCAGCGACGGGATGCGGAAGTCCGACGACTCGAGCACCCGTCCCGCGAGCCCCGCCCGCAGTCGTGCGGCGGCGGCGAAGACGGTGTCGCCCTCAGGCATGGTCCGCCTCAGGCATGATCACCGAAACGCAGCCGGATGCCGCGCGGGGTCGTCGAGAATCCCGCTTCGACGAGCACCCTGCCGAAGTCGGTGGCGCGCACGGGTTCCGAGTCGATGTGGTCGATCGTCAGACGTGCGATCCGGCCCTTCCGGACCAGTGCGACCAGCGCGCCCGCGGCCGACTCCAGCCGCGGGATCGAGTCGCTGAACGTCAGCAGCGTCTTGCCGCCGCGTTCGACGAAACACACCACGTCACCGTCGACGATGACCACGAGCGCCCCCGGTTTGCGGCCCGGGCGGTGACCGGCCTCGGTGTCGCGAGACGCCGGCCACTCGAGCGCCGCCCCGTAGGGATTGGCCGGGTCCGTCGCGGCCAGCACGGTTGCCTCGCGGGGCGCTTTGCGATCGGGCAGCGCGTGCCGGCGCAATTCGTCGACCGTGGCCGGCGAGGCGAACTGCGCCCCGCCGAGGCCGTCGACGTAATAACCGCGACGAACGTGTCCGTTGTCCTCGAAGACGGTGAGCGCCTTGTAGACCCGCGCGAAGCCGCCGGTGACCTCCTCCGAGACGACGCTGCCGCGCGTGATCACGCCGTATCGGGTGAGCAACTGATCGCAGAGGCCCTGTGTGGCGATGGTCGGCTCGGTGGATGGGTGGTCGAGGGCGAACCAGCGGCCACTCGCCGTCGGCGACACCGGGGGAGCGACGGAGTGTTCGGTGAGGTACCGGGCCGACAGGCGGCCGGCCCGGAGCCGGGGTGCGCGTCCGCGTGCCCGATGCGCGGGCGCCGAGCGCGGTGCGGACGGGCTGCGCCGCGGTTGCAGCAGGGCTCGGACGGGCGCGAAGCTGTCGTTGCTGACCCGCCCCGCCCACACGAGGTCCCACAGGGCGCTCTCGATGTCGGCGGCCGGCGTGGTGGTGCCGGTGCTGATGTCGGCGGCGATCTGTGGGAACCGCAGGGCACCACCGGGTTCGAGTGCGGCGGTGACCCCGTCGTGGACCGGGGTGGTGTCGATCTCGTCGGGGTCGGGCAGCGTCAGGACGGCGACGTCCGCGGGATGCAGCGCCACCCAGCCGTCGGAGTTCCCGATGCGGCCGTGTCCGGACCAGATGACCTCACCGGCGCTGAGAAGTTCGTCGAGCATCGGCGCTGCGTAATCGGACACCCGGGCCGGCAGTACTAGGGACTCCCACGCGGACGCCGGCAGCGGGAACCCGGCCAGCTGGTCGATGACCGTCGCCACTCCGTCGACACCCCGGAGCTGGGTGCCCGACGACGCGTGCTGCCAGTCGAGGAGGAATCGGGTGAGGACGTCGGTACCGACGGGAGCCACCTCGGCGCGGCTCGCCGCCAGGGAACCGCGTCGGATCTGACCCAGCACGTCGCTGTGACACCACTGGCCCTCGCGAGGTGTGGCCTCGCCGCTCTCCGGCAGGAAATCACCCTCGACGACGCGTCGCTCCGATGCGAGACGGTTGAGGGTGTCGCGCACGACCCCGGTCGCGATACCCAGAGCCGCGGAGGCCTCGGGCACGGTGAACGGGCCATGGGTGCGGGCGTACCGGCCGATGAGGTCTCCGACGGGGTCGGGCACCTCCTCGAGATAGGCCGCCGGGATGCCGAGAGGTGCGGGCACCCCGAGGGCGTCACGGAGGCGGGCGGTGTCGTCGATGGCCGCCCACAGCGCACGTGCGTTGTGGTTGACCGAGATGATCTGCCCGACCCGGTGCAACTCGGTGAGCAGGTCGGCGGCCGGCTCGTCGCCGCGATACCGGGCCGCGACCTCCTCGGTGGTGAGCGGGCCCAGCCATCGCAGCAGGTCGACGATGTCCTCGGCGTCGCGCGCCTGACGCTCGGGGGACAGGCGTTGGAGCCGGGCGATCACGTCGGCGATGACCGCCGGATCGAGGAGCTCGCGCAGGTCGACGCGCCCGAGCAACTGGGCCAGCAGGCTGGTGTCGAGGGAGAGGGCGGCCGCGCGGCGCTCGGCGAGCGGCGCGTCGTCGGCGTACATGAAGGCTCCCACGTACCCGAACAGCAGCGACGCGGCGAAGGGAGACGGGCTCTGGGTCTCGGTCTCCACCACCCGGATCCGGCGCGTGCGGATGCGGGTCAGCAGATCGAGCAGGGCGGGGAGGTCGTAGACGTCCTGCAGGCATTCGCGGACGGCTTCGAGCACGATCGGGAAGTCGGGGAATTTGGATGCGACGGAGAGCAGTTGGGCGCTGCGCTGGCGCTGTTGCCACAACGGGGCGCGCCGGCCCGGATCTCGGCGCGGCAAGAGCAGGGCGCGGGCGGCGCATTCGCGGAAACGGGACGCGAACATCGACGAGTCGGCCAGACCGTCGGTCACGAGTTGCTCGACCTCATCGGGGTCGAGGAGGAACACATCGGCTCCGGGTGGGGCGTCGTCGGTGTCGGGCATTCGCAGGATGATGCCGTCGTCGGAGGCGGTGGTGGCGCCCTCGATGCCGAGGGTCTCCAGCAGGCGCTGCGAGATGGCACTCGCCCAGGGGGCGTGCACACGTAAGCCGTAGGGGGAGTGGAGGATCACCCGCCAGTCGCCGAGTTCGTCGCGGAACCTCTCGACGACCAGCGTGCGGTCGGTGGGCAGGTGTCCGGTCGCCTCGCGCTGCTCGGCGATGAGTGTCGCGAGGTTGCTGCGGGCGTTGTCGGTGAGGCCGAGCCGGTCTGCCTGGTCGTCGAGCTTCCCGGGATCGGCGATCGACTGGGTGAAGGCGCCGATCGCGGCGCCCAGTTCGGCGGGGCGTCCGATCGCGTCACCGATCCAGAACGGCAGCCGGCCCGGTTGACCGAACGCGGGGGAGACGAGTACGCGGTCGTGGGTGATGTCCTCGATCCGCCAGCTGGTGGCGCCCAGCGCGAACACGTCGCCGACCCGGGACTCGTAGACCATCTCCTCGTCGAGTTCGCCTACGCGAGTGGCCTTCTCGCCGACCATGAACACGCCGAAGAGGCCGCGGTCGGGTATGGACCCGCCCGAGGTGACGGCGAGCCGCTGGGCGCCGCGCCGGCCGGTGATGACTCCGGCGTCGCGGTCCCAGTTCACCCGGGGGCGCAGTTCGGCGAACTCGTCGGACGGGAAGCGGCCCGCGATCAGGTCGAGGGTCGCGTCGAAGACGCCCCGGCCCAGTTCGCGGTAGGGCGCCGCGCGCCGGACGACCTCGTACCAGTGATCGACCTCGAGGTCGTCGACCGCGGCCGCCGCGATGGTCTGCTGGGCGAGGATGTCGAGCGGATTCTGCGGGACCTTGATCTCCTCGATCGCGCCGTCGAGCATCCGGCCCACCGTCACCGTGCAGTGCAGCAGATCGGTGCGGTGCTTGGGGTAGAGGATGCCCTGGCTGATCTCGCCGACCTGGTGCCCGGCGCGGCCGATCCGCTGCAGTCCACTCGCCACCGACGGCGGGGACTCCACCTGGATGACGAGATCGACCGCACCCATGTCGATGCCGAGTTCGAGTGAGCTGGTGGCCACCACACACGAGAGGCGGCCGGCCTTCAGGTCGTCCTCGATCTGGGCGCGCTGCTCCTTGCTGACCGAGCCGTGATGGGCGCGGGCGAGAACCGGCTCGGCGCCGGAGCTCGCGCCGCTGCCCATCACGAACGCCGGGGCGCCGCCCGCGACCGACGGATTGCCGGTCGGTTCGGCAGGCTCGCCGTGGCGCTCGGCGTGGATCTCGTTGAGCCGAGCGGTGAGTTTCTCGGCGAGGCGTCGGGAGTTGGCGAAGACGATCGTCGCGCGGTTCGCCTCGATCTGGTCGACGATCGAGGCCTCGACGTACGGCCACAACGAGCCGGCAGTCGGCGAGAATGCGTCGTCCAGCGCCGCGGGATCGGCATCGGACACCGGCGGCGGGATGTTGGCCATGTCCTCGACGGGGACGTCGACGCGCAGGTCGAATGTCTTGTCGGCCTTGGGTTTGACCACCTGGCACGGCGCGGCGCCGGACAGGAACCCCGCGACCACCTCGGGCGGGCGGACTGTCGCCGAGAGGCCGATCCGCTGGGCGGGTTTGTCCAGCAGTTCGTCGAGGCGCTCGAGGGTCAGCGCGAGATGGGTACCTCGTTTGGTCGCGGCGACCGCGTGGACCTCGTCGACGATGATCGCCTCCACGCCGGTGAGACTCTCCCGCGCGGCCGAGGTGAGCATCAGGTACAGCGACTCGGGGGTCGTGATGAGGATGTCGGGTGGGGTTTTGACCAGCGCACGCCGATCGGCGGCGGAGGTGTCGCCCGACCGCACGCCCACGGTGATGTTGGGCTCCGGAAGGTTCAGTTCCTGGGCCGCCCGGGTGATGCCGGTCAGCGGTGCGCGCAGGTTGCGCTCGACGTCGACGGCCAGCGCCTTCAACGGCGAGATGTAGACGACCTTGGTGCCCGCGGGACGGTTGCCGGCGTCGGCGGCGAGGCGGTCGAGGGCCCACAGGAACGCGGCGAGGGTCTTGCCCGATCCGGTGGGGGCGATGACCAAGGTGTGCGAGCCGTCGGCGATCGACGTCCACGCACCCTTCTGCGCGGCGGTGGGAGCGGTGAAGGCGCCGGAGAACCACCGTCGGGTGGGGGCGGTGAAGCGGTCGAGCACCGAAGCGCGGGGCATCTCTCCACTATGTCTCACGCGTACGACAGAACGCGGTATAGAGTCATCCCACGCCTGTGCGGGGAATCCGGTGAGAGTCCGGAACGGTCGCGCCACTGTGAACGCAGCCCAGATCGACACGGTCGACGTGACGGGGCATGCGTGAGTCAGGATGCCGTGCCGGCGTGCACCACCACCCGTGAACTCTCCGACGCGAGATCGGCGAAAGGACCCACCATGACAGCTCCCCGTACCGAGGCGGCATCACCGGTCGCCCCGGCCCGTGCCCTGGCCGTGCCGAACCTGTCGGTCGCCAGTGCCGCCCTCTGGCTCAGCCTGACCGTGCTCCTGGCCGGTCTCGCCTACTACTTCCTCGGCTACGACCAGGGCGTCGTGTCGGTCTTCGGCTCCGACACCCACGTGCACGAGTTCGTCCACGACGCCCGCCACTTCCTCGGCTTCCCCTGCCACTGAGTCGGCCTGAACCGACCACGTCCGACTCAGGAGTCAACTCCATATGGAGAAGAAGTTCATCGGCGCGGGCCTGCTGGCAGGACTGATCGCCGGCATCGTCTCGTTCGTGTTCGCCCGGTTCCACCTCGAACCCGTCGTCGGCAAGGCCATCGACTACGAGGGCCAGCGGTCCGAAGCCGAGGAGGCTCTCGCCCACGCTGCCGAACCCGGCGGTCACTCCCACGGCGAAGGTGGTGAGGTCGTCAGCCGCGCCATGCAGGAGAACCTCGGCGCCGGTGTCGGCAACCTCGTCTTCGCCCTGTGCATGGGCGCGTTCCTCGCGGTCGCCTTCACGGTGCTGTGGAGCTATCTCGGAAAGCGCTACCCGTTCATGGATCCTCGTTCGGTGGCGGGATCGCTCGGTGCGATCGGCTTCGTCGCGGTGTTCGGCGTGCCGTTCTTCGCCTATCCGGCGAATCCGCCCGCCGTGGGCGACGACGACACCATCGGTGAGCGGACCGGTGCCTTCCTGACGATCACCGTCGCCTCGGTGGTGCTCGCCATCGCGGCGGTGGTGTTGGCGTTGTGGCTGCGGCCGCGTATCGGTGGACTGGTGTCCTCGATCGCGGGAACGATCGCCTACCTCGTGGCGATCGCGATCACCATCGCCCTGCTGCCGTCGTACAGCGAGGTCCCCGAACCCGTCCGCAACGATGCGGGCCAGATCGTCTTCCCCGGCTTCCCGGGCGACGTGATTGGCGACTTCCGCGTCTACGCCATCACCAACCAGGTCATTTTGTGGACCGTTCTGACGGTCACCTTCGCGCTCCTGCTGGGCGCCCTGGCCCGGTCGTCGACATCCACCGACAACCGGTCGGTCGGCGCCGCGCAGGGCTGACGGCCCCGGCCGCATGCAGATCATCACCGCCGGTCGCACCGGCCCCAACCGGTCGGTGCGATTCGGCGGTGATGCTGTTCTGGGAGACCGTGGTCGCAGCTCCGTTCTCGGGCTCGCCGCGTCGATGACCCGGGCGGTCGACACCTGCGGACCGGAGACGGCAACCCGAGAGACCGCCGCGTTGCTGGGGGCGGCAGGAACAGTCGTCGTCGACGACGCGCTGCGGACGCTGGACGTCGGTGGGTGGGCGGGGTTGTCCCCAGAGGAGGTCGATCCCGTCGAACTCGGCGCGTGGTTCACCGACCCTCGTGCCCGGCCACACGGTGGCGAGAGCGTCGTGGATTTCGTCGACCGCGTCCACTCCTGGCGTAGCGGGCAGGCTGGGCCACGCGACCGCTGTCTGGTGGTGGCGATGCCGGTGGCGCAGGCTTTGCTGTGTTCCGACGCGAGCCGGTTCTTCGAGCATGACGTACGCCCGGCCACCCTCTACACCTGCACCGATGCTCGGTAGGAACAGATCCGCTACCACGTACCTAGACATCGGCAGTGACTCCTGACACAGTTGGGGGCGACAAAACTGAAACGTGTTCGCCGCTGCGCGGACACCGGTCTGGGAGTGTAACGATGTTCGAGTGGTCCGAAGAAGATCTGATGGTTCGGGACGCCCTGCGGGCGTTCATCGACAAGGAGATCCGGCCACATCTCGACGAACTCGAATCCGGCACGCTGCCGCCCTACGACATCACGCGCAAACTGCTGTCGAGCTTCGGTGTCGACGCGATGGCCAAGGACGCTCTCGAGAAGGAACTCGAGGCCGAGGCCAACGGGGAGAAGAAGAAGCCCTCGGGCGACGGCGGCGGTATGGGCGGCTCGATGTTCATGATGGTCAACATCGAACTGGCGGGGGTCTGTCTCGGTCTCGTCGCATCCCTGGGCGTGAGCATGGGCCTGACCGCCTCGACCATCCGCGGCAAGGGCACGCTCGCCCAGAAGAAGCGGTGGCTGCCCGAACTGGTCACGATGGAGAAGGTCGGCGCCTGGGCGATCACCGAACCCGACTCCGGATCGGACGCGCTGGGCGGCATGAAGACGACGGTCCGTCGCGATGGTGACGACTACATCCTCAACGGACAGAAGACCTTCATCACCAACGGTCCGTACGCCGACACCATCGTCGTGTTCGCCAAGCTCGACGACGGCAGCGGCACCCCGATGCGGGACCGCAAGGTCCTGTCGTTCGTCCTCGACAAGGGGATGCCGGGACTGACCCAGGGCAAGCCGTTCAAGAAGATGGGCATGATGAGTTCGCCGACGGGCGAGCTGTTCTTCGACAACGTGCGCGTCGGCAAGGACCGCCTGCTCGGCGAGACCGAGGACACCGGTTCGGACGCGCGCGGATCCGAAGGCGCCAAGGCCGGTTTCACCGCGGAGCGGGTCGGGATCGCCGCCCTCTCGCTGGGCATCATCAACGAGGCGCAACGGCTTTCGATCGACTATGCGAAGAACCGCAAGCTGTGGGGCCAGGAGATCGCACAGTTCCAGCTCATCCAGCTCAAGCTCGCCGAGATGGAGGTCGCGCGCATCAACGTCCAGAACATGCTCTTCAGTGCCCTCGAGCGGGGCAAGGCGGGCAAGCCGCTGAGCTTGTCCGAGGCGTCGGCGATGAAGCTCTACTCGTCGAAGGCGGCCACCGACGTCGCGATGGAGGCGGTGCAGTTGTTCGGCGGCAACGGCTACATGGCCGAGTATCGCGTGGAACAGCTTGCGCGCGACGCCAAGTCGCTGATGATCTACGCCGGCAGCAACGAGATCCAGGTGACCCACGTCGCCAAGGGCCTGCTGCGGGGCTGAGACTCGGCCGTCCGAGGCGTGGTCTACGAGGCCCGGTGTGGTTTCCACGCCAGGTACCACAGCTGGAGCCAGTCCAGTTGCGGTGGCGCGATCCGGGTCTCGGGGCGGTGCCGTGGGACGCGGACGCGCAGCGCACCGGGCGTGATCGTGCATAGCACCGGCGTCGTGAGCTGGAGCGATTCGCCGTCGACCCCGACCGGGATGACCTCGGCGTCGGCGTCGACGGTCACCTCGGTGGCGATGCGCTGGACGAGTCCGCGGTCGTGGGTGCGCCGCAGGAGGCCGACGGCCTGCCGGGTGTCGGACACCGAGACGGTGACGACCCCGAGCCGTCCCTCGTCGATGCGGGTGCGGCGACCGAGCCCGGCCACGTCGTTGGTGGCATAGGGGCCGTTGCTGACGAGGACGGCCTGTGGATCGGCGACGGTCTCGCTGCCGATGACGGCCCGCAGACCCGACCTCGTCCCTCTCCCCAGGAGGTCGGGAAGCATGCGTAACACCGTGCGTGTCTTGTCATCTCGATACTGCGGACTCTGGACCACCTCGGCGTAGATGCCGAACGACGCGTTGTTGACGAACGGCCGACCGTTGATGTGACAGAGGTCGACATGGAATTCGACGCCGTCGCGCAGCGCGTCGAGACACCGGGCGGGGTCCTGGCGGTCGAGCCCGAGATCGAGAGCGAAATGGTTTCGGGTGCCGGCACTGATGACCAGGAAGGGTACGCCCGCCTCGGCCGCGACTCCGGCGACGAGGGCCTGGGTGCCGTCACCTCCCGCGACACCGAGCAGGTCGGCCCCGCGCGCCACCGCGTCCCGTGCCAATTGCTCCACGTCGATCTCCACCGGCCCGTCCAGCAATACGACTTCGGCGCCGAGGGATTCGGCCTTGCGCTGCAGATCGAATCGGACGACCTTCCCGCCACCCGAACGCGGGTTCATGATGATGAACGGGCGGTGGACGTCCGGCGCCGGGTGTTCGGGCATCAGGGAGTCGATGCGCGACGGCCGCAGCGCGCGCCGACCGCATCCGACCGCGGCGGCCGCCAGCAGCGCGGCGGCGATCACGACCCAGAGCTGTCGCTCGCGAAGGAGGAACACCACGAGAACCGCCACCGGCAGGACCGCGAGAGCGGCCGAGACGATGCGGAGGACACCACGGCTGATGAGGAACCAGTACACCGCGGCGACGATGACGACGGCACAGACACCACAGATCGCCAGGAGGCCCAGCAGGCGGAGGAGGCCGGCGGCGGCCACCGGCAGCAGGATCGCGGCGACGGCCAGCGCCATGGCCGCGCGCGCCCACCATCTGCGTGTCGTGGGCGGCGCGACCTCGGCGGCGACCGACGCCTGACTCATACCGTCTCGACGGCCGGCGTCGCCGCGCCGGGCGTCTCCTGATCCGGCGGATCCGACTCCTCGTTCCGGTCCTTGGCGGCCCAGTCCTTCGCCGGCCTGATCACGAGTTCGAGGATCAGGAGTGCGAGGAGTCCGAAGACGGCGATGAGGAGGACCACCAGACCGGTCGGATAGCTCCAGAAGACGAGCAGCAGCGCCGCGATGCCGATGATCGCGCTGCGCAAGGCGATTCGCGTGCGGAACAGGCTCTCCTCGAAGGCATTCGGCGGCCGCGAGCGTCGTATCCGCTGTACCGAGTCGAGCCCTTGCCCGAATCCGCGCCGAACGGCCGTGGCCGAGGCGGACCCGCCCAACAGGTAGGCCCCGACGGCGACCACGAGCCCGAGGACCGCCACGGCACGTAGCGCCAACCGCAGCGGATCGAGCACCGTGTCGATGGTGGCGGCCGCGGCATCGGGGGCGAGGATGTCGGGCGGCATCGCGTCGAGATAGAGCGCTCGGCCGATCAGCAACGCGATGGCGAGGACGAGCATGGCGAGGACGAGTGACAGTCCGGCGAGCGAGAGGGCCCGCAGACGCCGACCGCGGGGTGCGACGGCCACGGCGGCGAAGGCGAGCGCGATCGTCAGCCAGGGCAGGACGTCGGCGGCGGTGTCGAGTGCCGAGACGGCACGCTGGGCGCGGACCAGTTCTGGTGAGCGGAACAGGACGAACTGCGTGTCGACGGCGGGGATCTTCTCGGCGAAGGTGAAGCCGCGGTCGAGGAGGCGTGCCTTGACGTTGTCGATCACGGTGCCGAGCGAGATGCTGACGGTGCCGGAGTCGTCTACGGTCACCGACGACGGTCCGACGTCGCCGGTCACGACCGCGACCAGGGCGGTGTGTGCGGACCGATTCGCCTGCAGCCACAGGGATTCGAACTGATCGCCGGCGACGAACGACGACACGGTCTGTTGCACGAAGCCGCGGGCCTGGCCGGCCAGGACGGGAGCGAGGCCCTCGACCGCCCGGTCGACGCGTGGTGCGTTCTCGGTGGCCGGAACCGCGTCGGTCAGGGTCGTCAGCGCCGCCGCGGTGAGTCCCTCGACGTCGATGCGACTGAAGATCTCACCGGTGATCGTGTTCGAGATCTCGGCTTGCACTGCGGGATCCGAGGCGAGCGGAGCGACGGTGCTGACGTAGCGGTCGGTGTCGAGGATCTCGCCACGGACGAATCGCGAAGTCACCGAGGTGATGGCGAGTACGGCGACGAGGATGCACAGGACCGCGACCGCGAACCAGCGCCACCGGGTCCGACGGGTCGGGTCGGGGGTCTTGGTGGCCGGCCCGGTGCCGGCCGCGTCGCGCAGGCGCGCGACCTCGGCTCGTAGTCGTTCGAGTTCGGCGCGCTCGGAGTCGGTGATGCATACGCTCGGCTCCGCGCTCTGTCCGTTGGTGTCCGTGGTCATCTCGACGCCGCCCTTCCGGCCGCTGATCGTCTGGGGTTCCGGTGCTGACAGAACGCGCTCCACCGCCGAGGGGTGCCTCGACGGTGCAGCGGGGGTCGGGATCTAGCGGTATTCGGCCTTCGGCGGCCAGGTCGAGACGGCCCAGATGACCACGATGTCGAGAGCGATGATCAGGATCGACCACCAGGGGTAGTAGGGCAACCACAGGAAGTTGGCGATGATCGACAGACCGGCGATCACGATCGCGGTGAACCGAGCCCAGGTCGCGCCGGTGACGAGTGCGATGCCGACGCCGGCCATCACGATCCCGAGGGCGATGTGAATCCAGCCCCACGTGGTGAAGTCGAGCTTGTAGACATACTCGACGCCGCGGACGAAGACCTCGTCTTCGGCGACCGCGGCGATGCCCTGGAAGAGTTGGATGACACCGAGGACGATGAGGATGATCGCGGCGCCGATGGAGGTCCCCGCGGCGATGTTCTGTGAGGTGGATGGACGGTTGTTCTCGTGGGTGGGTGCGGTGTGAGTCATGATGACGCCCTTCTCTGGACAACCTTGACTGTGGACTACACGTACAGGGGGAGTGTCCTCCGAGTCATGCCGCCCGGCAACCGTTTCGGCGAGAGCGGGCCCAGAATTGTGACCATGTGCGGGAACTCGATGCCGTTGCCGCGCAGAATCATTGCGCATTGCTAACGAAAAAAGGGTTCAGGTCTCTTGCCGAGCGAGTCGCCAGATGCGGTCGCGTGACATCGGCGTCTCACCGGGCCGGCTCCCGAGTGCGCGACGGATGGCGTTCGCGAGCGCCGGCGCCACCGGGTTGTACGGTGACTCGCTCATCGATTTGGCGCCGAACGGGCCGAGTTCGTCGCTGGTCTCGGCGAAGTAGACCTCCGTGACGGGGATGTCGGCCATCTGCGGGACGCGGTACACCCGGAAGACGTTCGTGATCGGCCGTCCGCCGTCGTCGATCATGATCTCCTCATAGAGCGCGGTGCCGATGCCTTGCGCGACACCGCCTTCCACCTGACCGCGGCATTGCTCGGGGTTCATCACGGTGCCCGCGTCGGCCGCGTGGACCGATTGCAGGATGCGGACGGTGCCGGTCTCGGTGTCGACCGCGACGCGGAAGGCCTGCACGTTGAACGCGATGGATCGCATCTCCCCGCGTTCGGCGCCCGCGGCGACGGCGCGCGGTCCCGCGGGGTGCTCGACCCGGTTCGGCGGATCGACAGCGCCGATGAGATCGGCGAACCCGACGATCCGGCCGTCGACGAGCGCGCCCTCCGCGCCGAGTCCGACCTGTGCCGGGTTCGTTCCGGTGAGCCGCGCCGCGGCATCGACAAGGGCGTCACGCAATGCGAGACATGCTGAGTGCAGCGCCTTCCCGGCCACGGTCGTGCCCGCCGAGGCGAACGCCCCGGTGTCGTGCACGACGGCATCGGTGTCGCCGTGCCACAGCGAGACCCGGTCGAGTCCGGTCGACAGCGCGGTGGCGACGATCTGGGCGTGGACCGTGGTCGTGCCGTTGCCGAACTCGGCGGTGCCCACGCCCACGTGGTACGTGCCGGCGGCGTCGACCGCGACGGTGACGTCGGCGAAGTGCCCGCGGGGGGCCATGGTGGCGATCGCGGCGATGGCCATGCCCTCGCCGACGCGCCAGCGGTCCCCCGACGGTGCCTCGACCCCGTTGCCGGCGTGCAATGCACGCTCGGCCAGATCGAGACACTGGTCGAGTCCATAGCTGCCGTAGACCAGGTCGACCTCGGGTTCGGCGCGTGCGATGAGGAGGGGATCGCCGTCGGCGACGGCGTTGCGGCGTCGGAACTCGAACGGGTTGATGCCGAGTTCGATCGCGAGTTCGTCCATCGCGCTCTCCACGGCGAAGACCACCTGGCCGAGGCCGTAACCCCGGAACGCGCCGGACGGCGGGTTGTTGGTGTAGACGACCTCCGCGTCGAGGCGCTTCACCGGGCAGTTGTACACCGACACCGATTCCGCGCACGCGTGGAACATCACGCCGATCGCGTGGTTGCCGTAGGCGCCGGTGTCCGACAACAGGTTCACGCGCAGGCCGGTGAGCCTGCCGTCCGCGTCGGCTCCGACATCGACGGTGACCCGCATCGGGTGCCGGTACGTGGTCCGGGTCAGTTCGTCGGTGCGGCTCATCTCGTAGGCGCAGGGTTTGCCGGTGCGGAGTACGGCCAGGGCGACGAGGTCCTCGGTCAGCATCTCCTGCTTGCCGCCGAACCCACCGCCCACCCGGGCGCTGAAGACCCGGATACGCTCCGGCGGCAGATCGAAGAGGAGCGCGAGCTCGTTGCGGACCAGGAACGGGACCTGGGTGCTGGTCCGGATGACGAGGCGCCCGTGTTCGTCGAACCACCCGATCGACCCGTGGGTTTCCAACTGGGCGTGGGAGACCCGCCCGCTGGACCAGGTGCCGTGCACAGTCGCCGACGATGCGGCGAGTGCGGCCTCGACGTCGCCGCCGAACCCCTCGTGAAAGGTGGCGATGACGTTGCGATGGGCCTCGGCGACCCGGTCGGCGGGAGTGCGATCGGGGTGCAGCAGTGGGGCTCCGGGGCTTCTGGCCGCTTCCGGGTCGAAGACCGCGGGCAGAACTTCGTAGGTGACGTCGATGAGCGCCAGGGCCTGGTCGGCGACGGCCGGGGACGACGCGACCACCGCGGCGACCCGCTGACCGACGAATCGCACCACCGGGTCGAAGACGAGTGTGTCGTCGGGATCCTCGAGGCGGCTCTCGTGGCGTCCCGTGGAAAACCGCGGAGTGGAGACGTTTTCGTGGGTGAGGATCAGCTCGACGCCGGGTAGCGCGGCGGCGTCGGTGGTGTCGATGGCGGTGATCCGTGCGTGCGCGTGCGGCGAACCGAGTACGTGGATGTGCAACGTCCCGGGCGTGGGGACGTCGAAGGTGTACGGCTCGGTTCCGGTCACCACGCGCCGGGCGGCGAGCGGAGCGACCGACTCGCCCACGAATGGCCGTTGCGCGGGCTCCGCGGGCGCAGCGGGGGACGCGGTGCCCGTGGCGGCCGCGGTGATCGCGTCCCGGATGGAGCGGTAACCGGTGCAGCGGCAGAGGTTTCCCTTCATCCGCCGCGGCAGGTCGGGGAGATGCTCGGCGGTGACGGTGGAGGCGGTCACGATCATTCCGGCGGTGCAGAAACCGCACTGGAATCCGAAGTTGTCGACGAAGGACTGCTGGACGGGGTGCAGGTCGTCGGGGGTGCCGAGCCCGGCCACCGTCGTCACCGACTTCCCGGCGGCGCGGTGAGCGGGATAGATGCAGGAGTGCACGGGCTGTCCGTCGACGAGCACCGAACACGCCCCGCAGTCGCCGGCGTCGCAGCCCTTCTTGACCTCGTAGTGTGCGTGTTCGCGGAGCAGCATCCGAAGGCACTGTCCCGCAGCGGGTTCGGCGTCGAGCGACTCTCCGTTGACCTCGAATCTCATGCGCCGGCTCCGAATCCCATGTCCTTGATTCCGTTCGTCGCCGACGACAACTCCGTGCGGATCTCCTCGCCCAGCACCGCCGAGACGCCGCGGCGCCAGTCGGCCGAACCCAGCGCGTCGGTGTAATAGCCACTTGCCGAGACGATGTCGTCGTGCAGCGCGTCGCGGGTCGGTAACCCGGTGTAGCGCAGAACGGTCGGCCATTCGGTGGCCGCGGTGATCCCGAAGGTGGCGGCGCCGTCGTCGTCGACCCGGCCGGTCACCACGGCCCCCGAGCGACCGAGCTCGGCGAGGGCGATCTTGCGCACGGAGGTGCGGGCGCGTAACGCGTGGGCGGGGAAGTCGATGGCGCGCAGGACTTCTCCCGGTGCCAGGAGGTTGATGCCGTTGCCGATGACCAGCTCGACGACGGGTAGATCGCGGTCGGTGCCATCGGGACTCCACACGTGGGCGGTCGCGTCGAGCCCGACCGCCAGCGAGACCATCGACGCCGCCGCGTACGACCGGCAGATGTTGCCGCCGACGGTCGCCATGTTCCAGATCTTGAACGACGCCAGCAGTGCGTTCGCGCACTGCGCGAACATCGGGTGGGCCACGAAGCCGGGGCGCGGGGGGAGTGCGACGAGTTCGGCGATCGTGCAGGTGGCCGCGATCCGGAGACCACCTCCCGGCAGGTCTTCGACAGGTGCCCAACCCATCTCGCTCAGGTCGACTAGTCCCGTGGTCGCCGGCTGCGGCTCGGAGAACACCCAGGTGCCACCGGCGACGATCTGTTCGCCGGGGGCGGGGAACGCCTCATCCCGCGTGCGCGCGAACCGGTAGTGGGAGACGGCGGTGAGGTCCATCAGCGTGCCTTGTCGAGGAGGCGGGATGCGGCGGTGGGTGGCTCCCACCGTACGAGGCCGATGCGCCCGTCGGAGCGGATCGCGGAGATCGACGTCGAGAGAAGCACGGCGTCACGCTACGTGCATCCGGTGCGGTCCGCATCTCGTGGGCCGGCGACCCGGCCCACAGGTGACCGGGTCGTCAGACCGGGGTCTCGGTGCTGCGGCCGTGCGCGGGAATCGCGAAGGCGACCACGGCGGCGATCGCACTCATGACGAGGGCGATGGCCGACGCCCACAGGTAGCCCTCGGCGGTCGGCACCTCGATCGCGGTGCCGTCGGCGACGGGAACCGAGATCATCGACCACGTCAGCAGCATGCCGACCGCGGCGGCGGCCGTCGAGGTGCCGATGATCCGCATGAGGGCGTTGACGCCGTTGGACTCGCCGGTCTGCTCGACGCTGACCGACTGCATGATGAGGGCCGGCATCGCCGAGTAGGCGATGCCGAGACCGGCGCCGATGCAGCAGGCGATGACCATCATGTGGATCCAGGTGAGGTCCCACGGGCCGGCGATGCCGACGATGAAGATCACGTAGCCGATGCCGATGATGACCGCGCCCAGGGCGAGGGAGATGCGGGCGCCGAAGACGGCGTTGATGCGACCGCTGATGTGTGAGAACACGAACATGACCAGACCGCTGGGCGCGAGGATGAGACTCGCGTGCACCATGTCGTACCCGAAGCCGTCCGGGCTGTCCGTCGGGGCCATCAGCAACTGGATCGGGATGAGTTGCATCGCGTAGAAGGCGAAACCGGTCGCGATCGAGGCCAGATTCGTCAACAGCAGCGGGCGCTTGCCCAGGATACGGAGATCGATCAACGGACTGTCGCGACGGAGTTCGACGAGGACCCACACGCCCAGCGACACGAGGAAGCCGGCGAACAGGCCGAGCGTCAGCGGAGCGGACCATCCCCACTCGGCGCCCTTGGACAACGGCAGCAGCAGACAGACGAGGAGCACCGTCAGACCGAGGGCGCCGAGCGCGTCGAACCGGCCGCCGGAGGGCTTGGCGGTGGAGCGGACCGTGAGGGCCACGCCGACACCGGCCAGCGTCGCGGCACCCGCACACGACCAGAACAGGGCGTGCCAGCTCACGTGTTGGGCGATGAGGGCGGCGACGGGGAGCCCGAGCGCACCGCCGATGCCGAGTGAGGCGCTCATCGTTCCCAGCGACGAGCCGAGGTGGCGGGGCGGGACGATGTCGCGCATGACGCTGATGCCGAGCGCGACGATGCCGAAACCCAGCCCCTGGAGACCGCGGCCGATGATGAACAGCGGGAGCGACGTCGCGACCGCGCAGGCCACGGAACCCGCTGCGACGAAGCCGAGACTGACCAGGATGGCGAGGCGTTTGCCGTACATGTCGCCGATCCGCCCGCCGATGGGGGTGGCGACCGCGCCGAGCAGCAGCGTGATCGTGATCGCCCACGTGGTGTCGGAGGCATCGGCGTGCAGCAGCGCGGGGAGCTGAGGGATGAGCGGCACGATGATCGTCTGCATCAACGCGACGACGATGCCGGCGAGGCAGAGCACGGCCACCGCGAGCCGCGGGTGGGGCTTCTCGGCGGTGGGATCGGGGGGCGGGAGGTCCGGAGTGCTGTCCGTCGTTCCGTCGGCGTCGGTGCGGCTGGTCACGCCGTCATCCCGCTGGTTCCGCTCATCGATTGTGCACACCTCCGAACGACCAGGATATCCGGCGGGCCGCGGGTGCAGACGTTCGCACCCGGCGGGAAGCCTCGGCGTCCGGGCTACGCGAGGTCTGCCAGGCCGACGGGACGGGGCCAGCGCGGGGTGAGTCCGTCGCCCGACGAGACGCCGCGGATGCGGCGCACCACCCAGGGGCCGAGAAAGGTCCGCGCCCACTCCGCGTTCTGACGCCGCTGCTCCCGCCGGGTGGCGACCGCGGCGGCGGCCATCGTCTCGGGCGTGATGTGGTGGTCGACGCCGAGCAGGTCGAGGACCCGGCCGGCCATCTGTGCGTGACCGAGCGGCGACATGTGCAGGCGATCGGCGTCCCACATGCGGTAGTCGTCATAACCGGCCATCCGCCAGAAGTCGCAGATCAGTGCACCGTGCTTCTCGGCGACCGCCCGGACGAGTTCGTTGTAGATGGCGACCCGTCCACGCAGCATCCGGAACACCGGAGCCCATCCGGTGTCGTAGGCGGTGAAGACGACGACGGTGGCGCCCGTCGCGGTCAGGTCGCGCAGGGCCTCGTCGTACCGCGCGATCATCGCGTCGAGGTCGAGGGACGGGCGCATGAGATCGTTGCCGCCGGCGTAGATGGTGACCAGGTCGGGCTCCAGGGCGATCGCCGGACCGATCTGCTGGGCGAGCACCTCGTCGAGCAACCGGCCGCGGATGGCCAGGTTCGCATAGCCGAAGCCCGCGCCGCCCTCGGCGGGCGCCGCGACGGCGAGTTGTTCGGCGACACGGTCGGCCCACCCGCGTACCCCGTTGGGTCGGGCCGGGTCCGGATCGCCGACTCCCTCGGTGAACGAGTCGCCCAAGGCGACGTAACGGGTGAAGCCCACGGCAACGCCTTCCGGTCGGATCGGAGTGGTTCCGACGACGCTAATCCCGTGCGCCGTCGGCCGACAAAGCGAGCCCGTGACAGAGCGATCGGTCGGCATTCCGACGGAGCGATCGATCGGCATTCGCGAATTCTCGACGCCGCGGATCTCTCATTGTCGAATCCTGCTGGAGAGTATTTCTCAACACTGCGGCAATGAGTGCCACGTACATTGCGCGGCAATTGTTTTCGATCACCTCTCCGGAGGCGTCACAGTGCCGTGCAGCCGCCTTTCCGACGCGGTGGACGGCGTCGGGGAGCACGGTTTCCGAGGGGGTCGAAGGCGGTGTGAGGGGGTGGCCGAACGGCCGGTCTCGGTGAGTAGGATCACGACGTGAACTGCCCGTGGAAACGGGTCGGCGTCGTCGGGACATTCGCGTCGATCCGTGCCCGCCGGGAGTTTGTTCGCGCGATCTCCACCGCGATTGTGCGAGTCGCTGAGCACGCGCCGGACCGGCGCAGGCGTGAGAGAAAGAGAACACCACGATGTTCGACAAGGTTCTGGTCGCCAACCGCGGCGAGATCGCCATCCGCGCATTCCGCGCCGCCTACGAACTGGGTGCGCGCACGGTCGCGATCTTCCCGTACGAGGATCGCAACTCCGTGCACCGGCTGAAGGCCGACGAGTCCTACCAGATCGGGGTGCCGGGACATCCGGTGCGGGCCTACCTGTCGGTCGACGAGGTCGTCGGCGCGGCGGTCCGGTGTGGCGCCGATGCGATCTACCCCGGTTACGGATTCCTGTCGGAGAACCAGGGTCTCGCCGCCGCGTGCGCGGCGGCGGGCATCACCTTCGTGGGCCCGAGCGCCGACATCCTGGAGATGACCGGCAACAAGGCGACCGCGGTGGCCGCGGCGAAGGCGGCGGGGATCCCCGTGCTCGCGAGCTCGGAGCCGTCGTCGGATCTCGACGAGTTGCTCGCCGCGGCGGAGGACATGCAGTTCCCGGTCTTCGTCAAGGCGGTCGCGGGTGGCGGCGGGCGGGGGATGCGCCGCGTCGACGAGCGTGCCGACCTCGCCGAGGCCATCGCGGCCGCGTCGCGCGAGGCCGAGGCCGCGTTCGGCGACGCGACGGTGTTCCTGGAGCAGGCCGTGGTCAACCCGCGGCACATCGAGGTGCAGATCCTCGCGGACACCTACGGCAACGTCATCCACCTCTACGAGCGCGACTGCAGCCTGCAGCGCCGCCACCAGAAGGTGATCGAGCTCGCGCCCGCACCGAACCTCTCCGACGAGTTGCGCGAGCAGATCTGCTCGGACGCAGTGGCTTTCGCGCGATCGATCGGCTACTCGTGCGCGGGCACGGTGGAGTTCCTGCTCGACGAACAGGGTCGCCACGTGTTCATCGAGATGAACCCGCGTATCCAGGTCGAGCACACGGTGACCGAGGAGATCACCGACGTCGACCTCGTCAGCGCGCAGCTGCGCATCGCATCGGGGGAGTCGCTGGCGGATCTCGGACTGACCCAGGACACGATCCGCATCCGCGGTGCCGCGCTGCAGTGCCGGATCACCACCGAGGACCCCGCCAACGGCTTCCGGCCCGATGTCGGGCGCATCACCGCCTACCGTAGCCCCGGCGGTGCCGGCGTCCGGCTCGACGGCGGTGCGAACCTCGGCGCCGAGGTGAGTGGCCACTTCGACTCGATGCTCGTCAAACTGACTTGTCGCGGACGGGATTTCCCGACCGCGGTGCGGCGTGCGCGCCGCGCCGTGGCCGAGTTCCGAATCCGTGGCGTCGCGACCAACATCCCGTTCCTGCAGGCGGTGCTCGACGATCCGGATTTCCGCGCCGGGCGCGTCACGACCTCGTTCATCGACGAGCGTCCCGGTCTGCTGACCTCGCGTTCGTCAGCCGACCGCGGTACCAAGATCCTGTCGTACCTGGCCGACGTCACCGTGAACAAGCCGCACGGTGAGCGGCCCACCACGGTGTACCCGCGCGACAAGCTGCCCACCGTCGAGCGGTCGGTGCTCGCCTCGCCGCCGAACGGCTCGCGGCAGCGTCTGCTGGAGCTCGGACCCGAGGGGTTCGCGCGCGACCTGCGCGAGAACCCGCGGCTGGGCATCACCGACACGACGTTCCGCGATGCGCACCAATCGCTGCTCGCGACTCGCGTGCGCACCAACGGGCTGCTCAACGTGGCGCCGTACGTGGCCGCGCTGACCCCCGAACTGCTGTCCGTCGAGTGCTGGGGCGGGGCGACCTACGATGTGGCGCTTCGCTTCCTGAAGGAAGACCCGTGGGATCGGCTGGCGCAGTTGCGGGAGGCGATCCCCAACATCTGTCTGCAGATGCTGTTGCGCGGCGCCAACACGGTCGGTTACACGCCGTATCCCACCAAGGTGACGACCGCGTTCGTGTCCGAGGCGACCGACGTCGGCATCGACATCTTCCGGATCTTCGACGCGCTCAACAACATCGACGCGATGCGACCCGCGATCGACGCGGTCCGCGAGACCGGTACGGCGGTGGCCGAGGTGGCGATGAGCTACACCGGCGATCTGTCCGACCCGGGCGAGGACCTCTACACGCTCGACTACTACTTGCGGCTGGCCGAACAGATCGTGGAGGCGGGCGCGCACGTCCTGGCGATCAAGGACATGGCGGGTCTGCTGCGCGCTCCCGCGGCGACCACCCTGGTGTCGGCGCTGCGGCGTGAGTTCGATCTGCCGATCCACGTGCACACCCACGACACCCCGGGCGGACAGCTGGCGACCTACATGGCCGCGTGGCAGGCGGGGGCCGACGCGGTCGACGGCGCCAGTGCCGCGCTGGCGGGCACCACGAGCCAGCCGCCGCTGTCGGCGATCGTCGCCGCGACCGCCCACACCGAGCGGGACAGCGGCATCGACCTCGCGCGGGTGTGTGACCTCGAGCCGTACTGGGAGGCGCTGCGAAAGGTGTACTCGCCGTTCGAGTCCGGTCTCCCGGCGCCGACCGGGCGGGTCTACTCGCACGAGATCCCGGGCGGGCAGCTGTCGAACCTGCGGCAGCAGGCCATCTCCCTCGGGCTGGGCAACCGGTTCGAGGCCGTCGAGCAGGCGTACGCCGCCGCTGATTCGATGCTCGGCCGACTGGTCAAGGTGACCCCGTCGTCGAAGGTCGTCGGCGACCTCGCGCTCGCGCTGGTCGGCCGCGGCATCACCGCCTCGGACTTCGCGGCCGACCCGGCGTCCTACGACATCCCGGACTCGGTGATCGGCTTCCTGCGCGGCGAGCTGGGCGACCCCCCCGGTGGCTGGCCCGAACCGCTGCGCACCCTCGCGCTGCAGGGTCGCGCGCCGGCCCCCGAGGTCACCCCACTGTCCGCCGACGACGAGGCCATCCTCGACAAGCCGGGTCGTGACCGTCAGGTCCGGCTCAACCACCTGCTCTTCCCCGGTCCGGCAAAGGAATTCGAGGAGCACTACGAGGCCTACGGTGACACGTCGAGGCTCTCGGCCAACCAGTTCTTCTACGGACTGCGCTACGGCGAGGAACACCGCGTCGAACTCGAACCCGGTGTCGATCTGCTCATCGGGCTGGAGGCGGTCAGCGAACCGGACGAGCAGGGCATGCGGACCGTCATGTGCGTCCTGAACGGTCAGCTGCGCCCGATCGCGGTGCGCGACCACTCCGTCGACTCGGCTGTCGCGTCGGCGGAGAAGGCGGACCGCTCCAACCCGCACCACATCGGTGCCCCGTTCGCGGGCGTCGTGTCGCTGTCGGTCGACGTCGGCGACGAGGTCGCCGCCGGCGCGACGATCGGCACCATCGAGGCGATGAAGATGGAGGCGGCGATCACCGCCCCGGTCGCGGGCACCGTGACCCGACTCGCCATCGGACAGGTGACGCAGGTCGCGCCGGGGGATCTGTTGATCGAGATCCGCTGAGCAGATCGGCGGCGGGGCGCCTGGCCCCGCCGCCGGTTCAGCTACCCCGGTACGTCGAGTAGGCGAAGGGGCTCAACAGGATCGGTACGTGGTGATGTCGCCCGGGATCGTCGATCTCGAAACAGACGTCGATCTCGGGATAGAAACCCTTGATGTCGTTGTCGGCGAACCAGTTACCGGTGTCGAAGACGAGATGGTAGATCCCGGGGACGAGCGCCTCGGTGTTCACTGCGGTGATGCGACCGTCCGAATCAGTGCTGCCGCTGGACAATTCGGTCCCCGACGCATCCTGGAGGGACACCTCGAGGCCGACGGCGGGTGAACCCGACACCGCGTCGAGGACGTGCGTGGACAGACCGGTCATCTCGAAATCCCTTCGTCGGCGGCGTGCTCGGTCGACAGCATACGGAGCAGGCGGGCGCGGTTGATCTTCGCCAGTTCCGCACGCAGTACCCGGCGTTCGGTGGAGGCGTCGTTGGTCATCCGCGTCCGGAGGATGGCGAGCAGCTCGTCGGCGGGCCGCCCGTTCGCGAAGACCAGGTAGACGTGCCCGAACCGCGCCTCGTAGGCGACATTAGCGTCTCTCAGCTCGGCGAGCACCGAGGCCGACGAGCCCGCCACCCCGGACTGTTCGCGCGCCGACGAGGCGTTGTCGGGCCGGTCGCCGATCCGCGGATGCCCGGCGAGCGCCTCGTCGAGGTCGTCCTCGCTGATCTCGGCCAGTGCTCGATCGGCGGCATCGGGCACAGCGGGTACATCGCCGAAGGGCCGCGCGAGCATCATGCGCTCGACCCAGGCCGTCGATGCGCAACAGCTGCGCAGCGCTGCACGGGCTTCGTCGTCGTCCATCTCGTTGAGCCGCATGATGACCAGCCTAGGAGGCGTGGTCGCTGACGGCGCGTGGAAGATGGGGCGATGGACGACGTCACCGGGACAGCGCCCCCGGACGACCCCGCGGGACGGGTGCTCGGTGTGGTACTCGCCGCCGGAGCCGGGACCAGGTACGGGATGCCGAAGATCCTCGCGCACGACGGCCGGTGGCTCGAGCGGGCGGTCGCGGCGTTGCGCGACGGCGGTTGCTCCGAGGTGACGGTCGCCATGGGCGCCGCGGTCGTCGAACCACCGGCCGGTGCCGAGACGCTGATCGTCGAGGACTGGGCCGACGGCGTCGGCGCCACGGTGGCGGCGGCCCTGCGGTGGGCGATGGCACGACCGGACGCGGCGGGGCTGACGGTGCACGTGGTCGACACCCCGGCCACGGGCGCCGACGTCGTAGCCCGCGTCCTGGGCGCGGCATCGGGTGACCGCGCACTTCTCGCGCGAGCGGTCTTCGACGGCAGTCCGGGGCACCCGGTGTACATCGGTGCCGACCATTTCGGACCGGCTCTGCGTGTGGTCGATGGTGACGTGGGTGCTCAGGTGTATCTCCGGTCCCGGGCGGTGACCCGCGTCGAGTGCGGGGATCTGGCGCCCGGCGTGGACACCGACGAGCGGCCCTGACCGGGGATCAGCGTGCCCATTTCGAGACCTTCTCGTCGCCGTTCCGGTGCACGGTGATCCCACGTGGGACGACGTCCATGTCTAGGGTGCAGACATAGCCGGGTAACGGAGCGCTATTCGTCGAAGCGGGTGATCACCGTGGCGCACGATCGTCGTCGACGCCTCACCGCGATTCTCGCCGCGCTCGTCGTGGGAGCCGGCCTCGCGGCATGCGCCACCGGGCCCGACGGACCGGAGCGGACACCGCCGGCCCACGCCGCGCAGGACGCGCATCTGCCGCCCGGATTCGACACCACCTTCCGCTGGACCGCGACCGGTGTCCTCGATCCACAGTCCGCCGAGGGCACCTTCGTCCGAGCCTTCACCGAGTCCTTCGAACTCGCCAACGCCGGACGGTCGGCGCGGTGGGGCTACCCCGGTTTCGCCGACGCCGCGCCGTCGAACATCGACCAGATGGTGACGGCGTACCCCCCGATCCAGTCGACCTCGGGCCGCGAGGTCGGCACCGCCTTCTATCAGGGGTTGCGCCGCGTCGACGACAACGGCTGGGCGCGAATCGTGATGTGCCGTCACGGGTATCGGTCGGTGCAGCAGAACGGCGAGTGGACCGTCGGGTACGACACCCCGCGGCCGGTGGAGATCGACATCCGCCGCGTGGGAACCGATCCCGCGGCCGCACCACGCGGGGGCGAGCGGACCCCCGGCGCCGACGTGTTCGGCGGCTGGTACACCTCCCGCTACGACTTCGCGGCCCTGTATCCGACGCCGACCCCGGATCAGAAAGCGTGCGCCGCAATGACTCCGGACGGTATGCCGCATTGGCTGCCGATGGCCGACACCGAGCCGTGGCCGGCCCAGCAGCCGGTACCGGGGTGGTCGAGCTATCCGGGCGCGGCCTGACTCCGCACCGCTGGGGCAGCGACTACTGGTCGGGCAGTCCGCCGAGCAGATCGTCGAGGTGCGCCGGCAGGTTCCGGGCCCGTACCCCGGTGGCGTTGTAGATCGCGTTGACCACCGCGGCGGCACTGCCGACGATCCCGATCTCGCCCGCACCGCGCGAACCCATCGGGGTGGCGTGCTCGTCGCGGTCGTCGAGGCAGATCGCGTCGACGTCGGCGATGTCGGCGTGCACGGGGATGTGGTACTCGGCGAGATCCTGCGTGACCACGTGTCCGAACCGGTGATCGCGGACGCTCTCCTCATGCAACGCCATCGAGATACCGAAGGTCATGCCGCCGATGAGTTGCGAACGGACGGTGCGCGGGTTGATGGCGCGGCCGATGGAGAACACCCCGAGCATGCGCGGGATGCGGATCTCCCCGGTGTCGATGTCGACGCCGACCTCGACGAAGTGCGCGCCGAACGAGGCCACGGTGAACTTCTCGAGATCGGGGTTGTCCGCCGCCTCCGCGCTGAGTTCGGCGTCCGGAGGCGGATCGTCGCCGAAACGTGCACGGAACTGATGCGCGGCGGTGACGATGGCCGATCCCCAGGACGAGGTGCCCGACGAACCGCCGGCGACGGTCGCGCTGGGCAGCGCGCTGTCGCCGATCTCGATGTCGACGACGTCGGTGGGTACGTCGAGCGCGTCGGCGGCGATGATCTTCAGGGTCGTCCACGCACCGGTGCCGATGTCGGTGGCGGCGATCCGGACCGTGTACCGGCCGTCGCGATGGGTGATTGACGCCGCGTTGCCCGGCTGCACCATGTGGGGATAGGTCGACGACGCGACCCCCAGGCCGACCAGCTGCCGACCGTTCCGGCGGGCCGCCGGCTCGGCCACACGCCGCTCCCAGCCGAATCGTCGGGCTCCCTCGCGGAAACAGTCGAGCAGCCGCCGCGACGACCACGGGTTGCCCGTCTCGGGGTCCTCGGGCGGTTCGTTGCGCACTCGCAACTCGATCGGATCGAGGTCGAGGGCATGTGCAAGTTCGTCCATGGCGACCTCGCCGGCGAACATCCCCGGAGCCTCGCCGGGCGCACGCATCCAGAACGGGACCGGGACATCGAGGGGGACGACGTGGTGATCGGTCCGCCGATGGTCGGCCGAGTACATCGATCGTGAGGTGACCGCGGCCTGCTCGGCGAACTCCCCGGCGTGTGCGCTGTGGGTGAATGCCTCGTGCACCATCGCGGTGATGTGGCCGTCCCGATCGGCGGCCAGCCGCAGACGGGATCGGGTGGGCGCGCGGTGTCCGACGTAGACGAACATGTGCTGCCGGGTCACCGCGAACTTCACCGGACGACCGGGCAGGCGCATGGCCGCCATGGCCGCGAGCACGTCGTGCGAGTGCGGCGAGCCCTTCGACCCGAATCCACCGCCGACGTGCGGCGCCATCACCCTCATCTGCTCGGGTTCGAGACCCAGCACCGGCGCCAGCGAGGACACCACGCCCTGGGTCGACTGGGTCGAGTCGTAGAGCGTGAGGACAGCGGCATCCGCATCCCAGGTGGCCACCACGGTGTGCGGCTCCATCGGGTTGTTGTGCTCCTCCGGGGTGGAGTACCACTGGTCGACCGTGACCGTGTCCCCGCCGGTGGTACTGGCCGCTTCGTCCAGGATTCGATCGGGGTCGCCGTCCTGTGAGGTGGGCTCGAACCCGCCGTTGACCTGTTCGGGCCGGTAGCTGTCGGGGTGATCGACGCGGAACTCGGTGTCGTGGGCGTCCTCGTCGTAGGTGACGGTCACCGCCGAGGCGGCTTCGCGTGCCGTCTCGGGACTCTCCGCGACGACGGCGCCGATCAGCTGCCCGCGGTAGGCGATTTCGGGCGACTGCAGGATCGTGAGGTCGCCGCTGGAGGTGTCGGCCAGTTCCGGTGCATTCTCGGGTGTGAGTACGTACAGCACACCGGGCGTCGATTCGGCTGCGGCCGTGTCGAATCCGGTGATGCGTCCGCGCGCGATGGTCGCGGTGATCGGCCACAGGTACGCGGCCTCGGTGAGGTGCTCGTAGGCATACGGCGCGGTGCCGCGCACCTTGTCGGCGCCGTCGATGCGGGCGTGGGAGGTACCGATCGCGGTCATCGAGTGCTCAGCTCCCGCAGGGTGGCGATCAGGGTGCGGCGGGCGAGGGGCACCTTGAACTCGTTGCCCTCGAGTGCACGGGCCTCGCCGAGTTCGGCATCGGCTGCCGCGGCGAACAATTCGGTCGACGGTCGCTGACCACGCAGCACCTCTTCGGCCCGCGCGGCCCGCCAGGGCTTGTGCGCGACACCGCCGAACGCGATCCGCGTTTCGCCGATGGCGTCACCGTCCATGCTCACCTCGGCCCCGACGGACACGAGCGCGAAGGCGTACGACGCACGGTCGCGCACCTTGCGGTAGGTCGACGACGAGTCCGGCAGGGGCGGTGGCACGTCGATGGCCACGATGACATCGTGCGGCTCGAGCACCGTGTCGCGCTCGGGATGCTCACCCGGGAGCCGGTAGAAGTCACCGATGTCCACCACGCGCTCGCCGTCGGGGCCTTGCACGACGATGCGCGCGTCGAGGGCGGTGAGGGCCACCGCCATGTCGGAGGGGTGGGTCGCGACGCAGGTCTCGGATGCACCCAGGATGGCGTGATACCGCGTGTATCCGCCGACGGCCGAGCAGCCCGAGCCCGGCGTCCGCTTGTTGCACGGGGTCGTGACGTCCTGGAAGTAGACGCATCTGGTGCGCTGCAACAGGTTTCCCGCATTGGTCGCGAGGTTGCGCAACTGCGCCGAGGCGCCCGAGAGCAGGGCGCGGGCCAGGACGGGGTAGCGGCGCCGGACGAGGGGATGGGCGGCGGTGTCGGCGTTGCGGGCGGTGGCGCCGAGCCGGAGCGAGCCGTCGGGGCGTTCGGTGATGTCGTCGAGCGGCAGGCGTGAGATGTCGAGCAGCGCCGGCGGGTCGGCGACGCCCAGCTTCATGTGGTCGACCAGGTTGGTGCCGCCGGCGATCAGCTTCGCGCCGTCGTGATCCCGCAGGAAGTCCACGGCGGTGGGGACGTCGGTCGCGCGCTCGTAGGTGAACGGGATCATCGATCGGCCGCCTGTCGGATCGCCGCGAGGATGTTCGGGTACGCCGCGCATCGGCAGAGGTTGCCGCTCATCCGTTCCCGGATCTCGTCGTCGGCCAGCGGACTCGCGTCGCCGCTCGACGACGGGTCGAGGTCCTCGGTGACGTGGCTGGGATACCCCTGTTTCGCCTCGTCGAGCATCCCGATGGCCGAGCACAACTGGCCGGGGGTGCAGTAGCCGCACTGGAAGGCGTCCTCGTCGATGAACGCCTGCTGCATGTCGTGTAGCTCGTCACCGTCGCCCAGGCCCTCGGCGGTGACGATGTCGCTGCCTTCGTAGGAGACGGCGAAGGACAGGCAACTGACGATGCGCCTGCCGTCGACCAGCACGGTGCACGAACCGCACTGGCCGTGATCGCATCCCTTCTTGGGCGAGAAGATGCCCAGCCGGTCACGCAGACCGTCGAGCAGTGTTGTTCGCGTGTCCACGACGACGTCGTGTTCGGCACCGTTCACGGTCAAGGAGACTTTGGCTTCCACGTCGCGAGGCATACCCGTCCGTAGAGGCGGTAAACACCCGCCGAGAACCGCGAAATGTCTGGAACAATCGGTCGAATGGCCCCCTCGAGACCCAGAGTTGTTGTGATCGGTGCCGGATTCGCGGGTATGCACTGCGCCCGCAGGCTCAAGAACGAGCCGGTCGACGTCACCATCGTCGACCGCGGGACCAGCCATCTGTTCCAGCCGCTGCTGTACCAGTGCGCCACCGGTCTGTTGTCCGAGGGCGCGATCTCCAGCCCGGTTCGGCATCTGACCCGTCGGCACAAGAACCTCGACGTCGTCCTCGGCGAGGCGTCGGCCATCGACGTCGAGGGTCACGAGCTGACGGTCGACCGCATCGACGGGTCGTCGTTCCGTCTCGGCTACGACTACCTCGTGGTCGGCGCCGGCATGCGCACCGCCTACCGCGGCAACGAGACGTTCGCGGAGTTCGCGCCCGGGATGAAGACGCTCGATGACGCGCTGTCGATCCGCCGCAAGATCATGGCCGCGTTCGAGATGGCCGAGACGATCACCGACCCGGAGGAGCAGCGGTCGTGGCTCACCTTCGCGGTGGCGGGCGGCGGCCCGACCGGCGTCGAGCTCGCCGGACAGATCCGGGAGGTCGCGACCCTGGCGCTCGAGCGCGAGTTCGACGCGATCGATCCGGCGCAGGCGCGGGTGCTGCTGCTCCACGGCGGCGACCGCGTGCTGCCGTCGTTCTCGACGCGGCTCTCGGCCAGCGCCCAGCGCACGCTCGACAACCTCGGCGTCGAGACCCACCTCGGCGTGCACGTCACCGGGGTCGGAGAGGACCACGTCGAGACGACCCGCAAGGCCGACGGGACCAAGAACGTCTACCCGGCGCGCACGACGCTGTGGACGACGGGCGTCGAGGCCGTCCCCTTCGCCACCACACTCGCCCGGTCGCTGGGTGTCGAACAGGACCACGGCGGGCGGATACCGGTCGAGGACGATCTCTCGGTCCCGGGCCATCCCGACATCTTCGTCTGCGGCGACATGAGTTCCTACCGAGACCTGCCCGGGGTCGCCGAGGTGGCGATGCAGGGCGGCCGGCACGCCGGGGCGGTGATCGCGGAAACCGTTGCAGGGCAACAGGAAAGAAGTCCGTTCAGATACCGCGATCTGGGTACCGCGGCCTACATCGCCCGCCGCCACGCGATCGTCCAGTCCGGCCCGCTCCAGCTGTCGGGGTTCCTCGGCTGGGTGGCCTGGGGCGTCATCCACATCGCCTTCCTGGCGGGTGTCCGCAACCGGATGGGGACCGTCATGACGTGGGGCGCAACGCTGCTCACCGACACTCGGCGGGAGCGCGCCATCACCTACGGCAGCCCGGAGACGGCGAGGCAGCCCTACGGGCAGTGACCGGGTAGATTCGGCCCGCTCGCTTCGCTCCCGGCGCCGGGTCGATTCGGCCCGCTCGCTTCGCTCCCGGCGCCGGGACCCGAGTTCTCCCCGATTGCTTGTCCGTGACCGCCTCGCCTGGTATTGAGAGTAGAACACGTTCTAATTTTGGTTGTTCTTCTGACGGGCGAGGAGTCCTCCATGCACACCCCGATCTGCGACGAGCTCGGTATCGAGTTCCCGATCTTCGCGTTCACCCACTGCCGGGACGTGGTGGTCGCGGTGAGCAAGGCGGGCGGTTTCGGAGTGCTCGGCGCGGTTGGCTTCACCCCCGAGGAGCTCGAGATCGAGCTCAAGTGGATCGACGAGCACATCGGCGACCGTCCCTACGGCGTCGACATCGTCATCCCGAACAAGTACGAGGGCATGGACTCGAACATGTCGGGCGAGGAACTCACCAAGATGTTGCAGTCGATGGTGCCGGCGGAGACCCTCGACTTCGGACGCAAGCTCCTGCGTGACCACGGCGTGCCGCTCAACGAGGACAGTGACAACTCCCTGCAGCTTCTCGGTTGGACCGAGGCCACTGCCACGCCGCAGGTCGAGATCGCGCTCCAGCACCCCAAGGTCACCCTGATCGCGAACGCCCTCGGGACGCCACCCGCCGACATGATCGAGAAGATCCAGTCCGCCGGCCGCAAGGTCGCCGCGCTGTGCGGATCGCCGAAGCAGGCCCGCAAGCACGCCGATGCGGGTGTCGACATCATCATCGCCCAGGGCGGCGAGGGCGGCGGTCACTGCGGCGAGGTCGGCTCCATCGTGCTCTGGCCGCAGGTCGTCAAAGAGGTTGCGTCGGTTCCGGTTCTGGCCGCCGGTGGCATCGGCAGCGGTGAGCAGATCGCGGCGGCGCTGGCCCTCGGGGCGCAGGGCGCGTGGACCGGATCGCAGTGGCTGATGGTCGAGGAGGCCGAGAACACCCCGGTCCAGCAGCAGACCTACATCGACGCCTCCAGCCGGGACACCGTACGGAGCCGATCGTTCACCGGCAAGCCGTGCCGCATGCTGCGCAACGACTGGACCGAGGCCTGGGAGGATCCGAAGAATCCCGATCCGCTGGGGATGCCGTTGCAGTACATGGTCTCCGGGATGGCGGTGGCCGCGACGCACAAGTACCCCGACGAGAGCATCGACGTCGCCTTCAACCCGGTCGGGCAGGTGGTCGGGCAGTTCCGCAAGGTCGAGAAGACCTCTGCGGTGATCGAGCGGTGGGTGACCGAGTACATCGACGCCACGAGCAGCCTGGACTCGTTCGCCAACGCGAACGCCTAGCCGGGGCTAATTCGCGCGGCCTCGTTTCCGTCCCGCTGATTGGATTCAATCAGCGGGACGGAAACGGCGACGCGGGAGCCGGGGAGTGGCCGGCGCCGTCCTCGGCGATCGTCGCGAGAGGGAGCGTCACCTGGACGGTGGTTCCCGACGGTTCGTTCGGCAGGTACCGGATCGTCCCGCCGTGGCGTTCGACGATGTGCTCGGAGATGATCAGCCCGATTCCCGAACCGTCCTGCTTGGACGAGAACGCCCCGGACGCGAGGCGGTCCGCCGGTACGCCGCCGGTCATGCCGCGTCCCTGATCGCGGATCCACACCGAGGCCAGTCCGTCGGCTTCACCGGTCTGGATCGTCAGTTCCTTCACCTCGGTTGTCGGACGGACGATCTCGTCGAGTGCATTGACGCACAGGTTGATGATGACCTGTCCGATGAGCACGTTCTCGCCCTGGATCGGCAGGTCGCGGTCGGGGATCTCGGCGTACACGCGCACGCCCTGCTCGGCCGCGCGTAGTCGCACGAAATACAGGCTCTCCTCGACGGTCTCGTTGAGATCCATGAGCGTCGAGGTGCTCTCGATGCGTCGTACGTAGCGGCGGACCGATGCCACGATGTCGGCGGCGCGGCGGAGTTGCTTCTCGATCTGGTCGATGCCGTAGGCGAGGCTGCGGGCGTCGACGGTCTCGGCGGAGACGCGGGCCTTGAGTCCGCTCAGGTAGTTCGTCGACGCCGCGAGCGGCTGCCCGAGCTCGTGGGCCAGGATCATCGCCATGTCACCCATCGCGTGGTAACGGCTCAGATATTGGAGGTTGGCCTCCTGGTAGGCGTTGCGGCGTTCCCATTCGACGCGGTCGGTCACGTCGCGCACGGTCAGGACCCGCGAGGAGATGCCGTCGTGGGCGACGATCTCGAGTTCGCCGGCCAGCCACACGGTGCTGCCGTCGTCCTTGATGATCTCCTGTTGGATCTCGACCGAGCCCGCTCCGTCCGTCAGCCGTTCGACGACGGGGTCACTGGTCAGCCGGGGCTCACACCGGCCGAGGTCTTCCAGATGGACGCCCGACAGCTCCGCGGGGGTGCGGCCGAACAGCTTGGCGGCCAGTGGGGAGATGTCGTCGATGCAGTTGTCGTCGTCGAGCACGACGATCCCGGCCGACGTGTGGGTCATGATGCGCTGCAACGACTCCGACACCCAGGTCAGTTCTTCCTGCAACTCGACCTCGTCGGAGATGTTGCGGAACTCGACCATCACGACCGGCCCGTCCTCGCAGCGCACCAGGGTCGCGCGGGCATCGGTGAGGAACTCGGTGCCGTCCTTGGCGCGGTACTTCCACTGTTTGCGGCTCGACCCGTGCACCACCGCGGACTGGAGCCATGCCACGCCGACCTCGCGGCGGTACTGACGCTCCTGGGCGCTCATGTGGTGTGCCTTGAGGGGCTTGAGTTCCTCCAGGGTGAACCCGAAGATCCGGCACGCGGCCGGGTTGGCCCACAGGATGTTCTTCGAACTCGCCTCGTGGATGAGGATGCCGGTGCCGGTGTGCAGGATCATCTGCTCGAAGTCCCGACGGGCGGGGAACATCGCCATCACCTCACCTTCGCCGAGTTCTCGTCTTCGCCCCCGCCACGATGCCATGCGGGTGAGGACACGCAAGTAAGGAATTGCTTACCCGCGGCGCGGGAAATCCCGATACCGCGTCGGGTCCCGCGTCCATAGTGTCGGACTCGAGATCGAGAGTCGATTCCGAACGGAGACAGTGATGACCGCGGAGAGCCTGACCGAACGGGTGTGTGCGGAACCGGCGGGGGCGGCGCGCGACGCCGCGTTCGACCACGCGCTCGACGTGCTCCGGGATCGTCGGGACGAGTTCAACTCGCAGCGCTACGTTCCCGCCGACTTCATCGCGTTGCTGAAGCGTGCCGGCATGTACCGGGCCTCGACGCCGGCGGCGTTCGGTGGCGAGCCGATGGCACCGTCGGATTTCATGTCGCTGGTCGAACGCATCTCCGCCGTCGACCCCGCCACCGGGTGGGTGTCCAGTTTCGGATCGTCGCTGGTCTACTTCGCCGCGCTGCCGGCCGAGACCCAGCAGAAGATCTACGCGCACGGTCCCGATGTCGCCTACGCGGGCGGGCTGTTCCCCATGCAGGAGGCACAGCGGGTCGACGGCGGCTACCTGTGCTCGGGGGTCTGGCAGTTCGCCAGCGGATGTCGCGGCGCCGACCTCCTCGGGATCGGTCTGGCCGGCGGACCCGAGACCGGCGGCAAACCGCTGACCGCGCTGGTCGATCCGGCCGAGGTCGAGATCGTCGACAACTGGGATGTCGCCGGGATGAAGGCGACCGGCTCCCATGCCATCCGCGCCGACCGCGTGTTCGTGCCCGAGGAGATGACCTTCGTGCGCGGCGGCGCTCCGCAGATCGACGAACCCCTGACCCGGTACCCCGCGCTGGCCTACGCCGCGCAGGTGCTGGCGGTGGTGACCCTAGGCGCGGCCCGGGGCGCCCTCGACTACGCGATCGAGGTCGGCGCGGCGCGGACCTCGATCACCGGAGGTGCCAGCAAGGGCAACCGGCCGGCGTACAAGAGCGGCCTGGCGGTCGCCGAGGCCGAATTGCGTTCGGCGCGAGCGTTCTTCTACGACAGCACCGACCGGGTGTGGGCCAAGGCCGTCGCGGGACAGCACATCTCGACCGACGATCAGGCCCTGTTGCGGTTGAGTGCCACCCACGCCGCGCACGTCGGGCGCAGCGTCGTGCTGCAGGTGTTCGACCTCGCCGGCACCGGGGCCATCTACGAGACCCATCCGCTGCAGCGGTTCCTGCAGGACGCGTTGGTGCCCGCGCAGCACGCGATGCTGCAGACCAACACCTACGAGGCCGCCGGTGCACTGCTTCTCGGCCTCGAGGCCGGAATCCCCAGCTTTCCCTGACCCACCCGTCATCCAGCCCAGACGTCACGACCGCGAGGAGACCATCACCCATGTTCGACGAACCGTTGCGCACGCTGTTCTGTGTCGGGAACAATCAGAACTTCTTCGACCTGCCCAAGGCCGACATCGGTCCGGTGTGGGAGGCCACGATGGAGTTCCTCACGAGTCTGAAGAACCTCGACGGTGTCGAGATCATCGGGACCTTCGACGACGACGCCCACATGGTCGGCCCGTCCGACGGCTGGCCGTGGACGTTCTACGTCCTCGCCGACGTGCGCGACCAGCCGACCGTCCGGGCGGCCTGCAACCTGTTGCGCACCATCATGGTCGGTGAACATGCGCTCTGGAAGTACTTCAAGGTCGAGGCGCGGATGGGACGAGCCCTCACCATCCGCGACGACGTCCCCTCATGAGCACCGCCTCCTGATCTCTCGCGCACCGACAGCCCCTCTCCGCGCCCCGGCGCGGTCGACACACGAAGGAACATCGATGACCACCATCGAGCGGCCGACCCGCGGCTTCGCGGACCTCGCCGAGAAGGACCGCGTCGCCGGTCAGCTGTACACCGATCCCGAGATCTTCGCCGAGGAGATGCGCAAGATCTTCTACCGCACCTGGGTGTGGGTCGCGCACGAGAGCGAGGTCCCCGAGGCGGGCTCGTTCAAGACCACCCAGGTCGGGGATCAACCGGTCATCGTGACACGGGATCGCAAGGGCAACTTCAACACCCTGCTCAACCGGTGCCGGCATCGCGGGGCGACGGTGTGCGACCAGCGCAGCGGCAAGGCCAACGGCTTCACCTGCCCGTACCACAACTGGTCGTACACCCTCGACGGTCGACTGCGCGGCATCCCGTACCCGGACGGTTACGAGGGCGTCGTCGAGAAGAACGACTTCCCCCTGCAGAAGCTGCGCACCGAGAGCTATCTCGGCATGATCTTCGCGACGTTCAACACCGAGATCGAACCGCTCGAAGACCACCTGGGTGATGCGAAGATCTGGATGGAGCGATTCCTGAAGCAGTCCAACGGATTCCCCACCAAGGTCCTCGGCAGTCACAAGTTCCGGTTCAAGGGCAACTGGAAGATCCAGCTCGAGAACACCACCGACGGTTACCACTTCCCGATGGTGCACAAGTCGTGGATGGCCTCTGTCGACGCCGAGACCGCGAACATGATGTCGTTCATGGACGATCCGGCCGCCGAGACGCACGCGCTCGGCAACGGTCACAGCGTCGCGATCATGGCGGCCGCGCACGCGGACCTCGACATCGACGACGGTTCCGAGGAGGTGCAGCCGCGGTTCCAGCATCTCGTCGACGAACTCGCCGAGGCGGGGGAGAGTCCCGAACGCATCCGTCGCTACATGCGCTCGATGCACGGCTGCGGGTTCAACCTCAACATGTTCCCGAACATCGCCATGTCGTCGTCGTTCTTCCGGGTCCTCATCCCGATCAGCGTGGACGTGACCGAGGTGTGGCACATGGCGATCGGCATGGACGGCGGGCCGGAGAGCATCAACCGCGAGCGCTTGCGGATCCACGAGCACTTCCAGGGCCCCTTCGGCTTCGGCAGCCCCGACGACGCCGAGGGATGGGATCGCGTCCAGATCGGCGCCGGTGGCAACCCGAACATGCCGATCCTGGTCAACCGCGGGGAGAACCGCGAGTACACGACCGAAGAGGGTTGGCCCACATCGCATGTCACCGACGAGACGGGGATGCGTGAGTCCTACGCCATGTGGAAGAAGATGATGAGCGATGACTGAATTGCACAGTTTCAACGACCCGCGCGTCCTGCGCGCGATCGCGCTCGTGTGGAAGGAAGCCGAACTCCTCGACGCCAAGGACTACCCGGCGTGGGAGGCCCTCTACACCGATGACGCGCACTACGTCATCCCGATCGATCCCGACACCGACGATTTCGACTCGTCGCTGAACATGGTGTACGACGACCAGCGGATGCGGCGCCTGCGCGTCGAACGGATGATGCAGGGTTACGCACCGTCGGCGGTCGCCGCTGCCCGCACGGTCCGGGTCATCTCGCGGTTCACCGTGTCGGACGTCAGCGACGACACCGTCATCCTGCGGTCCGCGCAGATCCTCAACGCGTTCAAGCGCGATGCCTTCTCGACGATCGGCGCCGAGCTCACCCACACCATCAGCCTCGGTTCCGACGGTAACGACCGGATCAGTCTGAAGGTGGCCCGTCTCATCGACAGCGAGGACGCGGTCAGCGCCTCCGGTTACCTGGTGTGAGGACGGACCTGGACATGAGTTCGACGAACAAGGGGATCGCGGTCGTCACCGGTGCCGCCGGCGGCATGGGTTCGCACATCGCCCGCCGGCTGCACCGGGACGGTCATCGCGTCCTGCTCACCGACATCGCCCTCGATCCGGCCCAGCGCATCGCCGAAGAACTCTCGCCCGACGGGTCGGCCGCACGGGCGGCCGTCCTCGACGTGGCGCACCGGCAGGGTTTCGTCGACGCGCTGGCGCATGTGCAATCCGTCTGGGGCACACCGACGATCGTCGTGAACAACGCGGCATTGACCCAGGCGGCCGATCTCATGACGCTCGACGAGCCGGACTTCACCCGCGTGCTGAACACGAACGTCAACAGCATCTTCTTCGGCTGCCAGGTCTTCGGGGCCGCGATGGCCGACGAGGGGTACGGCCGCATCGTCAACATGGCGTCGCTGGCCGGTCAGAACGGCGGCACCGCCACCGGCGCGCACTATGCCACGTCCAAGGGCGCGATCCTGACGGTCACCAAGATCTTCGCCAAAGAGCTTGCGGCCAAGGGTGTCACGGTCAACGCGATCGCGCCCGGGCCGCACGACCTGCCCGTCGTGAAGGCGACCGTGCCGCCGGAGAAACTCGACGCCGTGATCGCCGGCATCCCCGTCGGGAAGCTGGGCCGCCCCGAGTTCATCGGGGACATGGTCGGCCTGCTGACCGCCGAGAACGCCTTCTTCGTCACGGGTGCGTGCTGGGACGTCAACGGCGGGCTCTTCGTCCGCTGATCGCACCTCGAGAATTATTCGCCACCACCAGGAGCACCGCCATGGCCCTCACCGACGTCGTCGTCTCCGCGATCG
Organism: Gordonia sp. IITR100; assembly: GCF_002009645.1. Taxonomy (NCBI): domain Bacteria; kingdom Bacillati; phylum Actinomycetota; class Actinomycetes; order Mycobacteriales; family Gordoniaceae; genus Gordonia; species Gordonia sp. IITR100. The sequence continues at coordinate 132,931 of NZ_MVKV01000002.1, read as the reverse complement.
TCCAGGAGACCCCGAGCATCAAGACCTTCTACCTGTCGAGGCCCGACGGCTCGACGATGGGGGAGTACACGCCCGGAGCGCACATCGATGTCGTCGGGCCGACCGCCATCACCCGCCAGTACTCGCTGTGCAGCCGGCCCGACGGGCGGGAGTCCTTCGCCGTGGCCGTCAAGCGCGAGGATCAGTCCCGAGGTGGTTCGGCCGCACTGCACGAACTGCGCGTCGGCGACCGGCTGCAGATCAGCGAGCCACGGAACCTGCTCGGGATCGATTCCACGGCAACGCATCACGTCCTGGTGGCGGCCGGCATCGGGATCACCCCGATGCTCAGCATGGCGCGCTACATGGACGTGCACGGGATCAGCTTCGAACTGCACTACTTCGCCCGGACGGTCGATGACGCGGCGTTCCTGCCGCTGCTGCGGGAGCGTTGCCCGGAGAAGCTGCACGCGCATGTCGGCGTCGGTCGTGAGGCCCACGGACCGATTCTGACCGCCGCGCTGGAATCGGCGCCGCAGGGCTCGCATGTCTATGTCTGCGGCCCGGACGGGTTCATGACCAAGGTCCGCGAACTGGCGGAACAGTACATCCCGGCCGACGCGGTCCACTTCGAGAACTTCCACGCCACCGATCAGCCGGATGCGTCGGAGAACACGTCCTTCGACGTCGAACTCGACGGCGAGACCTATCACGTCCCGGCCGACCGGAGCATCGTCGAGGTCCTCGAGGAGAACGGCTGCGACGTCGACACCTCGTGTCAGGAGGGCATCTGCGGTACCTGCATCATGCAGGTCCTCGCCGGTGAGCCCGAGCACCGCGACAACGTGCTGACCAAGGCCGAGCGAGAGTCCGGAGAGGTCATGGCGGTCTGCGTCTCGCGGACCACCGGCGAGAAGATCGTGCTCGACTATTACTGACCCCGATCAAGGGTTGGTCGGCACCTCGACGTCGAACCGCAGGATGTCCCGGACCAGCGTGCTGATGCTGTCGGCGTCGGTCTTGCTCTTGATCCGGGCACGGTGCACGTCCACCGTCTTGACGCTCATGTCGAGGCGGCGGGCGATGTTCTGGCTGGGTAGACCTTCGACGACCAGCGCGAGGATCTCGCGTTCCTGCGGGGTCAACAGCGCGACCTTCGATTCCACCCACCGCTTCTGCGCGTGGGTGCGGAAGCGTTCGACCGCCTTCTCCATCCCCGCCTGGACGGCGTCGAGCAGCCGCTGCGGGTCGTAGGGCTTCTCCAGGAAATCCATCGCGCCGGCCTGCAGGGTGGACACCGACATCCGGATGTCGCCGTGCGCGGAGACGAAGATGATGGCGACGTGCGGTGCTAACTCGTTGAGCTTCTCCTGCAGCCGCGGGCCGCTCATCGTCGGCATGCGGACGTCGAGCACGATGCACGCGGGGGTGTCCCCGGAGTACTGCGCGAGGAAGTCGTCGGCACTGTGGCAGATCCGCGGCGAGATCCCGATGCTGCCGAGCAGCCAGTCGACCGATTCGCAGAGTTCCGGGTCGTCGTCGACGACGTACACCGCCGCGGTCACATCCGATGCGGTCACGTCCACGCCGCGTCGGCCGTCCAGTAGTTCATCCCGACGGCACTCACCTGATGGCGCCACTCCGACGTCCGGTTGAGCCAGGGTTCCTCGCGCCGGACCGACTCGTCGGCCGCCTCCGGGCCGTCGGCCTCGACGGTCCAGTGCACCCAGTTGACCTCCCGGCCGTACTCGTCGTGCACGAACAGGTCGACATGGTGCCAGCCGTAGTTGAAGGTGTCCTCGTAACACGTGAGGAACATCCGGTGGTGCGTCTCGGGACGGGGTTTGACTGTCATGCAGATCTTCTCTCTCGCAACCGGATCAGACCGGGACGACCGGATGGGACCGGAGCTCGTTCTCGAGCACCGCGGCGACCTCGAACAGGGCCGACTCCCGCCCCGGCAAGCCGATCACCTGTAGTCCGAGGGGCATCCCGGAGTCCGTGGTCGCCCCCGGGACGACGACGACCGGGCAGCCGAGCAGCTGCCACGGTCGGCTCAGGACCGGCGACCCGGTCGCGTCGAGGCCGCTCGGTGCGGGGCCGGGTGCGGCGGGACCGACGATCACCGTGTGATCGCCGAGCGTCTCGGCCAGCAGATCCCGCGAGCGGTCGCGGCGGATGAGGGCGGCCGCGTGGTCCGCGGGCCGGACCGCGCGGCCGGCGTCGACGAGGTCGAGCAGCGCGGGGCTGAGCGCGGCCGCATGGTCCCGGACGACATCGTCCAGGGTCTCGGCCGCCTCATGGGACATGACGGTCACGTGGTCGTCGGCCAGGGTGCGGACATGATCGTCGAATTCGAGTGCGCGGGTCTCGACGTCGGCTCGCTCGAGCAGGTCCGGCAGCCGGTCGACCAGGTCTGCCATTGCCGGGTCGATCGGGTGCAGGTCGCTGCCGCCCCACACCACCACGGTCCGGACGGTGGAGCGACCGGGAACGATCGGCGAGCGGCCGGTGAAGGCGGTGTACACGTACTGCAGGTCGGCGATGTCGCGGGTGAGGATGCCCAGCGAGTCCAGCGACTCCGAGAGTCCGGTGACGCCGGACAGATCCGTCGAGCCGTGCGCGAGGACCATGCCCGCGGCGCCGCAGTAGGCGGCCGGCCGGGTCAACGAGCCGGCGGTCTGCGTACCCAGCGCCACCGGGATGACGCCAGCCCCGACGGCGGCGGCCGAACCGCTCGACGACCCGCCCGGCGTGTGCCCGGGGTGGTGCGGATTGCGCGTCGGCCCGGGCGAGAAGTAGCCGAACTCGGTCGTGACCGTCTTGCCCTGGATCACCGCGCCCAGATCGCGAAAACGACTGACACAGGGCGCATCCGACGCCGCCGGCGACGACGACGTGACGGGTGAACCGGCACGGGTCGGCAGACCCTCGACGTCGATGAGGTCCTTGACCCCGAGCGAGACGCCTCGCAGGGGCCGGCGACCCGGTATCCCATCCTGCCGTCGTGCCTCGTCGACGACGCCCGGGGACAGCTCGACCCACGCGCGCAGATCGGTGTCGGTGCCGACGATCTCCTCACGGACCTGTTCCGCGAGAATTTCCGCCGACACCACCTTCTCGTGGACCGCGGTCGCCTGCTCACTGATGGGCTGTTTCCAGTAGGCCGAGCTCACCGTTCCTCCTTCATGTGCTGGGACCAGTCTGCCCTGTCGCGCATCGCGGCGACAGTAAAGATTTCCCTCGTATCCCCGTAGGGACGGGTGGCCATAACGTCGTTGCCAGCCCCCGACAGCCCGGCGTCTTCGCACCCTGCCAGTCCAAGGAAACCCAATGAGCCTCAGAGAACCCGCGGTGACGACGCCGTCGTCGCCGACCGCCCCCGATCGACGAATCGACTTCGGCCGCATGTCGAGACGGGCCTGGATCGTCACCGGCATGCTCGTGCCGTTCCAGATCATCGCCTTCGCCGACAAGGCGGTGCTCGGCCTGGTCTCGGCCGACGCGATGCCCGAACTCGGCTTGACCGCAACCGAATTTGGATTCATCGGCAGTGCCTTCTTCTTCCTGTACGCGATCGTCTCGGTCGTCACCGGGTTCCTGGCGTCGAAGATCTCGGTGAAGTGGATCCTGTTCGCGATGGGCGTCACCTGGGCGGTGCTGCAATTCCCGATGCTGCTCGGCGGCGGCGCCGCCATCCTGCTGGTGACGCGGATCATCCTCGGCGGCGCCGAGGGACCCGCGACGGCCATGTCGCTCACCTCCGCGCACACCTGGTTCTCGCCCACCCGTCGTGCGCTGCCGTCGAACCTGATCGCCGCCGGCTCCACGCTGGGACCTGTCTTCGCGGCGCCGCTGCTGGCCTGGGTCATCGCCGTGTGGGGTTGGCGCTGGGCGTTCGGTGTTCTGGGAATCATCGGCCTGGTGTGGGTGATCGCCTGGTGGGCGATCGGCGCGGACGGTCCCTACCGTCCCAAGAAGGCCTCGTCGCCGGACGAGCCGGCACTCGACACCGACGAGACGGTTGACGATGCGAAGGAGGTCGCGACCTCCGCGGTCGACGAGCAGAAGCCGGTCAAGATCTGGCGTGCGCTGCTCAGCTTGGCGTTCATCTCCGCCGTGATCGGCGGGGCGTCGAACTTCTGGGTGCAGGGCTTCCTGACGACCTGGCTGCCCCAGTACCTGGGCACCGTGGTCGGGCTGTCGCTCGGTGAGGTCGGTGCGGTGACCACCGTGCCGTGGGTGGTCGGCGCGCTCGTCCTGCTCGGACTGGGTGCGCTCGGGCACCGGATGCTGCACCGGGGGAGTTCGGCACATCGGGCGATCGCCGTCCCGTTCGGCTGCGCCGCGGTCCTGGCCGGGTTGTGCTTCATCGCCATCCAGGCGTCGTCGGGGATCACGGCGGTCGCGCTGCTGTGCCTCGCCGGTGGATGCAGCCTGGCGTTCCCGATGACCGCCACCGCGATCGGTTATGCGGTCGGCGCTCGGCAGCGACCGATCCTCATGGCCACCCTCGGCGGCGTGGCGTCGTTCGGCGCGGTCATCTCGCCGATCCTGGTCGGCTGGCTCATGACCGACGCGGGGTATGTGTCGCCGCCGAAGGGTGAGAAGCCCAGCGCGGAGATGGCCGACAACATGGCGGCCGGCGTGCACCAGGCGTTCACGATCACCGGCATCGTCCTGCTGGTCGGCGGCGCACTGTGCATCGCCTTCCTCCGGCCGGAGCGACTCGGTGCCATTCTGCAGAAGCGTTACGTCCAGGAGCCGGTCGAGGCCCGGTCCGCCTGAGTGCCCGACCACCGCGACGATTCGATCCCAGGAGAAGACATGTCCGACAATGTGATCAGTGCCATCGACCCAGGCATCTTCCGAAATGTGATGGGGCACTATCCCACCGGCGTGGTCGTGGTGACGGGACGCGGTGACGACGGCTCCGTGCTGGCCATGGTCGTCGGGACTTTCAGCTCGGTGTCGATGGACCCGCCGTTGGTGTCCTTCATGCCGATGAAGACCTCGCGCACCTTCGAGAAGATGCGGGCCTGCGAGTCGTTGTGCATCAACATCCTCGGCGGTGAACAGGAGGACGTCGTCCTCACCATCGCGCAGCGTTGGGAGGACAAGCTCGCGGGCATCGACTGGTTCCCTTCGCCGTCGGGCGATCCGGTTCTCGCGGATTCGGTGGCCTGGATCGACACCCGCATCAGCAACGTCGTCGAAGCAGGCGATCACTGGATAACGCTCTGTGAGGTGCGGGATCTGGCCGTGACCAACCCGGTGTCGCCGCTGATCTTCTTCCAGGGTGGTTACGGCAGTTTCGTGTCGACGTCCCTGATGGCCCGGATGGACCACGAGATCCTGCCGACGATCCATGCCGCACACGCGGCGCGCCCGCAGGTGGAGGCATTGGCGACGTCCGTCGGCTGCGAGGTGTCGGTCCTCACCGCGGTCAGCCGCGACGAGATGGCCGTCGTGTTGTCGGCCACCGCGCCGGGCGTCGACCGTGACGAAGGCCTCGCGTACCGCATCCCGATGGTGCCGCCCATCGGGGACACGTACGTGTTCGACCAGGACGACGAGACCCGGGAGCGGTGGCTGGCGAAGCTCCGGCATGCCGACGATGATGTGCGACAGGTACATCGCGACCGTCTCGACTTCGTGCGGCGGCACGGTTACCTGGTGTCCTTTCTGCCCGATGCCTCATCGACTGCGTACGAGGAGATGCGAGAGGCGACGAAATCCTATGAGCGGGGCCGGTTGACGCCTTCGCAGGAACGCGAGATCTGCGAGTCCATCGGGAAGTCGGCCGTCGACTATCGCCTCCGCGAGGTGCGACCCGATCAGACCTATGACGTCGGTTCCGTCGTGCTGCCGATCCGGGACGCACGTGGCGGATACTCGATGACGCTCCGGTTGTCGCAGTTGCCGCTGGGCGTGAACGGCTCTGAGGTCGAGGCCTGGATCTCGGAGGCGCGTGCGGTGGTCGAGGTGCTTGGCCGATGAGCGACGACGATGCCAGGATCTCGGCGCTCGTCGCGCGGGTCGAGATTCTGGAGGCCGAAGCCGAGATCCGACGAATCCAGGCTCGATACATGTTCCTCTGTGACACCCCGTGTCCCGAACCCGGTCTCGCGGATGACGCCGAGCGCATCGAGCGCATCCTGGACCTCTACACCGACGACGCGGTGTGGGAGGGCGTCGGCGAGTACTACGACGGACAGTTCGGGCGTGCCGAGGGCAAGCCGGAGATCCGCGAACACTTCCAGCGCTTCTGGGATGAGAAGCGGGACCCGGCACTGGTGCTCAACGCGCACTACCTGACTTCGGAGCAGGTCCATGTCGACGGCGATGACGCCGAGGGACAGTGGATTCACATGCAGCCGTGGCTCTTCGGCGACGGCTCGGCCCTGTTGCGGTCGAGTCGGCTGAACAACGCCTTTCGCAAGCACGACGGCCGGTGGCGGATCACTCGTACCCGCACCGAGAACGTCTTCATCGCGCCGCTTCCCGACGGATTCGCCGAGAGCTACCCCTCGGCGTCGGCGTTGATGGGCTGAGGCGTTCGACGCCGGTGACGGGTCACGCGCCTGTGGTCAGTCGGATCATGTAGACCGTAGCCGCCACGCCGAGGAGCAGGAAGGCGCCCGGGAACGCGATGTTGTAGAAGACGCGGGCCCGCACATGGGCGATGACCGCGCCGACGAAGAACAGAGTGAGCCCGGTTCCGGCGGCGACGCCGATCCAGGGTTCGATCGTCAACCCGAGGACAAGCCCTGCTGCTCCGGCGGCCTTGAGTGTCGCGAGGTGGGGCAGGAACCGAGGTGGGACGTGGACCTCGGCCGAATTGGCCAGCACGAACTCGGCCCGGGCGAAGTCGGCGATGGCGATACCGCCATTGGCCACGATGCAGATGATCGTGGCGACGAACAGGGTGGTGGTCATCGCCGGGGGCCCTTCGCTGGTCGGGTTCCGCCGCGCGGTGGCCGGGTCGGTACGGTCGACATGTGTCCTCCTCTGAGGTGGGTTGTCGGATGGACGATGTGAGTGTGGTGCTCTCATCCGTACCGACGTCCTACCCCACGAGAAGGTGACATCCGGTGGTACCGACCTCAGAGTTCGAAGATCTACGACCGCAGCTGACCGCCATGGCGTTCCGGATGCTCGGCTCGATCCACGACGCCGAGGACGCCGTGCAGAGCACGTGGCTCAACTCGCTGCGTGTCGACGGCACCGAGATCCGCAACCCTGCCGCATGGTTGACGACAACACTCACCCGGGTGTGTCTCGATCAGTTGCGCGCCCGCGGCAGACGACAGGAAGATCCGCTGTTCGCCGACGCTCTCCCCGCGGAGGCTGTCGCGGCCGACGAGCTCTACCTGCAGCGCGAGAACGTGTCACGTGCGCTGATGGTGGTCCTCGATCGGTTGACGCCGTCGCAACGCGTGGCCTATGTGCTGCATGACCTCTTTGCGGTTCCGTTCGGTGAGGTCGCAACGATCCTCGACACCAGTGTGGACGGTGCGAAGAAGCATGCGAGCCGGGCACGCGGACGGATCGCGTCTTCGCGGTTGAACTCCGAGCTGGACCCTGAACTGCCGTCGGGTGATGCGTCCCTGGTCGTCGACGCCTTTCTGGCCGCGGCGCGCGGCGGCAGTCTTGATGCGATGGTCGCGCTGTTGGGCGAGGATTGCATCCGTGTCGCCGACCGGTCACTGGTACCGCCGGACACACCGACCGTGGTCCGGGGCGCCCGGGCGGTCGCGGAGGAGACCCGATTCTTCGCCGACCGTATCCGGGCAAGCACGCCGATGTGGCTGGGAGGTCGGATGGTTCATGTGATCGCACCGGGCGGTCACCCGCTCGCCGTCATCGATGTTGTTGTGGTCGACGGCCGCGTCGCGAGAGTCGACATCCGTCGCATGACATTTGCCACCGTGTCAGAGTGGTCCTGACCGGCGATATGGGGAGCTGCTCCGTCCGGAGCGGAATCTCTAGAACGGTGGCGGGTTGGCGTCGTTCCAGCGCTTCTCGGCGCGTTGGTGGCGCCGGAAGTCGTTGTCGCGCTGCGTGTCGAGTCTGTCGCGGGCGGGATGATCGGGTGACCGTCTGGGGAAGAGCTTGTTGAACAGGTCGCGTCCGCTGAAGGCGTTGCCGACGAACATGTGCCCGGTGGGGGTGGTGAACCAGGCGGTGCGGGACTCGTCTTGGTGGTCCTGCCAGCTGGTGAAGGTCTTGATGCGGTGATGGAACCGGCACAGCGGTTTGAGGTTGCGCGCATCGGTCGGGCCACCGCGACGCGGGTCGGTGTGATCGAAGGGTTCGGTGTGGTCGAGATCGATCTGCCAGACCGGGGCGTTGCAGCCGGGGAAGGTGCAGCACAGTTCGCCGGCGCGCACCAGCGCCTGGAGCTTCTTCGAGGGGGTGTATCGCGTTGTCGAACTGTCCGCCTCGGGAGGCGATACCGGTGGCGCGTCGGGCGCGGCGGGGTTCGGTGCGGGATGGATGTAGGTGCGTCGGGCTTCGGCGAGCAGCTGCCGGGCGGTGTCGGCGTCGAGGATGCCGTGGCGGTCGAGGAATGCGGGGTCGTTGTCTAGACCGATCAGGGTCGACAGGTTCACCACGATGTGAAAGGTCGCGCGCGGCGCCGGCGATGACGACGGCGACGCGTCCGGACCCGGAGGGTCGGCGACAACCGTGTCGCTGTCCGGGGTGTCGGTGTCATCGTTCCCGGAGTGGCGCGCGGGTGCCTCAGTCGTGTGGTCGGCGGTGTCCACTGTCGCTGCGTCGACGTCCCCGGTGGTGTCGGCTTCAATGTCCATTGCGGCAGGTCGGCAGTCGTCGCATTCGCACGCGATAGAAGCTTCGCCCCGCGCGAGCGCTTTCAGAGCATCGACTCGGCGGTTGGCCAACTTTCGAGGGTCACCGGCGTGGACCGCGGTGGCCATCGCCGTCAGGCGGGCGTCGAACTCGGCGGCATCAGCAGTGGGCAGCGTGCCGGAGATCCGGGACTGCCCGGGTGTGAACCGGTCGGGGGTGACGGTCACCTTGCGGTCGGATTTCACTCGCTCCTTGCGTCGGCGGATCGCGTCGGGTGCCCACTTGGCGACGATGGAATCGACCATGGCGGTGAACCGGGCCGTGGACATCGGTGCGCGGGCGAAGATCGCCTCGGCGAGATGGGCGTCGACGGTCTGCATCTCTTCGTCGTCGGTGATGAGGTCGGTGCGTTTGAGGGCGATGAGGAAGCGGCGCTTGTCGATTCGACCGCACGCGAGTGCGTGTCCGGTGAAGGAGAGTCGGTAGCGCAGTGCGTCGCCGGCTTCGATGAGATCTTTCGCCTCGGCCGGCGTCACGGTGAGGGTGGCACCGACTTCGGCGATGGCCTGTTCGAGACCGTTGGGCCCGAACTGCTCGTAGGGATTCTCACCAGCGGCCACCCGCGCGGACAGGTGCTCGAAGGCTTCGATGGAGTCGAGTTCGCCGCTGTGCGTCTCGGCGCGCCGCTGCGCGTAGTCCATCTCGCGTTCGTCGTGAATGAGGCTGGCAACGACCATCATTCGATGCGCCGACGCTGCCGCCAAACCCGCGCAGTGGTTGAGGACCTCGACGAGTTCGGCAGCGGAGAGTTCATGGTCGGGACGAAAGCGCGGCTCGACCGACTCCTGTGATGGGTCCACAGATGTAGTGGACCCGGCCCCCGCCCCCGATGACATACCTCCACGATACTCGAATATATGTTCGAGTCAAGGGTGTATTTGTTTCTCCTTCGAATATCCGATGATGCAACCACGACGCACCGACAGGTCATCCTCAGATCGAGGTCAGCGATGTCCGCGTGGCAGGCCGATGCGGATCAGGCGTGGGTCCTGCGTGATCTCGCGTACCTCGAATGTCGGGTCCATCTCCTCCGCCACCCGATCGACGATCAGAGAACCGTTGCTGTCGAACCCGATTCGGTGGTGAGTCAACCTGGTCGTGAACTTCCAGACGGCCATCGCTTCGACCTCAGTGGTGACCGAGTCTTCGCATCGGACACAGTCGAGTGCTGCGTCACTGTCCGGATCGTCGGCGTGTTCGTCGCATGGCTCCCAGTCCGAGGTGACGAGGTATCCGGGGTCCCACAGGGAGCCCTCCGTCGGCGGCCATTCCACCGAGTACCACTCGCCGGCAGCGATTCCGTACGTTCCGATGGCCTCGTCGAGCACGGCCTTGCGGTCGGCTTCGGTCCATTCGATCCGGGGTGGAATCGCCACGTCCTCGATGGGGTCGATTCCGGCGTAGTCGGCGGGATCGCCGAGCAGTTCGGTATCGGTGGCCTCGTGCTGCGTTGCCCGACCGACGGATTCATGTGTGTCGAGCACTGCGGCCTCGGCTGTCGCAGCGTCGATATCCGCTGCCAGGTAGGCGGCGGAGTTCATCCGCTCATGAACCGCTCTCGCCGGGATCCGCGAGACGAGTTCGTCGACCACCGCTTGCTCGGCGTCGTAGAGCGCTCCGGATGCCAAGCGGAGTGCCGTCTTCCCAACCGGCACAGAGATTCCCGATGTCCGGCAGTCCCACAACTCGGCGGCGATCCGATCGCGCCGGTCGACCAACTCCCACGCGAGAGCTCTGGCTTCATCTGAGGGTGTCGAGTGAGGGATCAGCGACTGCGCCTGCGACTCTGCGATGATCCGAGTGAACCGATCGGGGCCCTCACAGGACGAATCGATCCACTGGTCAGTCGTCTTCATCGTGCCCATCGCGGTCATCTCCTCCGGGGTGTCCCGTCCGGGTCGTCATTACTACGCCGAGAACCTACTCGGTGCCGGTGACATCAACCGTGGAGTGAGCTGTGGCAGTTGGACGACGATCTCTGACAGATGTCGGTGCTGCGTCGCATTCTGTTGACGGAAGCCGACGCGTCGAGTCGGCCGAACCGAGCGGAGGCGACATGACCAACTCGAAAGCCCGCGCACATTCAGATGATTCGGTCGAGGCCGCCACCTTCGCGGGTATCGTTCGCAAGATCGGTGAGATGCGCCGAGCCGACACCGCCGCCGATCGCCTGCGATCCGACTCCAGGAGCGCACTGACGGGCGTGGATTCCGAGGGGCCCGCGGAGGCCGAGCGAGGCGTCGCCTGATGGCGCCCGAACCCGTCCGACTCCCCGCCGCGATGGCGTCCCCGGTAGTCGACTGCACTGTGAACGCCGGCTGGTATCCGCTCTTGGTTCGCCTCCATCGCCGGCTCTCAGCCGTCACCGACGACTTCACCTACGCGCAGATCAAGGAGAAGTTCGGGGTTGTGCGCTGCTACCTCAATTACGGAGACTCGGTCGACGATTTCACGTGGAGCCTTTGCGAGCTCCTGGTCGACGCGACAACCGACGAGTCGAGCACCGTATGCGAATTCTGCGGCGACCGAGGAGAAATCCGGTACGACCTTTCCTGGATCAAGACGACCTGCGGAGATTGCTGACCGTAACGTTCGGCGGTGAGCAAGACCTGGGTCATCTGAAGCGGCGCGCAGATCGCCGAATGGACGAAGATCGCCCCGGGTACGACGAATGGTCGTGTGCTGACTCCGCGTCTCAGCCGATCCCGCGCGACAGCATTTGCCCGACAACCAGACCGAGTGCACCCTCGGCAAACCTCGAGACCGGCCCGACGGCGGTGTCCAGCGCCTCGTCGTAGCCGTCGCGTGCCTCGCCCCACAGGCGGCCCGACGAGCCGTTCGGCGTGACCCCGATCAGGGCGATGAGCTCACCGGTGGTGGGGATGCAGATCGCCCAGACGAATCGTGTCTCCGACTCCCAGTCACGCTGCGCCGCAGCGACGTACGCGGCGGGGTCGTCGACCTCGAGATGAGACAACGCCGGGACGTCGGTGATCCGCTCGTCCGCACGAAGCGCACGCAGATACCACGTTCCGGCGTTGATCTCGACTGGTTGCACAACGTCCCTTCGATGCGCTTGCGCCCACTGTTCCCTGAGGTGCGAGCGAAGTGAGCCACGAAGGGCTGGCGAGATCGTCTCACCAGGCCTTCGTGGCTCGTCGCTATCGCTCCTCGCACCTCAGGCAGCGAGGGAGCGGTGTGTCTTACTTCAGCTCGAGCAGCACCGTGCCCTGGGTGACGGCAGCGCCGGCCTCGATGGTGAGGCCGGTGACGACGCCGTCCTTGTGGGCGGTGACCGGGTTCTCCATCTTCATGGCCTCGAGGACGACGACCAGATCACCGGCGGCGACCTCCTGGCCCTCCTCGACGGCGACCTTGACGACGGTGCCCTGCATCGGAGCTGCCACGGCGTCGCCGGAAACGGCTGCGCCGCCACCCTTTTTACGCGAACGTGCCTTCGGCTTCTTGCGGACGACGCCGTTGGCCGAGCCACCACCGCCACCGAGGGCGAGATCGCCGGGCAGCGACACCTCGACGCGACGGCCGCCGACCTCGACGACGACGTTCTGCCGCGGGGCGGCCTCCTCGTCCTCGATGGGCTCGCCGCCGGTGTACGGCTCGATCGGGTTGTCCCAATCGGTCTCGATCCACTTGGTGTAGACGTCGAACTTCTCGCCGTCGCCGATGAAGGCGGGATTGGAGACGATGTGCCGGTGGAACGGGATGACCGTCGCCAGGCCCTCGACCTCGAACTCGGCCAGTGCACGACGCGAACGCTCCAGCGCCTGCTCGCGGGTCTCGCCGGTGACGATCAGCTTGGCCAGCATCGAGTCGAACTGGCCGCCGATGACGTCGCCCTCGACGACGCCGGAGTCGACGCGGACGCCGGGGCCGGTCGGCTCCTTGTAGACCGAGATCGGTCCCGGGGCGGGCAGGAAGTTGCGGCCGGCGTCCTCACCGTTGATGCGGAACTCGAAGGCGTGGCCGCGCGGGGTCGGGTCCTCGGTGATCTCCAGTTTCTCGCCGTTGGCGATGCGGAACTGCTGACGCACCAGGTCGATGCCCGCGGTCTCCTCGGTGACCGGGTGCTCCACCTGCAGGCGGGTGTTGACCTCGAGGAACGAGACCAGCCCGTCGCTGCCGACCAGGAACTCGACCGTGCCGGCGCCGTAGTAGCCGGCCTCGCGGCAGATGGCCTTGGCGGACTCGTGGATCTTGGTGCGCTGCTCGTCGGTCAGGAACGGAGCCGGGGCCTCCTCGACCAGCTTCTGGAATCGACGCTGCAGCGAGCAGTCGCGGGTGCCGGCGACGATGACGTTGCCGTGCTGGTCGGCGATGACCTGGGCCTCGACGTGGCGGGCCTTGTCGAGGTAGCGCTCGACGAAGCACTCCCCGCGACCGAACGCCGCGACGGCCTCGCGGGTGGCCGACTCGAACAGGTGCGGGATCTCCTCGATCGTGTAGGCGACCTTCATGCCGCGTCCACCGCCGCCGAATGCCGCCTTGATGGCGACCGGCACGCCGTGCTCCTGGGCGAAGGCGACGACCTCGTCGGCGTCCTTCACCGGATCCTTGGTGCCGGGGGCCATCGGTGCGTCGGCCTTGAGCGCGATGTGGCGCGCGGTCACCTTGTCGCCGAGGTCGCGGATCGACTGCGGTGACGGACCGATCCAGATCAGCCCGGCGTCGATGACGGCCTGCGCGAAGTCGCCGTTCTCCGACAGGAAGCCGTAACCCGGGTGGATCGCGTCGGCGCCGGATTTCTTGGCCGCGTCGAGGATCTTGTCGAAGACCAGGTACGACTCCGCCGATGTCTGCCCGCCCAGTGCGAAAGCCTCGTCGGCGAGTTTGACGAACAGTGCGTTCGCGTCGGGCTCGGCGTACACCGCGACGCTCGCGATACCTGCATCCCGGGCGGCGCGGATCACGCGGACAGCGATTTCGCCACGGTTGGCGATGAGGACCTTGCTGATTGCGGACGGAGTGTTCGCAGAGGTACTGGGCACTTGTTCTCCTGGGCCTTACTCGTACTCAGGTGCACGACGCGGTAGCGCACGCGACACGTTTGGCGGACGTCGGTCAAGTCTGGCGGCCCGCCGTCACCGGCCAGGATGCGGACGGCGAGGGCGATGCGACACCTTCGCGGTGCAGGTGTCGTGACCTTCCGGGCAATACCCTAGCCCACCGAGCAATCGTTCGGTGGAGCCCTGGGTCACAACGCCGGAGAGAATGTGCTCGCATCACCGAGGCGTCGGACCAGTTCGGCGAAAGCACGCAGGTAGGCGTGGACGGGACCACCTGTCGGGTCGATCGCCCAACCGTCTTCGGAACGGGCCTCGGCGGCGGGAAATGTGACGTTTCCCTCATGTTGTGCACCCGGGGTGTTCGCCGAGGCGGCGACGCCGAGCTCACGCAGTGGCGACTCGCGCGGGAACCGGGCGGAGTACCGCAGCCCCGACGGGGTGCGGTTGATCCAGATGTACACCTCGTCGGGCGAGTAGCTGTGACTGCGGAGGACCTTCGCACGCCCCGCGTCGGCGGCCCCGGCGCCCGGCGCATAGCGCGTGTCGATGAACGAGATGACGAACCGCGGGCCACCCTCGTGCCCGATCAGGTCGGCCACCCGCAGGAACGGCAGCGAAGCGCCCTGACGCCCGTGCTTGAGCGCGGCGGTGGATCGGACGACGGCCTGGTCGAACGTCGGGGAGTCGGACATGTCCAGACAGAAGGGAGCGACCCCGACGAACCAGCCGAGGGAGGTCAGCCAGCGGGCGTCGTCGCGCGTGTGCCGCGGCAGCACACACCGGAACTGCCGATCGCCGGTCAGTTCGTGGTGCACCACGGCGAAGGCCGCCAGCACTCCGGCGGTCAGCGTGCCGCCGGCCTCCGAGCAGATCGCGGTGAACCGGTTGGCCGTCGCGTCGTCGGCGACGACACCCCACAGGGACTCCTGGGGGAGTGCCGCGGCCGTGTCGACATCGTCGGGGGCGGCATCGTCGGGGGTGCGGTGATCGTTGGCCGGGTCGGCCGTGTGCAGGCCGGGCATGTCACCGTTGCCGGCGGCCAGGAACTCCGACCACAAGCCGACGGCCGGATGATCGCGCCCGGTCTGGTCGGCGAGCCGGCGTTCCTCGGCGCTGAAGTCGACATAACTGCCGACCTCGGGCAGATTGGCGCCGCGATGCTCCCGCGCCGCCCGGTACATCGACACCAGCTCCTGCTGGGCCATGATCAGCGAGTACCCGTCGACCAGCGAGTGATCGGCGGCGAAGAGGAGCGTGAACGAGCGTTCGCGTCCGACCGTCGCGAACCGGTAGGCCGGCCAGTGCAGCGGGGCGGTGGCGCGATCGAACGAGCCCGCCAGTTGCTCGACGAGCGGACCCGACTCGGCGTACCAGCCGACCCGGCCCATCTTGAGTTTCACGGTCCCCGGCGCGGTGGTCAGCCGCTGCAGGCCGGAGCCCTTGATGACGACGTGACTACGCAGCACCTCGTGCCGGTTGATCCACTGGGTCAGCACCGACCGGATGGCCGGAATCGACAGCGGCTCGTCGAACTCGATGCTCAACCCGAGCCAGGCCTCACGTCCGCCCTCGCGACGCGTGCGGACCCGGTACTCGAACGCCGCGCGCAGATGCTGCTCGTGATTATGCGAGGTCAGGCGCGAGTCGTAGTCCCAATCGCCCAGTCCGCCCGGCACATACGGCGTCCACTCGACGAGACCGCCGGGCGCGATGGGTTCGTCGCGGATCTGGATGAACTTCATGCCCCGGGCGTGTCGGGCACCTGGGCGCGAACCTGCGCCTTGATGCGGCCCAGCATGCCCGCCATACCCCGCAGGCGCAGCGGACTCACGGCGCTGCCGAGTCCCAGGTCGTAATAGAAATCCGATGGCACGTCGAGGATTTCGCGCGCCGACGCGGTGTCGAGTCCCTGATGCAGGATGGCGGCGAAACCGCGGGTCGTCGGCGCCTCGCGCGGAGCGCTGAAATACAGCCGCACCGACGACGGGTCCGCGGCGTCGACGGACAGGAAGACCGGCGACTGGCACTCGGGTACCGGTTCCATCGCATCCTGCTCGAGATGCGCCGGTATGTCCGGCAATTCGCCGGCGAACTCGAGCAGGAGCGTGACCTTGTCGGAGTCGCCGAGTGCGCCGAAGTCGTCGACGATCTCGGCCAGGGCTGGAGGCAGACTCATCGTGCGGTCGGGTTCACTCGGTGCCGGGAACGGCGCCCGGCTCCTCGCCGACGGCGATCGGCACGCGCACCGCGTTGCCCCACTCGGTCCACGATCCGTCGTAGTTGCGGACCGCGGTGTGCCCCAGCAGATGTGTCAGCACGAACCAGGTGTGGCTCGACCGCTCACCGATGCGGCAGTAGGCGATCGTGGGTGTCTTCGGGTCGAGCCCGGCGTAGATCTCGTCGAGTTCGGCGCGGCTGCGGAAACGGCCGTCGGGGGCGGCGGACTTCGCCCACGGGATCGAGATGGCGGTCGGGATGTGCCCGCCGCGCAGCGCGCCCTCCTCCGGGTAGTCCGGCATGTGCGTGCGCTCGCCGGTGTACTCCTGCGGGGAACGGACGTCGACGAGGGGCTCGGTGCCCAGGGCCTCCAGGACCTGCGGCGCGAACGCGCGGATCTTGGCGTCGTCGCGCTCGACCACCGGGTAGTCCGACCGCGGGTAATCGGGGACGTCGAAGGAGGTGTCACGGTCCTCGGCCATCCAGGCGTCGCGGCCACCGTCGAGCAGGCGGACGTCCTCGTGGCCGAACAGGGTGAAGACCCACAGCGCGTAGGCGGCCCACCAGTTGCTCTTGTCGCCGTAGATCACGACGGTGTCGTCGCGTTCGATTCCCTTGCTGCGCATCAGTTCCGCGAACTGCTCGCCGTTGATGTAGTCGCGCGTGACCGGGTCGTTGAGATGAAGGTGCCAGTCGATCTTCTGAGCGGTCGGGATGTGGCCGATGTCGTAGAGCAGCACATCCTCGTCGGACTCGATGATCTTGAGTCCTTTGGCGCCGAGATGCGCCGACAGCCACTGGGTCGTCACCAGCCGCTCGGGGTGGGCGTAGTCGGCGAAGGCCGGATTCGGGTCGGTGTCAACGCTCACGGTGCTCTCCAGCTCGCTGTTCGGACGTTCCGCGTGGATCACGCGCGGACCATCTGCGGTCCCGCTGATAAAGCGTAGGGCATCGGCCGGACCGTGCTTCGATCAGACGACAAACCCCAGGTGAAGCGGGTCCCGCCTGCTACGTTCGCCGAATGATCGATCGACGCGGGCCCCTCGCGATGCGGTGGGCGGTCGCTCTGGCCGCCGTGGTGACACTGACTGTCGGAAGCGGATGCGCACTCATCCCGTCCGAGGATTCCGGGGAGTCCCGTCCGTCGTCCGCGTCGACAAGCAGCGCACCGAGTCCGACGCCGTCGCGCTCAACGGGCCCGACCGGCGACGCCGACGCGGCGCAGTGCCGGCCCGACGACTGCCCGAAGTTGCCGACGCCGACCGCGGAACTCATGACCAGCGGGGTCACCCCGGCCAACGTGGACACCGCGGTGCCCGACTACCTGACCACGCTCCTCGACGACCTCGACCAGACATGGGGTGGGTGGTTCGACGAACTGGGCTGGGGCGACCCGGCACCGGGACGGGTGCTGATCGAGTCCGGCACCTCCTTCGCCACGGAGTGCATTGCCGGCGACGAGGATTCGGACCCCGTACCGATCCCGTCCGACGAGGCCAACGCGTTCTTCTGTGGAGTGGACACCGAACCGAACGGAGAGGGCACCCCGACCGAGGGCAGCATCGTGCTCCCGGTCGACACCTTCGCGGCCATCTGGGACGGCAACGTCTTCGGGGTGCCGTCGCCGATCGTCGGCGACTTCACCGCGGCGATCGTGGTCGCGCACGAGTACGGCCACAACGTCGTGTTCCGGATGGCCGAGGCGTTCGACATCCCCGACAGCCGTCTCCCGGCCGGCAAGAACAGCGAGCTCATCGCCGACTGCCTGGCCGCGAACTGGGGTGCAACCGCCTACCAGCGTGATGCGCTCGGTGCGCGGGAGATCCTGCAGGTCGCGACGCTGCTGCCGATCATCGGCGACACCGGCGGCGCCTCCGGACACGGCTCGGCGCGCGAACGTGCGGTGGCGTTGACGGTCGGACTGACCGGCCCGCAGTTCAACCGCCAGGGTCAGCCGGTCGACTGCATCGAGCGGTACTGGCCGGAGTTCTTCGAGGTGGAGTAGGGCCACCTCAGGGAGCCGTGGTCAGTGGCGCCAGAAGTCGGTGACCGAGAGCCCGACGTCCGCCAGGAGCGTGCGGACCAGCGGCAGGCCGATACCGATGACCGACGACGGGTCGCCCTCGATGCGCTCGATGAGCCAGCCACCCAGACCGTCGAGGGTGAAGGCGCCGGCCACCTGCAGGGGTTCACCGCTGGCGACATACCGCTCGATGACGTGGTCGTCGGCGGCGGCGAAATGGATCGTGGTGGAGCTCGTCCCGCCGGCGGTCGCGGGCCGGTCGAGGCGGATCAGGTGATGGCCGGTCAGCAGGTCCGCGCTACGACCGCCCATCTCCGACCACTGCGCGACGGCGCGTTCGGGGGTGTGCGGTTTGCCGAGCAGCCGGCCGCGTAGATGGAGCATCGAGTCGCAGCCGATGACCGCCACGGGGCTGCCGGACCCGGCGAGTTCGGCGATCTCCGGAAGTGCCGCAACGGCTTCCGCCTTCGCGCGGGCGAGTTCGGCGACCACCACACCGGCCGGTGTGGAATCGGGGAGCGCGGCGAGGAGCGCATCCTCGTCGACATCCGACACCCGCACGACCGGCTCGACGCCTGCCGCCCGAAGGATGCGGAGCCGGGCAGGGGAGGCCGAACCGAGTACGAAGATCGGGCCGGGAGTACCCGGCCCGATCTCGGATTCGGATGTCATCGTCAGTAACGCAGGTTGGTGAAGCTTCCCGGACCGCCCCACTGCGGACGCAGCCGGTCGATCGGGTGGCCCCAGTCGTTCCGGGTCTCGGGCTCGGCCGAACCGCCGCCCGAACCGGCGCCGGCGAGGACGGTCACCAGCACGGCGAGGTCCTCGTCGGTCGGATTGCCGCCGACGACCGTCAGGAACGGACGCTCGGACTTCGTGGAGTCTTCGCTCACGGAATTCTCGCTCTCGGAACTGACCGCTGGTGTCACAGGGGGATGTTGCCGTGCTTCTTGGGCGGCAGGTTGACCATCTTGCGCTCGAGCAGCTTGAGCGCGGTGGCGATCTGACCGCGGGTGTGGCTCGGCGGGATCACCGCGTCCACGTATCCGCGGGCGGCCGCGACATACGGGTTGACGAGGGTGTCCTCGTACTCCTCCTGCAGCTGCAGACGCAGTGCGTCGACGTCCTCACCCTTGGCGGCCGCGTCCTTGAGCTGGCTGCGGTAGACGAACCCGACCGCACCCGATGCGCCCATGACGGCGATCTGGGCGGTGGGCCACGCCAGGTTCACGTCGGCACCCATGTGCTTGGAGCCCATGACGTCGTACGCGCCGCCGTAGGCCTTCCGGGTGATGACGGTGATCTTGCCGACCGTCGCCTCGCCGTAGGCGTAGAGCAGCTTCGCGCCGCGACGGATGATGCCGCGGTACTCCTGATCGGTACCGGGAAGGAAGCCCGGGACGTCGACCAGGGTGACGATGGGGATGTTGAAGGCGTCGCAGGTGCGCACGAACCGGGCGGCCTTCTCCGAAGCGTCGATGTCGAGGCAGCCGGCGAACTGCGTCGGCTGGTTGGCGACGATGCCGACGCTGCGACCGTCCACCCGGCCGTAGCCGACGATGATGTTCGTCGCGTACTCGGCCTGCACCTCGAGGAACTCGTCGTCGTCGAGGATGCGACGGATGACCTCGTGCATGTCGTAGGGCTGGTTCGGCGAATCCGGGATCAGCGTGTCGAGCTCGAGGTCCTCTTCGGTGAGGGTGTCCTCGATGGAACCGGCGGCCGGCTGCGCGACGGGCAGACGCGGGGCATCGGCGCGGTTGTTGCTCGGCAGGTAGCTCAGGAGTTCCTTGACGTACTCCAGGGCGTCCTCTTCGTCGGAGGCGACGTAGTGCGCCGTGCCCGACTTCGACATGTGCGTGTGGGCACCGCCGAGCTCCTCCATCGTCACCTCTTCGCCGGTGACCGTCTTGATGACGTCCGGACCGGTGATGAACATCTGGCTGGTCTGGTCGACCATGACCACGAAGTCGGTGAGCGCGGGGGAGTACACGTGACCGCCGGCCGCGGCGCCCATGATCAGCGAGATCTGCGGGATGACACCGGAAGCACGCACGTTGCGGTGGAAGATCTCGCCGTAGAGGCCGAGCGAGACCACGCCCTCCTGGATGCGGGCCCCGGCGCCGTCGTTGATGCCGATCAGGGGGCGACCGGTCTTGATCGCGAGGTCCATGACCTTGACGATCTTCTCGCCGTAGACCTCGCCGAGGCTGCCGCCGAAGACGGTGGAATCCTGCGAGAAGACGCAGACCTCGCGACCGTCGATGGTGCCGTAACCCGAGACGACGCCGTCGCCGAGCGGGCGGCGCTCGGCGAGTCCGAAGTTGGTGCTGCGGTGCCGGGCGAGGGCGTCGAGTTCGACGAAGGAACCCTCGTCGAGCAGGTGGGTGATCCGTTCCCGCGCGGTGAGCTTGCCCTTGGCGTGGGTCTTCTCGACGGCGGCCTCACCCACCGGATGCTTGGTCTCCTCGAGACGATTGCGCAGATCGGCGAGCTTTCCCGCCGTCGTGTGGATGTCGGGAGCGGCGGCGTCGTCGCGCGAAGCAGTGGTCATGACTGACGATGCTAACTACCCGAGTGTGAGCCACGTCAACCGGATCAACGTGAGATATCCCTCAGGTTTACGAGCGATCGGTCGGTGGGCCGGCGGGTCGACCGTGAAACCGGTGGTATCCGTTCGTGCGGAGGCGGCGGCCAGTAGTTTCGTCAGGTATGAGTCTCGACGCCGATCTGCTCCGCACCCGTCTCACCGGCACCCGCTGGCACCGGATCGAGGTGGTCGAGGCGACCGGTTCGACCAATGCCGACCTCGTCTCGCGCGCCTCCGGCGAATCCGTCGGGGGCACCGTGCGGATCACCACCGACCAGACCGCCGGACGTGGCCGTCACGCCCGCACCTGGACCGCGCCGGCCGGCACGCAGCTGGCCATGTCGGCCGCGCTCGACGTCGCCGACCACACCGAGGACCTGGGCTGGCTGTCGCTGCTGGCCGGACTCGCCGCCGTGCAGGGTGTCGACGACGCGATGGGGATCCGTCCGACGCTCAAATGGCCGAACGACGTGCTGATCGACGGCAAGAAGGTCGCGGGCATCCTCTCGGAATACACCCGCAGCGACCATGCCGTAGGTGGCCCGGGAGGCGTGGCGGTGATCGGCACCGGGCTCAACACCACGATGGCGGAGGGCCAGCTGCCGGTCCCGACCGCCACCTCGCTCCGGCTCGCCACCGGCCGCGACGTCCCCCTGACCGAGCTCGCCGCGTCGTACCTGCGGGCGCTCTCCGAGCTGCTCGACCTGTGGCCGCACGACCTGGACGGGCTCGCGGCGCGGTACCGCGACGACAGCGACACCATCGGCCGTCGCGTACGGCTGGTCCTGCCCGGCGATCGTGAGGTCGTCGGCACCGCGACCGGTGTCGACTCCTCCGGCCGGATCGTCGTCGACGCCGACGGTGAGCAGGTGGTGGCCGCCGCGGGGGACGTCACCCACCTGCGGCCGGAGTGACTTCGACTCGGCTCGTCGCTCCGCTCCTCGCCGGCTCAGCCGGCGGGGAACACTCGGCTCGTCGCTCCGCTCCTCGCCGGCTCAGCCGGCGGGGCGCTGGACGCTCTTGCCGGCCATCGCCGGGATGATCGTCAGCGAGGGCAGACCGATCACCAGATGCACGATCGCGGTCTCGATGCCCACCGAGATCTGGTTGTAGGTCAGGATCGGGATCAGCACGGCCGCCACCAGCAGCAGGCCGACGATCCACCGGTAGAACTGATCGGGTGACGGCGTGACCAGGTGCAGCACGTACCAGAGCGCACCCGCGGCGAGCGCGCACAGGAAGCCGACGACGCCGAACCAGAGCTCGCTGGCGGCGACCGGGTTCCACACGCCGAACTTGCCCGACTCGTTCACCTTCTCCACGAATGCGGAGATGATCCAGGCGACGAGCCATGCCGCGAGACCGGTCACCACGCCGGTCATGACCACACCGCCGGCGAACGTGACGGGGTTGATGTCCGGGCCACGACGGGGCTTGGCGGGTTGGCCGGGCCGGCCGTAGGCGCCCTGGCCCCCGTACGGATCCCCCGCATAGGGATCGGCGGCGTACGGATCGCGCGCATACGGGTCGTTCTGGCTGCTGTAGGCACGCGACTCGGGTGTGTAACCGGACTCGTAGCGCGCGGTCCGCGGGTCGCGGGGATCCTGGTAGCTCATGGCGTTCTCCTCCCCGACCGGTCGTGGGAGCCGATGGTCGGATCTGGTGTCGGTCGGATCTGGTGTCAGGGCCCTGGCATGCTCACGGCACGAGGACGGCGGCGGTCGGCGTGATTGGCAGTCTACTGCGGCACCCGGCCGTTTATGCTGAGCCGCATGGCCTATCCGCGGGAGAATCTGGCGTCGGGGGAACGCGTCGTCCTCCATCGGCACCCGCACTGGAAATGCCTGCTCGGGCCGTTCCTGTTGTTCGGGCTCCTCACCGCCGCCGCCGGCGTACTCCTCGGCGTCATCACGTCGTCGGGGTTGCGGTCGACACCGCAGACCGTGCTGCTCATCGCGGTCGCGGCGGTCTGGGCCATCGGCTTCTGCTGGTACTTCGTCCGCCCGCTGATGTCCTGGAAGACAACGCATTTCGTGCTCACCGACCGGCGGGTGATGTTCCGCAACGGAATCATCACCCGGTCGGGCATCGACATCCCGATCCGCCGGATCAACACCGTCGAGTTCCGGCACGGCCTCGTCGACCGGATGCTGCGCACCGGCACGCTGGTCATCGAGTCGGCCTCCGACGAACCGCTGTCCTTCGACGACATCCCGCAGGTGGAGAGGGTGCACGCGCTGCTGTACCACGAGGTGCTCGACGTCCACGACGACGACGATCATCCGTGGGACGGACACCGGCGCGATTCCCACGACCAGCCCGCCGACGGTCCCGTGCACCCCGGTGACCGGGCGGAGAACCGAGGGGTCCGCGACCGATGACGACCGTGCTGCTCGCCGAGGACGACGCCGCGATCGCCGAACCGCTCGCGCGGGCGCTGTCGCGTGAGGGTTACGGCTGCGAGGTGGTCTCGACCGGGGCGGATGCCCTGGAGAAGGCCCTCGATACCCGCTATGAATTGATGATCCTCGACCTCGGGCTACCGGTGCTCGACGGTCTGGAGGTGTGCCGGCGGGTACGGGCCCAGCGACCCGCGCTCGCGGTGCTGATGCTGACCGCACGCACCGACGAGGTGGATTTCGTGGTCGGCCTCGACGCCGGCGCCGACGACTACGTCGGCAAGCCGTTCCGCCTGGCCGAGCTGCTGGCGCGGGTGCGTGCCCTCCTGCGGCGTCGCCAGCCCGGCGACGTCGTCCTCGAGGGCGGTGCCCTGCGCCTGGACGCGCGGGCACGCCGCGTCCTGGTGAACGGACACGACCTCACCCTGGCCAACCGCGAGTTCGACCTGCTGCGCTTCCTCATGGAACGCGCGGGCGAGGTGGTGACGCGCGAGGAGATCCTCACCGAGGTGTGGGGTTCGGCCGACCTACGGTCGTCGAAGACCCTGGACATGCACATCTCGTGGCTGCGCCGGAAGATCGGCGACGACCGCCACGACCGTCCCCGCCACATCGTGACCGTGCGCGGCGTCGGCTTCCGGTTCGACCCCTAGTCGTCTCATGCGCCGTCGCCTGCTCACGACCATGATCGCCGTCCTGCTGGCGGTCGGCGGGCTGCTGGGCATCCCGCTGAGTGTCGTCGCGTGGTGGTGGGTCGCCGACAACGCGCACCAGGACCTCGACAACCGGCTGAAGGTCATCGCAGATCAGCTGATCCGGCAGGAGGGGGCCGACGGCCGGATCCCGCCGGAGTCCCTCGACCGTGAGGCGTTCCAGCTGCTGCTGCCGCCGAACGGCAGCCTGATCGTCACCTTCCCCGACCCCACCGGCACCCTGCAGCGCACGGTGGTCGGGGCGGACATCAGCGAGCCCCGGCTCTCGGAGTCCATCGCGCTCGGCGCAGCCGGGACGCTGACCCTGTCCATCCCGCGCGACGAGGTACGCAACGACCAGTTCACCGCCGCCTCGATCGTGGCCGTCATCGTCGTCGCGTCCGTCATCGGCGGCACGCTGGTCGCCGCGGTCACCGCGGGTCGGATCGTCGATCCGCTGACCGATCTCGCCGATCGGGCCGCGACCATGGGCCGGGGCGACTTCCGGACCCAGTGGAAGATGTACGGCATCGCCGAACTCGATCGGGTGTCGCGTGCACTGGCCGACGCGAACGCCGAACTCGCCCTGCGCCTCGAGCGCGAGCGAGAGGTCGCCGGTGACGCCTCCCATCAGCTGCGCAGCCGCCTCACCGCGATCCAGCTGCGCCTGGAGGAACTCTCCCTGCACGACGACCCCGCGGTCGTCACCGAGGCCGAGGCCGCCCTCGATCAGATCGAGCGGCTCTCCGCCGAACTCGACGAGCTGGTCGAGGCGTCCCGGGCCGACGAACCCGCGCCCGAGTTCGTCGACGTGTCGGACATGCTGACGACGCTGGTCGGGGATTTCCGGCACGCCTTCGAGGCGAGGGGCCGCGAACTGCTGGCGACCTTCGACGGCGTCCCGCACGCGCTGACCGCGAACCCGGGTCGTCTCCGGGAGGCGGTCAGTGTGCTGGTCGACAACGCCCTGCAGCACGGCCGCGGGACCTGCCGGATCCACGTCGGCACCCTGCCCGCGGGGGATCTGGTGCGCATCACCGTCGCCGACGAGGGTGACGGGGTCGCCGACGAGATCGCCGCACACATCTTCCGTCGGGGTTTCTCGGCCGGGCGACGGCCCGGCGCGGGCCGGAGCGGGGTCGGCCTGTCACTCGCGCGGGCATTGATCGAATCCGACGGTGGCCGACTCGAACTGACCGTCCGGCGACCGCCGGTGTTCGCGATCGTCGTGCCCGCGCGGCTCGTCACCGGACGCGATCAGCTCGGCACCGACCGGGGCGACTCCGAACTCGCCGACGAGATCGACGAGAACTCCGGCCGGTCCCCGCGATCGGGCGTCAGGCGTGACCGAGTTCCTCATCGTTGAGCTCGGCGAGCGAGGGGTGCAGGTCGGTCGATCCGGCGTCCCCGCCGCGCAACTGTTCTTCGGGGAAGGCGAACTTGCGCAGTGCCCAGAACCGGAACGCCATCTGCATGAGGTTGCCGATGATGTAGCCGAGCACGAAGTCGATGACCACGATCTCGGACACGCTCAGGTTGGAGCGCATGTCGAAGATGTTGTTGGCGACGAACAGTGGAGCGGCCTGGAGGATGACGCCGATACCGCTGATGGCGAAGAACAGCATCGCCTCGTGGTGACGTTCGCGGCCGCCGCGGTTCTTGAACGCCCACTCGCGATTGAGGATGTAGCTCAGGATGGTGGCCAGGACGCCGGCGATGACCTTGGCGATGACCGGCTTGGTCTCCAGGACCGTGAGGCTCAGGCTGTAGAAGATGGCGAGGTCGAAGACGAAGGTGGTCCCGCCGACCATCGCGAACTTGATCAGTTCGTGGTGCCGCATCACGAGCCGACGGACCGGCGCTGGGAGGCGGGCGATCATCTCGTCGATCAATGGCACAAGATCCGAGTGTACGAAACGAAACCGCCGGGACACGTGCCGGGCGGTTGTGCGAATGATGCCGCATACATGCCACGATGGTGCGCGTGAATTCACGCGAGCAGGTCGGCGGGGCCGTGTCCCCGTCGTCGCAGGTGCCGCCGGTCCCTGAGTCGGGGCGCCCGGGCGGCCGGGCGTCGGGGATGCCGACCGTGACGATGATCGGCGGTGGCCAGCTCGCTCGGATGACCCACCAGGCCGCCATCGCGCTGGGTCAGTGCCTGCGGGTACTGGCGGCCTCGGAATCCGATCCGGCCGCCCAGGTCAGCGCCGACATCGTCCTGGGGTCGCACGACGACCTCGACGATCTGCGGCGCGCCGCGTCCGGGTCGGTCGCGGTGACCTTCGACCACGAGGGTGTCCCGCTGGCGCACCTGCAGGCACTCGAAGCCGACGGCGTCGCGGTGCTGCCGCCGTCGAAGGCGCTGCATTTCGCGCAGGACAAGCTCGCCATGCGGTTCCGGCTGGCCGAGCTCGGCCTGCCCGTGCCCGACTTCGCCGACCTGTCCGGGGACCGGGCCGCGGCCCGGTCTCGTCTGATCGAGTTCGGTGAGGCCAACGACTGGGCCATCGTCGTCAAGGCGGTCCGCGGCGGTTACGACGGCCGCGGGGTGTGGCTCGTCGACGGCGCGGACGACGCTCTCGCGGTCTTCGACGAGTACCCCGACGACGCACCGGCGCTGCTCGCCGAACAGAAGGTGCCGATGCGACGAGAGTTGTCGGCGATGATCGCGCGGTCGCCGTTCGGTCAGGGTGGGGCGTGGCCGGTGGTCGAGACCATCCAGCGCCACGGGCAGTGCGCGGTCGTCCTGGCACCGGCTCCCGGGCTCGACGACGAGGTCGCCGCGCACGCACAGCAGATGGCGTTGCGGCTGGCCGACGAGCTCGGTGTGGTCGGTGTGATGGCGATGGAACTCTTCGAGACCGTCGACGGCGAGCTGGTCGTCAACGAGCTGGCGATGCGTCCGCACAACAGCGGGCACTGGACGATGGACGGCGCGGTGACCTCGCAGTTCGAGCAGCACCTGCGCGCCGTCCTCGACTATCCGTTGGGCAGCACGGCACCGAGTGCGCCGGTGACGGTGATGGCCAACATCCTCGGTGCGGCGGACGCACCGGCGATGTCGATGGACGAGCGGCTGCACCACCTCATGGCCCGGATGCCCGAGGCCAAGGTGCATCTCTACGGCAAGGGCGAGCGGCCCGATCGCAAGATCGGGCATGTGAACATCGTCGGGCGCGAAGGGGATTCGCCGGAGTCGGTACGGGAGCGTGCCGAACGCGCGGCCCAGTGGATGTCGCGGGCGACGTGGACCGACGGATGGGATGAACATTCATGAGTGAGACGCACGGCCCGCGGGTGGGCCTGATCATGGGCAGTGATTCGGACTGGCCGACGATGAAGGCGGCCGCCGAGGCCCTCGCCGAGTTCGACGTGCCGTTCCAGGTGGGCGTCGTCTCGGCTCACCGCACACCGCAGCGCATGCTCGACTACGCGGCAGGGGCGGCGGGCCACGGCATCGAGGTGATCGTCGCGGGAGCCGGTGGCGCCGCGCATCTTCCGGGCATGGTCGCGTCGGCGACCCCGCTGCCGGTGATCGGGGTACCGGTCCCGCTGCGGCATCTCGACGGACTGGATTCGCTGCTGTCGATCGTGCAGATGCCCGCCGGGGTCCCGGTGGCCACGGTGTCGGTCGGCGGCGCCCGCAACGCCGGGCTGCTCGCGGTCCGCATCCTCGCCGCCGCCGACGCCGACCTGCGCGCCCGGATGGTCGAATTCCAGCAGGGGCTCGAACAGATGGTTCTCGACAAGGACGCGGCACTCCAGCAGGAACTGTTGGGGGAGTAGCACTTCCGCCGATCAGATCGTCGGCTGCAGGCCGAGCTTCGCGGTGAAGAAGTCGATGACCCGATCGTAGGCCTCGCGGGTCGGTTGCCCGGGCTCGTCGCGGAGGTCCTCGGTGAGCACCGAATGTGGCCGCGGCAGCATCGAATCCGGGTTCGCGGACTCGTCGGGTAGTTCGATGCCGATGAAGGCATCGCCGAGGAGCTCCCGCAGGTACGCGAATCGGGCTCCCGGCACGAGGCGGTCGCCCTGGAAACGCAGACCCATCACCTCGAGGCCGCGTGCGCACCGCGCTTGCACCAGAGCGAGATCCGACTCGCTCACGTCGATGGCCCGCGCGCGTCCCGGCAACACCGCGAACGGCAATGAGGGCTGGGACAGCACCGGGGCGAGCATCCGCTCGTCGGTGGCCATCGCGAGTGCGAACCCGCCGGTGAAACACATCCCGACGGCACCGACCCCGGGGCCGCCGCACCGGTCGTGTTCGCGGGCGGCCAACGCCCGCAGCCACGACGCGACCGGTGACGTCTTGCCGGTGGCCAGGATCGTGAACTCGCGGGTGATGCAGGCCCGGGCGATGGTGCCGAGCATGTTCGTCGCCGAGCCGACCGCGCCGAGGTTGTCCGGGCGAGGATCACGGCCGTCGACGCCGAACAGCGACGGCAGCACCGCGGTGGCGCCCGCCCCGGCCACCCGGCGCGCGACGTCGGCGACCTTGGGGCTGATCCCCGGCATCTCGGCGATGACGATGACGGCGGGACCACTGCCGAGGCGATGCACCCGGCGGGTGGTCCCGTACAGGGTCACGTCCTCGGCGACGAAGTCGTCGAGCGGGTCGTCGGCCATCAGATCACGCCGCGTGCAGTGTGCCGAGGAGCGCGGAGTCGAAGAGTCGCGCCGGGATGCGGGCACCCCGGGCGATGTCCGGCGAGTCCGACGGCACCACCCGCGGACCGGTCACCCGGTAGTGCCGGTTCTTGCGGATCAGGCCGAAGGTCCCGGCGGCCTGCACGTTGCGGACCCAATCGGTGTGCCGCCCGTACGTGAGGATGATGGTGAGACGATCGCCGTCGACCCACGCCATCACCGGGATGGAGTAGTGCTTGCCGGACTTGCGTCCGACGTGCTCGACCATCGCGTACGGAGCCAGTCTGGGCGCCCATTGTCGCTGGATGGGGTTGGTCACTCGCTTGTTCAGCCGGGCCACCACGCGGGGGATTCGCATGTCCCCACTGTGCCCGATCGGCGGCGTGCCCGCGGGGTTCACGACAGGATCAGGGTGGCCTTTTCCATCTCGGCGATCGCCGCGAGCCGTTCCGGTGAGGCCGCGGAGACGTGGACGAGGCTGCCGCCCGCCAGCAGAGGTGCCAGGAGGTGAGCGATCACCCGGTCGCCCGCGTACCACGGCCGGGTGGACACCACGCGGGCGCCCGGTCCGATTCCCTCGCGCTCAGCCGTCGCCCGGGCGTCGTCGAGCACCTCGCCGATGGGGGCGCCCTCCAGGGTGGCCGATGCAGGGTACCGAGACGAGAACTGATCGCCGTGGACGCGGACGACGCTGCCGTAGTCGCCGACGCCGGGCGGCAGGTCGCGCAGCGGCAGCGCGAACGGATCGAGCGAGGCGACCACGATCTCGTCGACGTCGGGATGGCTGTCCAGGCGATCACGGCTGGTGAACACGACCATCGGGTCTTCGGTGGAGTCGAAGTGCACCTCGGCGCCCGCCCAGAGCGCGCCCAGCAGGATGCCGGCCGTCTGCCAGTGCTCCGGGAGATCGACCCCGACGACATCGCCTTCGGCGACCCCGATCTCGTCGCGTAGGTAGTTCGCGGTCTTGGCCGCCCAGTTGCCGAGGGTCGCCGCCGAGAGCTCGGTGCGCTCGCCGGTCGCGTCGTCGTAGTAGGTCAGCAGCGGACGCGAATGATCGGCGACCGCGGCGAAGATCGCGTCGGTGAGAGTGTTCGGAGTCAGTTCACGCACATGGGCCCCTCGTTGCCCGCGGTGATCGGCGGGCGCTTGTTGCCGACGCGCTCGCTCGCCGGCGTGTTGTCGGTCTGGTCGCCGGTGTCGCTGATCGAGCCCGGACCGGCGTAGGTGTTGGTGAGCACCACCTTCAACTGATCGTCGCCGAGTGCGGGATCGGCGACGACCTGGGCGCCGCCGAGATCCTTGGCGAGGAGCCGAGCGGCGTCGCTCTTCTCCTTGGCGTACACGATCGAGTCCTTCGTGTCGGCCTTGCCGCTGGAGGTGGCTCCGACCCGGAAACCCTTGTTGGTCAAGATGTTCGCGACGTTCGAGGCGAGCCCGTCGATGGTGCCGGCGTTGACCACGTCGACCGTGTAGTCGCCGCGCTGGATGCCCTGCGTCTGCTTCGGTGCCAGCAGGTCACCGGTGAAGGCCTGGACCTCGCGCGGGTCCACCTGGACGACGCTCTGCTGACCGTCCTCGCTCCAGCCCTGCTCGGTCACGATCGGGATGGTCGCGAACTTCACCCGGCCGCCGCTGAGGTCCTTCAACTGTTCGGCGAACCGGATGATGTCCCAGTCGTCGTCGATGACCACCGACCGCGACACCGCGTCCTGCAGCTCCGACAGCTTGCCCGGATCGGTCAGGGTGTTCGCCGAGATGATCTTCTGCGTCAGCGACGCCATGAACGCCTGCTGACGGGTGATGCGGTCGAGATCGCCGCGGGGGAGGCCGTGGCGCTGGCGCACGAAGCTGAGCGCCTTGGGCCCGTCGAGAGTCTGACGGCCGGCGCGGAACCGCGCGCCCGTGAAGGGATCCCGGACCGCGTTGTTCAAGCAGACGTCGATGCCGCCGGCCGCGTTCGTCAGCAGCACGAACCCCAGCAGGCCCACCTCCGCGTAGTGGTCGACCTGCACGCCGGTCAGGTTGGCGACGGTGTCCACCAACGCCTTCCGGCCCGCCAGGGTGCCCTCGGACTCGGCCTCGCCCTCCGACTTGCCATCGGTGACCGCTTGCGCGCGAACGGTTTCGCGCGTCGTGCCGTAGGCGGCGTTGATCTTGCTCATCCCGACACCGGGTACGTCGACATACGAGTCGCGGGGGATCGAGATCGCGGTCGCCGACGAGCCGTCGTCGGGGATGCGGATCAGCAGGATGGTGTCGGTGTTGGTCGCGACCTCGTCGCCCGACCGCAGGAGTCGGAGTTCCTCCGGCGACAGCGGATTGCCCTTGGCGTCGGTCCGCGAATCGGTGCCCACGAGGAGGATGTCGACGGCCCCGTCTTCGGCGCCACCGCCGAGATCGAGTCCGCCGAGCTGGGTGATGCGGGTCTGCAGGTCCGACATGGTGTTCCAGGCGTATCCGGTGCACAACAGCACCGCCACCGAGGCGACCGCGATGAGCGCACGACCCCAGCCGGCCCCCGGGGTGCGGGCACCTTTGCGTCGGCTGTCGGCCGGCGGCTTCGACGGTGGTTCGGGTGCCGACGACGTCGCCGCCGTGCGCCGGTCGCCGGACTTCGGTCCGGCCGATTTCGGTCCGGTCTGTTTCGGTCCGGTCGGCTTCGGGTCGGTGGACTGACGTGCGGTCGGCTTCCGCGGGCTCGTCTTGGGGTCGCCTGGCTTCTGCTCGGACGTCCGCTTCGCGGCCGGGGCCGGGCGGGTGTGGATCTCGCCGGAGGTGCGTCGGACGGGCCGCGGCTCGCCGGGGCGGCGCTGCCGGGTCGGGGTGGGTTCCACGGCTTCTGGCGTGGCTCGTCGATCGCCGGGGTCGCGACGTTCGGAGTTACGGGGGTCGGCGGCCGGCCGACGCCGGGGGTCGCGGGGTTCGCGTGGATCGGCAGCGCGACGTCGCGGGTCCGGCGGGGGCTGGCGTCGCGCTCGGGGTGGGGGATTGCCCGGTTCACCGGGGAGCGGTGCCGCGCGGCGCGGGGATTCGCGCCCATCTGGTCCACCGTCGTACGGGGGCCGGGCCGGGCGCCTGCGCGCGCCGGGCTCCGGGGCGCGCCGATCGCCGGACATCGGCTGACGCCCGTCCGGACCCGGCCGTGCCGGACGGCGCGGCTGCGCGCGCCGACGCGGGCCGTCGGATGGTGAATCCACTGGTGAGCGGTCCCTTTCGAGGTCGGCACATCGGGTCCGGGGTCGACGCGGCGAGCGTTACGCCTGAGGATGTCGATGCTGATGTGCAAGGCGGGTCGGCTGTTGTGTGCTGTCGCCAGGCTACTGAAGTGATTCGCGAATTCGAGAACGCAACGCCGGTCGTGTGAGTAGCCGTCGTCACGTGTGCCGGCGAGCGCGTCGCCGCGTGGGTACCGCCGGACTCCGGCACGATGGTGCTCATGCGTGTGACGCCGAGCAACCCCACCGTGTACATCGTCGGCGCCGGCGGGCAGCTGGGAACTGCCCTGCAAGCACGGTCGACCGAGGTTCCCGACGTCGTCGTGCGGCCGCTCACCTCAGCCGACGTCGACATCGCCGACCCGACCTCGGTGGCCGCCGCGCTGGGCGACCTCGGCCCCGACGACATCGTGGTGAACTGCGCGGCCTACACCGACGTCGACGGAGCCGAGGCCGACTCGGAAGGCTCGCGGCGGGTCAACACCACCGGGCCCGAAGTGCTCGCGCGCCGGACCGCCGACGCCGGCGCGTGGTTCGTGCACGTGTCGACCGACTACGTGTTCCCCGGGGCCGCCGCGGAGGGTTCCCGGCCGGTCGAGCGGAACGGATACGAACCCGACGACGTGAGCGGAACGCCCGCGACCGTGTACGGCCGCACCAAGCTCGACGGCGAACGCGCCGCGCTGTCGGCGGACCCGCGGGCCACCGTCGTGCGGACGGCATGGGTCTACACCGGCGGACCCGACAGCCGCGACTTCGTCGGCACGATGCGGCGGCTCGAACAGTCACGGGAGACGGTGTCGGTCGTCGACGACCAACTCGGGTCCCCGACCTACTCGTACGACCTCGCCGACGGGCTCTGGGAACTCGTCGTCGCGGGCCCGCGCGAAGACGTGTGTGGCGCGGTTCTGCATGCGACGAACTCGGGCACCGCCACCTGGTTCGACGTCGCCCGCGGGGTCTTCGAAGAGGTCGGGGCGCAGCCCGACCGGGTCCTGCCCACGACGACCGCCGACTTCCCGCGCCCGGCCCCGCGGCCGGCGTTCTCGGTGCTCTCCGGCCACTCCTGGGAGGCCGCCGGCCTCACCCCGCTCCGGCCGTGGCGACCCGCGCTGCACGCGGCGATCGCCGCGTCGGACGCCGACCCCGGTTCGTTACCCTGAGCGGCGTGCCAGTTCAGCCAGCCGTGGTGACGGTGACCTATTTCTCCGGCGATCACCTCGTGACCTTCCTGCGCAGCCTCGACGCCGTCACCGACGTCATGCCGCAGGTCATCATCGCCGACAACGGGTCCGACGACGGCGCGCCCGAGCGGGCCGAGCAGGAGTACGACACGGTCACGCTGGTCCGCACCGGCGGCAACATCGGCTACGGCGGTGCGATGAACCGCGGTGTCGCCGAGCTCGACCCGGATGTCGAGTTCGTGCTCATCTCCAATCCGGATGTCGAATGGAAGCCCGGTGCCATCGACGAGCTGATGGCCGCCGCGCAGCGCTGGCCGCGAGCGGGTTCGCTCGGGCCGCTCATCCGCGAACCCGACGGCTCGATCTACCCCTCGGCGCGGCGCGTTCCCGACCTCGTGTCGGGCACCGGACACGCGATCCTCGGCACGGTGTGGAAGTCCAATCCGTGGACCGCGGCCTACCGCGCGGACGACGAGACACCGTCGGAACGTCCGGTGGGGTGGCTGTCGGGCTCCTGCCTGCTCGTGCGGCGCGAGGCCTTCGACGCCATCGGCGGCTTCGACGCCCGCTACTTCATGTACATGGAGGACGTCGATCTCGGCGACCGCCTCGGCAAGGCCGGGTGGCAGAACGTCTATGTGCCGAGCGCGGAGGTCGTGCACACCAAGGGGCACAGCGCCGGTCGGCATCCGGAGAGGATGCTGCCCGCCCACCACCGCAGTGCCTACCGGTTCCAGGCCGACCGCAATCCGGGACCGTGGCGGGCGCCGCTGCGCCTGGCGTTGCGCATCGGCCTGGAGGTCCGATCCCGGCTCGCCGTGCGCGCGGCGCGACGCGCGTCGGCGAGCGAGAACTCCCGATGAATGCTGAAGTGAACACCAGTCACCTCGAGGAAGGACCCGATCCAGTGGACAACTACACCGTGCGTGAGTCGGTGGAAAGACCGTCCGTGGGGGGATCGGACAACATCAGGGAGGACGTCGAGGCCGTCGTCCTCGTCGGCGGGAAGGGAACCCGCCTGCGCCCACTCACCCTGTCGGCGCCGAAACCGATGCTGCCCACCGCCGGGCTGCCGTTCCTGACCCATCTGCTGTCCCGCATCCGGGCGGCCGGTATCCGCGACATCGTGCTCAGCACCTCGTTCAAGGCCGAGGTCTTCAGCGAGTACTACGGCGACGGTTCGAAGCTGGGCCTGCGCATGCGCTACGTCACCGAAGACGAGCCGCTGGGCACCGGCGGCGGTATCCGCAACGTCCTCGACGAACTGACCGCGAGCACGATCGTGGTGTTCAACGGCGACGTCCTCGGTGGCACCGATGTCGGCGACGTCATCGACAGTCACCGCGCCGCCGACGCCGACGTCACCATCCACCTCGTGCGGGTCAGCGACCCCCGCGCGTTCGGCTGCGTCCCGACCGACGCCGACGGCCGGGTCACCGCGTTCCTGGAGAAGACCCAGGACCCGCCGACCGACCAGATCAATGCCGGCACCTATGTGTTCAAGCGCGAGGTCATCGAATCCATCCCGGCCGGCCTGCCGGTGTCGGTCGAGCGTGAGGTGTTCCCCCGGCTGCTCGTCGAGGGCAGTCACGTCCACGCACACGTCGATCACGCGTACTGGCGGGACATGGGTACGCCCGAGGACTTCGTCCGCGGCTCGGCCGACCTCGTCCGCGGGATCGCGCCGTCGCCCGCCCTGGGGGACCGTCGCGGCGAGTCCCTCGTGCACGAAGGCGCGGGAGTGGGCCCGGGTGCCCTTCTGATCGGCGGCACGGTGGTCGGCCGTGGCGCCGAGGTCGGCCCGCGCGCCCGTCTCGACGGCGCGGTCGTCTTCGACGGCGCCGTGATCGAGGCCGGCGCGGTCGTGGAACGGTCGATCATCGGCTTCGGTGCCCGCATCGGGCCGCGTGCGCTGGTCCGGGACACGGTCATCGGCGACGGTGCTGACATCGGCGCCCGTTGCGAGTTGCTGCGCGGCGCCCGGGTGTGGCCGGGAATCGAGATCCCCGACAACGGGATTCGATTCTCGACGGACGTCTAGTCCAGCAGGAGCGCGGCCGACTAGCGGATCTTCGCGGCGGCGAGCACGCCGGGCCCGAGCGGGATGACCACGGGAAGCAGCTGCTCGTCGTCGGCGATCAGCAGGGCCGCCTCGCGGGCCGCCGCCGTCGGCGGTTCGGTGCGGGCCGGGTCGCCGACCGTTCCGTGCGCGGTCGCGTTGTGGACGACCACGACACCTCCCGGTCGCAACATCCGGACGGCCTCACGCACGAACCGGGGCAGGTCCAGCAGTGGTCCGTCCACGAAGACCAGGTCATAGGACGCGTCGGACAACCGCGGCAGCACCTCGACCGGCGTGCCGTTGATCAGCCGGGTGCGGCCCGGGGCGATGTCGGCGCCGGCGAACGACGCCCGTGCGGCCCGGTGATGTTCGGGCTCGGGATCGATCGTGGTCAGCACGCCGTCGGCCGACATGCCGTTGAGCAGCCAGAGGCCGCTCACCCCGGTGCCGGTCCCGATCTCCACGACGGCCCGCGCATCGGCCGCGCGGGCCAGCAGAGCCAGTAGCGCGCCGACCGCCGGGCTGACCGGTGTCGCGCCGAGCTCCTCGGCGCGAGCGCGGGCGGCGATGACGGCGTCGTCCTCGACGATGGCCGACTCGGCGTAGGCGATCAGGTCGGGGCGTGTGGACGGCGTTGACTCGGTCACGCGTCGAGGTTAGTCCGGCCCCGCGGCGGAACCCGATCCGGCACGCCAGACCTGGGCGAATCCGCTCACGGCGAGACCGCCGACGCATCCTCAGGCAACACTCAGGCGCCTCATACGGCGGCCACACTCCGATAGGAGAGGGTGAGAGCTGTTCCGGTTGGGACAGGTCCCGGGAGGTCGGTGTGAACTCCCTGGCAGCTCGGGAATACCCAGCCGGAATCATCCGTTCGTCTTCGGTGAGTGCTTGGGTCACCGGGTGCGTGTTTCACGAGAGAGGAACCGACCACCGACCATGACCGATCCCCGCGATCCCGCCGACGCCGTGCCCGCCGTTCCGGCGGGCACCGCAGGTTTCGACGCCACCGGCGACGAACTGCTCATGCCGTCCTGGGACGACCTGGTCCGCGAACACGCTGACCGCGTCTACCGTCTGGCCTACCGTCTGTCGGGGAATCAGCACGACGCCGAGGACCTCACGCAGGAGACCTTCATCCGGGTCTTCCGCTCGTTGTCGAACTACCGTCCCGGCACCTTCGAGGGCTGGTTGCACCGCATCACCACCAACCTGTTCCTCGACATGGTCCGTCGCCGCAGCAAGATCCGGATGGAAGCCCTGCCCGAGGAGTACGACCGGGTGCCGGCCGACACCCCGGATCCGCAGCAGGTCTTCGACGCGACGAACCTCGACCCCGACCTGCAGCGCGCCCTGGACTCGCTGGCTCCCGACTTCCGCGCGGCCGTGGTGCTGTGTGACATCGAGGGCCTGTCCTACGAGGAGATCTCCGCCACCCTCGGTGTCAAGCTGGGTACCGTCCGCAGCCGCATCCATCGCGGTCGGCAGAGCATCCGCGACGCACTCGCGGCCCAAGGACACACCAGTAGCCGTTCGGTCGCGCTCGGCTCGCACGCCTGAGGTCGCTGCCGGGAACCCTGCTCCGCCGAGCATCGTTGAGAGTCTCGGATACGCTGAGACGTTGCCTGTGTCACGGGACACGATGCGATCGGAGGCCGCAGCCCGCGGACGCCCGCGCGTTCGGGGGACGGCATCGGATGCCGCCGGTCGGTACCGTGGCAGACAGCAGCAGAGCCCAGTGGCAACACAGGATTCATCGTGCGGCGGTTTCGTCGTGGAGAGGGGTGAACGACGATGATGGACGGCGATCGCGGGCGTCCGACCGGAAGTGGCGGTGTCGAACCGCCGACTCCCAACCTTCGTCGCCGGCGGTCCTCCTGGACCCCAGCCAGGTGGAATACGAACACCTGGAGTCCGGCTCCCTCGTCGTTCCTGCCCAACCGCGGCTACCGCGCGCCGGGTACGGCCGGCGGACGCGGCTTCGCACCCACCGAGCACCTGGCCCCCGAGGCGGTCGCCGCCTTCGTCGACGGCGAGCTCGGGATGTCCGCGCATGCGCGGGCCGCTCATCATCTGGCGCTGTGCCCCGAGTGCGTCACCGCGGTCGAGGCGCAGTCGTTGGCCCGCACCCGACTCCGCGAGTCCGGCCGCGTGTCGATCCCGGACTCCCTCCTCGGTCAGCTCTCCCAGATCCCCACGCGTGAGATCGATCTGAGCTCCGAGCCACCCCGCCCGGCAGGGTTCGGGCCGACCGTGTCGCCCGATGCGCCGACCGACGGCATCCCCGCGGCCCGCGGCCGCGCCTTCCGTCGCCGGGGCCGGTGACCGTGGCCCCCGACGCCGATTCTCCCGATACCGGTGACGCACAGTTCGCGCGGCGCGCCGAACCGCCCGAGTCGCAACGTCTGACGCCGTCGCGGACCCGGCACTCGCCCGTGTCGCCGTCCACCGCGCAGGTGTTCGGCCGCCCGTCGGGTGTGCGCGGCTCGTTCGCCACCTCAGACGGCGACAAGCGGCCGCCCGAGCCGCAGATCGCACCCCCGGACCCGGTGCTCGCCGAGGCCTTCAGCCGGCCGGCCGGATCGAGCGACACCCTGCAGCGGGATCCGCTCGCGACCTACGGCCACACCGAGCAGCCGCAGGCGCCGGACGACCCGTGGCGCGACCCGGAGAGCCCGGCGCGGCTGGACGCACCCGCGCTGGCGTCCGCATCGTCGGACATCCCGACCGAGACCGGCCCCAAGCTCGGTGTCCGCGACATCCTGCTCGGCAATCGCCTGAGCTGGGTCGCCCTGGCCACGCTCGCGGTGATCGCGTTGCTGATCGGGCTCGTCGGCGGGCTGATGGGCCGGTACACCGCCGAGGTGGCCGCGCCGCTCACCAGTGACACGGTCGAGTTGTCCACTGAGGACACCGGCGGCGACGCCGGACCGCGGTCGTCCGTGGCCGAGGTGGCCCGGGCGGTGGAGAAGTCGGTCGTCGCCATCGACGTCCGCGCGGCGGGCGCCTACGCCACCGGGTCGGGATTCGTCATCGACAAAGAGGGTTACATCCTCACCAACAACCACGTCATCTCGATGGCCGCGAACGACAAGAGCGCCAAACTGGAGGTCGTGTTCTTCGACCGTCAGCGGGTCCCGGCGCGCATCGTCGGTCGCGATCCCAAGACCGATCTCGCCGTGTTGAAGGTCAACAATGTCGAGAACCCGACGGTCTCGGTGCTCGGTAGCTCGGGCGACCTGCAGATCGGCGAAGAGGTGGTCGCCTTCGGATCTCCATTGGGGCTCAACCGAACCGTGACAAGCGGCATCGTCAGCGCGACCGACCGTGCCGTGGCGCTGACGCCCGACGCGGAGTCCGACACCGACGCGGTGATCGACGCGATCCAGACCGATGCCGCGATCAACCCGGGCAACTCGGGCGGTCCGCTGGTCAACGGCGAAGCCCAGGTGGTCGGCATCAACACCGCCGGGCGCCTCGGCGCCGGGGGCGGCAACATCGGGCTCGGATTCGCGATCCCCATCGACGAGGCCAAGCCCATCGCGGAGGCGCTGATCCGCGACGGCCGCGTGAACCACCCGCAGATCGGCGTCAACGCCAGTTCGGTGCGCAACGAGCGCGTGCTGGGCGCACAGGTCCGCAACGTCGTCGCCGGCAGCCCCGCCGAACGCGCGGGCATCCGGGAGAACGACGTGATCACCTCGTTCAACAATCGCCCGATCGAGAGCGCCGACGAGCTGAACGTCGCGATCCGAACCGCCAGCATCGGCGAGTCGGTCCCGTTCCAGTACTGGCGGGCGGGTCGCACGTTCAGCGGTACCATCACTCCGGCGAGCGACTAACCACACCACCGCACAGGTCAGGACGAGGCACATGTTCAGCAGCATCGGATGGGGCGAGATAGCGATCCTGGTGGTCGCGGCACTCGTCATCCTCGGCCCCGAACGTCTCCCCGGTGCCGTCTCCTGGACGATGCAGTCGGCCAAGAAGGTCCGTGATTACGCGACCGGTGCGAGCAATCAGCTGAAGGACGAGCTGGGTCCCGAATTCGACGACCTGCGCAAGCCGCTCGCCGACCTCAACGAACTGCGGGGTATGACGCCGCGGTCGATCGTCACGAAACACCTTCTCGACGGCGATGATTCACTGTTCCGGCTGAACGAGAGCGCCACCACGGTCGACCGGAAGACCACCCCGGCGGCGCCAGAGATCAAGCCCGTGTCGGCGCCCCTGTCGTTCGAGAAGCAGGAGAGCGGGAATCAGGACTCCGCCGGCCCGGCGGGATCCGCGGCGTCGGACCGCCGGTCGCGGTCGGGGTCGCGTCCCGCCGCGGCCGACTGGGACGCGACCTGACCGGTCAGGAATTCCGGATGGTGTCGAGTCCCAGACTCATACCCGCCAGGCCGCGCTTACGCGCCGCGAGCTTGCCCGCGATGGCGCGCAGGGCGGAACCGGACGCCGATTCGGGTGCCGACAGCACCACCGGGACACCGGCGTCGCCGCCTTCGCGTAAGGCCGTCTCGAGCGGTACCTGACCCAGCAGGTCGACCTGGGCGCCCACCGCGCGCGTGAGGCGTTGCGCCACCTGCTCGCCGCCGCCGGACCCGAACGGTTCCATGCGGCTGCCGTCGGGCAGTTCCAGCCACGACATGTTCTCGACGACGCCGAGGATCTTCTGCCGCGTCTGCAGCGCGATGGCCCCGGCGCGCTCGGCGACCTCGGCCGCGGCCTGCTGGGGTGTCGTCACCACCAGGATCTCCGCGCCCGGGATGAGCTGCGCGATCGAAATCGCGACGTCACCGGTGCCCGGCGGCAGGTCGAGGAGCAAGACGTCGAGATCGCCCCAGTAGACGTCCGCGAGGAACTGCTGCAGGGCTCGGTGCAGCATGGGACCGCGCCAGGTCACCGGCGTGTTGCCGTCGGTGAACTGTCCGATCGAGATGAAGCGGACGCCGTGGTTGCTGGGCGGCATGATCATGCGTTCGACCTGCGTGGGTTTGGCGTCGCTCCCGAGCATGCGGGGGACCGAGTGGCCGTAGATGTCGGCGTCGAGAACGCCGACGGTGAGCCCGCGTTCGGCGAGCGCCGTGGCGAGGTTGACGGTCACGCTCGACTTGCCGACGCCGCCCTTACCCGACGCGACGGCGTAGACACGGGTCAGTGAGCCGGGCTGGGCGAACGGGATGACCGGCTCGGCCTTGTCCCCGCGGAGCTTCTTGCGCAGCTCGGTGCGCTGCTCGTCGTCCATGACGTCGAGTTCGACGCGGATCGCGCCGACGCCCGGGACGTCGGCGACTGCTGTTTCCACGCGCTGCGAGATCTCGGTGCGCATCGGGCACCCCGATGTCGTGAGGTACACCCCGACGTCGACGCTCGCGTCGTCGTTGATCGTGACCGACTTGACCATCCCGATGTCGGTGATGGGCTTGCCGATCTCGGGATCCTTGACCTTGCCCAGAGCGGCGCGAACTGCCGATTCCGTGGGCGCGACTCCTGTTGTCATCTGGCCCAGACTACCGGCGGCGCCGACGGTTCCGGGCGCAGGTCCTCCGGTGGCGCCGTCAGCGGACGGGAACCGGGGTGCTCGCCCCTCCGGGCCTCTTCGGACCGGCGTTCCCCGCCGGTCCCTGTTGTACCGCCGGGGCCTCCCTCTTGGTGGGCGGGGGAGCGGGCTGGCCCGGGAACAGCGGCGGGATCGACGGCAGGCAGACGATGATGCACGGCGGCGGCGGAGGGCTCGGCCGCCGCGTGGTGGAGGACGACGACGACGACGAGGACGACCCGGACTCCGGCTGCCTGGGCTTGCTGGACGAGCTCGAGCTGCTCGACGGCTTGCGCTTCATCTCCGGGATGGGGTCGGTCGGCATCACGCCCGTCGCGTAGGCCCCGGCCCAGCCGAGGACGTTGGCGACATACTCCATCGAGCGGTTGTACCGCAGCACCGCCGACACGCGAGTGCGCTCGTTCATGATGTCGGTGACGCCGGCGCAGAGATACCGGCCGGCCGAGTACGTGGCGTCGAAGATGTTGTTGGGGTCGGGTTTCCCGTCGCCGTTGGCGTCGGAGCCCCACGCTGCCCACGTGCTCGGGATGAACTGCATCGGGCCCATCGCCCGGTCGTGTCCGGCGTCACCGTCGATGCGTCCGCCGTCGGTGTCCTTGATGACCGCGTTGCCGGCCAGCGACCCATCGAGGACCGGCCCGGCGATCGGGTTGATCGTCGTGCCGTACTGATCGACCGAGCCGTTGCTCGCATGATTGGACTCGATGCGTCCGATGCCGGCCAGCAGGAACCACGGCAGTTTGCAGGCCGCGCTCTCGGCGGCGACGCGGTTGGCGGCCAGCTTGTAGGCCTGGAGTACGACGCCCGGGATCCCCAGTGGGCCCGAAGGGAGGTCGCTGGCGAGCCGGAACTGCGGCGCCGGCAGCGCGGTCGCGGGCTTCTCCGGCGGCGGCGCGAAGCCGAGGAGTGCACCCGGCGAACCCGCGACGAGTTCGGCCACGATCACGGGTGCATCGGGCTCGACGACGGCCGACGCGACGTTGCCGCCGGAGGCGCTCGACGTCGCGGTCCCCAGGACCAGCGCACCGACCAGACCGCCGCCGACGACCAGCGTCGCGGCGCGTTGTGGGAACGAGGACGGACGGCGCGGACCACGGCGACGGCGGACGAGGTCGAGGGGCCTCACCGGAGGCCTCCTGCACATCGTGCGGCCCCGGGCCGCTGCCCGGTCCTGTTCACTCCGTTGTCAACACACACTTCTGCCCCCGAGAACGCGGCGATGCCCACCCGCGGCCCAGGTCCAGAGCCGCTCTCATAGATGTGTCGGAGGATCTCGTCGCGTCGTGACAGACGCCGAAATCCGGTCCGAACTGTGACCCACCATACATATGGGTCTGGCGTCCCAGACACGAACCCGGCTTTTGGTGTCAGTGATCCTTGGAACCGCGGCGGCCGGATTCGTCGCCGGCGGGGGCGCCGAGCCGTTCGGTGAGTTCGTCGAGCAGGTCGTCGAGTTCTTTGCGCAGGTAGTCGCGCGTGACGGTGTCGCCCACCGCGAGACGGACCGCGGCGAGCTCCCGGGCCAGGAACTCGGTGTCGGCCTTCGTCTGGGCGGACCGCATCCGGTCCTCTTCCAGCGACACCCGGTCGCGGTTCTCCTGCCGGTTCTGGGCCAGCAGGATCAGCGGCGCCGCGTACGCCGCCTGCGTGGAGAACGCGAGGTTCAGCAGGATGAACGGGTACGGGTCCCACTGGATCGACACCGCGACCAGGTTCAGCACGATCCACACGATGACGATGACCGTCTGGATCGCCAGATATCGTCCGGTGCCCAGGAATCGGGCGATCCGCTCGCTGTACATCCCGACGACGTCGGAGTCGAGATTGAACGAGATCGTGCGGCGGGTGCTGGGGGTGTCGAGCTTGCGTCCCGGTTCGCTCATCGGATCCGCACCTGGGGGCCGCCGCCCGATGCCGGTTCCGGGCCGCTCCCGACGCCGTACC
Organism: Gordonia sp. IITR100; assembly: GCF_002009645.1. Lineage (NCBI taxonomy): Bacteria > Bacillati > Actinomycetota > Actinomycetes > Mycobacteriales > Gordoniaceae > Gordonia > Gordonia sp. IITR100. The sequence goes on along the minus strand of NZ_MVKV01000002.1, from coordinate 90,512 downwards.
CGTCGGCCTCGACGACGTCCTCGGGTTCGGTCTCACGCCAGTCGCGCGGCAGGATCTCGTCGAGCAGGTCGTCGACGCTCACCGCGCCGAGCAGGTGGCCGGCCTCGTCCACGACGGGGCCGCAGACCAGGTTGTAGGTCGCGAAATATCTCGTCATCGTCTCCAGGGAGTCCTCGGGATGGAGTTGGGCGAGGTCGGTGTCCAGGATGCCGCCGACCAGGTGCGCGGGCGGTTCCCGGAGCAGGGCCTGCAGATGCACGCATCCGAGATACTTGCCGGTCGGCGTCGAGGTGGGCGGGCGGACGACGAACACCAGACTCGCCGCGGCCGGCGTCAGGTCGGGGTTGCGGACCCGGGCGAGGGCCTCGGCGATGGTGGTCGATGCGGTGACCACGATCGGCTCCGAGGTCATCACGCCGCCCGCGGTGTCGGGGGAGTGCAGCAGGAGTCGGCGGAGGGGCTCGGACTCCACGGGGTCCATCTCCTCGAGGAAGGCCTCGGCCTCGGTGTCGGGCAGTTCGCCGAGGAGGTCGGCGGCGTCGTCGGGGTCCATCGCCTCGAGGATGTCGACGGCGCGGTCGCGTCCGAGCGCGGCCAGCACCTCTTTCTGGTCGTCGGGCGGCAACTCCTGCAGCACGTCGGCGAGCCGTTCGTCGTCGAGGGCCGCTGCGATCTCGTCGCGACGTTTCGCGGGCAGTTCGCGCAGGGCGTTGGCCACGTCGGCCGGGCGCATGCCCTCGAACTGCAGGAGGGCCTGCGCGACTCCTTGTCCGGGCAGGTTCAGCGAGCTCTGGGTGATGCCCTGCACGCTGGACCACTCCACGACCTGAGTCTCGTGGCGCCGGCGCAGGCCGCGACGTCCCGCCCGGATCGCGACGCGGGAGACGACCCAATCGCGGGTCCGGGTCTTCTCGATCCCGAGGTCGATCACCGTCACGTCGGCGTCGGCGAGCTCGGGGAGATCCGGATCGACGACCCGGACGTGGGTGTCGAGGACCTGTCCGATGGCGAGTGCCTCGCCGGGCCGCAGGTGGAGCCGGCGCAGGCTGACGGTGCCGGTGTTGAGGGCCACGGCCTGGGGCTCGATCGCGGTCACCCGCAGCATCGGCACGAAAATCCTACGCCGAGTGGTCAATTCGACCGCGAGGCCGAGGACGCGCGGTTGCTGCCCGGACATGCGGATCGAGATCACCACGTCGCGGACGCGTCCGATGGACTCGCCGTCGGGACCAAGGACGGCCAACCCGACTAATCTGGCCACGAACACCTTGCTCACCGACGACATGGGAGTAAGGGTAGTGCCATCGGTGCAGCGGAGGCCGACGGCAGACACGAACGCCCACCGGTGGGAGACCAGTCCCACTGTCGGGTCTCACCGCGACGTTCAGCACTGGAGTCTGACAACAGGGAAGGCCCCGATATGACCAATCCCATGCGCCCGAGCCGCGAGACGCCGGGACTCCCCACCCCGCCCAAGGGCTGGCCGATCGGTTCGTACGGAACCTACGCCGAGGCCCAGCGCGCGGTGGACTTCCTCTCCGACGAGAACTTCACCGTCCAGGACGTCACCATCGTGGGCGTCGATCTGATGCAGGTCGAGCGGGTCATCGGCCGGCTGACGTGGGGCAAGGTGATCGGCGGCGGGTTGGTCTCGGGTGCCTGGCTCGGCTTCTTCTTCGGCTGTCTGGTGGCGCTCGTCTTCGCCGGCTCGCCCATTGCGCCCATCCTGGTGGGCATCGTCGGCGGCATGGTCTTCGGTGTGATCTCCGCGACCATTCCGTACGCGGCGACCCGGGGCCAGCGGGATTTCGCGTCGACCATGCAGCTGGTCGCCGGCCGCTATGACGTGCTGTGCGACCCGAAAAGCGCAGAGAAGGCGCGCGACATGCTCGCCCGTCTCACCTTCTGACGTCGCCTCCCGCGGTCGGACACGGAGCGATCACAATCGCCCGCGGAATGGCACGCCCATGCCGAATGTGTTGCATGTCACGAATCCTCACGTATAGCGTTGCTCTTCGGACGCTCACGGCGGAGCACCGCTGCGGCGCCGCGTACGACATCGAGGAGGCTGCGTGCGGAGCAGGGTCAGCACGGACGGATCCATCAGCACCGACGGATCTACCAGGCGCGTGAGACGAAAGGTCCTCGCCGCGGCGGTGGCAGCGGTGGCCATGCTGCCCGTGCTGTCCGCGTGCGGCTCGGGATATGAAGCGGGCGTACTCAATTTCTATCCGCCGGCCGACGGTGCGGACACCTTCGCCGAGATCGGCGACAAATGCTCGGCCGATTCCGGTGGTGCGTACAAGGTCGTGACCACCCCGTTGCCCAAGGGCGCCGACGATCAGCGTTTGCAGCTCGCACGGCGCCTCGCGGGCAACGACAGCGGGCTGGACCTGATGGGCATGGACGTGGTGTGGACGGCCGAATTCGCCGACGCGGGTTGGATGGTGCCGGTCCCCGACGCCATGGCCGCCGAGGTGTCGGCGCGCACCCTGGGCGGTCCGCTCGACACCGCGGTCTGGAAGACCGACGACGACGAGCGGGAACGGCTCTACGCCATCCCGTTCTCCACGAACACCCAATTGCTCTGGTACCGACCGGATGTGCTCGTCGAAGACGTCGACCGCCGGCGCCCGGCGTCGACGTGGAACGGCATGCTCGAGGACGCGCTCGTCAGCGGTCGCAACGGCGGACCGACCTACATCATGGTGCAGGGCAGGCAGTACGAAGGCCTGATGGTGTGGTTCAACTCGGTACTCGCCAGCGCCGGTGGGCAGATCGTCGACCCGGACGACCCCGACAAGGTCACCCTCAACGACACCCCCGAACACCGCGCCGCGACGGTCCGCGCCCTGGAGACGCTGAAGCGGGTCGCCACCGCGCCCGGTGCCGATCCGTCGCTGACCAACTCCGACGAGGGCGCCGCACGGCTCGGCATGGAGAGCGGTGAGGCCCTGTACCAGGTGAACTGGCCGTTCGTCTTCGCCGGGATGCGCGAGAACGCCGTGGCGGGCAGCGTCGCCTTCCTCGACCTCACCGAATACGCGAACCTGTACGCGGACACCGCGAATCCGCCGACCCCGGCGCAGGTGGTCCCGCTCAACCGCGAGATGCGGCGGGTCTTCGATTTCGCGCCCTATCCGGGCTTCGAGGGACTTCCCACCAAGACGACCCTGGGCGGCATCAACATCGCCGTCGCGAGCACCTCGCAACAGCAGGACCTCGCCTACCAGGCCGCCGAGTGCATCACCAGTGAGGCATCGCAGAAGGCGTTCTCGTTCAGTGCGGGTCCGCCGCCGGTCATCGAGTCCATCTACGACGACGCCGATTTCCGCCTCGCGTACCCGATGGCCGACGAGATCAAGCGGCAGCTCGAACCCGAGCACGCTGCTCTGCGGCCGAAATCGCCCGACTATCAAGCAATCTCGACGCTGCTGCAGGCCAAGTTGAGCCCGGTCGGCGCCTGGGAGCCGGAGGCCCTGGTCGACGAGCTCGCCGAAGCGGTCCAGAAGGCCATCGACGGGGAAGGGCTAATCCCGTGAGCGACAACGACACTCCGCGTAACGACGCCGAGAACGCGGGCGGCAACCCCGACGACGCGGGGTTCCGTGCCGGGCGACACGCCCTCCCGGAGGATGCGCCACCGCAAACCGGTCCGATCCCGATCGTCGGTGACACACCCCCGGTGCAGTCCGATCAGGTGTGGACCGCTCCGCCGGGAGGTCGGCACGAGGTGACCGCGGCGTCGTCGCACACCGACCGGCCCACCCCGGATCCCGCGCCCGCCTCGCTGTCGAAGCCGGCGACCGGGACGGGCGGGGGTACCGCGGTGATCGATCGGCCCCGGGCCGACACGCCGCCGGCCGCCCCGCGCAGGCGCAGCGAGGGCAAAACCGCCGAGCGCCGGCTGGCCTTCTGGCTCGTGGCGCCGGCCGCACTGATGATGCTCTTGGTCACCGGATACCCGATCGTGTACGCGGTCTGGCTGTCGCTGAACAAGATGAGCCTCTCGGCGCCGGGGGAACGCGAGTTCGTCTGGTTCGCCAACTACGCCACCGTCCTCACCGACAACTACTGGTGGACGGCCTTTGCCGTCACGGTCGGCATCACGGTCGTGTCGGTACTCATCGAACTCGTGCTGGGCATGGCGATCGCGCTCGTCATGCACCGGACGATCTTCGGGCGGGGCACCATCCGCACCGTCGTCCTGATCCCGTACGGCATCGTCACCGTGGCGGCGGCGTTCTCCTGGTACTACGCGTGGACGCCGGGCACCGGATATCTCGCCAACCTGCTACCCGACGGCACCGCACCGCTCACCGAGCAGTGGCCGTCGCTGGCGATCATCGTCCTCGCCGAGGTCTGGAAGACGACGCCGTTCATGGCCCTGCTCCTGCTGGCCGGCCTCGCGCTCGTCCCGGACGACCTGCTCAAGGCGGCCCAGGTCGACGGCGCCGGGGCGTGGACGAGACTGTGGCGCATCATCCTTCCGCTGATGAAGCCGGCGATCCTGGTGGCGCTGCTGTTCCGCACACTCGACGCGTTCCGCGTGTTCGACAACATCTACGTCCTCACCAGCGGGTCCAACAACACCTACTCGGTGTCGATGCTGGGTTACGACAATCTGTTCGGCGCCTTCAATCTCGGCGTCGGCTCGGCGATCTCGATTCTGATCTTCATCTGTGTCGCGATCATCGCGTTCGTGTTCATCAAGGGGTTCGGCACCGCCGCACCGGGTTCCGACGACGAGGGGAGGTAAGCCGTTGAATGCGAGCGGAAAGTCCAAGGCCTGGTGGTCGATCGCCAACATCCTGGTGATCCTGTATGCACTCATCCCGCTGCTGTGGATCATCAGCCTGTCCTTCAAGCCGGCGAGCAGCGTGACCGACGGGAAGTTCTGGCCGAGTGAGTTCACCCTCGACAACTACAAGAGCATCTTCGAGACCAGCGCCTTCACCTCGGCGCTGATCAACTCGATCGGCGTGGGTCTGATCACCACGGTGATCGCGGTGCTCCTGGGGACGATGGCGGCCTATGCGGTGGCCCGCCTGGACTTCCCGGGCAAGAAGCTCCTGATCGGTGCCGCGCTGCTGATCGCGATGTTCCCCCAGATCTCGCTGGTGACACCGTTGTTCAACATCGAGCGGGCCATCGGGTTGTTCGACACCTGGCCCGGCTTGATCCTGCCCTACATCACCTTCGCGCTGCCGCTGGCGATCTACACCTTGTCCGCGTTCTTCCGCGAGATCCCGTGGGAGCTGGAGAAGGCCGCCAAGATGGACGGCGCCACCCCGTGGCAGGCCTTCCGCAAGGTCATCGCCCCGCTCGCCGCCCCGGGCGTCGTGACGGCGGCGATCCTGGTGTTCATCTTCGCCTGGAACGACCTGCTCCTGGCACTGTCGCTGACGTCGACCGAACGGGCGATCACCGCGCCGGTGGCGATCGCGAACTTCACCGGCAGTTCGCAGTTCGAGGAACCGACCGGGTCGATCTCGGCCGCCGCGGTGGTCATAACCATCCCCATCATCATCTTCGTGCTCTTCTTCCAACGTCGAATCGTGGCCGGCCTGACCTCCGGCGCCGTGAAGGGATAACCCATGGCAGACATCGTTCTGGACAACGTCTCCAAGCAGTATCCCGACGGCTCCACCGCCGTACACGGGGTCGACATCGAGATCGCCGACGGCGAGTTCGTGATCCTGGTGGGCCCGTCGGGATGCGGTAAGTCGACGACGCTCAACATGATCGCCGGACTTGAGGACATCTCCGGCGGCGAGCTGCGGATCGGCGGGGAGCGGGTCAACGAGCGCGCACCCAAGGACCGCGACATCGCGATGGTGTTCCAGAGTTACGCGCTCTACCCGCACATGTCGGTGCGCGAGAACATCGCCTTCCCACTGACTCTCGCGAAGATGCCGAAGGATCAGGTGGCCGCGAAGGTCGACGAGGCCGCGCGCATCCTCGACCTCGGGCAGTACCTCGACCGCAAGCCGGCCAATCTCTCCGGCGGTCAGCGGCAGCGCGTGGCGATGGGCCGGGCGATCGTGCGCTCCCCGAAGGCGTTCCTGATGGACGAGCCGCTGTCGAACCTCGATGCGAAGCTGCGCGTGCAGATGCGTACGGAGATCTCACAGCTGCAGCAGCGCCTGGGGACCACCACGGTCTACGTGACCCACGACCAGACCGAGGCGATGACCCTCGGTGACCGGGTCGTCGTGCTGCGCAACGGGTATGTGCAGCAGATCGGTACGCCGCAGGAGCTGTACAACAATCCGACCAACGTGTTCGTGGCCGGTTTCATCGGCTCCCCGGCGATGAACTTCCTGTCCGGTCGCCTCGGCAGCGAGGGTATCGAGACCGCGATCGGCACCATCGTCCTCGACGACCATCGTGCGGTGGTCTCCCGTGCCGGAGACGTCGGCAGTGGCGGCGACGTGCTCATCGGCATCCGGCCCGAGCACCTCGAAGACGCGTCGCTCGTCGACTCGACGACCCGTGGACACGGCGGGACCTTCGCCGCGAACATCGACGTGCTCGAGTCGATGGGTTCCGACATCTACGCCTACTTCGGCGTCGGGTCGAGCCGGGCGTCGAGCGACGCCCTCGCGGAGTTGTCCGCCGATTCCGGAACCGATCTCGGCGGCAACCAGTTCATCGCCCGACTGTCCCCGGACTCGAAGGTGAGCCGCGGCGGTTCGGCGGAGCTGTTCTACGACGCGTCGAAGATCGCGGTGTTCGACCAGAGCTCGGGGCAGTCCCTGCGCGTCCGCTAGTGTCCCGCCTGTCCCTGCAGGCGTCGGCTCAGCGCCGGCGCCTGCGGGAGTGGTCGAGCAGTTCGTCGAAGACGTGTTCGTCCCAGATGTGCCTGCGCACAAGCCGATACCGTTCGCAGGCCACCCACATGTACAGCTCGGCGTCGCTGTCGAGGTCGGGCCGGATGCCCGCCCGGCGCGCCATCCGCACGACCGGCAGGAACTCCTCACCGAACCAGCGCCGAGCGGTCTCGGTGCGGTTGAGGAACTCGCCGATCTCCTGGCTCAGGCGGAATCCCCACGCCTCGACGTTCTCGGCGAGTTCGGCGTAGTCGAACGGGAAGCTGAGTCGGATGGCCTCGGCCTGGGACCCCTCGAGCGGCACGCGTGACAGGAAGATCCGACGATGGTCCTTGAGGACCAGGTCGGAGGTCGCGGTGATGCCCTCGGGGGAGATGCGCGTGTGGATCAGGGTGACGTAGGCGTCGATCGTGACCCAGTTCCGCGCGATCGCGATGGACACGCGGTGATGGCCGTCGATGACGAAGTGCATCGATCCGATCCGGTACAGCTGTACCGGAGGGACGGATTCGCCGCGGCGTTGCGCGGCCGCCAGCCGCTGCCAGCGCTCCCGGCCGCGCGACGAGGTGGGCCGGAAGTAGCGGTCGAAATCCTTGGTGCGGTCGACACTTCCGACGATCGAGGACACCTCGACGACCTGCAGTCCGAGTGAGGTCTCCCCGGTCCGTCCGAGCGCGGCGACGACCTCGTCGAACGGGAGGATGGTGTTCACGTCGGCGGGCTGGCGCATGAACCACTGCGCGAGCCGCGCGCGTTCGGCCTGGCGTCGCATCCGGGCGAAGTCGTTCTCCGCGTCGGCGTCGGGAAATCCGGTGTCACGCGCCATGTCTGCGCCTCACGATCTCGACCTCCCGGGTGGCGGGATCGAAGTCGAACTGGCAGTAGCCGACGACGTTCATCGAGGTCGTCGAGGAGCCGATGGGCAGGTCAGCGGGTTGTTCGCCGTACGGATGGACATGGCCGTGGACCAGCAGCGCCGGTTGCAGTGACCGGACCAGCGGGTGGAAGCAGTCGAAACCCCGGTGCGGCAGATCGTCGCGGTCGCCGACGCCGCGGGCCGGGCTGTGCGTGAGCAGGATGTCGGCACCACGGGGAGGTGACAGCGCGGTGGTGCATCGCAACCGGAGGGACCGCAACCGCTGCTGGGTGTCGGTGTACTGGTTGGTGCCGTTGTTGTAGCGGCGACTGCCGCCGAGGCCGCTGATACGGAGTCCGGCGACCGTCACGGTCCGGCCGTCGGCGTTGACCGCACCGCACGGTCCGGGGTCCTCGACGGGGAGCCCGGCGCGCGTCCAGCCGGTGCGGCCGCGGCGGTACCCGCGCAGGTCCCGGTCGTGATTGCCGGGCACGAACACGCACGGCGCGTCGCACAGCGACGACAGGATCTCGAGGTACTCGAACGGGAGGTCACCCGCACCGAGGATGAGGTCGGGACGGGACTCGATCCCCACCCCGAAGGTGAGGGAGTCCACCACCTCGTCGGCGACCGCCAGAACCCGGACCATTGCTCCAGGCTAGAGGAGCACCCCGGGCCCGTGCGCCGGAGTCGGTAGCCTGTCGGATGTGAGCGAAGCCGTGACTGAGGTCGTCGGACGATTTCTCGAAGACCGGCTGGGGGCGACCCCCCAACGCGCGTCGGTGACGTTCCTCGGTGTCGAACCGATCGACGTCCTGCGGTTCGTGCCCGACGAGGCCGGAGATCGGGGCGAGGTGGTCTACGTGACGTCGGGGTGCGCACGGCACCCGATGTCCGATCCCACCGACCTGCACGCCGATCCGGTCCGCGGCCCCCGTGCCGAACTCGTCGTGCGCGTGTCGTCGGGAACGCCGCTGCCCGGTCTGCACAAGCGCATGGCGACGCTGGCAGCCGCGCCGGCGGTCGAGGGCCTCGTCATCGCCGCCGATGCACTCGTCGACCTCGGCGAACCCTTGTGGGACGGTTCGCCGTTCACCGCGGTCCTGCTCGAGGCGGACGAACTGGGGATGGTCGAGCTGCCCACGCCCATGGACCCGGTCAGCATGCTCCGGGCGGTGCCGATCACCGCCAACGAGGCCGCGTGGGTCCGATTGAAGGGTGCCGACGCACTCCGCGAGGCCTGGCGTGAGGCGGGTATCGATGTGCGGCGGCCGGATCGGGCCTCGGCAACCCCGGCCTGACCGGCCGGCGGATTCCCGGCGGACTCATCCGCGTCGAGGTTTCGGAACGTATGACAGAGGGAACTTCTGACCAACTGAGCACGGTCCGTCTGAGAAGTGAGGGTGCATGGAGTCACGGGGAGCAGGGACCATCGGCACGACGGACGGGCGGTGCCCGGCGTGACCATCACCTCATCGTCGCTTCCCACAGCGACCGCAGCGCGACCCGAGCTCGATGTCTACTTGCCACAGCAGGACACTCAGCTGTTGATCGACACTCTCCGATCCCGCGGCGTCTCGGGGGCCCGCGTGCTCGATCTCTGCACCGGCAGCGGGGCCATCGCGATCGCGGCCGCCCGGGCGGGTGCGTCGCACGTGACCGCGGTGGACGCATCGGCGGACGCGGTCGCCTATGCCCGGCGCGCGGCAGCCGACGCCGGCGTCCGGATCGAGGTGGCGCACGGTGATCTCCGGTGCCATCAGGGTCGCTACGACGTCGTCACCTGCAACCCCCCGTATGTTCCGACCCCACCGGAGTCCGAGTCGGAACTGCATCCGGCCGGCCCGTCTCACGCCTGGGACGCCGGACTCGACGGCCGGGCCGTCCTCGACCCGCTGTGCGCACGCGTTCCCGAATTGCTGGTGCCCGGCGGCGCTTTCGTGTTGGTCCACTCGGAATTCGCGGACGAGGAAGCCTCGCTGCGCGCCCTGCGCGCCGGGGGACTGACCGCAGAGGTGGTGGCCGAGCGGGTCATCCCGTTCGGTCCGGTCCTCACCGCACGCGCGGGCTGGTTGGAAGAGTGCGGCATGCTCGAACGCAACCGTCGCATCGAGCGTCTCGTCGCGATCGTCGCCGTCGCCCCGGGTGGTCCCGCCTCGGCCGGAGCGTCGCGGTGAGCGGGGACAAGAAGCCGAATGCGGTGCGGGTGATCCGAGGCGGACCCGTCCTGGTGTCCGGTCCCGTTGACATCGAACTCCCCGACGGCGCCCGGGTGCAGTCGGATCGGTTCATGGTCGCGGTGTGTGCGTGCGGTCGGAGCAAGAACTACCCCCTGTGCGACACCAGCCATCGCAAGAAGCGCCGCCGCGCGACCTGACGGCTCACGAGTGCCGCCGCGCGACCTGACGGCTCACGAGTGCCGCCCGAACGAGCGCCTTGCCCGGATCAGATACCCGGGAAGGCGCTCTTTCCGTCGTCCCACGCGGACAGCACATGCCGGTCGAGGGCGTCCTCGACGAACAGGAAGGCGCGGATCCCGAAGATCACATCGGCTTCGGTGTCCGGCTCGGTGCGGATGAGATCGCCGACGACATCGGTACGCAGGATCTGCTCGTGCACGGCATCGGCCTCGACGTGTTCGCGATAGAACCGCCGGCACGCCTCCGGGGCGTCGAGCTGCTCCAAACCGGCCAGCAGGCGCTGCGAACCGGGCGGCGAGGTGATCTCGGTGGCCGCCAGATGCCCGACCGCCGCGCCCCGGTAGCGCCGGTGTAGTCCGAACAGCGACATCAGATTGACCGGCGTGAGGGCGACGCCGGGCACGGTGTCGAGGTAGCCGAGGTAGTCGGCGCTGAGATCGGCGGCGCGGAGCAGATCGGCGAACAGCTCCTGATGCACGGCGTCGCCACGCCCGCCGCCGAACTCGTCGAATTCGACGGCGACGTAGGCGGCCTTGGCGTGCCCGCGCAGACGTGGGATGGCAAAGGCGTGCGGGTCGGCCTCCTTGAGGTGGTACAGCGAGCGCAGGGCGAAGAGCTGCCGGTACTGCTCCCACGTCCCGGCGTCGCGGAGCCGGTAGGAGGCGCCGTCGCCGTCGGGGTTCTCGATGCACAGCTCGTCCATCTCGTGCTCGGCGGAATCGTCGGCGGTCATCGCCGGTACGTCGCGATGCAGGGCGGCGAGGAATCGCTGTTCGAGCGTGGCCCGGACCGTGAGCAGGGCCGGACTCCATTCCCATCCGGCGTCGGCGTCGACGAACCCGACGTAGTGCATCTCGTAGCAGAGGTACAGCGCGAGCTGCAGATCGTCGCCGTAGGGGTCGGCGTCGACGACCCTCGGGTCGTCGGCCGGCAGGTCGAGGACCGATGCGGACGCAGGGTCACCGCGGAGGAGGTCGATCACCATGGCCGAGAGCGGTCCGCGCGCACCGGGCAACAGGGGGCGTCGGAAGGCCGTGTCGTGCGCCGTCGGATCGTCGACCATCGGGTCAGCTGACACCTGGGAGTCCTCCTGTCGGGTACGGGCGTCGGGCACCGCGGTGCGCGGCGGACGCCGGCTCTCCTGGGTAACCGGATCGGGGACGGCACAAACCATCACCGGGTGGTAGTGACCGTCGTCCCAGCCTAGGCCCGGTTGTCGGATCCGGCGATCTCCGCGCGCAACTGCTTGTCGAGCGAGACACGCACCAGCGCCGCTGCCAGCACCTCGGGCCGGCCGTCGGCGAGATCGGCGAGCCGTGCCGGGTCCTCGGGTAGTCCGAGGTCGCGGGCGGCGGCGAGCGCGCGTTTGTCGAAACGCGGCGCGACCCACTCCCACACCGATTGCACCTCTCGCAGGAAGATGTCGGCCCCGACCGGACCGATGCCGGTGAAATCCTGGAGCAGTTCCGCCACGCGGGTGGGGTCGGAGTCGGCGTCGTCGGCGAGCCGACGGAGATCGCCGTGGTAGTCGTCGAGGACCTTCTGCGCCGCCTCGCCGAGGCGGGTGGCGGTGCTCTCGTCGTAGCGGACGTAGTGGCCGCGGCCGAGCGCGTCGACCAGCTTCTGCCAGTTGGCGCGGGCCATCTTCTCCGGGGTCCGGTAACCGGCGGTGAACAGTTCGCGCGCGGCGGCCACCGCGATGTCCGCGGAGATCCGCGTACTGAGGAGCAGGGCGAGCACCAACAGCTCGAAGAGCGGTGACGGCGAGTTCTTCAGCGTGATCCCGGCGTCCTGCGCGTAGGTGCGGCCGGCGCGGTCGATCAGTTGTCGCGCCGCGTCCTCGGCGTGGTCCGTGCGGGTCATCGAAGCCGGTTACCCACGCCGGTGCGTGGGCAATCCCAGCCGCGGGTCACAACCAGTGACTGCGCCGGAACACGACGAACAGCGTCGCGCAGAGGGCCACGAGACAGCCCAGCACGACGGGATAACCCCACTCCTGGTGCAGTTCGGGCATGTGGTCGAAGTTCATGCCGTAGATCCCGGCGACCATGGTCGGCACCGCGGCGATCGCGACCCATGCCGAGATCTTGCGCATGTCGGTCGACTGCTGGATACCGACCTTCGCCGCCGCGGCCTGCAGGAGGGAGGTGAGCAGTTCGTCGTACTCGAGGACCCGGTCGATGACGGTCGTGAGGTGGTCGGCGACGTCGCGGAACTGGCGTCGGATCTCTTTGGGCACCAACGGGTTACCGCTTGCCGTGAGACTCTGCAGCGGGGCCGCCAGCGGTGTCACCGCACGACGGAGTTCGAGCACCTCGCGCCGTAGGAGGTAGACGGGATCGATGTCGAGTGCGTGACCCTGCCGACCGAACACGACCTCCTCGATCGCCGCGACATCGGCGTCCATCCGGTCGGTGACGGCGAGGTAGCTGTCGACGACCTTGTCGGCGACGGCGTGCAGCACCGCGGTCGGGCCGAGGGCCAGACGCTCGGGGTGCGTCTCCAGGCGACGGCGCAGTTCCGACAGTTCGGTGTGCTCGCCGTGGCGCACGGTCAGTACGAAGTCCGGCCCCGCGAAGACCATGATCTCGCCGGTCTCGACGACCTCGCTCGCCTTGGCCATCGTCTCGTGCTCGATGTACTGCACGGTGCGCAGGACGAGGAACTGGGTGTCGTCGTAGACCTCGAGCTTCGGCCGCTGGTGCGCGTGTACCGCGTCTTCGACGACGAGTTCGTGAAGGCCGAACGTGGCGCCGACGTCGGCCATCTGAGCGTCGTCGGGGGCGTGGAGTCCGACCCATACGAAGCCCTCGCCGGCGGCCCGCACCCGGGCGAGACCTTCGGTGTAGCTCACCCGTCCCGGTTGCCGGTGGCCGTCGACGTACACCGCGCAATCGACGATCGCCCGCGCCACGGGGACGCGGATCTCGGGGAGCGGGCGGCGCTCGCGGCGCGGTGACAACCCGCGCGGACCAGGCCGGGGGATCGAGGGCACGAGTGCCGATGCTACCCGGCGGGCCCCGTACACTCTCCGAACGTGTCCTTCGACGTCACGGTGTACACGACGACGTTGATCACGCTGCTCGTCATCATGGACCCGCCTGGCCAGATCCCGCTGTTCCTCAGCCTGGTCGGTCAACGCTCGCCGGAGTACCGGCGGCGCGCGGCCTGGCAGGCGCCGCTCGTCAGCCTCCTGGTGATCAGTGTGTTCGCCGTCGCCGGCAAAGCCATCCTGAACTATCTCCACATCGGGATCCCGGCGCTGCAGGGCGCCGGCGGTTTGTTGTTGCTGCTCGTGGCGCTGCAATTGCTCACCGGCCTCGGCAACGCCGGCAAGCCCACGGCCGCCGACGACGTCAACGTCGCGCTGGTGCCGCTCGGCACCCCGCTGCTCGCCGGACCGGGTGCCATCGCCGCGGTCATCGTCGGTGTGAGCGGCGTCGACGCCGGATCGGGTGGTTATCTGGCCATCGCGGCAGCCATCGTCAGTGTTCACCTGGTGGTGATGCTGGTCCTGCGCTATTCGACGGCGCTCATCCGCATCCTGGGCATCGGCGGCATCACGCTACTCGCCAAGATCGCGGGCCTGCTCCTCGCCGCGATCGCCGTGCAGCTCATCGCCGACTCCGTCATGGGATTCATTGCCGAGGGAGCGTGAGCCGACCCGGGGACCCGCCTCGTTCGGACGTGGGACGTGCTGCGGATACGGTGGCGGGGTGACTGAACGTCGTGTCCGCAAACGTCTCATCACGGTGGCCGGTCTGATCGTCGTCCTGGCGGTGGTCATCGCCGGGTGCGCCGACGACTCGTCGTCCCCACCACGCGGGGTGGTGATCGGCTCGTCGGAGGATCCGGCGATGCGCGTGATGGCCGAGGTGTACGCGGGTGCGTTGCGCAATTCCGGATCGGTGGTGTCCGGTGACCAGCTCCGTGGCGACGCGCCGGCGCTGCTGGACGAGATGGACCGCGCTGCGCTCGATCTCTTCCCGGCTTTCACCGGGGAACTGCTGACGTTGTTGTCCCCGTCGTCTACCGCGATCGGCGCCGAGGACGTCTACAACGACCTGAACCGCTCACTCCCGCAGGGGGTTTCGGTCGGCGATGAGACGCCGGTATCGGCGGCGCCGCAGATCTTCGTGTCGACGGCCCTCGCCGGGGACGTCGGCGCCACCGGACTCGAGGACTGCGGCCGACTGCCGGCGGGCCTGCCGATCGTGGCCGTCGCCGAACCCGATGACTCGACGATGCGTGCCTTCGCCGACGCCGGTTGTGCCTTCGGTCCGGTCGAGGTCACCGCCACCGGAGAGGAGGTGCTCCGACGTGCCGCCGACGGCGGCGCGGTCGGACTGCTGACCCCCCTCGAGATCGCCGGCGAGGACGCCGACGGGGCGTCGTCGGAGGTCCAGGCGCTCCGCACATCACCGGGTGGCGGCGACACCGCGGACGGTGCCGCGGCTGCCGAACCCGCGGACGAGTCGGGTCCGCGGGCGGAGGTGCTGGTCCCGGTGTTCCGTTCCGCGGCGCTGAACCGCGATCAGGTGAAGGCCATGAACAAGGTGGCGGGCGAGATCACGACCGCCGATCTCGCCACCATGGCGGCCGAGGTCGACGGCGGTGCGGACCCGCGCGACGTCGCGCTGGCCTGGCTGGGCGAACACGGGCTGTAGGGAAGACACGACAACGCCGTGCTCATTCGGCCCGCTCGCTTCGCTCCCGGCGCCGTGCTCATTCGGCCCGCTCGCTTCGCTCCCGGCGCCGTGCTCATTCGGCCCGCTCGCTTCGCTCCCGGCGCCGTGACACCGACACGCCCCGACCGCGTGTCGGTGTCACGACCCGTGTGTGACCCCGGCGCCTAGCGCGCCTTCGACAGCGCCCAGCCCGTGAGCTTCGCCGACACCCACTGGTACTTCGAGGCGACGAGGCGCACCGAGAGGTCCAGGATCTTGGCGTCGGTGCCGACCAAGATGCGTGCCTTGTTCTTCCGGACGCCCTCGATGATCACCTCGGCCGCATCCTCACTCGTCATCCGGGCGAGGTAGCGGTCGAAGAACGCGGCCGTGGCCTTCTGGTCGTGATCCCCGGACACGGTGGCGTTCCGGGCGATCGCGGTCTTGATCCCGCCGGGATGCACACACGACACCTCCACCGGGTGCTTGGCGATGATCATCTCCTGCCGCAGCGCCTCGGTGAATCCGCGCACCGCGAACTTGGCGGAGTTGTAGGCGGCCTGGCCCGGTTCGGCCAGCAAGCCGAACAACGACGAGGTGTTCACGATGTGCCCGTCCCCGGACGCGATCACGTGCGGCAGAAACGCCTTGGTGCCGTTGACGACTCCCCAGTAGTCGACGTCCATCACCCGTTCGATGTCCTTGAACTCGGTGCGCTCGATCTCACCGTGGTGGGCGATGCCGGCGTTGTTGAACACGACATTGACCACGCCGAAGTGCTCGGCGACGGTGTCGGCGTAGGTGAGTACCGCTTCGCGCTCGGCGACGTTCAGCAGCTGCGAATGCACCTCGGCGCCGGCCTCTGTCACCAGCTTCTCGGTGACGGCCAGGCCGTCGGGGGTGACGTCGGAGATGGCCAGCCGCGCACCGCGACGCGCGAGCTTGACGGCGATGTCACGGCCCATTCCCGAACCGGCGCCGGTGATCACGACGACCTTGCCGCGAAAGTCCTTCATGTCTTGTCTCCTGTGGGTGGGTTCGGTCAGGCGTTGGCGGTGGCGGGCGACGCGATGTCGTCGCCGGTGGCGGAAGCGGCCGGCACCGCGGGTGCGGCGGATCGCCGGGCACCGCGGGTCACATCGTAGGCGGCGACGTCGAAGGAACGGGTCGTCTGCCGGAACGCGAAGGTGAAGCCCGGCCACAGCGTGGTGATGTTGCCGTTGGCGTCCTTGTACCAGGAGGCACACCCGCCGTTCACCCACACGCTGTTGCGCAGCTTGTGCTGGATTCCGGCGTTGAACTCCTGCTGGGCGGACAGCTTCACCTCGGTCCGGGTGATCCCCAGCGCGCGAGAGGTTTTCAGGTAATCGACGAGGTAGTTCAGCTGCGACTCGATCATGTACACCATCGAGGTGTGGCCCAGCCCGGTCGACGGGCCCACCATCAGCATCATGTTCGGGAAGCCGTGGACGAACGAGCCCTTGTAGCCCTGCATACCGATCTCGTTCCACACCTGCGCGAGGCTGCGGCCGTCCTTGCCGATGATCTTCTCGAACACGGGGGAGTCGGTGACGTGGAATCCGGTGGCGACGACGATCACGTCCACCTCGCGGACGGTGCCGTCCTTCGACACGATCCCGGTCGGGGTGATGCGGTCGATGCCGTCGGTCACGAGATCGACGTTCGGGCGGGCGAGGGCCGGGTACCAGTCGTTGGACCGCAGGATGCGCTTGCAGCCCACCTGGAAGGTCGGGGTGGCCTTGCGCCGCAGCTCGGCGTCGCGGCCGATGCCGCGCAGGATGTTGGCGCGGCAGAGCAACTCGACCGGCTTGAGGGCCTTGGGGGAGTAGGTCAGACCGAACGCGACGACCTCGTTGGCGGCGTAGATGCCACCGCGGACCGCGGATTGGTACCCGGGGATGTTCTTGTAGGCCCAGTGCTCGACGGAGCTGTAGGCGCGCTCGGTGCGGGGGACGATCCACGGTGCGGTCCGCTGGTACACGTCGAGGCGCCCGGCGACCTTCGCGACCTCGGGAACGAGCTGGATCGCCGACGCGCCGGTCCCGATCACCGCGACGCGCTGCCCGCCGAAGTCGTGGTCGTTGTCCCAGCGCGCGGAGTGCACGATCTTGCCCTCGAAGGACTCGATGCCCTCGATGTCGGGGAGGTTGGGCTCGCAGAGCGGGCCGACACCGCCGACCAGGACTCGTGCCCGCACTTGATCGGTCTTGCCGTCCTGCAGGGTGTCGATGATCCAACGGCCCTCGTCCTCGTTCCATGCGGTCCGCGTCACCTCGGTGCCGAAGCGCGCCTTCGCGCCGATTCCGAACCGGTCGGCGACCCCGTTGATGTAGTCGTGGATCTCGGGCTGGTGAGAGTAGGACCGCGACCAGGTGGGGTTCTTCGCGAACGAGAAGGAGTAGAGCTGCGAGGGGACGTCGCAGGCCGCGCCCGGGTAGGTGTTGTCGCGCCAGGTCCCGCCGAAGTCGCTGCCGCGATCGAGGAGGACGAAGTCGTCGAAACCGTTCTGCTTGAGACGGACCGCGGCGCCCAGACCCGAGAAGCCGGCACCGATGATGGCGATCTCTACATCGTTCGTTGTCATGGTGTCACCGTAAGGTGGTACTGAACACGTGTCAATAGCTATTGAACAACCCTCAATAGAGGGTAGGCTGGCCGCGTGGCCAGTAGACGAGGATGTGCGCGGTGTCGGTGATCAACGGCAAGACGATCAGCGGCGAGACGACCGGCGACGACGGAGGTGACCACCGGCGCGCGCCGCACAAGCGCACGCGCATGAGTCCCGAGGCACGTCGTGACCAGCTCATCGACTACGGGCTCGCGATGGTCAGGGACCGGCCGTTGGAGGAGATCACGATCGACGCAATCGCCGATGCCGCCGGGGTGTCGCGCGCCCTGCTGTTCCACTACTTCGCGTCGAAGCAGGAGTTCCACGTCGCGATCGCACAGGCCCAGGCCGACCGGATGCTCGCCCGCACCGAGCCGGACGAGTCCCTCGGCGACCCGATCGCGATCCTGGCCGCGTCGATGGCGGCCTTCGTCGACTACGTGAGCGAGAACCGGACCGCCTACACCGCGCTGATCCGCGGCGCGTCGAGTTCGGACGCGGCGATGCGGGAGGTCGTCGACCGCACCCGCGAGGTGATGGTCGGCCGGGTTCTCGACCATGCCCCCGTGTTCGGGGTCGAGGTGACGCCGATCGTCGAGATGAGCGTGCACGGTTGGATCGCGTTCGTCGAGGAGACCACGATCCGCTGGCTCACCGCCGAACCGATCGACGCCGAAGCGCTCACCCGGGACGAACTGCTCGCCCTGATCACCGCCGCGCTTCCCGCCCTGCGGCGGCGACGATCCAGTAAAGGCCGGGGACCGGGTTCAGATCCGCTGACCGCCGACCGGTCCCGTGCGGCGGGTGCCGGTTGGGACCGAACGACCGCGCAGGAGCAGGCCGAGACCGACCATCCCCTCGCGACCTCTCAAACCTGGTGATCAGAGACCGACCACGTGCGCGGTGTCCGCGCCTCCGTCCAGCTCCTGGATGTCGTTGTCGTCGGCCGCCGCCAGTTCGACGCCCGCCCGCAGGGTACGGATCAGCTCGTCGGTGAATCGGCGGATGGTGCGGTGCGCGGTCAGCGTGTCGGGGTGCCGGGCCCGCAACGCGAGTCCGTCGTCGGTGCGCGAGATCCAGAACTGCGCGTCGTCGGCGGTGGTCGCGTTCGAGATGTGGTGGGCGTCGATGGTCCGGTGCCGGTCGGCGCCGGGCAGCAGCCGGTAGTCGACATAGGACACCATGAAGATGTCCGAGCGTGTGCGACGGAGTCCGCCCATCGCCTCGATCACCTGTGGGACGGGAACCTCGCCGATCGTGACCGCGCGACGGAGTTCGGGCCCGGTACGCCGGATCGTCTCCAGCAGATCGCCGGTGCCCACGACCCGCAGCGGGGCATTGGTGGTGAACCATCCGACTGCGTTGCGCCACCTCTCTTCCCGTCGCGTGTGCATCGGGAACAGAAGGGGCAGTTCGGGTCCGCCGCCGCAGCGGCGCACGGCGTCGGCCATCGCGGCCAGCGTCCCGCCGAACACGCTCGCGCCGCTGCGCCGGCACAACTCGGCGAACTGCTCCGTCTCCCGCCGGCCGAGGAGTGCGCGCACCTCGGTGGCCTGTGGCGCGGTGGCGCCGGGTTCGACCCCGAGATCCAGCGGGAAGGTGGGCAGTGTGCCGTCCCGGTCGTCGAAGAACCGGAGCCATCGGCGCATCCGCGGGTCGGACAGTGCGACCGGGGGCGCTGTTGACTCCGCGGCGCAGAAGTCGACGAAACTCCCGCTCATCGCGAGGGCGGTGGTATCGAAAAGCTCTCCGTGGCAACGGAATCCGTCGTACAACCGGTGCAGGTCGTCGATGACGATGGAGATCGAGTAGGCATCCACATGGCAGTGGTCGAATCCGCAGATGATCGTCGACGCGTCGTCGCGGTCGATCGCCGCGAACAGGAACGCGGGGTAACCGAAGGGGTGGCACGCGCGATCGAGGGTGTCGCGAAGCCGGTCGCGTAGGACGGTGTCGGCGGTCGTGTCGACCACGCTGCCGAGGTGCAGGACGAGGTCGTCCGGATCGTAAGCGTGTCGCCGGATTCCCGCGGGACCCGCCGAGAACGACGACCGCAGGGTGCCGTGCCGGGCGATGAGCGCCCGGTAGGCGGACCCAAGCGCCGCACGGTCCACGCGCCCGCGGACGGTGAACGCGGCGGCCAGCCACGTACTCGAGTCACCGGCCGTGGCCAGGTGCACGGTCTGGTTGAACGACGGTGGTACGTCGGATATCTCGGGC
The DNA here is from genome assembly GCF_002009645.1 of Gordonia sp. IITR100. Taxonomy (NCBI): domain Bacteria; kingdom Bacillati; phylum Actinomycetota; class Actinomycetes; order Mycobacteriales; family Gordoniaceae; genus Gordonia; species Gordonia sp. IITR100. Next base: position 70,887 of record NZ_MVKV01000002.1, on the reverse strand, counting down.
CGGGCGGCCGAGACGTCCACGGTCCAGGTCAACAGTTCGCCGGCGGGTGGGTGGTAGCGATCGATGGTGGTGACGTGCACGCCCGCTCACGCTCCTCTGCGTAGCGCCGAGTCGGTGGCCGGGGCAGCTCGCCCGGAACCGGCCGCCGGTGCCTGGATCCGCCGGTCGCCGGTGGCGGCGATGTCGGTCATGATGTCGCGTAGGCGCTCATAGTAGGGACGGGCCACCGACTCGGCGAAGCGCGTGCCCGGGATCTGGCTCCCCAGGTAGAGCTCGTCGTGATCGCGATTGATCCACGCCGACGCATTGGCCGTGCGCCCCTCCCCGGTGAACAGCGCACCGCGCCGGAAGGCCTCGCGCGAGGTGCCGGGAAACCAGCGAAAGTCGATGTACGACAACAGGTTCGGTGCGGTGATGATCGCGTCCGGGGTGGCCCCGGCGGCGGCGATGGCGGCCAGTGCGGCGGCGACCGGGACGGCGGCCAGGTCACGAGCGCGGCGACGGGCCGCATGGGCCGCCGGGATCAGTTCGGAGAACGTCGACGCGCCGGCGAGGGAGAACTCGACCGGGGCGAAGTTGCAGAACCATCCCTGCGACGTCGCGTACCCGTCGAGCGCGGCACGCGTGTTGAAGACCGTCATGCCGTAGTAGTCGTCCGCGCCGGCCAGTTCGCGGTCGGCGACGGCGATGGCGGCGTAGATGCCGTCGACGAACCGACCCCCCGCCGCCCGGCAGACGGTGTCGAAGGCGACGATGCCGGCACGATCGAGCAGTGAGACCTCGACCCCGGCCACCTGCGCTGTCTCTCCCGGCCCCAGCCCGAGGTCCAGTGGGAAGCGCGGCATCTGCAGGTCGTGCCGTCGGAAGATGTCCTGCCACGCCCTGGTCTGGGGTGACCCGGCCAGATGCTCGGCGGTCACCTCCGCTTCCGCGGCCGCATAGGCGAAGTAACTCCCGGCGGCCAGCATTGCGGGGTCCGGGTCCGGGTGGCCGTGCCCGTCCGGCCGGATCAGTTCGGCGTAGATCTGCGCGATCTCGTCCAGGGCGAGGGCCTGTGAGGCGCCGTCGGAGAGCGCGTGATCGCACGCCAGGAAGATGGCGAAGCCGCCCGGGCGGCGGACGACTCCGAAGGAGAAGCCGGGGAAGGAGTCGCTCGGGGTCTCGCGGTCGAATCGGTCGACGAGATAGGGGTGGATGTCCTCGGTGCTCGCCAGTTCGCCGTCGACGTGTGCCTCGAACTCGATGTCGGACGGGTCGACGACATGGGCGGTGACCTCTCCGTCGCGGCATTCGAACCAGGTGCGTAGCACCTCGTGTCGCCGGACGAAGAGCGTCAGGGCGGTCCCGAGTGCCGCGGTGTCGAGGTCGCCGTCGATCTCCGTGCCCGATCCCAGGTATCCGCGATGGGTACGGCCCGCGGCCCGGGCCACCGCAGCACCGCGGACGTGGTTCTGGGCCAGGAAGGTCACCGGAGCGGTGTGGGCGGGCGCCGCCGCCGCGGCCGCGCGGCACGCCTCGGTCGGATCGAATCGCACGGCGGTCCCCGGTTGTGGGCGCCAGTTGCCCATGGCCGTGATTCTCATCGGGTCCTCTCGTCGGTCATGCGGGGCGGGCGCCGTCGATCGCGGTGGCGCCGGCGAAGTTCGCGTGGGTGTAGGAGGACAGGGGCAGTCCGGTGCCGGTGGTGGCGAGTGCTCTCAGGACGGTCGCGTACGACGTGAGGAGGTCGCGGATGCTCGAGTCGGCGGGGTCATGGCCGGGATGCCGGGCGGACAGGGTGATCCCGCCGGGTACACGCGCGATCCAGAGGTAGACCTCGCGGTCCGACCGTGAGCCGCCCCGCAGGATCTGCGCGCGAGCCGCCTCCCATTCGGCCGCCCCGGGGACGTGGCGGATGTCGAGATACGACACCACGAACTCGGGTTCGCCGCCGGTACCGAGCAGTTCGACGATGCGCTGGTAGGGGAAGGACGGCAGATGGCGCACGGTGTCGATGGCGGCCGCGGTCGCGTCGAGCGCGTCGTCGAACGTGTGGGCGGCGGTGAGGTCGACCTCGAGCGGCGCCAGACCGACATACCAGCCGACCGACCCGGCATACCGTGCCTCGGATCGGGTGTGCATCGGCATCGTGAGCCGCAGCGTGTCCCGGCCCGTGAGTGCGCGGAGGGTGACCGCGAGGGCGGCGAACACCGCGGTCTGGGTACCGTGCCCGCGCGCACGCGCCGCCGAGGTCACGAAGGTCGCCTGGTTGTCGGTGGCGACGTACTCGGAGATGCCGCGCTGGCGCGGGGTGCGCGCACGGTCCCGGGTCTGCAGGTGCGGACGGACCAGCGGGAGGTCGAAGCCCGGGGACTCGGCGGAGCTGTCCAGGAAGGCGCGCCATCGTGCGACGACGGGGTGATCGACGGTGAGTCCGAGTCCCACCGCCCGATCGTGGACGCTGAAGTCGAGGTGGCTGCCGACCTCCGCCATCTCGGTGGACGAGCCGTGCCGTGGGGAGAGGTAGAGCCGGCGGATCTCGCTCATGCTCAACAGGATCGAGTACGCATCCATCACCACGTGGTCGGCGGCGAAGGCGACGGTGAAGCCGCGCTCGGACTCGATCGTGGCCACGATGCAGTGCGGCCACCGCGTCGGCGCGAGCCTGGTGTCGAAGACCGCGGTGAGCAGCTCGCGGACGTCGTCTCCCGAGTCGAATCCGCCGACCGCCTCGGCGTCGACGCCGAGATGCGCACCGCGGTAGGTGCGGCGGCCGTCGTGCGGGTCGTCGGCTGTCGGGTCCGAGGTCGAGCGGAGGGCTTCGTGCCGGGTGATCCACCCCCGCAGGCAGGCATCGAAGTGCTCGTCGTCGAGATCATCGTCGATCTCGAAAATGGCCCCGAGCCAGGAGGTCTCGTCGGAGTCGTAGGCGGTCGACCGTCGTATCGAGGCGGACTGGTCGTAGGTGAACGGTCGCGGATCGGTGTGCCAGCCCGCGGAATCCGCGCGTGTGGTCGGTGTCCAGATCGTCACCGTCCCGGGCGGGACGGGATAGTCGGACAGTTCGGTGAACTTCATTCGCGGTCGTCCATGCGTCGGTCATCCGTTCTCGGGCCGCGACGCCATGCCATGCCTTCGCCGGCAAGGCCCCCCGGCCCATGAGTTCTGATCTGAGACAACAGGAATCGCCCGTACCCCGATGCACGCGCACGACCTTGTCCGACGACGTCCCGGAGGTCTCTCCGGTCGAACGGACCGCATCACGGCCGCCTGTGTCTGAACCGAGCCTAAGCGGTCACATCGGACATGTGCAGCGGCAGGAGTCCGTGAGCTTCATCACGGGGACGGTGTCCAGGTGTGCACGGACGCACCGCCGGTTTCGGAATCGCGCTGCGAGACAGAGGTTTTTAATCCGAATTGGGTGTTCGGACCTGCGGTCAAGGGCGTTTCGTTGCGTTCATGTAAAGAACTCATGACGAGCGGCTGCCGCACAGGGGTGGCATCGGAGGGAATGCGCGGTCAGGCCGGGTTGCGCCGAAATGCATTGCCGGGCAGCACGGTATGCCGGGACAGGTCACGTTGCGGCACCCGGAGAGCTCACCTACCGTGGGCCGAGAAGGGTGCCGGCAGCGGATCGAGCGGGCCCACTCGAAGTCGAATACACGCATCGGGGGTGCCATGTCCACGACCGTCCCGGCCATCGAGGCCCACGGTCTGACCAAGCAGTACGGCGGGACGCGTGCGGTCGACGCCGTCGACCTCCACGTACCCGCGGGCGGGGTGTTCGCTCTGCTCGGAACCAACGGTGCGGGCAAGACCACCACCGTGCGCATGCTCGCGACCTTGCTGCGCCCGGATGCCGGGGGCGCCCGGATCTTCGGGCACGACGTCGTCGCGGAGGCGACGGCGGTTCGATCGCTCATCGGGGTCACGGGGCAATATGCCTCGGTCGACGAGGATCTCACCGCTCGCGAGAACCTGATGATCTTCGGTCGTCTGATCGGGTCGTCGCGCCGCCGAGCCCGGGTGCGTGCCGACGAACTGCTCGAGGAATTCGGGCTGGGGGCGGTCGCCACCCGCCGGGTGGGGCACTTCTCCGGCGGGATGCGCCGGCGCCTCGATCTCGCGGCTTCGCTGATCACCCGGCCACGCCTGCTGTTCCTCGACGAGCCGACCACCGGACTCGACCCACGGACGCGGGCGCAGATGTGGCAGACGGTTCGTGAGATGGTGGCGCGCGGTTCGACCGTGCTGCTGACCACCCAATATCTCGACGAGGCCGATGAACTCGCCGATCACATCGCGGTCATGGATCGCGGCCGGGTGGTCGCCGACGGGACCGCCGACGAATTGAAAGCCGGAGTCGGCGACATGAGTGTGAAACTCGAATTGGCCGATGCGGACGATCTGATCGCCGCGGCAGAGGTGTGCGCGCCGTTCACCGCGAACGGCGAGGCGACGATCGCGCGCGGCGAGGGCATCCTCGTGCTGCCCATGTCCGACATCGACCCCCTCGCCGACATCCTCGGTGCGCTCCGCGCGCGCGGGCTCGGGCTGACGTCGGTCAACGTCGTGCGCCCGACCCTCGACGAGGTGTTCTTCGCGCTGACCGACGGGGGCGACCCCACGCGATCGGCACCGATGGCCGCACGGGCGGATTCGGCAGGAGCCCGCGCATGACCACCGGTTCCCTGCAGCCGAGCGCACTCGCCGCCGGCGACGCCCCGGCCGAACCCCACGACCGCGTTCGGCCGACCGCCGCGGTGATGCAGTCACTCACCATGACCCATCGTGGCCTGCTGAAGATCAAACACAACCCGCAGCAGCTGTTCGACGTCATCGTGCTGCCCATCGTGTTCACGGTCATGTTCTCCTCGATCTTCGGCGGCGCGATCGCCGGGAACGTGGTGGGCTATCTGCCGCTGCTCATTCCCGGCGTACTGGTCCAGGTGTGTGTCGCGGCGTCGGTGGTCACCGGCGTCCAGCTGCGCGAGGACCTCGATCGCGGGGTGTTCGACCGGTTCAAGTCGCTGCCGATCGCGCGCATCGCGCCGCTGGCCGGCGCCCTGGTGGCCAACACGTTGCGGTACGTGGTGGCCTCGGCCATCACGGTCTGCGTCGGGGTGATCATGGGGTACCGGCCGGCGAGCCCCGTGGGGGTCGCCATCGCCTGTGCCCTGATCGTGGTGGTGGCATTCTCGCTGAGCTGGATCTTCGCGCTGCTCGGCGTCCTGCTCGACAAGGCGTCGACCGTCCAGGGCGTCTCGATGCTCGTGCTGATGCCGATCACCTTCGTGTCGAACGCCCTCGTCCCGATCGACACCATGCCCGGATGGATGCAGGCCTGTGCGTCGGCGAATCCGGTGTCCCATCTCGTCACGGCAGCGCGCGGACTGGCCGCGGGCGAAGACGTGGGAACCGACATCGCCTACACGCTCGTGGGCGCGGCGGCCGTCCTCGCCGTCGTGGTGCCGGTGACCCTGCGGACCTACATGCGGCGGACCTGAGTGTCCGCACCGAACCGATCAGCGCAAGGAGTAGCCATCATGGGCACGCCGCTCACCTTCTCGGTGGTCGTCCCGGTCTTCGACGAGGAGGACACGATCGGCGACTGTTTGACCCGCCTGGCCGCACAGTTCGACCAGATCACCGAGATCGTGGTGGTGGACAACAACTCGACCGACGGCGGCCGGGCGGTGATCGATGCCTGGTGTTCGGCTGATCCCCGTGTCCGGGTGATCGACGAAGCACGACAGGGGTTGGTCTACGCGCGCAACGCCGGACTCGACGCCGCGACCGGTGATCTCATCGCCCGCATCGACGCCGACACCCGGGTGCCGCCGGACTGGGCGCGGACGATCGTGGAGTTCTTCACCGCGGATGTCCGCGGTGACTGGGCGGCCCTGTGCGGGCGCGGGGAGGCCTACGACGTGCCGCTCGCCGGCAGGTTCGACCGGTGGAAGACCCGGCTGCACCCGCTGAACAAGTTGCGGAGCGAGAAGTCCGTGTCCGAGGTGCCTGTCCTGTACGGCTCGAACATGGTGCTGCGCCGTGCGACCTGGGTGCGGATCCGGGACCGTGTCAGCATGCGACGCAACATCTTCGAAGACGTCGACATGGGACTGTGTGTCGGTGACGCCGGGGGCCGTAACGCGTTTCTCCGCTCGCTGACCGTCGGGGTGTCACCGCGCCGGATGGAGACCGGCATGGTGCCGTTCGTCCGCTACATGAGTTTCCTGCCGCGAACGTTCCTGCTGCACCGTCGCTTCGGGTTGGCAGCGGGTTCGGCGGCGGTGTACGTGCCCGCTATCACGGTCGCGCATGCGCTACGACTTGTCGTGTTGCGGTCCTACGACTCCCGGACCGGGCGCGTCGACCCGCGAAACCTGTTGCGGGGCGGTGGTTCCGATCGAGTCCTCCCGTAGGGTCGGGCGGTCGGTCGGCGTTCCGGGATCAGCCGGCGCCGCGCACCGTCGTGACGCGCACCGTGTCCTCGACGATGTCGGCCGCCGTGTGTACGGCCTCGTCGGGGGCGATGAGTCGACTGCGGAGCTCGGCGGACCGTCCCCGGACCTCGGTGTCCAGGATCGTGTCGAGGGCGCCGATCAGCGACTCCGCTGTCACCCGAGCCATCGGCAGCGTGGCCCCGACCGCGGCCTTGCTCACCGCCCGGCCCCAGATCGGCTGATCGGCGCCGACCCACGTGATCAGCGTCGGCAGGCCGGCACGCAACCCGGCGGCCACCGAACCCGCGCCGCCGTGGTGGACCGCGGCCCGACACCGCGGCAGCACGGTGTCGTGATCGACGTGTCCGACGACGCGGATCGCATCCGTGAGTCCCGATGCCTCGGATTCAGATGTGGCAGAGCCGGATTCGGTCGACATGAAACCGCTCCAGCCGCCCGACACCAGCAGGCGGATCCCGAGTCGCCGCGCTGCGGTCCGGAATGCATCGGCCAGACCGTCGGGGTCGGCGGGCAGCATGCTGCCGAAGCCGACGTACACCGGGGCGTCGCCGGCGTCGAGCCAGTCGGCCAGCGTCCCCGCTCCCGAGGCCCCGTCGAGTCCGGCGTCGCCCACCCCGGCGCGTTGCGCGGCCGCAAGGGTGAAGAACCCGACCAGCGGCCGGCGCCGGCCCCACTGGGTCGCGAGTCCGTCGAAGAGGGCCGGATCGTAGGCCTGGATCTCGGGAACGCCGGTACGGCCGATGAGTTCGGAATACGGGTGGTTCAGCGGCGACAGTCCGAGATCGGCCCGCAGCGTGGTCTCCGCCGAGCGGGTGGCGAGCCACAGGGCGCGTTCGGCGACGCGCCAGCTCAGGTCGTTGACGATCGCCGGGGCGTCGATGCCCAGGTGCGCGAGCAACGACACCGAGCTGTTGCGCCGGATGGGGCAGTAGTGCAACGGGATGTGGGGGATGCCGAGGACCGCCGAGACATTGTGGGCGCGTTCCTGACCGGCGCTGCTCGCGATGATCGCATCCGCGCCGTCGGCGAGTTCGAGCAACCGCTGCTGCATCGCCCGGCCGTCCCGCACCGACATCGCCGACACCGCACGCAACCGGGTCCGGGGGTTCTTCGACCGCATGTCCTCCCGGACCATCTCCGAGTCGAGCAGGGCACGGGTGCTCGACCCGTACGACTCGGTGGGAACCCCTGCGCCGCTGCCGAAGTCGACCAGGTCGGGTGGCAGCGCGAGAGTCGCCGTGTGGCCCCGGCCCACGAGCTCGGCGGCCAGGGCGACGGCCGGCTGGGCATCGCCGCGACTGCCGTTGACTGCGATCACGAACCTCAACGTCGAACCCCTCACGTCTGGGTGCGGTCGGATGGGCGACCCGTGCCCGGCGGTGGCGGATCGGGACCGATTCTAAACACGGTCGGCCACCGCGGCGCGCGGCCGGAGACCGGGATCACCACCCGGCCGGGAACCAGGATCACCGGGCGGTCGGCATGAGGATCTCGTTCGTGATCAACGGAACCCGCGGGGACGTCCAACCGGCGACGGTGCTGGCCTGCGCGCTCGCGCGGCGCGGACACGACGTCCGTCTCGGGGTGCCGCCCAACATGATCGGGCCGGCTCTCGATTGGGCAGACGGCATCACCGGGCTCGAGGTCGTGCGTCTCGGCTTGGACACCCGGGCCCACCTCGAGTCGGTGGCGCGAGCCCGGAAGCAGGCCGGCCGTCATCCGCTGCGACGGCTGCGCGTGCTGCTGTCGCTCCGGAACGCCGGGTGGGACCAGCTCGTCTCCGACATGGCCGAGGTCGTCGACGGTGCCGATGTCATCGTCACGGGATTGATCACCGAACAGCCCGCTCTCGCCTTCGCCGAGTCCGCCGGCGTCCCCCTGATCTCCCTTCATCACGCGCCGGTGCGGCGTAACAGTCGGGTCGCACCGGTGCCCGGTCACCTCCCGGGCGGACCGCGTGCCGTCCGGACGCAATGGGTCGCCTACGACGCCGCGTTCGCCGTCCTCACCCGACGGCGAGAGCGCCGGCTGCGCATGCACCTCGGGTCGCCCGGGTCGTCGGCGTCCTACGCCGCCCGACTGCGGGCAGCGCCCGGCCTCGAATTGCAGGCCTACGACCCGATGTTCGGCGTGGAGCACGAACGCAGGTGGACCGCCGACTCCGCGGTTCGTCGTCGTCCGACGGTCGGTTTCCTCGGATCGCCGGCAGACCAGCCCGTCGCCGGGTCCGACGCGCTCACGTCCTGGCTCGACGCCGCGGACGCCCCGATCTATGTCGGATTCGGGAGCATGCCGCTGCGGGGAGAGGCGGCCACCTTACGCGTCGTCACCGAACTCGGTCGGCGGCTCGGTCGACGAGTCCTGGTGTGCGCCGGCTGGACCGAAATGGACGCCGAGGTCCGGGCCGAGATCGCATCCGAGGCGGTGCGGATCGAGTCCCAGGTCGATCACCGCACGGTCTTCGGCCGATGCGCGGTGGTGGTCCACCACGGCGGCGCCGGAACCACGGCGGCCGTTCTGCGCGCGGGCCGGCCGTCGGTCGTCTGCTGGTACGGCGCGGATCAGCCGTTCTGGGGCGCCGAACTCGAACGCCTGGGGGTCGGCGTGGCGATGCCCATGGCCCGCGCGGGACGGGACCTGGACGTGGACCGGTTGACCGACGCCGTCGCGTCGATGCTCGATCCCGCAGCCGCCGAGCGGTCCGGACGGCTCCGCGACGCCCTGGTGGCCGAGGATGTGGCGCTCGGGGACGCCGTGCGCGAGATCGAGCGTTCGGTGACAAGCTCGAGCACGGGGCCACGGCTCCCACAGGGACCACACAGTCACAGCGCAACGAAGGTGGACGTATGACGACGACGAAGTCGCCCATGGCCGAACAACCCGACGCCGGGCGGGCACCGGGTCTGCGTGGCCTCGCAGCCCGGCTCCGCGACGAGCGGGCGGCGATCCGAGGCGAGCGCCTGACCTCCGAGGACGCCCCGTTCTGGTTCGTCACGCCGGCACTCGGCTGGTCGGTGGTGCTCCAGCTCGTGTGGGTGTTCGACGAGGAGGTCTCGATCGAGACGCTGACCGCGATGAACGCCGCGTTCGCGCGAGGGCGCCTCAACCGCATGCTCGTCGTACCGGATGTCGTCGGAGCCCGCCCGCGGTGGGTTGCCGCGCCCGACGCACCCGGGCTGGCCGCCGACAGCCGACCGGTGCCGGAGGCGGAGATCGACGACTGGGCGACCGCCGAGATGTCCTCGGTTCCCCTCGACGCCGAGGGCGGGCGGTGCTGGCGCCTGCGGTCGGCGCCCACCGCGTCGGGTGGAACGGTGGTGTCCCTCTGTGCCCTGCACGTCGTCACCGACGGTCGCGGCATGCTCGCGGCGGCCGCCGAGGCCGCCTCGGCGTCGGAGGTGCCACTGGCTCGCGACGCGGACCGGGCGTCCGGGGCCGATCCGGCGGCGACGACGCGTCCGCCGGTCTCGTGGCGGCGGCAGCGGATCGGCGACCTCGCCGACGCCGGGTCGCAGGCCGGCGCGGTCCTCGCCGGGCTCGTGCGGGCGGCACTCGAGCAGCGCAAGGCCGGTGGCCCCGAACCCGACCCGCGTCCGGTCCGCGCGCCGATAGCCGAACGGTCGCCGGCCGCCGACTTCACCTGGGCGACCGCGACGGTCCCCGCGACGGACTTCGACCGGGTCGCCGCCGAGCACGACGGCACCGCGAACACGCTGTTCATCGCGGTGGTCACCGGCTTGCTGCGCTCCAGTGGCCATGCGCCGCTGCCGAATCCGATCAAGGTCGGGGTCCCCGTCGACCGTCGTGAGAGCGAGGCGGACACCCGGTCCAACCCGATCGCCGGTGTGTCGGTGTACCTCACCGACGAGCCGGTCGCCGGTGGCGATCTCGGCGGCATCCGGGCGGCGTGCAAGGCGGCTTTCGTCCGGCTGTCGGAGGGTCGCCGGGCACCGCACATCCACCTGCGGCCGTTGGCCTGGTTCCTGCCGCCCGCGGTCATCGTGAAGCTGGTCAGCGCGGGCAACGGGATCCCCGACGCGGTGATCTCCAACCTCGGCGACATCCCCCCGGAGGCAACGGTGCTCGGCGGGCGGTCGGCGCGCAAGGTCGCATTCCGCGGCATGGCTCAGGGCGTCGACGCCTCGGTCGGCCAGCGCTTCGGTGACGGCGTCCAGTCGTGGCTGGTCCGCACCCGTGATCAGGTGACCTTCACCGTGCTCGGTTGCGACGAGACGAGTTTTCCCTCCGATGCCGTGGTCGCGGACCTGCTCGACCGGGAACTGACGGCCTGGGGTCTGCCCCATGAGATCTGGTGATCATGACACCTCGTGAAGCTGAGGAGCACACGTGACGGCAACGGCAACCGACACCCGTCCCGCCGAGGTACTCCGCGTGACCGGCCCCGACGAGTCGTACCTGCTCGTCGCGGAACTGTTCGGGATGGGTGCGCCCATCCAGATCACCTGGGTCTTCGACGACGACCCGGGGGACGCGGCGATCGAGTCGTTGTGCGCCGGACTCGCGGCCGGGCCGCTGCATCGTGCGGTGTCGCGCCGTCGGGTCCCGTTCGCCCGGCACCGCTGGGTGCGATCGACGATGCCGGTCCGACCCGGGCCGGTGGCGGTCGTCGAGGCCGACGCCGTCGGGGAGTGGGCCGACGCCGTCCTCCGCGCGAGCCGTCTCGATCCCGTGCGGGGAACCGGTTGGCAGCTCGACTCGGCTCGGATCCGCGGCGGCGGGCGCGCGGTGTCCCTGCTCGCCTCCCACATGATCACCGACGGTCACGGCCTCTACCGGCTGGTGGCCGACGCCGCGGCGGGCCGCACCGCCGGTCTGCCCGCTCCCGTCAGCGGACACTCTTGGGAGGCGGTCCGCGCCGACGCCGCCGACGCCGCCGAGTCGGTGCGCGCAGCCGCCCGATCAGCGCGAATCCTGATCCGCGAGGCCCGGGCGGCGCGAGGCACCGACACCGGGTCCGCCGACACCCGATCCGCGCCGGAATCGTCGCGTACCACGCGTCCGGCGAGACCACGGTCCGCGCCCGAGCCGGACACGACGCTGGCGACGGTCGACGTCTCGGCAACCGAATGGGCCGCGCGCGCCACCGAGCACGGCGGTACCGGCAACTCCCTGTTCACCGCCTTGCTCGCCGGTATCGTGCACCGTTCGGGTCGCCCGCTCGACGGTCCGATGAAGGTGTGCATAGCGGTCAGCAAGCGGGACGGCGACGACGACAACCGCGCCAATGCGTCGGGCGGGGTGTGGATCCGCCTTGCCGACCCCGTCGAACCGGACACCGACCTCACCGCCATCCGGTCATCGAGCAAACGGGCCTTCGTCGACTACGCCGAGTCCGGGGCCGATCAGGCCGCCGACAACCTGCAGCCGATCGTGCGCATCCTGCCGAGACGACTCATCGGTCGGTTGATGCGCGGAATCCCCGGACCCGACACCACCGTGTCGAATCTCGGGGCCACGCCCGACTCGGCGATGCGGATCGGCGGTCATACGGCGTCCCGGTTCGCCATCCGCGCGGTGATGCAGGGGATGCCCGCCCAGGAGCGGCGCGAACGCGGCCCGGCGGTCGCCGCCTGGGCGGTCACCTACGGCGACACCGTCACGCTCACGTTCTTCGGCATCGACCCCGACGATTTCGGCGATCCCGTCCGGCTGCGCACACTGATCGCCGACGAGTTGACCGCCTGGCGGATCGGACATCGATTCTGGTGACGCCGGCACACATCGCGATCATTCTGTATGGCAGCCGGGGCGACATCCAGCCCGGTATCTGCCTCGCCCTCGAACTCCAGGTGCGCGGCCACCGCGTGAGCGCCCTCGTCCCGCCGAACCTGGCCGGCCTCGCGCGGGCCACCGGCGTCCGCGACGTCCACGAGATCGGTCTGGACTCCGACACCGCGTGGTCGTCGGAGGACGCGCGGTCGGCGCGCAACAGTCGTAACCCATTGGCGCGGATGGCGTTTGCGTTGCGGACGGTCCGCGGCGGATTCGACGCCCTGGACGCCGCGCTCGAGCGACTCTTCATCGCGGGTACGGCGCCGCTGCACGACACCGACCTCCTCGTCGTCGCGCCGCTGTGCCAGGACCGCGGGCTGGCGGTCGCCGAACATCTGGGCATCCCGCTGACCGTGCTGAGATACGGCCCGATGTCGGAGAACGGACTCCTCGGCGCCGTACCGGGACTCACCGACAGATGGTCGCCGGAGTGGAAGCGGCGCTCCTGGCGCCTCGCCGACCGGTTGACCTGGGCCGCGACCGCATGGAACGAGAATCGGTTCCGGCGCCGACTCGGGCTCGACCGGGCTCGGCGACCGCTGCCGGTGCGGCTGAACGCCTCCGGGATCCCCCAGATCCAGGCCTACGATGCGGAGATGGTTCCGGGCCTCGCCGCGGAGTGGGACGATCGCAAACCCGTCGTCGGATTCTTCGACCTGCCCGCGGGAAGCCGGGCGGGTATCTCCGAGATCGACGCCGGGGCAACCGATCTCGGCCGATGGCTGGCCGCCGGCGAAGCTCCGCTGTTCGTGACGTTCGGCAGCATGCCGATCCTCGACCCGGAGGCTCTGATCGCCCGCTGGCGGACAGCCGCCCGTGCCCAGGGGGTGCGCTGCCTCATCGCCATGGGAGATCCGACCGGAGTCGATCCCGACGACCCGGACGTGTTCTACGTCGCGGGTGTGGACCACGCGTCGGTCCTGCCGCGATGCGCGGCCGCAGTCCATCACGGCGGCGCCGGCACCACCGCGGCGAGTCTGCGGGCCGGCCTCCCCACCCTGGTTTGCGCGGTCACCGCCGATCAGCCGTTCTGGGCTGAACGGGTCCGTGCCCTGGGCGTCGGGGCGGCCGTCCGGCTGTCGAGTTTCACCGACGACGACGCGCGCGCGGGTCTCGCGGTCCTGTTCGACGACGGAACCCGTTCGGCCGCTGCTGCTCTCGCCCGCCGGATGACGCCCGCCGACAAGGCCGCCGCGGCGGCCGCCGACATCTGCGAAGCCCGGCTGACCTAGAACCCACAGACGACTGCGGCCACCGACCCTCTCGGGTCGGTGGCCGCAGGCGTCGTCTGGCAGGTTACTCGCCGAAGGCCTCGTCGAGGATCTCCTGCTGCTCCACCGCGTGGACCTTGCTCGATCCCGACGACGGCGCGGACATCGCGCGGCGCGAGACCCGGCGCAGTCCGCCGAGCACATCCGGCAGCACCTCGGGCAGCCAGAGGCCGAGGAACGGCCACGGACCCTGATTCGCGGGCTCTTCCTGGACCCACCGGAACTCACTCGCGTTGCCGTACTGCTCGAGCGTCTTGCGCAGGCGGCGGTGCGGCACCGGGTAGAGCTGCTCGATCCGGACGACCGCGATGTCGTCGCGCTTCTCCTTGTCGCGGCGCGCGGCGAGTTCGTAGTAGAGCTTGCCGCTCACCAGCAACACCCGCTTGACCTTGCTGCGGTCCGCGCCGTCCTTGAGGAAGTGCGGGTCGTCGATCACCGAACGGAACTTGTCCTCGGTGAAGTCCTCCACCGGGCTCACCGCGGCCTTGTTGCGCAGCATCGACTTCGGGGTGAAGACGATGAGCGGACGGCTGATGCCGTCGAGCACGTGGCGGCGCAGCAGGTGGAAGTAGCTCGCCGGCGTCGACGGCAGCGCCACCGTCATCGAACCCTCGGCGCACAACTGCAGGAACCGCTCGATGCGGCCCGAGGTGTGGTCGGGTCCCTGTCCCTCGTGGCCGTGCGGCAGCAGCAGCACGACGTCGGAGAGCTGGCCCCACTTGGCCTCGCCCGAGGAGATGAACTCGTCGATGATCGACTGCGCGCCGTTGACGAAGTCACCGAACTGCGCTTCCCACACCACGAGGGCGTCCGGGTTGCCGACGGAGTAGCCGTACTCGAAGCCGACGACCGCGAACTCCGAGAGCGGGGAGTCGAAGACCATGAACCGGCCGCCGTTGCTCTCCTCGTCTGCGGGCTGCAGGTGGTTGAGGGGGGTGTACTCCGAGCCGGTGCTGCGGTCGATGAGCACCGAGTGGCGCTGGGTGAAGGTGCCACGGCGCGAATCCTGGCCGGACAGACGCACGGTGCGCCCCTCCATGACCAGCGACCCGAACGCCAGCAGTTCGGCGAACGCCCAGTCGATGTTGCCCTTGCGGGCGGCCTCGGCGCGGCGCTCCAGGACCGGCTTCACACGCGGGTGCGGGGTGAAGCCGTCGGGCACGTTGACGAACGCGTCGCCGATGAGCTCGAGCGTCTTGCTGTCGACCGCGGTCACCAGCTTCGTCGGCAGCGTCTGGTCGGCCTCGACCGAGGGCGACGGCTCGACACTGAACTTCTCGAGTTCCTTGACCTCGTTGAAGACGCGCTCGAGCTGTCCCTGGTAGTCGCGCAGAGCGTCCTCGGCCTCCTTGGTCGAGATGTCACCGCGGCCGATGAGGGCCTCGGTGTAGCTCTTGCGGACGCCGCGCTTGGTGTCGATCACCTCGTACATCGCCGGTTGCGTCATCGACGGGTCGTCGCCCTCGTTGTGTCCGCGACGGCGGAAGCACACGAGGTCGATGACGACGTCCTTGTGGAACGCCTGGCGGTAGTCGACGGCGAGCTTCGCGGCCCAGACGCAGGCCTCGGGGTCGTCGCTGTTGACGTGGAAGATCGGTGCGCCGATCATCTTCGCCACGTCGGTGCAGTACTCGGTCGAGCGCGAGTGTTCCGGTGCGGTGGTGAAGCCGACCTGGTTGTTCACCACGATGTGCACGGTGCCGCCGGTGCGGTAACCGGGCAGCATCGCCATGTTGAGCGTCTCGGCGACCACACCCTGACCGGCGAACGCCGCATCGCCGTGCAGCATGAGCGGGAGGATCGGGAACCGATCGTCCTCGTCCATGAGGTCCTGCTTGGCGCGCACCAGACCCTCCAGCACCGGGTCGACTGCCTCGAGGTGGCTGGGGTTGGCGGTCAGCGACACGTTGATCTCGTTGTCGCCGAACATCTGGTAGTACTTGCCCTCGGCGCCGAGGTGGTACTTCACGTCGCCCGATCCGTGCGCCTGCGACGGGTTCAGGTTGCCCTCGAACTCGGTGAAGATCTTCGAGTACGGCTTGCCGACGATGTTGGCGAGCACGTTCAGACGGCCGCGGTGCGGCATGCCGATGACCACCTCGGAGAGGCTGTGCTCGGCGCTCTGGTCGATGACCGCGTCCATCATCGGGATGACCGACTCGGCGCCCTCGAGCGAGAAGCGCTTCTGCCCGACGTACTTGGTCTGCAGGAACGTCTCGAACGCCTCGGCGGCGTTGAGCTTGCTCAGGATGTACTTCTGTTCACCGACCGGCGGCTTGACGTGCTTGATCTCGACGCGTTCCTGCAGCCACTTCTGCTGCTCGGGCTCGAGGATGTGGGTGTACTCGACACCGACGTGCCGGCAGTACGCGTCGCGCAGGATCGACAGCACGTCCCGCAGCTTCATCTTCTCCTGGCCGTGGAACCCGCCGACCTTGAAGCTGCGGTCGAGATCCCACAGCGTCAGCCCGTAGTTCTGGATGTCCAGATCCGGATGGCTGCTGCGCGCATCGCTGTCCATCATGAGGGGATCGATGTCGGCCATCAGGTGGCCGCGGCTGCGGTAGGCCGCGATCAGCTCGAGGACGCGGGTGCTCTTGTCGACGAGGCCTGCGGGCAGGTCGCGACGCCAGCGGATCGGCTCGTAGGGCACATGGAACGCGGTGAAGATCTCGTCGTAGAACGCGTCGTCGATCAGCAGCTCGTGGATGGTGCGGAGGAAATCGCCCGACTCCGCGCCCTGGATGATCCGGTGATCGTAGGTCGACGTCAGGGTCATCAGCTTGCCGACGCCGAGTTCGGCGATCTGCTCGTCGCTCGCGCCCTGGAACTCCGCCGGGTACTCCATCGCGCCGGCGCCGATGATGGCGCCCTGGCCCTTCATCAGGCGCGGCACCGAGTGCACGGTGCCGATCGTGCCCGGGTTGGTGAGCGAGATGGTGACGCCGGAGAAGTCGGCCGCGCCGAGCTTGCCGTCGCGGGCGCGACGGACGATGTCCTGGTACGCCGTGTAGAACTCGGCGAAGCCCATCGTCTCGCATTCCTTGATCGCGGCGACGACCAAGGTGCGGTTGCCATCCTTGCCGACCAGGTCGATGGCCAGGCCGAGGTTGGTGTGCGCGGGTGTGACGACGTTCGGCTTGCCGTCGATCTCGGCGAAGTGCCGGTTCATGTTCGGGAACGCCTTGATGGCCTGCACGATCGCGTAACCCAGGATGTGGGTGAAGCTGATCTTGCCGCCTCGGGTCCGCGCGAGGTGGTTGTTGACGACGATCCGGTTGTCGATCATCGCCTTGGCGGGCACCGCACGGACGCTGGTGGCCGTCGGGATCTCCAACGACAGCGCCATGTTCTTCGCG
This sequence comes from Gordonia sp. IITR100, assembly GCF_002009645.1. NCBI lineage: Bacteria > Bacillati > Actinomycetota > Actinomycetes > Mycobacteriales > Gordoniaceae > Gordonia > Gordonia sp. IITR100. The sequence continues at coordinate 54,018 of NZ_MVKV01000002.1, read as the reverse complement.
ATGGCCGCGGCGGGACCGCGCAGGACCTTGTTGCCGTCGGCGCTCTCGGACTTCTGTGCGTCCGACTTCGCGGACCCGGACTTCTGGGCCTCGGGCGCGGCGGTCTTGCCCGCCTCGGGCTTGGGCTGCGAGCGGGCCGACCCGTCGCGGCTGGCGACGCTGTGCCCCGACGCCGCCTTCGTGGCGGTCGACTCCTTGGCGGGGGTGGGTTTGCGCGGTGCCGTGCGCGCCGGGGTCTGATCCAGGGTGACCTGCTTGCGCGGCGTGGTCTCGGTGGCCGGCGCGGAGGTGTTGCGTGCCGACCCGTTGGTCGACGCACTCGTGGTCGAGGAGGAGGACGAGGTGGCCGCTGTGGTGGCCGAAGTCTTTGCGGCAGTGGGCTTTGCGGAATTCGAGGGCGGAGCGGCGGCCGGGGCGGAGCCACCGTTGTCGCCGGGTTCGTAGTTCTTCAGTAGTTCGTGCCAACTCGGGTCGACCGAGTTCGGGTCTTCTTGGTATTGCTGGTACATTTCCTCGACCAGCCACGTGTTCTGTCCGAAGTCTGAAATCGAACTGCTGCTCACAGCGGTATCTCGCCTCAATTCCCTGAAGGTGCCGGGTTCTCTGCCACGCGTCGTCTCTTGTGGAGACTATCGGTGAACCACCTGACGATGCTACGCGTCGTCGACTCGCTCACACCTACCGACCTGTTACTACGGAGTCAGTTCCGAGGTGGCCCGCGTGACCGCCGTGGCGGCCCTCCGTGCGCTGGTCGGAGCGGGTGAGTCGGGGCGGGGCACCGCCGGCTCGTCGGGATCGACGCCGGCATCCCAGAAGCCGCGGTACCTCTGTCCCAACGCGAGCAGCTCCTCGTGTGTTCCGAGTTCGACGATCCGTCCGCCGTCCACCACCGCGATGGTGTCGGCGCGGGCGGCCGTGGCCAGTCGGTGGGCGACGATCACCGACGTGCGGTGCCGGGTCACCGCCCGTCCGGCGGCGAGGACCTGCGCCTCGGTGGCCTGGTCGAGGGTCGCGGTCGCCTCGTCGAGCAGCAGCAGATCGGGCTCGACGAGTTCGGCCCGGGCCAGTGCGATGAGTTGGCGCTGGCCCGAGCTCAGCCCCTGGCCGCGTTCCCCGATGGGATGGTTCATCCGGCCGGGCAGGGCGGTGATCATGCGCAGTGCGCCGACCGCGGAGGCGGCGTCGACGATCGCGGCCCGATCGGCGTCGGGCCGGCCGTAGGCGATGTTCTCGGCGACGGTGCCGGTGAACAGGTGCGGCTCCTGCGGGACGAGGCCGAGCCGCCGCCGATATCCGGCGAGTTCGTAGTCACCGATGTCGGTGCCGTCGACCAGGACCCGTCCGGTGGTCGGATCGTAGAAGCGCGCCAGCAGCTTGACGATCGTCGACTTGCCTGCGCCCGTCCGGCCGACGAGGGCGAGCGACGACCCGGCCGGGATGTGCAGGTCGACGGCGGACAGCGCATCCGTCGTCGAACCCTGGTAGCGGAACCCGACCCGGTCGAAGTCGACGACGCCGTCGAACCCGCCGTGTGGCGGGGACTCGGCTGTCGCCGAGGTGCGCAGCGAACTCGGCGTGCGCAGCAGGTCGCCGATCCGGCGGAGGCCCACGGCGGCCTGCTGATAGCCGTCGAAGACCTGCGAGAGTTGTTGCACCGGGCCGAACAGCATCGTCAGGTAGAGGACGAAGGCGACGAGTGTGCCCGCCGAGAGCGAACCCGACGCCACCTGCCCGGCGCCGACGCCCAGCGCGATCGCGGTCGCGATGTCGGACATGAGCTGGATGAGCGGGAAGTACGAGGCGATCGCCCGCTGCGAGACCATCCGGGCCTCGACCCATTCTCCGGAGCGACGCGCGAACCGGGCCTGGGCGTCGTCGGTGCGCAGGTAGGTCTGCGTGGTCTTGATGCCGGCGATGTTCTCCTGGAAGTCCGCATTGACGACGCTGATCAGTTCGCGCGAGCGCGTGTAGGCGCGGCTTGCGACGCGGCGGAAGACGACCGTCGCGGCGATCAGGAGGGGGAAGACGGGCAGCACCAGGAGTCCGAGCAGCGGGCCGGTGATCAGGAGCGCGACACCGACGCCGACGAGCGTCAGCACCGCCACGATCGCCGAGGTCAGTCCGGTCTGCAGGAACGTCGACAAGGCGTCGATGTCGGTCGTCATCCGGGTCATGATCCGGCCCGACAGCTCGCGCTCGTAGTAGTCGAGTCCGAGGCGCTGGATGTGGGCATAACTGCGGATCCGAAGTCCGAACAGCACCCGTTCGCCGGCCCTGGTCGAGGTGATCGCCATCGACGACGCGGCGACCCAGCCGACTCCGACCAGTACGACGCCGCCGACCGTGGCCCACATCAGGGTCGACCCCTCGGTGTGTCCGGTCGAGTCGATGACCGCCCGGGCGATGCTCGGGAAGGCCAGGCCGACGAGCGTGTCGACGGCGATGGCGAGCAGTGCGGCGGCGAGCAGCCACCGGACCGGCGCGAGGAGTCCGCGCAGGGTGAAGACCGGGTTCTCGCGTCGGGCGGCGGCGACGTCGACCTCTGGCTGCTCGACCGCAGGGGGGAGTGCGTCCACCGAGGCCTGGAGCTGGGGAGTGGCCGGCATCGAACCGAGCGCGCTGGCCACGCCGCCGCCGCGACCGGTCCGTGAGCCCGCCCCCATCGCCGGAGAGGTTCGGGCCGCGACGTCGATCGAGTCGGAAGCGATGCCGGGCCACAGGCTCTCGATCTCGGTCGGGCCCGGTCCGCGCAGCGGTGGCGCGGTGTCGGCGACCGCGGCCGCGCCGGGGATGTCGTCGTGGACGCCGTCGGGTGCCGGTTGCGTGGTGCTCGACATCAGCTCGCGGAAGCGCGGTGAGGTCGCCTCGAGTTCGGCGAGCGTCCCCAGCGCGGTGATCCGGCCGTCGTCGAGCACCGCGACGCGATCGGCGAGGACGAGCGTCGAACGTCGATGGGCGAGGACCAGCATCGTGGCGCGGCGGTCGCGGAGCCCGCCCAGGATGCGCGCCTCGGTGGTGGCGTCCACTGCGGACGTCGCGTCGTCGAGCACGAGGATGCGGGGGTCGGCGAACAGGGCGCGGGCCAGGGCGATTCGCTGACGCTGCCCGCCCGACAGAGTGAGCCCGCGTTCGCCGATGACGGTGTCGTATCCGTCGGGGAGCGCCTCGACGAATTCCGCGGCGTCGGCCGCGGTGGCTGCCGCCCGAACCCGGTCGGCGGCGTCGGCCCCGGCGGCTGCCGGGCCCATCGCGATGTTCGCGGTGATGGTGTCGGAGAACAGGAACGGCTCGTCGAAAACGACGGCGACGGCACGGTGGAGCGCCTCGGGCGCGAGGTCGTCGATCCGGTACCGGGTCCGGGACGGCTCGTCACCGGTGCTCTCGCCGAGCAGCGAGATCGTTCCGGAGTCGGGTCGTTCGAACCGGCTGACCAGGTCGGCGATGGTCGACTTGCCGGAACCGGGCGGACCCACGATCGCCACACATTCGCCCGGCTCGATCCGCAGGTCGATACCGGACAACACGGCGGGCGGGTCGTCGGCGTCATGGGTGTGGTGGGCGAACCCCACAGCGTCCAGTTCGACGCCCAGGGGGCCGCCGGGCAGCGTGCCGGTCGCGGCGTCGCCCGGATCGTGGGGATGGTCGATGACGTCGTAGACGCGTTCGACGGCCGCCCGCGCCAGCTGGGCGTTGACGATCAGGTTCGTCAGGAGTCGGGCGATGCCGGTCATGGTGGCGACGTACGTGCTGAACGCGACGAAGGTGCCGGCCGTGATCGCGCCGGTCATCGTGAGGTAGCCGCCCACGACGATCACCCCGACCATGCCCAGCTGCGGGATGGCGGCCAGGGTCGGGGCGAATCGAGCATTGATCCTGGCGGCGCGGAGCCGGCGAGCGAACACCGTCCGGCACCGGGTTACGAGGTCGTCGACCGCGCGTTCCTCCTGGCCGAAACCCTTCACGACCCGCACGCCGGTGACGGTCTCCTCCACGTGCTGGGCGACGTCGGCGGCGGCCTGCTGCGCCGACCACGTCGCCGCGAACAGCCGACGCCGGGTACGCCACACCTCGAGGGCGATGAGCGGGGCGATCAGCAACGCCACCCCGGTCAGGAGCGGCGACAGGTACGCCATGATGGCCAGGGCCACGACCATCTGCACCGCGGCGCCCAACGACAGTGGCGCCATGGCCAGGAGACTCTGGACGACCTGGATGTCGGAGATCGAGCGGGACACGATCTGTCCGGTGCGGATCTGGTGCTGGCTGCGGCCGTCGAGGTGCAGCAGGGTGTCGAGGAGTCGGAGTCGCAGCGTGTTCTGCACGTTCACCGCGAGCCGTCCCGCGAACACCCGCCGGCCGAGATGGCAGGCGTAACGGACGACGGCGAAGACGACCAGCGCGACGATCACGGTCTGTAGCGAGAGGCCGTCGTCGACGACGCCGGTGGCGTGGTCGATCGCGGCCTTGGTCAGCAGCGGCATCAGCACGTCCACCCCGACGGCGACCAGGGTGAAGATCATCGTGACGACGGCGACGCGTCGGTATCGCCAGGACTCGCCGACGAGCCGGCGGATCCAGCCGGGCGTGGCTGCCGACTGTGGGGACGGTGCGGCCGCCGCGGTCACCACGAACCGGGTGGGAGCGGATCCGGGGTGGGTGCCTCACTGAAGTCGACGTCGATGACCCACGTCCGGGGTGCCGGCCCGAACGCCTCGCGCGCGTTGTGGACGACCTTCCGGCCGAGGGCGCGACTCCCCACACCACCGATGACCGCACCGATACCGGCGGGCATGAGCTTGCCGAAGATCAGCGGCGCCCGGCGGATCGCGTACTTCTTGACGAGTTTGTTCACCAGGGTCTTGTTCAGTTTGGTGATCGCACCGGATGGCAGGGCGGCTCCACCGAGTCGGCGCAGCGCACCGCCTCCGGTGCCGACCACGCGACCGAGGGCCAGCACACCCTCTTCGCCCAGCGCGACGGTCATGACCAGGGCCTTGCGACGCTCGGACTCGTGCACCGGGATGCCGTGCACCTCGGCGATCGACAGCGCGAGCAGGGCCGACGCCTCGAGGAAGAACGCCGTGTCCCCGGTCATCGCCCCGAACGCGGTCATCGTGCCGACACCGGGCACCGCGGCCGCCGCGCCGACGGCGCCGCCGGAACCGGTGACCGCGTTCAGGTAACGCTTCTCGAGCCGCTCGATGATCTGCGCGGGTGAGTCGTCGGGGTACTTCCGCCGCAGTGAATCGACGTACTTCTTCACCGCGGGTGCCTGCAGTCGCTGTGCCCGGTCCAGGATTCCGCCGGTCACCTCGACGGCCTTGCCGGGGGGCGTACGGCCGTGGTCTGCCGAAAGTCCCTGTGACGCCTTGTCTTTCATTCCGCCGCCGCTCGTTCCGTCGGTACCCAGTCCGCTGCGGGCACGACCTCGGCCGGTGGTGGGGGACCGGGGGGTGTGCCGTCACCGAACGGGCGACCGCCCAGGTCGTCGCGATGGTGTGCGGTGAGCCAGCCGCGGAGGTCCGGGCCCTTCGGCACGATCTGCGTGGGATTCACGTCGGTGTGGACGATGTAGTAGTGCTGTTTGATCTGGGTGAAGTCGGTGGTGTCGCCGAAGCCGGGCGTCTGGAACAGGTCCCGGGCATAGGCCCACAGCACCGGCATCTCGCTCAGCTTGCTCCGATTGCACTTGAAGTGGCCGTGATACACCGCGTCGAAGCGCGCCAGGGTGGTGAAGAGCCGGACGTCGGCCTCGGTGATGGTGTCGCCGACCAGGTAACGCTGCGTCGACAACCGCTCGGACAACTCGTCGAGTTTGGTGAACAACCGGTCGTACGCCGCGTCGTAGGCTTCCTGGCTGCCGGCGAATCCGCAGCGGTAGACGCCGTTGTTGACCTCCGTGTAGATGCCGTGGCTGACCTCGTCGATCTCGTCGCGCAGACGCTCCGGGTAGAGCTCCGGCGCGCCGTCGCGATGGAAGGCGGTCCATTCCAGCGAGAAGTCGATGGTGATCTGCGGGAAGTCGTTGGTGACGACCTCGCCGGTCGGCACGTCGACCATCGCCGGCACGGTGATCCCCTTCGGGTAGCCGGGGATCCGCTTCTCGTAGGCGTCCTTGAGTCGCGGGATCTGCAGGACCGGGTCCACCCCGCCGGGGTCGAGGTCGAAGGTCCACGAGTTCTTGTCGTGCGTGGGACCGCACAGCCCGAGCGAGATGGCGTCCTCGAGGCCGAGTAGCCGCCGCACGATGAGGGTCCGGTTGGCCCACGGGCAGGCCCTGGCTGCGACGAGCCGGTACCGGCCGGCCTCCACCGGATAGCCGTCCCGGCCGTCGGCGGTGATGCGGGTCTCGATGTACTTCGTGTCCCGGACGAACTCCTCGCCGGTCATCACGTACGAACCCTGTTCGCCCTCGGACGCGGTGCTCTGCTCGGACTCTGTGCTCATGGGCTCCACAGTAATGATCCGGAGCGACATCCCGCCCCGAGCTGCCGCGAAACCCGTGATCGCGCGGGCCGTTCACGAATCGGACAGGGTGAGTGGTGTGTCTCGGAAACAGGCGACTGGTCTCCGGCGTTCGATCGGCGCCTGGCTGCGTTGTCGTCGGTCGAGATAGCTCCGCTATCGCTCCCTCCTCCGCCTTGCCAGCTCACCGATCGCTCCACCGGAGACCGGCCACCTCTTTCCGAGACACACCACTAGCATCGAGGAAATGCAGTCGAGCGACGCCGCCCGCGGCCAGAACGCGGGCACCGACGAGATGGTCACCGGCCGCCCGTGGGCCGCGATGCTGGCGCTCTGCGTGGGCTTCTTCATGATCCTCGTCGACATGACGATCGTGGCCGTGGCCCAGCCGCGTATCCAGGCCGACCTCGACACGAACGTCAACGGCGTCGTCTGGGTCACCAGTGCGTACCTGCTCACCTACGCGGTGCCGCTGCTGATCACCGGTCGCCTGGGCGACAAGTTCGGCCCCAAGACGATGTACCAGCTCGGTCTCGCGGTCTTCACCGCGGCCAGCCTCTGGTGCGGCCTGTCGTCGTCGATCGGTGAGCTGATCGCGGCCCGCGGTCTGCAGGGTGTCGGCGCCGCCCTCATCACCCCGCAGACGATGGCGCTGATCACTCGCATCTTCCCGGCCGAGAAGCGCGGCGCCGCAATGGGCGTGTGGGGCACGGTCGCCGGGGTGGCGACCCTCGTCGGTCCGCTGCTCGGCGGCGTGCTGACCGACGCGTTCGGCTGGGAGTGGATCTTCTTCATCAACCTGCCCGTCGGCCTCGCCGGTCTCGTCCTCGCGGCCGTTCTCGTCCCGCGGGTCAGCACCAACGACCACCAGTTCGACTGGATCGGTGTCGGTCTCTCCGCGGTGGGTCTGTCCGCGTTGGTCTTCGGCATCCAGGAGGGGGAGACCTTCGACTGGGACACCTGGATCTGGCTGCTCATCGTCGGCGGGGTCGCCGTCCTGGGGGTCTTCGTCTACTGGCAGTCCCGCATCCGCACCGAGCCCCTGGTCCCGTTGTCGTTGTTCCGCGACCGCAACTTCTCGCTGTCGACCATCGGCATCGCGTCGATGGGCTTCGCGGTGTCGGCGATGATGATCCCCCTGACGTTCTTCCTCCAGCTCGTCGGTGGGATGTCGCCGACGGAGTCGGCGGTCGTCCTGGTGCCGATGGCGGTGCTGACCGGTGTCCTGGCTCCGATCGTGGGCCGGGTGGTCGATCGCGTCCACCCACGCACGATCGTGTCCTCGGCACTGCTGCTGAACGCGATCGCCATCGCGTGGCTGGGCTTCGTCGCCCGCCCGGAGACCCCGGTCTGGTTGATCGTGATTCCGTTGTGCCTGATGGGCGTGGCCTCGGCCGGTATCTGGGCGCCGCTGGCCGCGACCGCCACCCGCAATCTGCCGTGGCATCAGGCCGGGGCCGGGGCCGGCGTCTACAACACCCTGCGGGTCATCGGTTCGGTCCTCGGCTCCGCCATGATCGGAGCGCTCCTGCAGACCCGGCTGGCGGCCGAGCTGCCCGGCGTCGACGCCGAGAACGCCCAGGACGGTGCGGCCGGGCAACTGCCGGAGTTCCTGCGCGAGGGGTTCGCGACCGCCATGGGGCAGTCTCTCTACCTGCCCGCGGCCGCGCTGCTGATCGGCGTCGTGGCGACCTTCTTCTTCGTCCGGCCCGCGCATCAGACGGTCCCACCGCAGGTCGTCGACCCGCACGCGGTGGGCGCCGACGCCGGTCGGTCCGACTCGGTGCCGGGGTCGACGGCGTAGGCGAGCGCGCGTCCCACGATCTGTCGGCACCCGACCGTAAGGTTGCGCCCATGCGGATCGTGCACACCTCCGACTGGCACCTGGGCCGGACGTTCCACGGGGTCGAGCTGCTCGCCGACCAGCGTCGCGCACTGTCGCATCTGGCCGCACTGGTCGACGCGGAGTCGGCCGACGCCGTCATCGTCGCCGGTGACGTGTACGACCGGTCCGTCCCGTCCGCCGACGCGGTCCGCGTGTACGACGAGGGCCTGGCCGAGATCGCCGCTGCGGGAGCACAGATCGTCGTCACCTCGGGCAATCACGACTCGCCCACTCGCCTCGGTGCGGGGTCGGGATTCGCCGCCGCCGGTGGCCTGCATCTGCGGACCTCGATCGCCGACATCGACCGTCCGGTCATCCTGTCGGACGCCCACGGAGACGTCGCGTTCTACGGCATTCCCTATCTCGAACCCGACACCGCGCGACGCCACCTCGGCGTCGAGTCGATCGGCGGGCACACCGCTGTCCTCGACGCCGCCATGACTCGCGTCCGCACCGATCTGGCTGCGCGCCGGGTTCGGTCCGTGGTCGTCGCCCACGCCTTCGTCAGCGGGGCCGCGGCCTCCGGTTCGGAGCGCTCGATCAGTGTCGGCGGGGTGGAAACGGTTCCCGCCGAGACGTTCTCGGGCGCCGACTACGTCGCCCTCGGGCATCTGCACTCGCCGCAACGTGTCACCGACACGGTCCGGTACAGCGGTTCGCTGCTGCCGTACTCCTTCGGTGAGCGAACCCACCGGAAGGCGGCGCTGGTGGTGGAGCTCGACGCCGACGGCGTCGCCGAGGTCCGCGCACACGAGCTGCCCGTCGTCCGCGAACTGAGCTCTCTCACCGGCGTTCTCGGCGACCTGCTGACCGACGAACGGTACGCCGCGGCGCAGGACCACTACGTCGAGGTGACGCTGACCGACCCGGTCCGCCCGACTGACGCGATGCGTCGGCTGCGCGAGCGGTTCCCGTTCGCGGTCCATGTGCAGTGGGAGCGGCCGCATTCCGGCTCCGGCGTCGACTACCGTTCCCGCGTGCGCGGCCGGACCGACGCCGAGATCATCGCGTCGTTCATCTCCGACGTGCGCGACGAGCCGACCAAGGGGGAGCGGGTGCTCCTCGAACGCGCACTCCGCGCCGTGGTCGGTGAACCCGAGTCCGACGCGGCCGAACTGACCCTGTTCGACATCGAGGCGATCGTCGCGGAGTCCGCATGAGGCTGCACCGTCTGCGCGTCCGGGCCTTCGGTCCGTTCGCCGACGAGATCACGGTCGACTTCGACGACCTCGGCGGTGACGGACTGTTCCTGCTGCACGGCCAGACCGGCGCCGGCAAGACCACGGTCCTCGACGCGGTCGCCTTCGCGCTGTTCGGCCGGGTACCGGGCGTGCGCGACACCAACCGGCGCCTGCACTCGGATCACGCTGCGGCCGAGGATGTCCCGGAGGTCGAACTCGAGGCGACGATCGCGTCCCGCCGACTCCGGATCACGCGGTCGCCCGAGCACGAACGACCCAAGAAGCGCGGCGACGGCACCCGCAAGGTGAATGCCCGGGCGACTCTCGTGTGGGTCGACGGATCCGGGCCCGACCTGACCCGCATCCCCGAGATCGGCGACGCCGTGGTCCGGCTGCTCGGGATGAGTGCCGATCAGTTCTTCCAGGTGGTCCTGCTGCCGCAGGGCGACTTCGCCCGATTCCTGCGCGCGCACTCCGATGAGCGGGAAGCGTTGCTGGAGCGGTTGTTCGACACTGAGCGGTTCGGTGACCTCGAGGAGTGGTTGCGTGACCGGGCGCGGGAGAGCGCGGCGAAGCTGACCGAACAGACCGCCGTGCTCGAGCGGGTCGCCGGTCAGATCGTGGCGGTGGGCGGGGTCGAACCGACCGCCGAACCCGACTTCGACTGGGCGCAGGAATGTCTCGAGCGTGCGCGCACCGCCGCGGAGCGCACGCGCCTCGAGTCAGGTGCGGCGCAGGCCGCGGCCGACCAGACGCAGGCCGCGTACGAGAGCGGGAGCCGGCTCGCCGAGCTGCGTCGCCGGGGGCGTGCGGCCACCGAGCGACTCGCACGGCTCGCGGACGGCGAAGCCGCTCTGAGCGCGGCGGCGCAGGCTCGTCGGCAGGCCCTGCAGGCGGCGCCCATCGTGCCGCTCGCCGACGACGCCGACCGTGTCACCCGCGAACTCACGGTCGCCGAGCAGGCCGTTACGCGTGCGCACGCAGAGCTGTGCGCGCTGCCGGAGGGTGAGTCGCTGTGCGCCGGCGGGTCAGACGAGGATCTCGACGCACGCCTGGATGCGGCGATCGACCGCTGGACCGAGGAGTCGGGGCGGTGGGAGCCCCTCGCCGAACGCGTCGCGCAGCGGCCGGCTCTGGTCGCCGAGATCCAGACCCTGGACTCGGCCATCGTCGAGGCGGACCGCCGCACTGCCCAGACCCGGACCCTGCTCGACGCCGCGCCGGGCCGTCGCGCCGAGGCCGTCGCCGCACTGGCGGAAGCGGGGGAGTTGCGGATGCAGGGCCCGAAACTCCGGGCCGAGCGCGACGCACTCCGCCGCGTACGCGACGCACTCACCGACCGGGACGAGGTGCTGGTCCGGCTCGCGACCGCGGAGAAGGAGTTGCTCGACGCCCGCGACGCCAATGCCGCTGCGCGGGAGCGCGTGCTCGACGCCCGCGAGCGTCGCCTCGCCGGGATGGCAGTGGAACTGGCGGGCGGGCTCGTCGAGGGTGAACCCTGCGTCGTGTGTGGTTCAGAGACGCACCCTCGACCGGCCACCGACGACGGCGACGCCCCGGCGTCCGAGGTCACAGCCTACGAAGACGCGGCAGCGGCCGCCGAGGAGCGGGCGAGCGCGATCAAGGCCATCGCGCAATCCGCGGTGGCGGCTCTCGTCGAACGCCGTACGCATCTCGACGCCGTGATCGGTGGTGCTCGTTCCGACGCCGTCGACGCCGACCTCGCCCGGGTGGGCGCCGAACTGGCTGCCGCGGAACGTGCCGCGTCGCGACTACCCGCGCTGCAGACGGCGGTCGATCGGATCGACGCCGAGGTCGATGGGTGGCGCACCACCCTCGCCGACGACGAGTCGGCCCAGTCCGCCCGTCGCGAGCGGGTGACCGCGTTGCGGCAGAACCTCACCGAGCTCGATGAGGCCGTCCGGGAGGCAACCGGCGGACGCGGCGGGGTCGCCGAGCGGCGCCGTGAACTCGCCGAGCTGGTCCGTCGCACACGTCGTCACCGGAACGCCCGGCAAGAAGCTGCGCGAGCGCGGGACCGGGTCGCCGAGGCGACCGATCGATTGTCCGCGGCGTGTGCCGACGCCGGGTTCGACGATGTCGCCGCCGTCCGAGCGGCATTCGCCCCGGACAAGCAGATCGCGGCGTGGGACACGTTGCTGCAGGAGGCCGCCAGTCTGCGCGCCGCTGCCGAGGAGACCCTCGCCGACGAGGATGTGCGCGCCGCGATGTCGGCTCCGGAGCCGGATGTCGAACAGCTCACCGCAGACCGTGATGCCGCCCGCCGCCGCCTGGACACCGCCGCGAAGGAACACGCCGTGGCCGGCCGGCAGGCGGCCGACCTCCAGGAGTACGTCACCCACTTCTGGGAGGCCATCGACGCCCTGGCGCCTCTGCAGGCACGCCACGCCGAACTCCAGGGACTCGCCGAATTGGTCAGCGGGCGCGGACAGAACGCGCGCCGGATGTCGCTGCGGTCCTACGTGCTGGCCGCGCGTCTCGACGAGGTCCTCGTCGCCGCGTCGGGGCGTCTCCGCGAGATGTCCTCGGGGCGTTATGAGTTCGTCCACACCGACGCCGCGGGTGTGCGGGGCCGGCGTGGCGGCCTCGGTATCGAGGTCCGCGACGAGTACACCGGCGCGCTCCGCCCGACGACGACGCTGTCCGGCGGCGAGACCTTCTTCGCATCGCTTGCCCTCGCACTCGGACTCGCCGATGTCGTCTCCGCGGAGTCGGGCGGCCGCGTGCTCGACACCATCTTCATCGACGAGGGATTCGGCACCCTCGATCCCGAGGCGCTCGACCTCGTCATGGGGGTCCTGGATGACTTGCGGGCCGGCGGGCGTGTCGTCGGCGTGGTGAGTCACGTTGACGAACTCCGGGCCCGAATCCCTGCCCAGCTGCACGTCCTCCGCGGCGAGCACGGGTCGTCGGTCCGAGTGCAGAGCCCGCTCGGCGTGTCCTGAGCTGCCGATTGGGATGTCGACGGATCGGTGCGCTAGGCTGAGTCCCGCCCGATGAGCCCCCGTAGCTCAGGGGATAGAGCGTCTGCCTCCGGAGCAGAAGGCCATAGGTTCGAATCCTATCGGGGGCACTGTGACATCCATGCCAGCCTCCGCCTGGTGTGCGCCCACTGTGTAGTTGGAAAGAGATTCACGCGGGCGCACCATTGCCGCAGAAGCGCCACTCGAGATCAGAAGTGCCGGTGACAACCCGTTGCAGAAGTCCTCGCGTGGCGTTCTTGCGTTGGCGTCACACGTACGGCTCGGTGAGCATCTCCAGTAGTTGTCCCGACGGGTCCTTGAAGTACACCCGCCGGCCCTCCTCGGTCGAGATCTCGTTCGGGCGACGCATCTGCGGATCGGCCCAGTGGTCGACGCCTTTACGACGAAGTGCCTCGTAACCGCGGTCGAACTCGGTGTCGTCCATCAGGAACGCCATGTGGATGGGCTCGGCGACCGGCGCCGGTGCGAGCTGCAGCAGCGTGTCGTCGTCGAGGAGGATGTTGACGAACGGGCCCCAGCCGGGGGCGGGCCGAGCCCCGAGTACGTCGAGGTAGAAGTCGGCGGATTCCTGCGGATCGTGCGCACCGATGATGATGTGATTGAAACTGACTGGCATGACGAAACTTTCGTCCTGGCGCCTCCATGCCGGACGCGGTCCGCCACCGGCACGCGACGCTGGGCAGCAGCATGCCACAGTCGTGAGCAAATCGCGACAATCCCGCGCGTGGGTGACATCGGGCGAATAGTCTCCACCTGTGCTGAACCGCTGGAGAATCCGGAACGACTTTGCGCCCGACCTGCGCCGGGTGGCGCTGATCGCGCCCGCACAACTCGTGTCCCGGCGCACGCTCCCCGTCGTCCGTCGGCTCTACCGGGTACGCAACGGACGGGCGCCGGTCACCACCGCGACGACACCCAGCGGCGTCGAGGTTCGGGTGTTCCGTCCGGCGCACTCCTCAGGTCGCCTGCCCGCGCTGCTGTGGATCCATGGGGGCGGTTACATCACGGGCAGTGCCGCCCAGGACGATCGCTGGGCGCGGGCGATGGCCGAACGTGTCGGCATCGAGGTGGTCTCCGTGGACTACCGCCTGGCCCCGGAACATCCGTACCCGGCGGCCATTGAGGACTGTTTCGACGCGCTGCGGTGGATGACCGGCCAGCCGGACATCGACACGACCCGCATCGCGATCGGCGGCAACAGCGCCGGTGGGGGACTCGCTGCGGCACTTGCCTTTCGCGCACGCGATGAAGGGGTGGGGTTGCGATTGCAGCTGTTGACCTACCCGATGCTCGACGACCGCACGCGCGAGCCCGATCCGCACCACCGCCTCTGGAACGCCTCGGCCAACGCCTTCGGGTGGTCCAGTTATCTCGGTGGTGCGGACACACAGGAGGCCGTCCCGGCGCGGCGTACCGACCTCGCGGGATTGCCGGCCGCGTGGATCGGGGTCGGCACCCTGGACCTGTTCGCCACCGAAGACCGCGACTACGCCGAGCGGCTGCGCGCGGCAGGGGTCGACTGCCAGGTGGACGTGGTGCCCGGCGCTTTTCACGGTTTCGACATCGTCGCGCCCCGAACGTCGATCGCGCAGGATTTCTTCGGCCGTCAGTGTGAGGCCGTCAGACGCGCTCTCGCGCACGACTGAGCCGACCGGTCACCTCAACCCATTGGCAACTCGATGCGCCGCAACGGATCACCGCCGTCGACAAGCAGCACTCCGCCCGGACGCAGCGCCCGGGCCACGGCCCCCACGGCCGCGTCGTAGAGATCGGGGTGTCGCCCGTCGAGTGCGCCGACGCGCAGAGCGAACGCCACGTCGAACGGGATGCGCGTGCCGAGATCGAAGTCCTCGATGGCGCTGCAGTCGAAGTCGAGTCGGTCCGGACCGAAGCCGCCGGCGATCGCGGCCCGGCGGGCGGCGTTCACGGCTTGAGGCGACCGATCGATGCCGAGTACGAAGCCGTCGGGTCCCACCCGCTGCGCCACCTCGCGTGCTGCCGGCCCGGGCCCGCAGCCGATCTCGAGGACTCGCAGACCAGGGGCCAGTGGCAACGCGGCGACCGCGGCAGCGAGGCGTGGTGAGAGCATGCCGCCATCATCGCCGTTTGGAGAGCCGCGTGGCCCGACCGAACTTGCTCACCTCACCGGCGTGCCCGCCGTGCGGGGCGCTCAGTTCAGCGGAAGTGGTTGTGCGCCACGCAGGGCCAGCATCTGGGTGATGATGGCGATCTCCTTGTCCTGGGTCCGTTTCATGCTCGACGCCAGGTCGCGGACATAGGCCTGCTCGACGTTCGCCGGGTCGGCGGCGTACTCCATCATGTGCAGACCGCCCTCGTGGTGACGCAGCATCAGCTGGAGGAACCGGATGTCGACCTCGGGACCCCGCATCGCACGGAACTGTTGCATCTCCGCCGACGTCGCCATCCCGGGCATCGGCGGCTGTTCGGCGTCGGATTCCGCGGCACCCGCCGCTGGTGCGCCGGAGGCGGGTGCCGACATGTCCCCGTGGTCCATGTCCCCGTGGTCCATGTCTCCGTGGTCCATGTCTCCGTGGTCCGAACTGCCGTCGCCACCGTGGCCGTGATCGTGACCGCCGGCTGTGTGATCCGCGGGATCGGAGTGGTCGTGCCCGTTAGTCTCGGAACCGCCGTGGCCCATCCACGCCATGGTCGCGCCGGGGTTGGTGACGGGCTGACCCCACCGCGTCAGCCACGACTGCATCTGGCCGATCTCATTGCTCTGGGCGGTGAGGATGTCGAACGCCATGCTCCGCACCTCGGGGTCGGTGCCGTGTTCGAGTTCGATGGCGGCCAGTTCCACTCCCTGCTCGTGGTGGCGGGTCATGTCCTGCGCAAAGCCGACGGCCGCCGAGTTCGCAGCCGGGGAATCGTCGCCGGTGGAGTCGTCGGCGAGGCTCGCCTGGATCAGCAGTCCCAGGCCGAGACCGAACAGGAGGAGTGCGGCGCCGCCCAGGGCGAGCAGGATCCGTGGGCGCGACGACGGCTCGGCCGTGTCGTCCGGACCCTCGGGAGTCGTTGTCCCGTCCCGCGATTCGGGCCGGTCGCTGTTGTCGGTCATCGCTGGTCCTCGCCGATCTCGTCGGGGCGTGCGGCCCGGTCCGTTACCTGGTCTGCTGGTCGGGTGGGAACCCGCGTCAGCCCGCGGGCTGCTGGTTGCCGCCATCCATCGGGACGGCGTCGGGGCCGGGCTCACCCTCGTCGGCCGGCGGGGGGTTCGACGGATCGAACCCGGGGATGGCGGTACAGGTGGCCTGGGTCTCGGGGTACGCGGCGGTCTGCGGGTTCTCCGGGTAGACCCCGGGCATCATGTTGCGGCGTAGCGCGGTGATGAACTGGTTGACGCGCGGATCGCGGGCGGATTCGAGCTTGAGCTGGTGTCCCCAGCTCTGCAGCGACACCGGCTGGTCGAGTCCGGGGTAGGGCGAGAGGAACAGGTACTGCTCACCGCGGACGAGCTGCTTGAGGTAGTCGAGGTCCTCCGGTGAGATCGTGTCCGGGTTGTAGGTGATCCAGACCGCGCCGTGTTCGAGGGCGTGGACGGCGTTCTCCGACCGCAGTGGGTTCGGGTAGACGACGCCGGTGCAGGTCGCCCAGATCTCGTCATGCGGCCCGCCGAACGGAGGCGACTGGTCGTAGGCGACACGCTGGGTCGCGGTGACGTGCCGCGCGGCCTCGTAGTAGCGCTTCGTGACACCCGGGATGTTCACCGACGGATCGGGATTCTGCGGTGAGGGCACGAACTCGGACACCGTTTCCACGGCGAAGTCGTCCTTCTGTTCGGCCCGCCGCTCGTTGAACTTGGGGACGAGGTAGACCGCGAGTCCGGCGATGAGGCCGATGACCACCACGACGGCGCCGATCAGCATCCAGTCGACCTGACGTCCCGTCGCCGAGGGAACGGATCCTGCTCGCTTGCGGGACTTGGGGACGTTGGCCCCTGGTTTGCGCGCCATTGACTTCTTTCCTCATCCGACTGCGGGGGCCGAGCGGACCCGCGGGAGACCCGGCCCGCGCTCGGCGCACACGAGTGTACTGGTGGGCCCGATGGGTGGAGCAGGGTGCGATTGTCGGTGTAGTGGCCGCGGCCAATAGGATGGTGTCCTGTGACTCCCGCCGACCTGGCCGCGCTGCTGCGCGACGTGACCCTGACCGTGGTCCGCGACCGCGGACTGGACGAGAACCTGGTGCCCGACTCCATCGTCGTCGAGCGCCCCCGTCACGCTGACCACGGCGACTATTCCACCAACGTCGCCCTGCAGATGGGCAAGCGGCTCGGCGTGAACCCGCGGGAACTCGCCGGCTGGCTCGCGGAGGCGTTCGCCGCGGCCGAGGGTGTCGCGAAGGCCGAGATCGCCGGTCCCGGGTTCGTGAACCTCTGGCTCGGGGCCGCCGCGCAGAACACCGTCGTCGCGGCGGTGCTGGCCCGGGGTGCGGACTACGGCCGCGGAAACGAACTCGCCGGCTCGGTCATCAACCTCGAATTCGTGTCGGCCAATCCGACCGGGCCGATCCACCTGGGCGGTACCCGCTGGGCGGCCGTCGGCGACGCGCTCGGCCGCGTGCTGGCCGCTCGCGGTGGTGCGGTCACGCGCGAGTACTACTTCAACGACCACGGTGCCCAGATCGACCGGTTCGCCCGGTCGCTGGAGGCCGCGGCACTGGGCAACCCGACCCCGGAGGACGGCTACGCGGGCGATTACATCGCCGACATCGCCGCGAAGGTCGTCGAGACGGTCCCCGAGGTGCTGTCGCAGCCCGACGCCGACCGCCTCGAGACGTTCCGTTCGGTCGGGGTGGACCTGATGTTCACCCACATCAAGCAGAGCCTCCACGACTTCGGCACCGACTTCGACGTCTTCACCCATGAGGACAAGATGTTCGCCACCGGCCTCGTCGACGAGTGCATCGGCGAGCTCAAGGCCAACGGCAACCTGTACGAGAAGGACGGCGCGTGGTGGCTGCGGTCCACCGAGTTCGGTGACGACAAGGACCGTGTGGTCCTCAAGAGCGACGGCAACGCCGCCTACATCGCGGGCGACATCGCCTACTACCGTGACAAGCGCAACCGCGGCTTCAACCTCTGCATCTACATGCTCGGCGCCGATCACCACGGGTACATCAGCCGGCTCAAGGCCGCGGCGGCGGCGCTCGGCGACGACCCGGCCACCGTCGAGGTGCTGATCGGCCAGATGGTCAACCTCGTGCGCGACGGCACGCCGGTCCGTATGAGCAAGCGTGCCGGCACGGTCATCACGCTCGACGACCTCGTCGACGCGGTCGGCGTCGACGGCGCGCGCTATTCGCTGATCCGCTCGTCGGTCGACGTCAACATCGACATCGATCTCGACCTGCTCACCAAACAGTCCAACGACAACCCGGTGTACTACGTGCAGTACGCCCACGCGCGGATGTCCGCACTGGCCCGCAACGCCGCTGACCTCGGGGTCGTGTCGTCGCTGGACCATCTGGACCTGCTCGACGATCCCGCCGAGGGCGAATTGATCCGCACCATCGGCGATTTCGACGATGTCGTCGCGACCGCCGCCACGTTGCGCGAGCCGCACCGGGTCTGTCGCTACCTCGAGGTCCTCGCCGGGACCTACCACCGGTTCTATGCCAAGTGCCGTGTCCTGCCGCAGGGTGACGAGAAACCGGCGGACATCCACCGGGCCCGGCTCGCCCTGTGCGAGGCCACCCGTCAGGTCCTGGCCAATGGGCTGGGTCTCGTCGGCGTCACCGCGCCGGAGCAGATGTGAACGCCCACCCCGCCGGCCCCCGGCACGCCGAACTGCTGGCCGCGCCCCATCTCGCCGAGCGTCCGAACGACCCGGCCGTGCTCGCCGCCATCCCCGCACAGGTGTGGCCACGCAACGCATCCCGCGACGAATCGGGCGAGCTGCGGTTGGCCGGCGTGCCGGTGAGTCAGCTCGCCGAAGAGTTCGGGACGCCGGCGTTCGTCGTGGACGAGGCCGACTTCCGGTCGCGCTGCCGGGACATGATGGCGGCGTTCGGCCCGTACGGGCGAGTGCACTATGCGTCGAAGGCGTTCCTGAGCACCGAGATCGCGCGCTGGGTCGACGACGAGGGGCTGTCCCTGGACGTCTGCAGCGGTGGTGAACTCGCCATCGCACTGCGCGCCGGTTTCCCGCCGGAGCGAATCGCATTGCACGGCAACAACAAGAGCGTCGACGAGCTGCGCGCTGCGGTCGATGCCGGAATCGGGCACGTCGTCCTCGACTCGATGATCGAGATCGATCGGCTCGACGCGATCGCCGGCGAACGCGGTGTCGTCGCCGACGTGCTGGTGCGCGTGACCGTCGGTGTCGAAGCGCACACCCACGAGTTCATCTCGACCGCACACGAGGACCAGAAGTTCGGATTCTCGCTCGCCGGTGGGATCGCGATGGAAGCCATCCGGCGGGTCTTCGCGACCGACAACCTCAGGCTTGTGGGTCTGCACAGCCACATCGGGTCGCAGATCTTCGACATGGACGGATTCGAGCTGGCCGCCCACCGGGTGCTCGGACTGCTCCGCGACGTCGTCGGCGAGTTCGGTGTCGAGAAGACCGCGCAGATGTCGGTCGTCGATCTCGGTGGCGGACTGGGGATCTCGTACCTCCCCGACGAGCGTCCGCTGCCGGTGCAGAAGGTGGCGGAGACGCTCGCGGCGATCGTCGAGCGGGAGTCGGCAGCACTCGGGCTGCCCATGCCGACCATCGCCGTCGAACCGGGCCGCGCCATCGCCGGTCCCGGCACGATCACGCTGTATCGCGTCGGCACCGTGAAGGACGTCGCACTCGGCGGCGGCGCCGTACGACGCTATGTCTCCGTCGACGGCGGCATGAGCGACAACATCCGCACCGTTCTCTACGACGCCGAATACGACGTGCGGCTCGTGTCCCGGGTGTCGGAGGCCCGTGCGGTGGTGTGCCGGGTCGTGGGAAAGCATTGCGAGAGCGGCGACATCGTGATCAAGGACTGTTGGCTGCCGGAGGATCTCGGCCCCGACGACCTGATCGCGGTGGCGGCGACCGGTGCCTACTGCTACTCGATGTCGAGCCGATACAACATGACCATGAGACCGCCCGTGGTGGCGGTGGCCGACGGGAACGCCCGGCTACTGCTGCGCCGGGAGACCATCGACGACTTCCTCAGCCTGGAGGTGGGCCTGTGACCGAATCCGTGCAGAACACAAGTGGCGCAACCGATGCGGACTCGCGCACCATCGGTGTCGCGGTGCTCGGCATGGGCAATGTCGGTGCCGAGGTGGTGCGCATCATCACCGACAACGCCGACGACCTCCGGGCGCGCGTCGGGGCTCCCGTGGAGATCCGCGGCGTCGCGGTGCGGGATCTCGGCCGTCCCCGCAAGATCGCGCAGGATCTCCTGACCGACGACCCGGCGGCACTCGTCGCGCGCGACGACGTCGACATCGTCGTGGAGTTGATGGGCGGCATCGACCCGGCCCGCGGTCTGATCCGGTCGGCGCTCGAGAGCGGCAAGTCGGTGGTGACGGCGAACAAGGCGCTCCTCGCCGAATACACCGGCGAACTCGCGACCGCCGCGGCGGATGCCAAGGTGGACCTCTACTTCGAGGCCGCGGTCGCCGGCGCCATCCCGGTCATCCGTCCGCTGATGCAGTCACTGGCCGGCGACACCGTCGAGCGGGTCAACGGAATCGTCAACGGCACCACCAATTTCATCCTCTCCGCGATGGACGAGACGGGCGCCGATTATGCCGACACGCTCGCCGAGGCCGGCCGCCTCGGATATGCCGAAGCCGATCCGACGGCCGACGTCGAGGGCTACGACGCCGCGGCCAAGGCGGCGATCCTCGCCTCGATCGCCTTCCACACGCGGGTCACGGCGGCCGATGTGCACCGCGAGGGCATCTCCTCGGTCACGTCCGCGGACCTGGTCGCGGCCAAGAAGTTCGACTGCACGATCAAACTGCTCTCGATCTGCGAGCGCGTCCGCGACGCCAATGGCGCGCAACGGATCTCGGCGCGCGTGTACCCCGCGCTGATTCCGCTGACCCACCCGCTGGCGACCGTGAACGGCGCGTTCAACGCCGTCGTCGTGGAAGCCGAGAACGCCGGGCGGCTGATGTTCTACGGGCAGGGTGCCGGGGGATCACCGACGGCATCGGCGGTTCTCGGCGACATGGTCATGGCCGCCCGCAACCGCGTGCACGGCGGGCGCGGACCGCTCGAGTCGACCTACGCCTCCCTGCCCGTCGCCCCGATCGACGACGTGTTCACGCGGTATTACGTCTCGATGCGGGTGGCCGACAAGCCCGGCGTGCTGGCGCAGGTCGCGGGGGAGTTCTCGAAGCGGTCGGTCAGCATCGCCGCGGTGCGCCAGGAGGGCGCGGGCGACGACGCCCGCCTGATCCTGGTCACCCACCGCGCCCCCGACCGAGCTCAATCGGATTGTGTTGCGGCGCTTGAAGACATGGACGCCGTCATCAAGGTGTCGAGTGTGTTGCGATTGGAAGGTACCGATGACTGAAGCGACTTCTACGCCTGTGCACCGCGCGTGGCCGGGCCTCATCGAGGCCTACCGGTCGCGGTTGCCCGTCGCCGACGACTGGAAGGTCGTCACGCTGCTCGAGGGTGGCACCCCGCTGATTGGTGCGCCGCATCTGTCGTCGCTGACGGGTTGCGAGGTCTACCTCAAGGTGGAGGGCCTCAACCCCACCGGTTCGTTCAAGGACCGCGGCATGACGATGGCCGTCAGCAACGCGGTCAACAACGGCAAGACCGCGGTCCTGTGCGCATCCACGGGCAACACCTCGGCATCGGCCGCCGCATACGCCACCCGGGCCGGGATCACCTGCGCCGTCCTGATCCCGCAGGGCAAGATCGCGATGGGCAAGCTCGCTCAGGCGGTCATGCACGGCGCCAAGATCATCCAGGTCGAGGGCAACTTCGACGACTGTCTCGAGCTCGCGCGCAAGGCGACCGCCGAGTTCACCGAGATCGAACTCGTGAACTCGGTCAACCCGGCGCGGATCGAGGGTCAGAAGACCGCCGCCTTCGAGATCGTCGACGTGCTGGGCCGTGCCCCCGACGTCCACGCTCTGCCGGTCGGCAACGCGGGCAACATCACCGCGTACTGGAAGGGCTACAAGGAGTATCACGCCGACGGCGTCTCGTCGTCGGTGCCGCGCATGCTCGGTGTCCAGGCCGCCGGCGCCGCGCCGCTGGTGAACGGCGCGCCGGTGAAAGACCCGGAGACCGTCGCCACCGCCATCCGCATCGGTTCCCCGGCCAGTTGGAACCAGGCCGTCGCCGCGAAGGACGAGTCGAACGGGCAGTTCCTGGCGGCCACCGACGAGAAGCTGCTCGAGGCCTACCGCCTCGTCGCCGGCAAGGAGGGCGTGTTCGTCGAGCCGGCGTCGGCGGCCAGCGTCGCGGGTCTGCTCGCCGCGAGTGCCGACGGCTGGATCGAGCGGGGCTCGACCGTGGTGTGCACGGTCACCGGCAACGGTCTGAAGGACCCCGACACCGCGCTGGCAGGCATCCCGGCGGTCGAGGCCATTCCGGTGGACCCGGTGGCGGTCGCGAATGCTCTCGGTGTCGGCTGACGGGGCCGGGTCCGCGGCGGCTGCCGCGGGTACGGTGCCGGTAGGGCTGTCGACGAGGGTCCGCGTGCCCGCCTCCAGTGCCAACCTGGGGCCCGGATTCGACTGTCTCGGAATAGCTCTCGGAATCTACGACGAGGTGATCGTCGAGACGGTCCCGGATGGCGTCACCCTCGAGGTCGAGGGTGAGGGCGCCGACGCCGTACCCCGCGACGACTCGCACCTCGTGGTGCGGGCGCTCACCCGCGGACTGGCACACGCCGGGCTGCGGGCCCCCGGTCTGACATTGCGCTGCGTCAACCGGATCCCGCATTCCCGGGGTCTGGGTTCGTCCGCCGCCGCCGCGGTGTCGGGTCTCGCCGCCGCATCGGGCCTGATCTCGGCCGCCGGCCTCGGTCCGGGGCTCTCGGCCGACGAACTGGTACAACTGTCCAGCGAATTCGAGGGCCACCCCGACAACGCGGCCGCGAGCGTGCTCGGCTCGGCGGTCGTCACGTGGACCGAATCGGCCGATGACGTCGCCTCGTATCACGCGCACCGCCTCCCGGTGCACCCCGACATCTACGCAACGGTCTTCGTGCCCGACACCGAGTCGTCGACGTCGTTCACCCGCGGACTGCTCCCGGATTCGGTCCCGCGCGCCGACGCCGTGTTCAACCTGAGCCGGTCGGCCCTCGCCGTCGTCGCGCTGACCACCGATCCGCGCAACCTCATGGCCGCGTCCCAGGATCGGCTGCACCAGCCGTACCGGGCGTCGGCGATGGCGCCGACGCACGATCTGGTCAGCGCGCTGCGTGCGCGTGGACATGCCGCGACCGTGTCCGGAGCGGGACCGACCGTCCTGGTGCTCGGTACGGCGCCGGTGCCCGCCGAGATCCGTCAGCTGGCGCAGGGCCTCGGATTCGACGCTCGGTCGGTCGCCGTCGCCGGCGGCGTCGAGATCACCGTCGGCTGATCGGCGTCGTCCGCACGACCGCCGGAGTGAATGCGCATTCATTTGGCGCTTCCGGCGTGTTGCCCCTATCATGCGAACGGGGTTACCATATTCTGGTCTAGCCGCGCAGGCTTGTCCTGCCGCTTCTCATCCTTCGCCGATCGGAGATGACCGGCTGTGTATCCGGGCCGGGGTCATGGATCTCTGTCGACGGTGCAGAAGCGCAGGTGTTTCCGGGCACGCTCGCAGCGGACCACACATTCTCACCGTCCACCGCGGACGGACTCCCTAGCGCACAGAAGCAGGGAAACGTAGACCTCACGCAGTTCTCGTCTGCGGGAGGAACGAAAGGACTTCCGTGACCGATACGGACCTGATCACCGCACCTGCCGAGCAGGAATCCGCGGGTTCGGCCGGCCCCGACTCGGGACGACCGGCCACCAAGACACGTGCACGAACCGGCCTGTCCGGCATGGTGCTCAGCGAACTGCGGACGGTCGCCGGTGAACTCGGCATTAAGGGCACCTCCGGGATGCGCAAGGGCGATCTGATCGCCGCGATCAAGGAGCGCCAGGCGGGTGGCGACGCCCCGGCCGCCAAGAGCGCTCCCGCCCGGTCGAAGGCCGGCACGTCGAAGCCGGCGACGAACGACGACCAACTGACCATCGGCGACTCCCCGGCAGCGGCCGGGGCGGACACGACCGAGAAGAACGACGCCCCCCGGAGCGGCGCGCGCACCCAGCGCGGCGCCGGCCGCAAGGCCGCTGCCGCCGACGCACCGGCCGAGGCGTCGTCCACCGAGACCGCGAACGCCGACGCTTCGGGACCAACGAACAACCCGGCTGCCACCCAGGCCGACGGCTCGAGGAACGGCGCCGACGCGGTGAAGTCCGAGGCCCAGGCCGGGGATGCACCCAAGGGTGGCAGCGCTTCCGAGACCGACTCGTCGGAGACCGGTGCGGGACGCGAGCGACGCCGCGGCCGTGACGGCTCGGGCGAGGCCGCGGGTGACTCCGACGGCAACGACCAGCGCACTCGCCGCAACCGCAACCAGAACCGCGACAACCAGAATCGCGACGGGGGCCAGAACCGCGACAAGCAGAACCGCGACGGCAACCAGAACCGCGACGGAAATCAGAACCGTGACGGGGGCCAGAACCGCGACGGTGGTCAGGACGACGACGGCGAGGGCGGCGGTCGCCGTCGGGGTCGCCGGTTCCGTGAGCGTCGTCGCGGCCAGAATCGCGACACCCCGAACGAGCCGCAGGTGTCCGACGATGACGTGTTGCAGCCCGTCGCCGGCATCCTCGACGTGCTCGACAACTACGCCTTCGTGCGCACCTCGGGGTACCTCGCCGGTCCGAACGACGTCTACGTCTCGATGAACCTGGTCCGCAAGAACGGACTTCGACGCGGCGACGCGATCACCGGTGCGGTCAAGGTGCCGCGCGAGGGCGACCAGCAGAACCAGCGCCAGAAGTTCAACCCGCTGGTGCGGCTGGACACCGTCAACGGCGGAGACGTCGAGACGGCCAAGCGTCGCCCCGAGTTCAACAAGCTCACGCCGCTGTACCCGAACCAGCGCCTGCGGCTGGAGACCACCCCCGAACGACTCGACACCCGTGTGATCGATCTGATCATGCCGATCGGCAAGGGGCAGCGGGCCCTGATCGTGTCGCCGCCGAAGGCCGGTAAGACGACGATCCTGCAGGACATCGCCAACGCGATCGCGACCAACAATCCCGAATGCCACCTCATGGTCGTCCTCGTCGACGAGCGTCCCGAGGAGGTCACGGACATGCAGCGTTCGGTGCGGGGTGAGGTCATCGCCTCGACCTTCGATCGGCCGCCGTCAGACCACACCTCGGTGTCCGAGCTCGCGATCGAGCGCGCCAAGCGACTCGTCGAGAGCGGGAAAGACGTTGTGGTGCTGCTGGACTCGATCACCCGTCTGGGTCGTGCGTACAACAACGCGTCGCCCGCGTCGGGTCGGATCCTGTCCGGTGGTGTCGATTCGACCGCGCTGTACCCGCCGAAGCGGTTCCTGGGTGCGGCGCGCAACATCGAGAACGGCGGATCGCTGACGATCATCGCCTCGGCGCTCGTCGAGACCGGCTCCACCGGCGACACGGTGATCTTCGAGGAGTTCAAGGGCACCGGCAACGCCGAGCTCAAGCTCGACCGCAAGATCTCCGAGCGCCGGGTGTTCCCGGCGGTGGACGTCAACCTGTCGAGTACTCGTAAGGACGAGCTGCTGCTGTCGCCGGAGGAATTCTCCATCGTGCACAAGCTGCGTCGCGTGCTCTCGGGTCTCGACTCGCAGCAGGCCATCGACCTGCTGATCAGTCAGCTCAAGAAGACCAAGACGAACATCGAGTTCCTGATGACCGTGCAGAAGACCGCACCGGGCGGGAACAACGACGACTGAGTTCGTCCGGCATATCCCCGCTCCCTGAGGAGCGAGCTCGCGAGCGTCATATCCCCGCTCCCTGAGGAGCGAGCTTGCGAGCGTCACGAAGGGTCCTGGTGAGACGACGGGTTGCGAAGACCCTTCGTGACGCGCCCTCCGCAAGCTCCGGGCGCTCCTCAGGGAGCGGGGTTGGACGCGCCCTCCGCAAGCTCCGGGCGCTCCTCAGGGAGCGGGGTTGGACGCGCCCTCCGCACGCTTCGGGTGCTCCTCAGGAGCAGGGGGCAGGTCGTTCTCTCGGCTTGGAGAAGCAGTGGGACGGTACGGGTGCGCGACTCGCGCGGTACCCTCTCAGCCGGCGAGGTCGGCCGCCAGGTGTTGCCACGCCTGCGCACTCGGCGGTGCGACGGCCCCGGTCTGGGTCACGATCAGCGCGCACTCGCCTCCGCGGCTGTAGATCTCGAGTGATCCCGAGCGGTCCCACACCCCGCGGGGCCACGTCACCCAGCACTCGCCGACGAGATCGAAGTTGATCATCACGCGGGTGCTGCCGGATGCCAGCACCATCTGGCCCCGATGCTCGCGGGCTCCGTCGAGACGGTCCTGGCGCATCTGGATGCATCCCGGCGCCGCCGTCGCGAAGGTCACGGTCATCCCCAGTCCCGCTGCGTGCTCGAGTGCGGCGATCACCGCACGTGTCTCGACGCGGACGGTACGCGCGCAGTCGAGATGGGGGAGGGCCGCCAGGCGGGCGACACCTCCGTCGGTGAGTACCGCGTCGAATTGTGCGACCTGATCGTCGTCGATCGAGGCGGACGGCTCCACGCACTGTGGCGCAGGCGAATCCACGAAGGGCCCATCGAGGACCGCGGCCGCGCCGGTGCAGGTCATCGCCTCGAACGCCAGCCGGTCGGAGTTCTCCGTCAGGTAGGTGGCGTGAGCGGTGTTGCCGCGGTGGTCGAACAGTCGCAGGGTCGGCGGAACGTGGGCGGCGGGATCGCTGAGCAACGCCGACGACAAGCGAGAGGGGTTGAGCCGCAGTGCGATCTGCTGCGAGTCGACACGTAGCGGACCGCCCACGGCCGTCGGGAGGTCATGGACTCCGACCGCGTTCATGATCACCGGACCGGCAACGGTGACGCCGACGACCTGGGCCAGACCGGGCAGGCGCGCGGCGACCGCGGGGACGTCGTGATTCACCGAGGATTCCGCGAATCCGGCTGTCCGCAGCAGGATCTCGAGATCGCTGCGGGCGTGCGGATGGTCCCCGGCGGAGTGGGTCATCTCAGTAGACGTCGCGAGAGTAGCGATTCTCCGCGCGCAGGCGATCGACGTACGCCACGGCCTGGTCGGGCTCGAGACCACCGTGTTCGGCGACGATCTCGTGCAGCGCCGCGTCGACGTCGTCGGCCATCGTCGTGGCGTCGCCGCACACGTACAGATGCGCGCCGGCCTCGAGCCACGCGAACAGCTCACCGCCGTGTTCGCACATCCGGTCCTGGACGTAGATCTTGTGTTCCTGATCGCGGGAGAAGGCGAGGTCGAGCCGGTCGAGAAGCCCGTCGGTGACGAACCGGTCGAGCTCCTCGGCATAGAGGTAGTCGTGGCCGCGATGCTGGTCACCGAAGAACAGCCAGTTGCCGCCGGGTGCGCCGGCCGCGGCCCGCTCATGCAGGAAACCGCGGAACGGGGCGATGCCGGTGCCCGGGCCGATCATGATGGCCGAGACGTCGTCGGCGGGCAGCCGGAACTTCTTGTTGGGGGAGATGAAGACGGGCACGGTGTCGCCGGGCGCGCAGCGGTCGGCCAGGTGGGTGGAGCACACACCTCCGCGATCCCGGTCGGCGACGCGGTAGCGCACCGTGGCCATCGTGATGTGGACGGTGTCGCCGTGGACCCGCGGGCTCGACGACATCGAGTACTCGCGGTGCGCGAGGGGACTCAACTCCTCGAGCAGTTCCTCGGGAGTCGGGGTGAAGGTCGGGTCCAGATCCAGCAGATCGAGGACGTCGAGTCCGTGGAGCCACGCGTCGAGTGCCTGCGGGTCACCGGCGTCGAGAAGTCGGGCGAGTTCGGGGTGTCCGGTGCGTTCGGCGACGACCCGGACGAGGTACTTCGACGGCGCGCCGATCTCGTACCTGCTGGTCAGTGCCTCGCGCAGGGTATAGGTCGCCTTGCGGTCGGCGATGATCTCGTCGCCCACCGCGCGCAGCCGGGCGAGCAGGAGATCGACCAGCGCGGGATCGTTCGTCGGAGCGATGCCGATGCCGTCGCCGGGCTCGTAGGTGATGCCGCTGTCGCCGAGATCGAGTTCGAGATGCCGGACCTCCTTGGCCGATCCGGGACCGGAGAGGAGTTCGTTCCGCACGACCGTCGCCGGGTAGGGATTGCGCCGGTTCCACGGCGATCGGGCCGTCTTGCCGGTACGACGGGCGGGGGAGGTCCGTGCGGTGTCGACTGCGAGGCTGCTGCCGGTGGAGGCGGCGTCGTACATCGAGGATTCCTTCGGGGACGGGGTGCGGGGGAGCGTGTGCCGCCGACAGGGCGGGCGACGCCACGGTACTACACTTAGGCAACCCTTACGAGGATCGCGATCTGCGTCACGTGCAGTGGAGTGCGGGTGGCCGTGCCGGGAATGGATCCGAGCGGCCTGCCGTTGAGGCACCTGCGACCGCGGTGACCGGGATTTTTCCCGGGTGATGCCCCCGTGGCATACTGATCGGTCGAGTCCGGTTCCGGTTCACACCGTCGACAAGCGACGGTGACCCGGCGACCTCAGAAAGGGACAGTCAGACATGAAGCAGGGAATCCACCCCGAGTACGCGACGACCACCGTCGTCTGCGGCTGCGGCAACACCTTCGAGACCCGCAGCACCGCTGCCAACGGTCGGATCAACGTCGAGGTCTGCTCGCAGTGCCACCCGTTCTACACGGGCAAGCAGAAGATCCTCGACACCGGCGGCCGCGTTGCCCGGTTCGAGAAGCGCTACGGCAAGCGCGCCAAGTAGACCACGCTGCGACGCCCGCCCGACGATGTCGGGACGGGCGTCGCTGTGTTTTCCGGTCAGAGTTCTTCCCGGTGTCGCCGATCATCCGGCGTGCGCCGGTCGACAAGTGAGGTCGCCTTCATGAGTACGCAGAGTCCCTCGGCCATCGACGACATCCTGGCCGAGCACTCGGGTCTCGAACGCCAGCTGGCCGATCCCGCCCTGCACGACGATCCCGCCGCGGCCCGTCGCGTCGGCAAGCGATTCGCCGAGCTCGCGCCCGTCATGGCGACCTACACCCGGTTGAAGGCGGCACGCGAGGATCTCGAGGCCGCACGGGAACTGGCCGCCGATGACGCGTCGTTCGCCGCCGAGATCCCCTCTCTCGAAGAGGCCGTCGAGGAACTCGACGCGACGTTGACCGACCTGCTCGCCCCGCGCGACCCCCACGACGCCGACGACGTGGTCTTGGAGATCAAATCCGGTGCGGGCGGCGAGGAATCGGCACTGTTCGCGGCGGACCTGGCCCGGATGTACCTCAAGTACTGCGAGCGTCACGGCTGGAAGGCGCAGGTGCTCGGCGTGACCGAGTCCGATCTCGGCGGCTACAAAGAGGCCACCTTCTCGATCAAGTCGAAAGAGGCCGTGCGCGACGGGGTCTGGTCGCGACTGAAGTTCGAGGGCGGTGTGCACCGCGTCCAGCGGGTGCCGGTCACCGAGTCGCAGGGCCGCATCCACACGTCGGCGGCCGGGGTGCTGATCTACCCCGAGCCCGAAGAGGTGGCCGAGGTGACGATCGACGAATCGGAACTGCGCATCGACGTCTACCGCTCGTCCGGCAAGGGCGGCCAGGGCGTGAACACCACCGATTCGGCGGTCCGGATCACCCACCTGCCCACCGGAATCGTCGTCACATGCCAGAACGAACGTTCGCAGTTGCAGAACAAGGCGCGCGCGATGCAGGTCCTCGCCGCCCGGCTGCAGTCCGCAGCCGAGGAAGAAGCGGAGGCCGCCGCCGCGCAGGGTCGTGCGGCCCAGATCCGCACCGTGGACCGGTCCGAGCGGATCCGGACCTACAACTTCCCCGAGAACCGCATCACCGATCACCGCATCGGTTACAAGGCCAGCAATCTCGACGCGGTGCTCGCCGGTGACATGGACAACCTGCTCGACGCGCTCGTCGCCGCGGACCGGCAGGCCCGCATGGAAGCGGAATAGGTGTTGTGACCGGCAGGCCGACCCCGGTGCTGGACGAACTGCGTGCCGCAACCGCCCGTCTCGCCGCGTCCGGGATCGACTCCGCCCGCCGTGACGCCGAATGGCTGATGGCGCACGTGCTCGGGATCGATGCGGGCCGTCTCGTGCTGGTGGACGCGATCGACGACGCGCCGGCCCGCGCGTTCCGGTCCGCGATCGACCTGCGGTCGCAGCGAATTCCGTTGCAGCACATCATCGGGACCGCCGCGTTCGGCCCGGTCGAGCTGGCCGTCGGCCCCGGAGTGTTCATCCCCCGGCCGGAGACCGAGTACCTCCTCGAATGGGCGGTCGACCGACTCCGCGCCACCCCCGGGCCGCATTCCGCGGCTGATTTCTGCAGCGGCAGTGGGGCACTGGCGATCGGCATCGCCGCGATGAGTCCGGCGACCCGGGTCGTGGCGGTCGAGGCCGACGAGGATGCGCTGGTGTGGTTGCGTCGCAACGTCGCCGCCGCGACACCGGCCGGCGGGTCACGGGTCGACGTGGTCGCCGCGGACGTCACCGATCCGGATCAGGTCGCGGGAGCCATCCCGGCCGGCAGCGTGTCGGTCCTGGTCACGAACCCGCCCTACGTGCCGCTCGACGCCGTGGTCGGACCCGAGGTCGCCCACGACCCGGCTCGCGCGGTCTTCGGCGGCGCGGACGGGATGTCGGTCATCGTGCCGATGGTGCCGGTCATCGCCCGCACGCTGACGCCGGGTGGCGTCGTCGGGATCGAACACGACGACACGACCGCCGACGCCGTCGTGTCGTGCCTGCACGCGCACGGCGACTTCGAGGAAGTCACCCGGCACACGGATCTGACGGGCCGGCCGAGGTTCGTGACGGCGCGCCGACGGCAGGCCGGGTCCGTCGGACGCGGCATGGCAGGATGATCGCGTGAGCACTGTTTTCGACTGCAACGATCCACAGAACCGCTCGTCGGGGATTCGGGCGGCGGTCGGGGCGGCGAAGGCCGGACGGCTGATCGTGATGCCCACCGACACGCTCTACGGCGTCGGATGCGACGCGTTCGATTCCGACGCCGTCGGTGCGCTGCTGGCGGCCAAGCACCGCGGCCGGGACATGCCGGTGCCGGTCCTGGTCGGCTCTTGGCACTCGATCGACGGACTGGTCCTCTCGGTGCCGCAGCCTGCCCGCGACCTGATCGAGGCCTTCTGGCCGGGCGGCCTGAGTCTGGTTGTCCGACAAGCACCCTCGCTGGCGTGGGACCTCGGCGACACCGACGGCACCGTCATGCTGCGGATGCCGCTGCACCCGGTCGCGATCGACGTTCTGCGCGAGGTGGGGCCGATGGCGGTCTCGAGCGCGAACGTCTCGGGGCGTCCGCCGGCGACCACCGCCGACGAGGCGCGCGAACAACTCGGTGACGAGATCGCGGTGTACCTCGACGGTGGCCCGGCGCCGGCCGCGCAGGCGTCGACGATCGTCGATGTCTCCGGGCCGAGTCCGCGCATCCTGCGCGAGGGCGCGGTCTCGACGGACGCCGTCGCCGACGTACTCGACACGGACCCGGCCGCGCTGCTCGCGGAGCGATGAGCCCCGACGCGCCGAGGTTCGGACCACACGGCGTCGAGGCGGGCAGCGCCCCGACCGGTGACGCCGCGGTCGACGCCCTGGTGAGCCGCGAGGTCGGCCGGCGCCGCGACACCTTGCAGCTGCTCGCCAGCGAGACCGAGCCGACGCCCGGGGTGCGTGCCGCGATGGCGTCGGTCTTCGACGCGAAGTATGCGGAAGGGTATCCCGGGGCGCGCTACCACGGCGGTTGTGAGGTGGCCGACGAGCTCGAGGAGCTCGCCGTCGGACGGGCCCGCGCGCTGTTCGGCGCCGAGTACGTCAATGTCCAGCCGCTGTCGGGGAGTGCGGCGAACCTCGCCGTCTATGCCGCCTTCGCCCAGCCCGGAGACCCGGTGCTCGCGCTGCGCCTCGAACACGGCGGCCACCAGACGCATGGTTCTCGGGCGAACTTCTCCGGCCGGTGGTTCTCGCCATTGCACTACGAGGTCCGCCGCGACGACGAACTCGTCGACTACGACCAGGTCCGGGATCTCGCGCTGGTGCACCGCCCCCGCATCCTCGTCGCCGGCGCCGCGTCCTACTCGCGGACGTTCGACTTTGCGTCCCTGCGCCGGATCGCCGACGAGGCCGAATGCATCCTCTGGGTCGACGCCGCACATCTCGCCGGGCACATCGCGGCCGGCCTGCTGCCCTCGCCGGTGCCGCACGCCGACATCGTCACCCTGTCCACCAACAAGGTGATCCGCGGTCCGCGCGGCGGGGTCATCCTCGCGCGGGCCGAACACGGCGAGGCCCTGCGCAAGGCGGTCTTCCCGTTCGTGCAGGGCGGTCCCGCGATGCACGCCGTCGCCGCGAAGGCGGTCGCCTGCGCGGAATCCGGTACCGACGAGTTCGCCGGCTACGTCCGTCGTGCGGTGGACAACGCCCGCGGTCTCGCCGCGGAACTGGCGTCTCGGGGCGCCCGGGTGGTGTCCGGCGGCACCGACATCCACCTCGCGGTCGTCGACGTCAGCGGCTTCGGCATCTCCGGGATGGAGGCGCAGCACCGGCTCGGCGCGGCCGGGATCGTCGTCGACAAGGCGGTCCTCCCGTTCGACACCCGCCCCGTCTCCGAGGGATCGGCGATCCGGATCGGTACGCCGGTGGCCACCGAGCGCGGCATGACCGCCGCGATGCATCCGGTCGTCGCCGACGCGATGGCCGCGGCGATGTCGACGCGCGACCGTGAGACACACGAGCGGATCCGTCGCGAGATCGCCGCACTGGCCTACGGGTAGCGTGGTCGCAATGTCAGAGACCCTTGCCCGTCTGACACCGGTGGTGGCGCGATGACCGGTGGCGCACCGGCCTTGCTCGCCGCCGCCGCGGACGGGGGAGGGACGGGGGTTCCTCTGCGCGAGCTCCTGCTCGTGGGGCTCACTGCCGCGGCCATGACCTACCTCCTGACCTCGGCGGTCCGCGTGTTCGCGATCCGCGCCGGCGCGGTCGCCGTGCCGCGGGTCCGCGACGTGCATGTGATCCCGACACCTCGCCTCGGCGGGCTCGGGATGTTCGGTGGGGTGGTGGCCGGGATCGCGCTCGCCGCGAACCTCCCCGCGCTCAATCGCGGATTCGCCTACACCACGGACATGACGGCGGTGATCGCCGCCGGCACGGTGATCGTCCTCGTCGGCGTCGTCGACGACCGGTGGGGCCTGGACGCGCTGACCAAATTCGTCGGTCAGCTCACCGCCGCCGGCGTTCTGGTGCTGCTCGGCATCAGCTGGCTGCAGCTCTACATCCCGTTCGCCGACATCGGCACGCTGGTGCTCGACCCGCTGCAGGCCGGTCTCCTCACGGTCGCGATCACGGTCGCGACGATCAACGCGATCAACTTCGTCGACGGCCTCGACGGTCTGGCCGCGGGATTGGGACTCATCGCCGCGGCGGCGATCTGTATGTTCTCGCTCGGTCTGCTGCGCGACCAGGGCGGCGACGTCAGCTACTACCCCCCGGCCCTCATCTCGGTGGCACTGGCCGGCGCGTGCCTCGGATTCCTCCCGCACAACTTCTCGCCGGCACGGATCTTCATGGGTGACTCGGGTGCGATGCTGATCGGTCTGCTGCTCGCCGCGGCCTCCACGAGTGCCTCGGGCCGTATCGCCGTGAACGCCTACGGACCGGCCGACATCTTCACGCTGCTGTCCCCGCTGATCCTGGTCGCCGCCGTCGTCTTCATCCCGATGCTCGACATGCTGCTGGCGGTGATCCGGCGGACCCGGGCCGGCGTCGGTTTCTACACCCCGGACAAGATGCACCTGCACCACCGCCTGCTCGAACTCGGGCACTCGCAGCGCCGGGTCGCGCTGATCATCTATCTGTGGGTCGGGGTGCTCGCGTTCTCGGCGGCGGCCAGCACGCTGTTCCCGCTGTCGGTGGTCGCCCCGGCCTTCGGTGCGGGCCTCGTCGTCGCGATGCTGGTGACGATGGCGCCGCGCCTGCATCGACGCCTCGCCGAACTGCGAACGTCGACGAAGGCGTACCGCTGACCGGCGTCTGCGACCCTGTCATTTCCGTGAGGGCGATACCTGGGCCTAAGGTAAGGAAACCGTAAATTATCGTGTACTATCGCCCGTAGTAGTCAACATGTGCGCAGACCCGGACACAAAGCCCCGGTTCTGTCTCACACGACGCAATACCCCCCGGTGAGACACCAAGAATGGTGTTGGTAGGGTCACAACGAAACGCGAGCTGACGCCCAGCGGCCATGTGTTGCTGCACGTACGCGGGTGATCCGTGCCATCGGTATGGAGTAGGAGAGCTGAGGAGGGACATGACCGCATCTGCCCCTGATTCGGCCCCCGTCTATCCCCAGGCGCCGACCGGACTCCGCCGCCCCGCGCTCATCGCGGGCGGGTTCATCGTGGTCGTGGCTGCCGTCTCGCTCGCCGTCGGACATCCGCTCTTCGCGGTGTTCTTCCTTCTCGGTGTCGCCGGGATCTTCGTCAACGCGATCCTCGTCCGACGTGCCGTCGACGTCGTGGTCGCCGACGAGAACCCGCGCAAGACCGCCCTTGCTCTCAACTCCGCCATGCGACTCGGTGCCATCACGGCGCTCGCGCTGCTGGCGGCTTTTCTGGTCCAACCCGACGGGTTGGGCGCGATGTTCGGACTCGCCATCGGCCAAGTGGTCTTGGTGCTGAACACGGTCATTCCGGTGATGAAAGGACTTCGTAGCCAACCATGACGACCGCCTTCAACCTTGCCGCAGAGGATGGCGAACCGGCCATCCAGGTGGGTCACTACACCAAGTTCGAGCTGTTCGGACTGACCTTCAACCTGGAGACCATCATCGCGACGGCGCTGGCCGCGGCGATCATGCTCGCGCTGGCGTTCTACCTGAAGTCGAAGGTCACCTCGACCGGCGTGCCGTCGGGTGTGCAGCTGTTCTGGGAGGCCATCACCATCCAGATGCGTGGGCAGGTCGAGAGTGCCATCGGCATGAAGATCGCCCCCTACGTTCTCCCGCTCGCGGTCTCGCTCTTCACCTTCATCCTGATCTCCAACTGGCTGTCCGTCCTGCCGGTCCAGGTCGGTCACCACGAGATCCTCAAGCCGCCGGCCGCGGACGTGAACTTCGCCTACGCCCTCGCGCTCTTCGTCTTCGTCTGGTACCAGATCGCCGGCTTCCGGAAGCGCGGCCTGCTGGGTCACCCGAAGCGGATCATCAAGGGCCACGTCGCATTCCTCGCGCCGATCAACGTCATCGAGGAGTTCACCAAGCCGATCTCGCTCTCGCTGCGACTCTTCGGCAACGTCTTCGCCGGCAGCATGATGGTCGCCCTGATCGCACTCTTCCCGCCGTACATCATGTGGGCGCCCAACGCGATCTGGAAGTCCTTCGAGCTTTTCGTCGGTCTGATCCAGGCGTTCATCTTCGCGCTGCTGACGATCCTCTACTTCTCGCAGTCGATGGAGACCGAGGATCACTGACCCGCCCGAACCCGGGCACCGCGCGGAGACGGACACGGCCGCGCCCACAACCGAACATGACGACCTGCTCCGGCACCTGTCGGCGCAACTCCAGACCTGACACACCAGATGTCAGCAACGAAAGGGAAATATCACAATGGATCCAATGATTGGCCTCGGCGCACTCATCGGTGGCGGCCTGATCATGGCCGGTGGCGCCGTCGGTGCCGGTATCGGTAACGGTCTGGCCGGTAGCCAGCTGATCGCCGGTATCGCTCGCCAGCCCGAGGCACAGGGTCGCCTGTTCACCCCGTTCTTCATCACCGTCGGTCTGGTCGAGGCGGCCTACTTCATCAACCTGGCCTTCATGGCGCTCTTCGTGTTCGCCACCCCGATCAGCGCCGGCTGATCGTCGCTCTCCCTTTTGTCGCCGAGTAGAAACGACACCTCACCACAATGACGCTTGCTGCAGAGAACTTCCTGCTCCCGAATGGAACGTTCTTCGTTGTCCTGCTCATCTTCGTGATTTTGCTGCTGGTCATCCGCAAGTTCGTGGTTCCGCCGATCCAGCAGGTCCTCGAGGAGCGGGACGCGATGATCCACCGCACCGTGGAGGACAACCGGACCGCCGCCGCCGAATTCGAGGATGCGGACGTCCAGTTCCGTTCGCTCCTCAAGGAAGCGCGCGGTGAGGCCACCGCCAAGCGCGACGATGCTCGCGCCCAGGGGCGGGAACAGCTGAACGAGATGAAGCAGCGAGCGACCGCCGAGGCCGACGCCGCCCTGCAGTCGACCAGCTCCGAGCTGGCGACGCAGGGTGAGCAGGCCGCTTCGACGGCTGCAGCTGATGTGGACGCACTCGCCAAGACGCTTGCGGCGCGTGTGCTCGGTGTCGACTCGGCAACTCTTTCCGATACCCGATCGACGAGCGGAGCGGTGAACTGATCATGGCTGCCAACACTGAGACCGAATCCGACCAGGGCCCCATCGGCACCTGGCTGCACGACATCGGTGCTGCGTTCGACCCCGCGATCTTCATCGCTCAGCTCTTCGGCTTCGCGGTCATCCTCTTCCTCCTGTGGAAGTACGTCCGGCCGCCGGTGGCGAAGATGATGCGGGATCGACAGGAGACCGTGCGTCAGCAGCTCGCCGAGAGCGAGGCCGCTGCCAAGCGCGTCGCCGACGGCAAGCAGGCCCGCGAGAAGGCGGTCGCCGAGGCCAAGGCCGAGGCGGAACAGATGCAGAAGGACGCCGCGGCCGACGCCGAGGCGATCACCTCCGACATCCGCGCACAGGCCGACCACGAGGTCAAGCGCATCTCCGAGCACGGCCGCAACCAGGTCGCCCTGGTGCGCGCCAACCTCGTTCGTCAGCTGCGCACCGATCTCGGACTCACCGCGGTCGACAAGGCCGGCGAACTGGTGCGCAATCATCTCGCCGACGACTCGGCCCAGGCGGCGAGCGTCGACCGGGTCATCGACGAACTCGAGGAGATGTCGTCGGGTTCGGCGAACGCGGTTCCCTCGAGCGCCTCGCTCGTCGGTCTGCACGCGATGCGTGCCGCCAGCCGCGACGCCGCTCTCGCCGTGTCGGAGCACTTCGATTCGGCGGCAATCGATCTCGACGGTTCGGCACTTGCCGACGCCTCGGGTGACCTCACCGCGGCCATCAACTTCCTCGGCGAGAACCCGGTCCTGCGCAAGCGCCTGGTCGAGGACGACGAGAACCCCGAGGGCAAGAAGGCCATGGTGCACCGTCTGTTCGACGGCAAGCTCGCCCCGGTCGTCGTCGAGGTGCTCGCGACCGCGTCGAGTCAGCGGTGGTCGTCGTCGAGCGACTTCGTCGTCGGTCTGCGTCGTCAGAACTCCCTGATCGTCCTCACCGCCGCCGAACGCGACGGGGTCATCGAGCAGGTCGAGGACGAGCTCTTCCGGGTGAGCCGAGTCCTCGAGGCCAACCCGCAGCTGTCCTCGCTGCTGTCCGACCACGGCAAGGACGCCGACAAGCGCGTCGACCTGCTGAAGAAGCTGGTCGGCGACAAGGTCGGCACCCACACCTGGACGCTGCTGTCCTCGACCGTGCGCCTGCTGCACGGCCAGGCCGCCGACGTCGCGGTCGATCAGCTCGCCGAGCTGGCCGCCGCCCGTCGCGGCGAGTCGGTCGCCCACGTGGTGTCCGCCTCACCGCTGTCCGATGCCCAGATCGATCGACTGTCGGGCGTGCTCGGCGGAATCTACGGTCGGACCATCTCGGTGCAGACCGAGATCGCCCCGGAACTGCTCGGCGGTCTCCGGATCAGTGTCGGCGACGAGGTCATCGACGCCGATGTCGCGACACGGCTGGCCAAGGCCGCCGAGACGCTGCCGCGCTGACGACCACCCCGACACACCCGAACCCACGAAGCCCAGAGCTCAGAGCCTTCGAGACTCCGAGCCACATCAAGGAAAGACGAGAACCCATGGCGGAGTTGACGATCTCACCAGACGAGATCAAGGGAGCGATCGAGCAGTACGTCTCGTCGTTCGAAGCCGAAGCGTCGCGTGACGAGGTCGGCATCATCACCGATACCTCGGACGGCATCGCCCACGTCAGCGGCCTTCCGAGCGCAATGGCCAACGAGCTCCTCGAGTTCCCCGGCGGCGTCCTCGGCGTCGCACTGAACCTCGACGAGGACGAGATCGGCGCCGTGATCCTGGGTGACTACGAGTCCCTGGAAGAAGGCCAGCAGGTCAGCCGCACCGGCGACGTGCTCTCCGTCCCCGTCGGTGATGCGTTCCTGGGACGCGTCATCAACCCGCTGGGTGCCCCGATCGACGGCCAGGGCGACATCGAAGCCGACGAGCAGCGCGTCCTCGAGTTGCAGGCCGCCACCGTGCTCGAGCGCCAGCCGGTCGAGGAGTCCCTCGCCACCGGCATCAAGGCCATCGACGCCATGACCGCCATCGGCCGCGGACAGCGTCAGCTCGTCATCGGCGACCGCAAGACCGGCAAGACCGCGGTCTGCATCGACGCCATCCTGAACCAGAAGGCCAACTGGGAGACCGGCGACCCCACCAAGCAGGTTCGCTGCATCTACGTCGCGATCGGTCAGAAGGGTTCGACCATCGCCGGCGTCAAGTCCGCCCTCGAAGAGGCGGGCGCGATGGAGTACACCACCATCGTCGCGGCTCCCGCCTCGGACTCGGCCGGCTTCAAGTGGCTGGCCCCGTACACCGGCTCGGCCATCGGCCAGCACTGGATGTACCAGGGCAAGCACGTCCTCATCGTGTTCGACGACCTGACCAAGCAGGCCGAGGCCTACCGCGCCATCTCGCTGCTGCTGCGTCGTCCGCCGGGCCGCGAGGCATACCCCGGTGACGTCTTCTACTTGCACTCCCGTCTGCTGGAGCGTTGTGCGAAGCTGTCCGACGAGCTCGGCGGTGGCTCGATGACCGGTCTGCCGATCATCGAGACCAAGGCCAACGACGTCTCGGCGTTCATCCCGACCAACGTCATCTCGATCACCGACGGCCAGGTCTTCCTGGAGTCGGACCTCTTCAACAAGGGTGTTCGACCGGCCATCAACGTCGGTACCTCGGTGTCGCGCGTCGGTGGCGCCGCCCAGACCAAGGGCCTCAAGAAGGTCTCGGGATCGCTGCGTCTGGAGCTGGCCCAGTTCCGTGAGCTGGAGGCCTTCTCGGCCTTCGCCTCCGACCTCGACGACGCCTCGAAGGCACAGCTCGAGCGCGGTGCCCGCTGGGTCGAGATGCTGAAGCAGGACCAGTACAGCCCCTTCTCGGTCGAGGATCAGATCGTCTCGATCTATCTCTGCGGTGAGGGCCACTACGACTCGGTCCCGGTCGACGACGTGCGCAACTTCGAGACCCAGCTGCTGAGCCACCTGCACCACAACGCGACCGGTGTCTACGACTCGATCGCCGGCGGCAAGGTGCTCAGCGACGACCAGGCCGAGGCCCTGATCGCCGAGACCAACAAGTTCAAGAACGGCTACCTCACCCACGACGGCCGTCGCGTCGTCAACGAGGCCGAGGCCGAGGCGATGGATGCCGACAACGTCGAGAACGAAGAGATCAAGATCCGCAAGTGATCTCAGACGTCAACGGACATCGCGAAAAGGAAGGGGTGAGGGCTCATGGCCAGCATTCGTGAGCTGCGCTCACGCATCCGGTCGGTCCAGTCGACCAAGAAGATCACCAAGGCTCAGGAACTGATCGCGACCTCGCGTATCACCAAGGCACAGGGACGGGTGGCGGCGGCCAAGCCGTACTCGCAGGAGATGACCGCCGTGCTCTCGGAGCTGGCGAGCAACTCGGGATCGCTGGACAACCCGCTGCTCAACGAGCGGGAGAACCCGAAGCGCGCGGCGATCCTGGTCGTGACCAGCGACCGCGGTATGTGCGGTGGTTACAACGCGAACGTGCTCAAGGCGACCCGCGAACTCATCGCGCTCCTGCGCGACGAAGGCAAGGAAGCGGTCCTGTTCGTCATGGGTCGCAAGGGTGTCGGGTTCTTCAGCTTCCGGGGTCTGGAGATCTCGGACTCGTGGACGGGCTTCTCGGAGTCACCGCAGTACTCGGACGCGGCGACGGCGACCAGCTTCCTGGTGGACCTCTTCCAGGCAGGATCGGGCACCGAGGTCGAGCGCCCAGAAGGAGACGGCACCCTCGAGGGTGTCGACGAGCTGCACCTGGTCTACACGCGGTTCCAGTCGATGCTGGCGCAGGTGCCCGAGGTCCGGCGGATCGCCCCGCTGGTCGTGTCGCACGACGAGGATTCGTCCGACGACACGCCGTCGCGCAACTACACCTTCGAACCCGGGGCCGACGCCCTGCTCGACGCGCTGCTGCCGAAGTACGTGGCGACGCGGGTCTACGCGGCGCTGCTGGATTCGTCGGCATCGGAGTCGGCCGCGCGCCGCACCGCGATGAAGGCCGCGACGGACAACGCCGAAGAACTGTCCAAGTCGTTGTCGCGCGAGGCCAACCAGCTCCGCCAGGCCCAGATCACCCAGGAAATCAGCGAGATCGTCGGCGGCTCGAGCGCACTGGCGAATTAGCGTGCGCGCCAGCCGAGTCCGGATCGACGAGAACCCATACTTCGATAAAGAGGAAGTGACCCAAGCACCATGACCGCAGCAGTAGAAACCCCCTCCGCGCAGTCGGTGGGTTCCGCCGACGGGCGGGTCGTCCGCATCATCGGCCCCGTGGTCGACGTCGAGTTCCCGCGGGGCTCGATTCCTGAACTGTTCAACGCCC
Source organism: Gordonia sp. IITR100 (assembly GCF_002009645.1). NCBI lineage: Bacteria > Bacillati > Actinomycetota > Actinomycetes > Mycobacteriales > Gordoniaceae > Gordonia > Gordonia sp. IITR100. The sequence continues at coordinate 13,566 of NZ_MVKV01000002.1, read as the reverse complement.
TGCACGCCGAGGTCGCTCTCTCCTCGGTCGCCAAGACCCTGACCCTCGAGGTCGCGCAGCACCTCGGTGACAACCTGGTGCGCACGATCTCGATGCAGCCGACCGACGGCCTGGTCCGCGGCGCGGCCGTGTCCGACACCGGCAAGTCGATCGTCGTGCCGGTCGGCGACGTCGTCAAGGGCCACGTGTTCAACGCCCTCGGTGACTGCCTCGACAGCCCGGGCCTCGGCCGCGACGGCGAGCAGTGGAGCATCCACCGCAAGCCGCCGGCCTTCGACGAGCTCGAGGGCAAGACCGAGATCCTCGAGACCGGCATCAAGGTCATCGACCTGCTGACCCCGTACGTCAAGGGCGGCAAGATCGGTCTGTTCGGTGGTGCGGGCGTCGGCAAGACCGTCCTCATCCAGGAGATGATCACGCGTATCGCGCGTGAGTTCTCCGGCACCTCGGTGTTCGCCGGCGTCGGTGAGCGCACCCGTGAGGGCACCGACCTCCACCTCGAGATGGAGGAGATGGGCGTTCTCCAGGACACCGCGTTGGTGTTCGGTCAGATGGACGAGCCGCCGGGCACGCGTATGCGCGTGGCGCTGTCGGCGCTGACCATGGCGGAGTACTTCCGCGATGTGAAACACCAGGACGTGCTGCTCTTCATCGACAACATCTTCCGCTTCACGCAGGCGGGCTCGGAGGTCTCGACCCTCCTCGGCCGTATGCCGTCCGCGGTGGGTTACCAGCCGACCCTGGCCGACGAGATGGGTGAGCTCCAGGAGCGCATCACCTCGACCAAGGGTCGTTCGATCACCTCGCTGCAGGCGATCTACGTCCCCGCCGACGACTACACCGACCCGGCACCGGCCACGACCTTCGCGCACCTCGACGCGACCACCGAGCTCTCGCGTCCGATCTCGCAGCTGGGTATCTACCCCGCCGTGGACCCGCTGACCTCGACCTCGCGCATCCTCGAGGCGTCGATCGTCGGCGACGAGCACTTCCGCGTCGCCAACGAGGTCAAGCGCATCCTGCAGAAGTACAAGGAACTGCAGGACATCATCGCCATCCTCGGTATGGACGAGCTCTCCGAAGAGGACAAGGTCACGGTGCAGCGTGCGCGCCGTATCCAGAAGTTCCTCGGCCAGAACTTCCTCGTCGCCGAGAAGTTCACCGGCCAGAAGGGCTCGGTCGTCCCGCTCGCCGACACCATCGAGGCCTTCGACCGTGTCGCCAAGGGCGAGTTCGACCACCTGCCCGAGCAGGCGTTCAACAGCTGCGGTGGACTCGACGACGTGGAGGCCGCCGCCGCCAAGATCAGCGGAAAGTAGCGGTTCGCCATGGCTGAGAAGTCCTTCCACGTCGAGGTTGTCTCCGCGGATTCGAGCCTGTACTCGGGAGAGGCCACGTTCGTGATCGCGCAGACCACCGTCGGTGAGCTGGGTGTCCTGGCCAACCACGAGCCGCTCCTGGGCCAGCTGGTCCCGGGTGGCTTCGTGGTCATCGTCGAGGAGAACGGCAACCGTCGTGCGGCAGCGGTCGAGGGCGGGTTCCTCTCCGTCACCGGCGAGGCCGTCACGGTGCTGGCGGAGTCGGCCGACTGGGCCGACGACGTCGACGTCAACGCGGAGAAGACCGCGCTCGACGAGGCGGAGCCGGATTCGCCCGAGTACCACCGTGCTCACGCGCGTCTGACTGCGGCACAACACCTTTCCCGGTAGAGCGAGCCGCGCGAGCGGTTAGGGTCAACGACCGACCTCGGCCGGCCATCGGAATTCTCCGATGGCCGGCCGAGGTCGTTTGGCGTCTCATGTGCACGTTCTGGCATGCTTGTTCCACAGCCCCCCTGTCCCGCGTGTATGCAGCCCAAGCCGTCTGGAGCCCTACCGGGTTCGACGCTTCGCCTATCCGCGGTGACTGCACGAAGGAGTAGGTGATGTCGCTGGCGGTCGTGATGCTCAGTGTGCTGCTGGCGGTGGCGCTCCTGTTGTGTGGCTTCCTGGCGCTGCGTCTGGCGCAACTCCGTCGCGCGGGCACTCCGGTCCTGCTGCGCACGGTGCCGGCCGGCGTCGACCAGGGATGGCGTCACGGCACCGTGCACTACAGCGACGACTCTCTGCGCTACTACCGGCTCACGTCGCTGAAACCGGGGCCGAACGTGACGTTCGCACGACAGGGCATGGAGATCTCCGGTCGTCGCGCCCCCGAGGGCACCGAGACGGAGATCCTCGACGGCATGCTCATCCTCCAGGTGCAGACCGCCGGCCGCGCCGAGGACGACTACGAACTGGCGATGGGCCCGGGTGCGGTGACCGCGTTCCAGTCCTGGCTCGAATCCCGGCAGTCCGCGAGATCGCAGCGGCGCCGCAGCGCCTAGGAATCCGGCTGCGCCGGGGCTTTCCCGCCCGTCTTCGCCGGGTCTTGATGGACCGGCTTCGCCGGGGGCCGTTGCCGGTTGCCGCCCGGAACCCACTTGACGTCGCCGGGGGAGTTCGCGCCCTGCTGGTCGCCTCCCGCGGCGGGGCGAGTGCGGTTCGCCACCCGCGACAGGATGAACAGCAGATCCGACAACCGGTTCAGGTATTTCGCGGGCAGCACGCTGGTGTCGTCGGGGTGGGCGGCGACCGCGGCCCACGCCGAGCGCTCGGCCCGTCTGGTCACCGTTCGTGCCTGATGCAGCAGGGCAGCCAGCGGTGTGCCGCCCGGCAGGATGAACGAGTCCAGTGCGGGCAGATCGGCACCGAAGGAGTCGCACCAGCGCTCGAGGGCGTCGATGTAATCCTGCGCGATGCGCAGCGGCGGGTACTCGGGGTCGTCGACGACCGGCGTGGAGAGGTCGGCGCCGGCGTCGAAGAGGTCGTTCTGGACGGTCGTGAGCACTTCCCGCAGGTCGTCGGGGACGTCACCCCCGAGTGCCAGGGCGACACCGATGACGGCGTTCGCCTCGTCGCAATCGGCGTAGGCGACGACACGCGGATCGGTCTTGGACACCCGGGAGAAGTCGCTCAGCCCGGTGGAGCCGTCGTCGCCCGTTCGGGTGTAGATCCTCGTCAGGTGTACCGCCATGCGTCGAATGTACTGCGCCGGACCCACGGGATCGGACGCACGGTCGGAGGACGTACTGGCCGGTGGGCCGGTGACCCCGGACGGTTAAGGTGGCAGTCGTGAGCGATCGGTTTCTGGTGTCCGGGGGAGCGCGTCTGTCCGGCGAGGTGGCAGTGGGGGGCGCGAAGAACAGCGTCCTGAAACTCATGGCCGCGGCCCTCCTCGCCGAGGGGACGACCGTGCTGACCAACGCACCCGAGATCGCCGATGTCCCGCTGATGGCGGACGTTCTCCGCGGTCTGGGTGCGGTCGTCGACATGGACGGCGAGACGGTCACCATCACGGCGCCGGCGGAGCCGAAGTTCCATGCCGACTTCGCGGCGGTCCGGCAGTTCCGCGCCTCGGTCTGTGTCCTCGGCCCGCTGATGGCGCGTTGTCACCGGGCCGTCGTGGCGCTGCCCGGCGGAGACGCGATCGGGTCGCGGCCGCTCGACATGCACCAGGCGGGTCTGCGCGCCCTCGGCGCCACCAGCTCGATCGAGCACGGCTGCGTGGTGGCCGAGGCCGACACGTTGGTCGGCGCACCGATCGCGCTGGAGTTCCCGTCGGTGGGGGCGACCGAGAACATCCTCATGGCCGCCGTGCTGGCCGAGGGACAGACCACCATCGACAACGCCGCCCGCGAGCCGGAGATCGTCGACCTGTGCGTGATGCTGCAGCAGATGGGCGCACAGATCGACGGCGCCGGCACCTCGACCCTGACCGTCGTCGGTGTGGACCGGCTGCATCCGACGACGCACCGGGTGGTCGGAGACCGCATCGTCGGTGCCACCTGGGGGATTGCGGCCGCCATGACGCGCGGTGACGTCACCGTGCGCGGCGTGAAACCCGAGCACCTGCAGCTGGTTCTGAACAAACTGGGCGACACCGGCGCGGTGGTCGACACCTTCGACGACGGCTTCCGGGTCCGGCACGACCGCCGGCCCACCGCCGTCAACGTCTCGACGTTGCCGTTTCCCGGATTCCCCACCGATCTGCAGCCGATGGCGATCGGCCTCGCCGCCATCTCCGACGGCATGTCGGTGATCACGGAGAACGTCTTCGAGGCCCGGTTCCGCTTCGTCGAGGAGATGGTCCGTCTCGGTGCGGATGCGCGGACCGACGGCCACCACGCCGTCATCCGCGGGATCGACCGCCTGTCGAGTGCGCCGGTCTGGTGTTCGGACATCCGGGCGGGCGCCGGCCTCGTGCTGGCCGGGCTCGTCGCCGACGGCGTGACCGAAGTACACGACGTCGAGCACATCGACCGCGGGTACCCGCACTTCGTGGAGATCCTGCGCAGTCTCGGCGGTGAGATCGAGCGCGTGCGCGACTGAACCCTGTCCGATCGGACAGGTACCGGCCCGTCCGGCCGGGTGCACTGTGGTCGAGGACGGGCAGGACCCCTTGTCCCGGTTGTGATCTGGACGACATTCTCGTTGTGACAGACCAACCGTCACAAGGAGTTCACCACCATGGCCATTGAGCTGAACCAGATCTGGGACTTCCCGATCAAGGAGTTCCATCCGTTCCCGAAGGCGAAGCTGGGTGTCGGCGCGCACGACATGCTCGGTGTCGAGGCCAAGGACCTGGGCATGACCCGTGCGCTCCTGATGACGACGGGTCTACGCGGCTCCGGGATCATCGAGGAGCTGATCGGCAAGATCGAGTACCAGGGCGTCGACGTGGTGCTCTACGACCAGGTGGAGTCCAACCCCAAGGACTACAACTGCATGGACGCCGCGGCCCTCTACCAGTCGGAGAAGTGCGACGGCATCATCTCGGTCGGTGGCGGCTCCAGCCACGACGCCGCCAAGGGTGCACGTATGGTCATCGCCCACGACGGCCGCAACATCAACGAGTTCGAGGGCTTCTCCAAGGCCACCAACAAGGAGAATCCGAAGCACATCGCGGTCTCGACGACGGCCGGCACCGGCTCGGAGACCTCCTGGGCCTACGTCATCACCGATACCTCGGACATGAACAAGCCGCACAAATGGGTGGCCTTCGACGACACCTGCCTCGTCGACCTGGCGATGGACGACCCGCTGCTCTACTACACGTGCCCCGAGCACTTCACCGCCTTCTGCGGTTTCGACGTGCTCGCGCACGCGAGCGAGCCCTACGTGTCGCGTCTGGACTTCGCACCCTCGCTGGGCAATGCCAAGTACTCGATCGAGCTGATCCGCGACCATCTGCGCACCGCCGTGTACGACCCGCGAAACCTGGCGGCCCGCACCGGGATGATGTACGCGCAGTACATCTCCGCGCAGGCGTTCAACTCCGGCGGCCTCGGTCTCGTGCACTCGCTGTCGCATGCGGTGAGCGCGTTCTATGACAGCCATCACGGGCTGAACAACGCCATCGCCCTTCCCCGCGTCTGGGAGTACAACCTGCCGTCTCGCTACGAGCGTTACGCCGAGATCGCCGCGCTGCTCGGTGTCGACACATCGAAGATGACGACGGTCCAGGCCGCCGACGCCGCCGTCGAGGAGGCCATCCGGCTGGGCAAAGACCTTGGTATCCCGGACAACTTCGGTCAGCTGTCGACGAGCAGTTACGACAAGAACCGGATGAACACCGGCAAGTACGAGGGTCGTGGCGAGACCATGGATACCTCCGACAAGCAGATCCGCGCCATCGCCGAGCACATGATGGACGACTGGTGCACGCCGGGCAACCCGCGTGAGAGCACCGTCGAATCGCTGATTCCGATGGTGGCGCACGCATTCACGGGCAGCTACTGATCCGCCCGCTCGCCCGCCTGATCCGAGATCCCGACTGTTCCGAGAACCGCAGGCCGACAAGGAGTCCGACATCCGATGACGCACGTGTGCGCACCTCGGGAAACCGCCGAGGACATCACCCGGGACATCACCCCGGACAGCCGTTCCTTCCCGTCCGTGGAGGAGCTGACCGACGCGTTGGGTGAGCAGGGCTACCTGATCGGTCCGGAACTCGCGGTCGTCGTCCATCTCGCGACGCTCCTCGACCGGCCCCTCCTGCTGGAGGGGCCGGCCGGGGTCGGCAAGACGGAGCTGGCGAAGGCGTTGGCGGCGGCTTCGGGGCGCGAGCTGGTACGGCTGCAGTGCTACGAGGGTCTCGACGAGTCGCGTGCCCTCTACGAATGGGATTACGCACGACAGCTTCTCCATGTGCAGATGCTGCGCGATCGCATCAGTGCGGAACTCGCCGCCGAGACGACCCTCTCGGCCGCGAGTTCGGCGCTGGCGCGCGCCGAGGTCGGCGTCTACACCGAAGACTTCCTGGTGGCCCGGCCACTGATGGCGGCCATCACGTCGCCCTCGCCGACGGTCCTGCTCGTCGACGAGATCGACCGCACCGACGAGGCGATGGAAGCGGTGATGCTCGAGGTCCTCGCCGAGCGCCAGGTGACGGTCCCCGAACTCGGGACGTTCACGGCACGGTCGTCGCCGTGGGTCATCCTGACCTCCAACGACACCCGCGAACTCTCGCCCGCGCTCAAACGTCGCTGCCTGCACTTCCAGGTCGACTACCCGGATCCGCAGACCGAGCGGGACATCGTCGCGGTCCGCGCCCCCGACGTCGAGGAGACGATCATCGGCGAGGTCGTCGACCTCGCCCGGCGGCTTCGCGATCTCCCGTTGCGCAAGAGTCCGTCCATCGCGGAGGTCATAGACGCCGCGCGGGCCGCCTCGTACCTCGGAGCACGGGACGGACAGGTGGGCACGCCGATCGACGCCGAGCATCGCAGCGCTCTGCTGGCGTTGCTCGTGAAGTTCGGTTCGGACGGCGAGATCGCCCGTCGCGCTCTGTCTTCCGAACACGGAGGGTCGCCGCCGGCAGGCTCGCCGGTCGGCGTGGACGGGACCACGCCCGGAGGGTCGGTGACCGCGCGCGCCTTCGGAGCGGGGCGCGCCCGCAGTGCGGGTGTCCGACCGGGACGATGACGCCGATGACTGCGGCGTCGGCCACCCCGGTACCCGTCGCGAAGGCGAGGCGGGCGGACCCGCTCGACCTGCTCGCGGTCGCGTTCGGAAGGGTCCTGCGGAGCTCCGGGATCGCGGCCTCGCCCGCCGAGGTCATCGAGATCCGGCGGACCCTGTCGATGGTCGGCTGTGCCGAGCCGGCGGTCCTGCGTGCGGCGCTACAGAGCGTGTGCGTCAAATACGGCTACGAGACAGCGGGTTTCGAGCGGGCCTTCGAGCTTTTCTTCCTCGGCGCCGAACCCGATAGCGCCGACGAGGACGACCTTCCCCGGGCCCGCGGCGTCGCGGCCGATCTGCCCGATGACGTGGTCTGGGACGAGGAATTCGAGGGCGCTGCCCGCCAGATCGGCGCCGACGAACACACCGACGAGATCGGCCACCTGATGGCCGACGATCCCGACGCCGCGCACCGGAACGCCGAGAGCGCTCACCGGGAGGAGAACGACTTCAGCGTCTCGGCCGGCGCCGAGCAGCTCGGCGTCGACCCGGACGGCGGCACGACCGGTGGGGGAGTGACCTACACGGTCGAGGTCGACTCCGCCGACTCGTCGACCGTCGGCGAACTGACCGGATCGGCGGCCCGGGTCTCGAGTCGGCCGCTCGGGCTGACCGGCGCCCACGCCATCCTCGCCGCACTCGACGCCTACGATCCGCGCAAGGCATACGGCACCGACGGCAACGACGACCTCGGCGATGCGCGGAGAGCCGAACTCGAACGCGCACTGGGTGCTTTCGTCGACGCACTGGTCGCCCGACTGGACGCCGACGGAGTCGTCGAGGCAGTGTCCGGCGCGGACCGGCGGGCCGAGGGGTACGTCGACCAGGCGGAGATCGATCGCGCGTGCCACCGGCTGATCCAGCGCATGCGCGGCGCGCCGCGACGGGTGGTCCGTCCGGTCGACCGTGGTGCGCTGGACATCAGGGCAACGATGCGAGCGGCGGCCGCGACCGACGGTGTGCCCGCCGAACTGTGGCGACGCCGCCGGCGCCCCGGTCCGGTCCGGATGCTCGTCCTCGTGGACGTCTCGCTCTCGGTCCGGCCGGTCACGGGGTTCATCCTGCGTCTGGCACAGACACTGCACCGCTTCGGTGACCGTTGCGAGGTCATCGCGTTCGTGGATAGGCCGGTGCGCGTCACGACCGCATTGCGGACCGCGGCCGCCGACTCGGCCCTCGCAGCGGTGCTGGCCGCCGACGGTCTCGATCTCGCCGCGACGAGCGATTACGGGCGCATGTTCGGCGAACTGCTGGGCGAGTTCGGAGACCTGATCAGCAGACGGACCTCGGTACTGGTCGTCGGGGACGCGCGCAGCAACGGACTCGACCCGCGCGTCGACCTCGTCGCCGAGGTGGGCCGGCGATCGCATCGGATCGCCTGGATCACACCGGAACCCGAACGCTACTGGCAGCAGTCCGGGTGCGCGATGGCCGACTACGCCGACCACTGCAGCGGCGTCGTCAGCGTGCGCGACGGTGCCGAGATGCTCGCGCGCTGCGACGAGTTGGGTGCGGCGCTCCGATGAGGTGGGTAGCGTCGGGGTACCGGTGAGACGACCGGCCGGTGTGGTCGAGCGGAGTGGTCGGGACGGATGGATCGGAGGCAGGTCGGATGCTGGGTGACGCGCGCCGCCGGACCTCGGGCCAGGTCGCCAAGTTCCACACCCCGGAGATCGTCCTCGGACCGGGAGCCTTCGGAGAGGTGCCGGTGGCGACGGCGGGACTCGGGATGCGCAGACCGTTCGTCGTCAGCGACCGTTGTCTCGAGCGCACGCCCTGGTACGCCCAGCTGATCGCCGGGCTGCGCGCCGGTGGACTCGACGCGGCGTCGTACCTGGATGTGTCGCCGAACCCGCGGTCAGGCGAGGTCGCGGCCGCGTTCCTCGCCTACAAGGCGCACGACGCCGACGGACTCGTCGCACTGGGTGGCGGCTCGGTGATCGACGCCGCGAAAGGGGTCGCCGTGCTGGCTGCAAACGGCGGCCACATCCTCGAGTACGAGGGGATCGACCGCGCGCGGCGACCGCTCCCACCGCTCATCGCGGTGCCGACGACGGCAGGTAGCGGCGCGGACGTCTCCCAGTTCTGCATCATCAACGACGCCGAGCGGCGCACCAAGGTGACCATCATCGGGCGGTCGCTGGTGCCGGATGTGACGGTGAGCGACCCGACCCTGCTGATGACCGCGCCCGCCGAGGTCACCGCGCAGGTCGGCATGGACGTGCTGACCCACTGCGTCGAGGCCTATGTCTCGCTCGCGCACGGGCGGCTCACGGATTCGCTTGCGCTGGAATCGATTCGCGGTGTGTGGACGCATCTCGAACGGCTCGTCGACGATCCGCGTGACCGGGTGGCGGCCGAGGAGATGTCGCTCGCGGCGCTACGGGCGGGGATGGCGTTCACCAACGCGATACTCGGCGCCACGCACGCGATGAGTCACCCGGTCGGCGGGCACTGCGACGCCCCGCACGGCGCGATCAACGCCGTCCTGCTGCCGCACGTGATCCGCTACAACGCCCATGTGTGTGCCGACGGCTTCGTCGACCTGGCCGACGCCATCGGGGTCGAGACATCCGGTGACGCCCGGACCGTCGCCGACCGACTGGCCGATGCGATCGCCGCGCTCGGCGCCCGGGTCGGCATGCCGGCGTCGCTCGAACCGCTGGGCGTGCGCAGCGCCGACCTCGACCGCCTCACCGCCCACGCGCTGGCCGATTCGTGCATGACCACCAACCCGCGGCGTCCGCAGGCCGCAGGCATCCGGGACCTCTACGCCGAAGCGCTGTGATGACCGGTCCGTCGCCCGAGCGAAGCGCTCTCCCCGAACAGGCCGACCTCGAGAGCCTGGTCGGACTCCGCAGCGTCAAGGGCAGCCATTACGCGGCGCTGCGCGGTGTCGAGGCGCGACTGAGTCGCGTCGTCGATGCGCTGGAACGGATTTCGCGCGCGCTCGTCCGTACGGCTGAGGGGCCCGAGGCCCTGGTCATCGCGGTCGTCGAGGCGGCACGGGACCATCTGGGCGCGGACTGGGTCGTCTTCGCGCTCGCGGACGGCCGACTCGAGCAGTCGGCCCCGCGCCACCTGATCAGCGCGAGCGGTGGTCGGCTCTACGCCTTCGAAGGGTCCGAGCGGGCCGCCACACCCGACGACCTGCCCGACGAGGTGCTCAACCGGCTCAACGACATCCTCCGCGGACACGAGACCGTCCTGCACGGCGCGATCCTCCAGGAGGACCACGTCCACGTCCCCGTCGAACTCGACGGCAACGTCGTCGGGGGACTGTCGGCCTGGACACCGGTCGGTCGCATGGTCGATCCCACCGATCTCGTCGTGCTGCGCATCCTGGCCAGCCAGGCGATCGTCGCACTGCTCAACGCCGAGCTGTTCTCCGAGACCGACCGCCACGCAATGGAACTCGCCGAGCGCAACACCGAACTGGAACGTACCCAGCGCGAACTGTCGGCGGCGATGCGGGCGACCGTGCTCAACGAGGAGCGCGGACGGATCGCCCGCGAGCTCCACGACTCGGTCACCCAGTCGGTGCTGTCGGCGGGGGTGCAGATCGAACTGTGTCGCGGCATCGTCGAAGGTCCCGCACTCGATCGCCTGGAGATGGCGGGCCGGCTGACCAAGGAGGCCGTGGAGCAGTTGCGGTCGTTCATCTACGCGCTCAACAACGCCACGAACGCGCCGTCGCCGAGTGTGCGCGACGTCCTGACCGAGCTGTGCTCGTTGCACATGCCGCCGGACCTGCGCACGGCGGTCCACATGCGCGGCCGGGAGCGCGATCTTGCCGATGAGGTCCAGCACGCCCTGCTGCGGATCGCCGGCGAGGCCCTCTTCAACACCGCCGTACACTCGCGTGCCCACCAGGTCACGGTGACCCTCACCTACGCCATGGACACCGTCGCACTGTCGGTCGACGACGACGGCGTCGGTGATCCCGAACATCTGCGCCGGGTGATGCGCACTGCGTCGCTCGGCGATCTCACGGCCGGACGGCACCGCGGCCTGGCCAACATGTCCTCGCGCGCCGCCGAGCTCGGAGGCGAACTGCGGATCCGCCGGTCGCGCATCGGCGGTATCCGCGTCGCGGTGGTGCTGCCGATCGGCACGGCCGGCACCGCGACGCCCGACGACCCGCTCAGAACGAAGGAGTTCGGTTGAGTGACAACGACATCAGGCGCCCCATCCGGACCCTTCTCGTCGACGACCACGCCCTCCTGCGCCAGGGGATGCGGTCGCTGCTGGAGCGCGAGGACGTCGTGGACGTGGTCGGCGAGGCGGGATCGGCCGACGCCGCGCTGGCCGAGGTGAACGCCCGACACCCCGATGTCGTCGTGGTCGACCTCAAGCTGTCGGCGGGCACCGAGTACGAGGGGCTGCGGCTCATCGAGCAGATCGCGCAGCGCCACCCGGAGGTCGCCGCGCTGGTGCTGACCACGTTCCTCGACGACGATCTGGTCGTGCGCGCCGTGCGGGCGGGAGCCCGGGGGTACGTGGTCAAGGATGTCGACACGACCGAACTCGTGCGCGCGATCCAGGCGGTGTCCGGCGGCGGCAGCGCCTTCGACCCGCGCAGCGCGGCCGTCGTCCTCCGCGCGGTGTCCGGCGAGAACGAGAAGTCCGAGGCACTCAGCGACCGGGAGCGCGAGGTCTTGCGGCTCCTCGCCGACGGGCTGTCGAACAAGCGGATCGGCGAGACGCTCTACATCTCGGAGTCAACCGTGAAGTTCCACATTCGCAACATCATTCGCAAGCTCGGGGTGTCCAAGCGGACCGACGCGGTGTACATCGCCAGCAAACGCGGGCTGATATGACGCGGTCGCTCGGTACCGCGGCCGGACTCGAGGAATCAGGACCCGGGGGTGAGGACGAGCCATCCGCCGTGATCGACGAGGACCTCGGCGCCGGCATGCGGGACGGCTCGAGCCCAGCCGCACAGGTCGTTCTCGGTGAGCCGGACGAGGTGGCCGAAGTGCGGGCTCGGCTCGTCTTCGAACGGCACGCCGATGACCACGCGCTGCCGGGCGACCCGGAGGGCCTCGCCGATCGCGGCGTGCGCCCCCGCGGGATCGAGGTGTTCGAGGAGATGGATGAGCGTGACGGTGTCGGCCGAGTCGTCGGCGTAGGGGAGAGCGATCGCGTTCCCGACGGTTGCGACGACGGGCAGTCGGAGTCGGTGAGCGGCGTCGGAGAGCAACGACACCGCTCCGGGCGAGATGTCGCAGGCCGCGACCTGGAGACCGTCCAGGGCGCAGGCGAGAGCGAAGAAGCCGAAGCACGATCCCACCTCGAGGACGGCCCCGCCCGAGACGAGTCTCCGCGCGCGTTTGTGGACGGGCGCGAATGCCGATGCGCCCGTGCGTAGTTCGCGAAGCGAGTTGTCGTAGAAAGCCGCCCACGCGTCGGTGGACCTACTCGCCGAGGTGCGGATGATCCCCATCGCGGCGGATTCGAACTGCGACTGCCCGGCCAACACGCCGGCCTCGACGAGAGCGACGAGTCCGTCGACGACCACGGCGTCGGAGATGCTGTGCTCGTCGAAGGGATGGGCGATGTGCAGGACGCCCGCCTGTCGGCGCCAGGAGAGGAGACCGCAACGCGTGAACCCCTCGGGGACAAGCGCGGACGAGACAACCCGCGGTGGGAGTCCGGGTACCGGCGATGCGCCGATGGGCGCGGTCGTCGGGGTCGTGGCCAGTTCGGTCGCGGTCATGTTTCGACCGTATGAACCCTCTGACCTGCGCATAACTGACCGACCGGGGGTGATGACCTGTCCGAAAGGACGGTCTGCGACGCACGTCACATCGATGTGATTCACCGAAATCCGCGCGCAGCAGCGGGATTCGACTCCGATGGGAAAGCGATGACCTGCGACGATGGCTGTACTGGCGGGCGGCGAGCAGGCGATTTGACCCCAGCGATCCGCTTGCGTAACTTTCTTCAAGTCAGCGAGCCACGGCGCCGCCCCGGAAGGGCCTGGAAGGGTCTGATGGTGGGGAGTGGAGACCGGGTTTCTTGGCTGGCCGCCCCTGAATATTTTGGCTTGAGTCGTTGTGGCTCGGGTAGAGTGTTTGGGGTTGCTGGGTCTCTCAGTGGTTCGGAATTCTTCGGGGTTGCGGGCTGCGGGTGGGGTCTGGTAGGCTGGAAGAGTTGCCCCGGAGACGGGGTGGCTGGCAAGGTTGAATGCGAAGTCTGCTGGTGAGAGCCCTGATGTGGGGTGGGTAGCTGGTGGGTGTGTGTTCTTTGAGAACTCGATAGTGTGATGATGAATTGTCTGATGCCAATTTGGCATCGTGCATCTTTGTGGATGTAGATGTTTGTTTTTTGTGTGGCGTTCGGGCCCCGTCCTGGGTGTCACATTTTGCTAGGTTTATTTTGGTCAGGTTGTGCTTTCCTGATTGTGTTGAAACGCCGGCCCTTGTGGGGTTGGTTTTGTTTCACGGTTTTTTCATGGAGAGTTTGATCCTGGCTCAGGACGAACGCTGGCGGCGTGCTTAACACATGCAAGTCGAACGGAAAG